>CAVOJA010000027.1:0-26536 GCA_963696015.1 uncultured Holophagales bacterium
GCACGTCCCGGCCTGACGAGGTTTCACTTCGGCGCCGAGCGCGACGGGCGGAGACCCCACGTCGTGCACGATCCCCCGGCGGTCCCGTTTCAGGTGATGACCGTATTCTTCGACCGAACGCTGCGGTTATGAGGCCAGCCCTTTCAAGGTGGTAAAATATTGTAAACTGGTGACTTACCGTAAGAACAGGCGCTTGCCATTGGCTTTCCGGCCTTCGTGACGGGCAGCTTCAGTTCTTCCCAGACGCGGAAAGTCACTCACCATGCGGGTTGCGGCCGCCGACCACAAAGGAAATGGTCACCTTGAAAGCGCTGGCTCCACTCCTCTAAGCAGCGTCGGCTCGACCTTCTCCACCTCGGCGCGCGGCACCCACTCCGTCCTCACCTCGCGGCAGACGCCGCCGCTCTCGAAGACCGCCCGCGCCGACACCCCGTGCCCAACGGCCAGCTCCACGACGTCGCGGTACTGGAGGTCGGCCGTCCGCTCGTCCCAGTCGTCCGAGCCGAGGCCCGTCGTGTGCGGCCGGGGGACGAACGGCTCCTTCCCTCGAAGCGCGAGGCCCACCTGGAACGCCAGCGCTTCGTCCTTTCGATCCTCGGGCGCCGGCGGCCGGTCGTTCACGACGAAGACCGAAACGCTCCGCGTCCCCGCCGCGAGCCCGAGCTTCTCCATCCCGTCCGCCGGCCGCGCGGTGACGACGAGCTTCAGGCCGTCCGATCAGCCCTTTCAAGGTGGTAAAGTATTGTAAACTGGTGACTTACCGTAAGAACAGGCGCTTGCCATTGGCTTTCCGGCCTTCGTGACGGGCAGCTTCAGTTCTTCCCAGACGCGGAAAACCACTCACCATGCGGGTTGCGGCCGCCGGCCACAAAGGAAACGGTCACCTTGAAAGCGCTGGAGGAGTGGAGCTTCGGATGGAGGCGCTGGCGGAGATGCCGGGGCCGGACGCGCTCCGGGCGGCCCTCGCGCCGTTCCCCGCCCGCTACACCGAGTGGATCGCGAACCAGCGCAAGGCGGCGCTCGAGGGGCGCCGCGAGGAGACGGCGCGGGTGCTGCTCGACGAGGCGGAGCACGTGTCGCGGCGCATCGCGGCCGGCATCGAACTGCTTGGTGACCCGGAGATCTTCCGGGCCTTCCAGGACGCGAACCGGGCGATGGCGCGCGCGACCCGGCGCCGGACGGCGCGGATGCGGGGCGTGAAGCCGGAGGAATCGGACGCGCCGACCTGGTACCCGTTCCAGCTCACCTTCCTCCTGATGAACCTGGGCGGGATGGCGGAGCCGGAGTCGGACGACCGGGGCGCGGTCGACCTCCTCTTCTTCCCGACGGGCGGCGGCAAGACCGAGGCCTATCTGGGCCTCGCCGCGTTCACGATGGTCCTGCGCCGGCTTCGCAGCCCCGGTCTCTCCTCGGCCGGCGTGGCGGTGCTCATGCGCTACACGCTCCGCCTCCTCACGCTCGACCAGCTCGGGCGCGTGGCGGCGCTCGTCTGCGCCCTCGAGCTGGAGAGGGAAGCGGACCCGGCCGGGCTGGGGCCGTGGCCCTTCGAGGTGGGGCTCTGGGTGGGGCGGGCCGCCACTCCGAACCGGATGGGAATGAAGGGCGACGCCGACGAGAACACGGCGAGGACGAAGACGCTGCGCTACAAGAACGACAGCAAGCGCTGGCCGCCGCCGATCCCGCTCGAGAGCTGCCCCTGGTGCGGCACGGCGTTCGGGCCGCTGTCGTTTTCGCTCCTGCCGAACGCAGACAGACCCGTAGACCTTCGCGTCGTCTGCCTGAACCGCCGGTGCGAGTTCACGGGCAACCGTTCTCTCCCGATCCTCACGGTGGACGAGGCGATCTACCGACGGCTCCCGGCGTTCCTCATCGCCACGGTGGACAAGTTCGCGAGCCTTCCGTGGCTGGGCGACGTCGGCGCGCTCTTCGGGAAGGTGGACCGGCACGACAGGGACGGCTTCCACGGGCCGTGCGACCCGGGAAGGGGAGCGAAGCTCGAGAAGGGGCTCCTGCCGCCCGAGCTCATCATCCAGGACGAGCTGCACCTCATCTCCGGGCCGCTCGGGACGATGGCCGGGCTCTACGAGGTGGCCATCGACAGGCTTTCGACGCGGGAGGAGGGCGGCCGGAGGATTTCGCCGAAGGTCGTCGCCTCGACGGCGACGATCCGCCGGGCGGACGCGCAGGTGAGGGCGCTCTTCGGCCGGCAGTCGGTCTCGGTCTTCCCGCCTCCCGGACCGGACCGGCGGGACTCGTTTTTCGCCAGGACGGTTCCCGTTTCGGAGAAGGAGCCGCGGACGTCCATCGGCCTCTCGGCCCAGGGGCGCAGCCTGAAGGTGCTCGTCCTCCGGTCGTACCTCGCGCTCCTCGGGGCCTCGCAGCGGCTCTACGACGAGGCGGGCGGAAGGGCGCTGGGCGAGAAGAACCCCGCCGACCCGTCCATGAGCCTCCTCGGCTACTTCTCGAGCCTGCGCGAGCTGGGCGGCACGCGGCGGATCGTGGAGGACGAGGTCGCGGCGCGGGCCGCGCGCTACGGGGAGCGGCGGCGCGTGGGGGAGGGGGCCGGGACGTTCCGGGACCGGTCGACCCGGCAGGAAGTGGTGGAGCTGACGTCGCGCGAGTCGACGGCAAAGGTGGCACGCGCCAAGGAGAGGCTCTCCCGCCCCTGCGATCACGAGGAGCACGTGGACGTCGCGCTCGCGACGAACATGATCTCGGTGGGCCTCGACATCACGCGGCTCGGGCTGATGGTCGTCCTCGGGCAGCCGAAGACGACGTCGGAGTACATCCAGGCGACGAGCCGGGTGGGCCGCGACGACACGCACCCCGGCCTCGTCGTGACGCTCCAGAACGTCCACCGCCCGCGCGACCGGTCGCACTACGAGCGCTTCGAGGCGTACCACGCGTCGTTCGACCGGTCGGTGGAGGCGACGAGCGTGACGCCGTTCTCGGCGCGGGCGCTCGACCGGGGCGTCGCGGCCGTGGCCGTGGCGCTCGCCCGGCACGGCTTGCCGGAGCTTTCGACCGCCGGTGGCGCGGCCGCGATGGAGGCCCGCCGGAAGGACGCGGGCTTCGTGGCGGAGGCGCTGGCCGACCGGGCCGCGGGGCACGACCCGTCGAAGGGCGTCGAGGAGCTCGAGGCCCTCCGGAAGAGGGTGAAGAGCCTCGTGGACGACCTCCTCGACAACTGGGCCGTCCTCGCGCGCGACAAGCGGGAGAAGGGCGTGAAGCTCGCCTACCAGGCGCGGGAGCGAAACGGGCCGCCGAACGCGTTCGCGCTCCTGCGCGACCCGCTGGACCCCGAGCTCGCGACCGACCCCGACATGAAGAAGTTCCGCGCGCAGCGCTCGATGCGCGACGTGGAGCCGAGCGTGGGGCTCTTCTTCTGCCGCCTCGACAACCAGCCCGTGGCCGGGCCCGAGGAGAGCGAGGCGTGAGGAAGCACCACGGCGAGATCCGCCGGAGCCAGCTCATCCGCACGTATGGGCCCGGTGCGATGGTCGACCTCCCGACGCACTCGGTCGTCGTGAGCGGCCTCGATTCCTGGTTCCCGGCGTCCGAGATGCCGGTCATCGTGGAAGAGCGGCTGTCGCAGAAGGTCGCGGCGGCGCTCGACCTCTCGAAGCCCGTTCCCCTGAAGGGGCCGCCGGCCGTCGCGGACGACGAGAAGAGCGCCCCGAGCGGCGTGCCGGCGTTCCAGTTTCCCGAGTGGTTCGTCGTGCAGGTGCGCGCGAAGAAGCGGCCGCTCGTGCACCTCGAGAGCCTCACGAAGGGAAAGTACGAGGTGGACGGGAAGAAGGTGCCGGCCATCCCGGTCCGCTTCGTCCAGGCGTGCACCCTGGGGCACCTCGCCGACATCGACTGGCGGGGCTTCATCCACATGTACCGCGGCGAGTGCGCGCGGCCGGGGTGGATGGAGGAGCGGGGCTCCTCGGGAGACCACGCCGACGTCATCGTCGGTTGCGAGTGCGGCGCGGAGAGGTCGATGGCGCAGGCGACGCGGCGAGGCGCCGAGAACCTCGGGATGTGCCTCGGGAGGCGCCCCTGGCTCGGGAGGCACGGAGGGGAGAAGTGCGGCGGAGAGGGAGGGAAGCTCCAGTCGAGCCGCCTCCTCGTCCGCTCGGCGAGCGACGCCTGGTTTTCCCAGGTGCTCAGCGTCATCTCCCTCCCCGACCGCGGGATGGTCGTCCGCGACGCCGTGGCGAAGGTGTGGGAGAACTTCCTCTCGCAGGTGGACGAGCCTTCGGACCTTGCGAAGGAACGGAAGCGGCCGGCCGTGAAGGAGGCGCTCGAAGGGCTCTCCGAGGAAGAGGTCTGGGCCGAGATCCAGCGCCGGAAGGCGGGCGGGGCCGCGCCGATGCAGAAGATCAAGGAGCTGGAGCTGGCGACGCTTCTCTCCGTGAAGGAGAAGCTCGGGGAGGAGTTCCACGGGGGCGTCGACTTCCTGGCCCGCCGCCTCCTCGTGAACCGGGAATCGGGGCCGCTCCGGGCGATCGACCGGGTCGTCCTCGTCGACCGCCTGCGCGAGGTGTCGGCCCTCGTCGGCTTCACGCGGCTCGAGGCGCAGACGGCCGACATCGACGGAGAGCTCTCGCTCGACGTGAGGTCGGCGCCCCTCGCGGCCGAGGTGAGGTGGGTGCCGGCAGTGGAGAACCGCGGAGAGGGGGTCTTCCTGGCTCTCGACCCCCAGCGGGTCGCCGCGTGGCTGGAGCGGGCCGCCGTGAAGGAGCGGGGGAAGCAGCTGGCGGCGGGGTTCGAGTCGTGGAAGACGGCGCACAAGAAGCCGAATGCCCCGTTCCCGGGCCTTCCGTACCTCCTCCTCCACTCGCTCTCCCACCTCCTCCTGACGGCGATCTCGCTCGACTGCGGCTACGCCACGAGCTCGATCCGGGAGCGGATCTACGTGGGGGAGGGCGCCTTCGGGATGCTCCTCTACACCTCGAGCCCCGACGCGGAAGGAACGCTCGGCGGGCTCATCGACGTCGGCCGCAATCTCGACCGGCACCTTCGCCGTGCGCTCGAGATGGGGCGGCTCTGCTCGAACGACCCGGTCTGCGCGATGCACCGGCCCGACAGCGGCCAGGAGGAGCGGTTCCTCTCGGGCGCCGCCTGCCACGGGTGCCTCCTCGTTTCCGAGCCGAGCTGCGAGAACCGCAACGACTTCCTCGACCGGGCGCTCGTCGTCCCGACGGTCCTCGGCGCGGGAGCGGAGTTCCTCGGCGAGGGCGACCTGTGACGGGGCACTGGACGGGCGTCTCCCGGCCCGCGCTCGAGACGATCGCGAAGGCCCTGGCGGCGGGAAAGCTCACCGGTCCCTTCACCCCCGGCGTCCTGGGGAGGCACGTCTCGAACGTCGACCTCTCGCGGCTCTCGGGCGAGCTGGACCGCCTGCACGCGACCGGCATGACGACCCGGCAGATCGCCGAGGTCGTCCGGGCGGTGGCTCTCGAGCGAAAGCACAAGGAGGCCGCGGCCGACCGGGTGGAGCTCGTCTGGACGGGCCCCGAGACCCCGGGCAGCCAGAGCCGGGACACGTCGGTCGTGGCGAGGGAGCTCTTCGCGACGGCGAGCCGGACGATTCTGATCTCGACCTACGCGGTCTACCTGGGCCGGGAGGTCTTCGAACCCCTCGCGAGAAGGATGGAGGAGCTGCCGAGCCTGCACGTCCTCCTGTTCCTGAACGTGCCGCATCCCCCGGGGACGGATTTCGAGCCGGACGCCGTGGCCCGGGACTACTTCCGCGAGTTCCTGAAGAAGAACTGGCCCGGACCACGGGAGCCGGAGCTCTACTACGACCGGCGCTCCTTAGCGAACAAGGGCGAGGACCGCGGGGTGATCCACGCGAAGGTCATCGTCGTGGACGGCCACACCGCGCTCGTCACCTCGGCGAACTTCACCGAGGCGGCCCACGCGCGGAACATCGAGGCGGGGGCGATCGTCCGCGATCCGGCCTTCGCGACGTCGCTCGAGCAGCAGTTCACGTCGCTGGTGGCGTCCGGGGCGCTCGTCCGCGTCTACCCCTGAGCGGGGTTCGGCGAGTCGTCCCACAATATCCACGCGGCTCGCCCGTCTACGACGGTAGGTGCGAGACGCGGCGAGCCTGGACCCGATGACACGCGAAGAGGACCAGCGGATCGCGCGTTCTACGGCGGAGGCGCTCATGCGGCACCTCCTGGACCCGATGACACGCGAAGAGGACCAGCGGATCTCCGAGGTGGTCCGCCGGGAACGGTCCCGGCTGTACGGCTTCATCCGCGGGCGCGTGCCGGACACGCGCGACGCCGAGGACATCCTGCAGGAGGTCCTCTACGAGCTGGTGGAGGCGAACCGCCTTCTCATGCCGATCGAGCACGTCACGGGCTGGCTCTTTCGAGTGGCCCGGAATCGAATCACCGATCTCTTTCGCAGGAAGGGTCCGGAGAGCTCCGGCGAGGCGGCCGGTCCCGTGGCGGACGACGAGGACGACGAGCCGCCGGGGCTCGAAGAGCTCCTCCCCTCGCCGGAGGCCGGGCCGGAAGCCCGGTACGCCCGCAACGTGCTCCTCGGGGAGCTCGAGCTGGCCGTCGCCGAGCTGCCCCGGGAGCAGCGGGAGGTGTTCGTCTGGTACGAGCCGGAAGGGCGAAGCTTCGAGGAGATGGCCGCGGAGACGGGCGTGAGCGTGAACACGTTGCTCTCACGGAAGCGCTACGCCGTGCTGCACCTGCGCAGACGTCTGAGGGCCGTCCACGACGAATTCACGAAGGGATGAAGGAAGGAACATGAGAAAGAGATGGATGCTGTTCGTGCCGCTCGCGATCTTCGGCGGCCTGCTGTTCGTCGCCCTCGGCGGCGAGATCGTCCGGCAGCTGTGGAACTGGCTGCTGCCGCCGCTCTTCGGCTGACGCGAGGTCACCTTCTGGCAGGCTCTCGGCCTTCTCGCGCTCTGCCGGATCCTCTTCGGCGGATCCGGGTTCCGAGGCTCCAGCTCGGGCGTTCGCCGCCGCGTGGCTGGGCGCTGCGAGTCGATGACACCCGAGGAGAGGGACCGCTTCCGTCAGCGCCTGCGCGATCGGTGGGGCTTCGGCCCGTCCGCGAGCGACAGGAAGGCCGAAGAGGCCGCACCGGAAGGCTGAGGCGAGAGTAGGGCCCGGCGGGAGACCGCGCCGCTTACGGCTCCTCCGCCAGGAGCTCCTCGATCCGGCGCGAGAGCTCGCTCTCGGCGAGCCGCGTCGGCGCGTAGAGGCGGACGGCGCCCTTGCGGTCGACGAGGACGTATGTCGGCGTGGCCGAGGCGCCGTACGCCTCCATCGTCCCGGCGTCGACGACGACCGGGATCTCCTCGAGGCCGGGATACGCCTCGCGCCAGGTCTTCTCGACGAGCTCCTTCTCCTCGGCGGGCGTGGCGGGCTTGCCGTCCTCACCCGGACCATAGAGCCGCGTCGCCGCGACGAGGGCGAGGCCCCTCGGGCCGTGGGCGGCGGCGAGGCCCGCGAGGGCGGGGGCCTCGGCCTTGCAGTCGCCGCACCAGCGCGCGAAGAGGAAGAGGAAGAGGAGGACGGGGCGGCCTCTCAGCTCGGCGAGCGGCCGCGGCGCGGGGCCGACGTGGTCCGCGAGGCCGAGCGGCGGCGCCAGCTGGCCCTCGGGGATCGACCGGGAAGATCGGACTTTTGATTTGGGAGATGGGAGTCTTGATCTTCAAGGCAGTGCGGGAGAGAGTCGGATCGGGCTCAAACGAGCGAGAACGCCCTGGGGGAGCGGTGCCGCGGCGGCGCCGCTCCCCCAGGGCGAGGCCTCCCGGCAGGCCGGCGCAGTCTCTGAGCGATCTCCCGAGAAGATGATGCGAGTGTCACGGCGTCGAGCCGTGGCCGAGGCGGTCTCGGGCCTGGCTCGCACGTGGGGGCATCGGCCCCGGCCGTCCGGGGGATCAGAGGGAAGCGGGAACCAGGGCGGCTGAGAGAGGCGGAGCGCGGCCGTGGGACGCACCGGGAGCCGAGGCGCCAGGATGGTCGAGGATGCGGCGGAGGACGCGGCCATCGGTGATGAAGGCGACCACGCGCAGGACGCCCTGGCAGCGGGGACATAGGAGCGGGCCGACTTCGTTCACCCGGCGAATGAGCGGGACCCATCCACGGCGAAGGGCGGCCAAAGAAGGGGGACACCGAGGCCGACGGAGGATGGGGTGGAGGATGAACGCCCGGGCCCGGCGGGAGCGACGCGCCTTGCTGAGCCTGGCCGCGAGCCTTCCGCTTCCCGCGCGCGACGTTGAATCGGCGCCGTCCGACGACTGCGTCTTGGTGGACGGCGTGCGCCTCGTCCCGGTGATGCGCGGCCGCTTCGCCCTCGAGGGGGACGGGGAGATCGACCTCGAGGAGCGCGCCGCGGGCTGAAAGGGAGCGGACGACCGCCGGTGGAGGGGGTTCGGAGCGACCGGCCGGTGGGCCGAAGCGCCCGGGTTCCCTCGACTACTCCGCTGGCGTGGGAGCGAGCGCGTTCGGGCGACCGAGCCCGGCCGCGCGCAGTGCA
Source organism: uncultured Holophagales bacterium (assembly GCA_963696015.1). Taxonomy (GTDB): domain Bacteria; phylum Acidobacteriota; class Thermoanaerobaculia; order UBA5066; family UBA5066; genus UBA5066. The sequence goes on from CAVOJA010000027.1 coordinate 8,503, forward strand.
GTCACGATGGCCGGGACGTCGTCGGTCACGACGGAGGCGACGCCGAGGTGGGCGAAACGGACGGCTTCCACGGGGTCGTTCACCGGCGAGACGTGAACGGCGACCTCCTCGGCCTTCGCCTCGGCGAAGAGGCGTTCAGAGGCGAGGGCGACAGCGGGAGCGATGCCGCGGCAGCCGCTGGGCAGGTTCGGCCAGAGGCGTCCTTCGGGGCGGTAGACGGTGCCGTCGTAGCAGAAGGCGGTCTCGAGGGCGGGCTGCGCCTCGCGAATCCGCCTGAGCGGTTCCGGGGCGGAGCTCGCGACGACGCTCCTCTCGAGGGCGTTGAACTGCGTCAGGAGAGCGGCGACCCGGAACTCGAGGAGGCCGGGTCGAGGCGCAGGGCCGGGCTTGAGCTCCACGAGGAAGCGGCCGTCGTGGCCGTAGCGCGTCAGGACGTCGCGCAGCAGCGGCACCGAGCCGCTCTTCTCGCCCTTCGTGAGCGCGACGGACAGGAGGTCGGAAAGGTAGAGAGACGAGATGGGAAGGCGCCTGTTCCCGAGAACGACGTCCGCCTCGGCGGATACGGCGACCTCGCCGTCGGCGGTGAGGTGGACGTCGAGGTGGAGCGCGTCGGCGCCGTCGGCCTCGGCCTGGTCGAAGGCCTCGATGGTGTTCTCGACGGCGTCGCGGGTCGAGCCGCGACGGGCGACGACGAGGGGTGGATCGCTTCGGAAGACGTTCATCCCGCGAGGGATTATCCTCGCGCACGATGAAACCGCGAGGGGGCTCACGCTCCGGGCCGCCCAGGCGGCCCACCGGACGTCCGCCGGCACGGCCCGGCGCCCGTCCTCCGTTCCGGCGCGACGACCGTCCTGCGCCGCGCGCCGAGGGCGGCGCGCCAGGCGGCCACTACGACCGGCCGAGGCCAGGGGGCGCCGATCGTCCGCCGTTCCGTCGCGACGACCGAACATCAGGGCCTCGGCCGGATCGTCCGGCCTACCGTCCGGACGACCGGCCTGGCGGACCGCGCCCGGATCGTCCGCCGTTCCGCCGGGACGATCGAACATCAGGGCCTCGGCCGGATCGTCCGGCCTACCGTCCGGACGACCGGCCTGGCGGACCGCGCCCGGATCGTCCGCCGTTCCGCCGGGACGATCGAACCTCAGGGCCTCGGCCGGATCGTCCGGCCTACCGTCCGGACGACCGGCCTGGCGGACCGCGCCCGGATCGTCCGCCGTTCCGCCGGGACGATCGAACCTCAGGGCCTCGGCCGGATCGTCCGGCCTACCGTCCGGACGACCGGCCTGGCGGACCGCGCCCGGATCGTCCGCCGTTCCACCGGGACGATCGAACCTCAGGGCCTCGGCCGGATCGTCCGGCCTACCGTCCGGACGACCGGCCTGGCGGACCGCGCCCGGATCGTCCGCCGTTCCGCCGGGACGATCGAACCTCAGGGCCTCGGCCGGATCGTCCGGCCTACCGTCCGGACGACCGGCCTGGCGGACCGCGCGCGGATCGTCCGCCGTTCCGCCGGGACGACCGAACCTCAGGACCTCGGCCGGATCGTCCGGCCTACCGTCCGGACGACCGGCCTGGCGCTCGCCCGGCAGGGCCGCCGCGGCCCGTACGTGAGGGAGCGGGGACCGTTGTTCGGCGCGAGGGGCCGTCCGCCGCGCCGCGGACGGCCGTCGTCGCCGACGCGATGCCCGCGACGGTGCGTCGCGAGCTGACCCCGCGACCCACGCGGACCCTCCCGACCGGTGCGTTTCCGGTGCCGCTTTCGACCCTCGACTGGCTCCTCTCCCGGGAGTGTCCGGCGGCGCGCTACGTCGCCCTGCGCGATCTCCTCCACCGTCCGCCGAAGGACATCGAGCGGCGGAAGGCTCGGCAGGTCCTGGTGCGCGATCCGTTCCTCAAGGACTCTCTCCCGCAGCTGCGCGGAATGCTCCCGGCGGGCGGACCGTCCGCTGCAGCCTCCGCCGTCGACCCCGGAACGTCGTTCGTCCTCCTCCTTCTCGAGCTGGGGTGCGATGCCGATGTGACGGAGCTCCAGCGCGCCGCCGACCTTCTCCTCGCGAGGTGGGAGCGGGTGATCGTCGACATCGAGAGGGGTGAAAACCCTGTCGTCGGCAGCGGTTTCGTCTCCGCCTGCCGGGCGCTCTTCCTCCTGGGTTACGGCGACGACCCACGGCTCCTCAGCGCAGTGGACCACCTCGCGCGCCGCCGTGTCACCTCGGACCACGTGTCCGAGAGCGTGGCGGGGGACCTCCTCGTCCTGACCTCCATCGCGGAAGAGAAGCGGTCGGCGGCCGTCCAGAACGCGATTACTTTCTGCATCGAACGCGCGAAGAACGTCGAGCTTTCAGCGATGACGGACGATCAGGCCAGGACCGGGATCGGCGTCGGCGACACGCCGGACCTCCTCGAGCTCCTTCGCGCCCTCGCCGCCGCGGGCGCGTTTCGCTCGCCCGAGGTCGATACCGCCCTGGCTCGCCTCGTGGCCCGTGCCGACCACCGTGCCCGCTGGAAGCTGGAGCGGCCGGTCGGCGTGGCTCTTCCCGTCCCTCTCGAGCGAGAAGGGGACCTGTCGCGCTGGGTGACGCTTCGCGCGCTCGGCGTCATGCAGCATTTCCTCAGCCTGACGATCACGGGGGCGCCTTGAAACCACGAATCCCGTTCGTCCTCCTGCTCGCGGCGGCGCCGGTCCTGATGGCCGCCTGCGGAAAGCTGATGGGGCCACCCCCGCGGCCGAGGACCGACGGGTACGCGGGGATCATCACCGTCCGCGGAGGCGGCACCGAGCTCGCGAGGTTCCAGCTCGCGGTCCGCGGCGAGGCGGTCCGCCGGTCGACGTCCGAAGCCGAAGACGCGCCCTACTTCATCCGCGAGAGGGCGGGGGGGAGGTCTTCGAGGTGAATCCGGCCACGAAGAGCTATCGAGCCGGAACGCCCGAGGCGCTCCTGGCGCACCTCGACGACTTCCCGCTCGGGGCCGGCTTCAGCCACGCCGCCGAAGCGAACCGGCGGGGGATCAAGGAGTACTACCGCGAATCGGACGCTGTTTTTGCCGGGAACGCCTGCAACATCTGGCGCTTCCCCGACCGCCCCGACGCGTTCAACTCCCCGACGACCACCTACTGGATGACGCCTGCCCTCGACGGCATCGTCGTCCGCAAGGAGCGCGCCGTGCCGAAGGCGGACGGCACGGAAGCGAAGACGTACGTGGAGTTGACGCTCGTCCGGGCCGGAATCGACCCGGAGGACTTCCGGGTGCCGGAAGGGTACCGGCGCGAGGCCAGCCCGTCGCGTTAGCGCGCACGGGATTCGGGCTCACGCCGCGAACGGATCCTCTGCTACATTTCCGGCTCATCCGGGTCGACTCGGAACGTAGGACCGTTCTCCAAGGAGCCAGCAGATGAAGCCGTACGCAGTCCTCCTCGCCTCCTCCATCCTCGCCACGCTGCCGCTCGCGGGCCAGACCCCGGTCGATCCGAAGTCGCCGATTCCCGGCTACCCGGACGGGCGGGGACCGAAGGGACCCGTGACGGTGAAGATCGTCTCGCCCACGGCCGACGAGGTCATCCCGTGGCCCGCGGCTGTCGAAGGCCAGCCCGCGCCGAAGGGGGCGCGGGTCGAGGTGAAGGTCACGGTCGAGAACTTCGAGACGTTCAAGGACGAAGCGACTGGAAGAGGCCAGCAGGTCCAGCTCGTCCTCGACGGCAGGGTCCTGCCGGCCTGGTACCAGATCGACAAGGCCTGGATCTTCCCGGCCCTGCCGAAGGGGACGCACACCCTCCTCGCTTTCGTCCAGAGGCCGTGGCAGGAGTCCATCCGCGAGGCCGGCGCCTTTGCCGCGGTCACCTTCCACGTGGCCGAGAAGAACGGCAAGCCGGGCTTCGACCTGGCCCAGCCGGCCGTCACCGTGGGGGCCCCCCGCGGGAAGTTCAAGGGCGTCGACGCGGCGAAGATCCTCTTCGACGTCTACGTCACGGGCTGCAAGGTGGGCCCGGCGACCGATCCCGAGGCCTGCCAGATCGTCTACCGCCTGAACCAGGACCCGCAGCAGATTCTGACGACCTGGGCACCCGTCATATGGGAGAACCTCCCGGCTGGCAAGCACAGCTACATCGTCGCCCTCTACAGGGGCGAGAAGCGGATCGAGGCGCCCTTTGCCCTCGCTCAGGGTTTCTTCGAGGTCGACGGCAGCGCCGCCCCGGCGGCCCCTCCCGCGGCTCCGGCTGCTCCGGCCGCGCAGGCCCCGCCGGCCAGCTGACGTAATCTCGGTTTCGGGTGCGGGGCTCCTCGCCCCGCACCCGTTCTCCGATGCCACTCGTCTACCAGAGCCCCGGGACGCGCGCCTGCGTCGTCGACCCGCCGCTCGTCCTCGCGCCGATGGCGGGGATCACGGACGGGACGTACCGTCTGCTTCTCCGGCGGATGGGGGGCGTCGGTCTCGTCACGATGGAGTTCGTCTCCTCCGAGGGGCTGACCCGCGGCAACCGCCGGACCGAGCGGCTCCTTCGGTGGGAGCCCGAGGAGCGTCCCCTTTCGATCCAGATCTACGGCGCCGACGCCACTCGAATGGCCGAAGCGGCGCGAAGGGTCGAGGAGGAAGGGGTCGACGTCTGCGACATCAACATGGGCTGTCCGGCGAACAAGATCCTGAAGGGATGCGCCGGCGCGGGGCTGATGCGGGATCTCGGGCGCGCGAAGGGGATCATCGAGGCGTGCCGCAAGGCGCTTCCGACGACGCCGCTCACGGTGAAGTTCCGGGCCGGGATCACGGAGGAGACGCTCAACTTCGTCGAGCTCGGGAAGATCTGCGAAGGCGAAGGGGTCGCCGCCGTCGCCCTCCATCCGCGGACGGCGAAGCAGATGTACACGGGGCGGGCCGACTGGAGCCGGATCGCCCGGCTGAAGGAGGCGGTCCGGATCCCGGTCGTCGGAAACGGCGACGTGGAGACGCCCGAGGACGTCCCGAGGATGCTCCGGGAGACGGGGTGCGACGCGGTGATGATCGGTCGCGCCACGATGAAGAACCCGTGGATCTTCCGGCAGGCGGCCGACCTCCTCGCCGGGCGGCCGTACCGCGTGGCGACCCTCGAGGAGAGGCGCGACGTCATCCTCCAGCACTTCCGGCTGATCCGCGAGGCGGAGGAGGACATCCCGAAGCGGATGATGGGGAAGCTGAAGACGTTTACCGGCTGGTACACGCACGGCGTCCCGAGGGGAACAGAGCTGCGCCGCCGGATTCAGTCGCTCCCGAACCCCGAGGCGTTCCTGGAGGCCGTGGAGTCGTTCTTCGCGCTCCGGATCGACGAACGGGACGGCCGGATGTCCCCTCCGGAGGTCCCCGACGACCCACCCGGGAGCCCGGTTCTTGCGTAACACTCAACGGGAGGTCCTTTCCGTGCGACGTGTCGTCTCTTCGCTCTTCGTCGTCCTCGCCGCCGTCGTGGCGCTCTCGGCCAGTGGACAGCCGAACCAGCCCGTTCAGCAGACGGCCGGTGAGGCGCTCGGCGTCTCGATCCCGCTCGAGCTGCGCGAGCAGTTCCTCGGGGCGAGCGCCGGGAAGACGGTCGTCCGATTCACCCTTTCCTTCTCGCGGTCCGACCTCCGCGAGAAGGCGAAGCTCGCCCCGCGCGTCTATTCCTTCTTCGTGGCGGGAGAGGCGAAGGGCGCCTCCGGTGAGGTCGTGGACACGTTTCGAGAGCCGGTCGACGTCGATCTCAGCGACGCGGACCTCGGAAAGCCGCTGACCGCCTCGTTCCTTCGGTCGTTCCCTCCCGGCGAGGTCTCGCTGAACCTGCGGCTCGAGGCCGCCACCGGAAAGGCGGTGGCCCTCAGGGCGGTGACTCTGACGGTGCCGAAGATGACCTCCGAATTCCGGGCGGAGGACGCCGGGGCGGTCACGGCCTCGGCGATCCTCCTCGAGGAAGCCAATCGCGACGGGGTCCCTGCCGGGGCCGCGGACCTGCTCCGCTTCCTGCCCCCCACGCGCGAGGTCCCGGTGGGGCTCCTCAGGATCGAGTGCGAGGCGAAGGCGCCGATCACGCGGGTCGAGTTCCACCTCGGCGACAAGCTGATCCTCGCCCGCAACCGTCCGCCCTACACCGTCGAGATCGACCTGGGGACGATCCCGAGAAAGCAGACGCTCCGCGCCCTCGGCTTCGACAAGCTCGGCAACTTCGTCGACGCCGACGCCTGGGCGCTGAACGAGAAGGAAGCGAAGCTCGCCGTGCGGGTCCTCGACCTTCCGAAGGCAAAGGGGAGAACCGACGCCGAGGTGAAGGTCTCGGTCCAGTCGATCGCCGGGGCGGCGGCGAAGAAGGTCGAGCTCTGGCTCGACGACCGCAAGGTCGCGGAGTGGACGTCGCCCCCCTACCGGACGACGGTGCCGGCGGCCGAGATCGCGGGGGCGACGCTGATGCGCGCCTCGGCCTTCGACCTCGAGGGGATGGAGTACTCCGACTTCTTGATGCTGCGAGGGGACAACCGGCTCGTGGCCAGCGTGGAGGTGAACCTGGTCGAGCTGAACGTCTCCGTCTTCGACGAGGCGGGACGATTCGCGAAGGGGCTCGCCAAGGGGGACTTCACGGTGCTGGAAGACGGCGTCCCGCAGGAGCTCTCGGCCTTCGAGTTCGCCGAGCTGCTCCCGATGGCCCTCGGCCTGGTGATCGACGGCTCCGGTTCCATGGACAAATCGATGCCCCTCGTGAAGCAGGCGGCGACGGAGTTCGTCTCGAACCTCATCGGCGAGAAGGACAAGGGGTTTGTCATCGAGTTCCGCGAGCGGCCGACGCTCCTCGCCGCGATGACGTCGCGGCGGGCCGACCTGGTCCGGGCGATCGGCGAGACGCGTGCCGGCGGCGCGACGGCCTTCCACGACTCCATCGTCCTCGGCCTCTACCAGTTCCGCCCGCTCGCGGGCAAGAAGGCGCTCGTCGTCCTGACCGACGGCAAGGACAACCACTCCTCGACCGACTGGCCGACGCTGAAGCGCTACGCGCGGACCGCGGGGGTCCCGATCTACTTCATCGGTCTCGACCTCGGGATGTTCGACATGGGGCTGAAGTCGCGACTGAAAGAGCTCGCCGAGGACACGGGCGGAGAGGCGTTCTTCATCGGCGGGGCGAAGGAGCTGCCCGGGATCTACCGGCAGATCGAGACCGAGGTCCGCTCCCAGTACTTCCTGAGCTACCTCAACGAATCGAAGAAGAAGGAAGACGAGTTCCGGCTCGTCGAGGTCCGGATCGGAAAGCCGGGCCTGAAGGCGAAGACGATTCGCGGCTACTTCCCGTAGGAGTGGGTGGCCCCCAGCCGGGGTGAACGGTCCGCGGTGCCGAGCCTGGCCGCCAGGGCTGCCACGTGCCCGGCCCGTGTCCCGCAGCAGCCGCCCACGACGCGGGCGCCGAGCGCGAGCCAGGAGAGAGCCAGCTCGGCGTATTCGAAGGGCTCGATCGGTTCGGTGAAGGCGCCGAGCGCCTCGTCGACGGCGAGTCCCGTGTTCCCGTACGCAGCGAGGGGGACTTCGGGCGCGGCGGCGGCGAGGAGGGCGAGGCTGGCGCCGAGCCGCCGGGCGGGGACACAGTTGACGCCGAGGACGACGGGGGGCGAGGGAAGGTCCAGGAGCGTGCGGGCGGCTTCTCCGAGCGGCTCGCCCGAGAGGAGCGCGCCGTCCTCGCGTGTCGTGGCGCAGGCGACGACCGGAAGACCGGTGGCCGCGGCCGCGCGGGCCGCTGTGAGCCACTCGCGCGCCGTCCCGAACGTCTCGAGGAGCAGGAGGTCGACGCCGGCCTCGGCGAGCGCCCCGGCGTGGAGCGCGTGGAGACGGGCGAGCTCGGCTTCGGCCGGGACGAGGTCGGGACGCCAGCAGTCTTCGACCGGCGCGGCGGAGCCGGCGACGAGGACACCCGGCCGGGCCGACGCCGCTTCCCGGGCGAGGGCGACGGCGCGTCTCGTAGCGTCCCTCGCGGCGCCGGCGAGGAGCTTCGGCTGCGTCCGGAAGGTATCCGCGGTGAGGATGTCGGCCCGGGCGGCGACGTTCTCGCGGTGGACGGCGAGGACGAGGTCGGGCCGCTCGAGGACGGCACGGGCGCTCCAGAGGGGTGGAGAGGAGGGGGCGCCGCGCCGGGCCAGCTCGGTCCCGAGCGCGGCGTCGAGAAGGAACGGCCGCTCCGAGAGGAGGGCGCGGAGCGAAGCGGCGTTCACTCCTCGAGGGGAGGGGCGGCGCTCGAGATCGGCCCCTGCCCGAAGCGCGCGCCGTAGGCGAGGGCGGCGAGGCCGGCCCGGTTGTGGGCCCCCGTCTTGCGGAACGCGCTCGCGAGCTGGGAACGGACCGTCTCGACGGAGCTCCCCATCCGTTCGCCGGCCTCCTTGTTCGAAAGGCCGTGCGCGACGAGCGCGACGACGGACGCCTCCGCCCTGGTCAGGTCGAACCGGGCGACGAGGTCCGCTTCGTCGACGGGAGGAGGAGAGTCGTTCGAGACGACGAAGACGACGGAGGGCTTGCCGGTGGCGCCTCCCGTCGCCTCCTCCGCGACGTCGGCCGCCACCAGCCGCAGGGTGCCCCCGCTCCGGCGCGGGTCGTCGACGGTCGAGGCCGCCTCCTCGTCCCCGTGGAGGGCCCGCCGGGCCGCCCGAAGGACGGCCGACGTGATCGCGGGACCTCCGAAGTGCTTCTTGGCGACGGTGTTCATCGCGAGCAGGCTTCCCTCGGCGTCGAGGACGAGAGCGGCCACGGGAAGACGGTCGAGGACGAACTGCATCGCGCGGGCGCGCCGGGAAAGGTCCTCGAGGAGCTTCTTCATGGCGTCCATGTCCTCGAGCAGGGGGAGAACGAGCCGCCCGAACGCCATCTCGCTGTCGGTGAAGTTGCCTGCGGTCTCCTCGAGCTCGAGGGTGGACTTCCCGCTCTTCTGTAGTCTCTCGAGGAGCCTGCGAACGGCCTCGAAACGCATGGATACAGCCCCTGCGCGCGACTATACAAGGGGGAGTGCGGTGCCGATAATCCGCGCCATGTCTGAACCGAAGCGGAACTGGGCCCTCGTCCTCGGCGCGTCCTCCGGATTCGGCGAAGCGACTTCGGTCGCCCTCGCGAAGGCCGGCCGTAACGTCTTCGGCGTCCATCTCGACCGCCGCGCCACGCTCCCGAACGCGGAGCGGATCGCCGGCGAGATCGAGGCCGCGGGCGGCCGGGCGATCTTCTGGAACGTGAACGCCGCCGACGCCGAAAAACGCGCGGAGGTCGTCGCGGGTATGAAGGAAGCGATCGCTGCCGGTTCCGGGGAGAGCCTCGACGTCGTCCTCCACTCCCTCGCCTTCGGGACGCTCAAGCCGTTCCTGGGCGACGAGAAGGAGCGGATGACGCAGGCGCAGATGGACATGACGCTCGACGTCATGGCCCACTCGCTCGTCTACTGGACGCAGGACATCGTCGCGGCCGGCCTCCTTGGCAGGGGCGCCCACGTTTTCGCCATGACGTCGGCTGGCGGGCACCGGATCTGGCCGTCGTACGGCGCCGTCTCGGCCGCGAAGTCCGCCCTCGAGAGCCACTGCCGCCAGCTCGCGGTCGAGCTCGTCCCGAAAGGGATTGCCGTCAACGCGATCCGCGCCGGCGTCACCGACACGCCGGCCCTCCGGAAGATCCCCGGCAACGTCCAGATGATCGAACGGGTCCTCGCCGTTCACCCCGCAGGTCGTCTCACGACGCCGCAGGACGTGGCGAACGTGATCGTCGGCGTGGCGCGCCCGGAGACGGTCTGGCTGACGGGGAACGTCCTCGGTGTCGACGGGACCGAGGACCTGATCGGGTGATCCTCCTCCCCGCGGGCTCCTTCGCCCTCGTCACCGGCGCCTCGGCCGGGATCGGCGAGGCGATCGCCCGGGGGCTCGCACGGCGGAAGGTGCCGCAGCTCCTCGTCGCGCGCTCGGGAGACAAGCTCGCCGCACTCGCGGACGAGCTGCGCTCCGTCTCGGGCGTCGCCGTGGAGGCGATCGTTCTCGACCTCGCTTCCGAAGGGGCCGCCGAGCGGCTCGTCGCCGCGACGGAAGGGGCCGGAACGCCGATCGGGCTTCTCGTCAACAACGCCGCCTTCGGCTTCTACGGGCCGCAGGAGGAGCAGGAGCTCGAGCGAATGCTGCGGATGATCAGGCTGAACGTCGAGACTCTCGTCGAGCTGACGCATCGGCTGCTGTCGCCGATGCGCGCGCGGGGAAGCGGATACGTCCTCAACGTCGCCTCGACCGCGGCCTTCCTCCCGGTGCCGTACATGACGGTCTACGCCGCGACGAAGGCGTTCGTCCTCTCGTACTCGCAGGCGCTCCACGAGGAGCTGAGAGGCCGGGGCGTCGTCGTGACGGCGCTCTGCCCCGGGACGACCCGGACCGACTTCCACCGCGTCGCGGGGCTGGCGCACGGGGCGAGCAACCCTTTTCCGTCCCTCTCGGCGGAGACGGTCGCCGAGGCCGGCATCCGCGGCCTCGAACGCGGCAAGGCGATCGTCGTCCCGAATCTTCTCGACTCCGCCTGGATCTTCACCGGGCGCTTCGTCCCGAGGACTCTCCCGCCGCGGATCGGCGCGGCGGTCTTCTCCCGGCTGAAACGAGCGAAACCGGTCTGAAGCTCTTCTCGGACGCACCCGCGGTCCAGTCCTCACCGCGCGGAGAGGGAGGCGCGAAAGCGCCGCGGGAGGACCCGGCGGCCCGGGCCCTCCCGCTCCATCTCAGACGTGGCCGCGGCGGGACGCGACCGTGCCGCCGAGGAGGCCGGCGAGGACTCCGCCGAGGACGAGAACTCCGCAGATCGCCGGGGAGAGGAACCGCACGACGAAGACCCCGAGAAGGACGTTCTCCGTCGAGGCGACGAAGAAGAGGAGCCCCCGGAACGCGAGGGCGAGGAGACCGAGCGCCACGAGCCCCCCGAGGAGCCCCTGCAGGACGCCCCCGAGGAGGAACGGGCCGCGGATCAGGACCTCCGGCGCGCCGACGAGGCGGAGGATCTCGATCTCGTCGCGGTGAAGGAGGATCGTCAGCCTCACGACGTTCGCGATCGTGAAGGCGGCGCCGAGAGCCAGGAAGACTCCGGTGGCCATGCCCGCCGCGGCGACGAGGCGGACGATGCCACGCAGGCGGCGGATCCAGTCGACGTCGAACTGGACTTCCTCGACCGCCGGGCTGGCCGCCAGGTTCGCGAGGAAAGGGCGCAGGGCCGCCGAGGAGATCGCACCCGGCAGGAGATCGAGCTCGACGGAGGCGGGAAAGGGGTTTCCGGAAAGGGTCCCCGCCGCGCCGGTGAGGCTGCCGAACGAGCGGGCGAACCGGCCCCGCGCCTCCTCGGCGGACACGCGCCGGACGGCGGCGACGAGCTTCGACTCGAGGGCCAGGCGCTCGAGAGCGGCCGTCGACGCGTCGTCCGCGCCGGCGCGGAGGAAGAGGGTGACGGCGGTCTCCTCGCGGATCGTGTCCACGACACCGCCGAGGTTCTCCGCCGCGAGGAGGAAGAGGCCGACGAGGAAGAGGGAGAAGGAGATCTGGAGTATGGAGACGGCCGTCACGCGGCGCGCCCGCCAGAGGCCGGAGAGAGCCTCGTCGAGAAGCGAGGCGAACGCGGCTCCCCGCCTCATCGCTCTTCCTCCTCGCGCGGCGGGAGCCGGACGCCGCCGTCGCGCCGCCACGCCGCCTGGGGCGGGAGTGCGGCCTCGACGAGACCCTCGAGGACGCCGCCCCGATCGAGCGTGAGGCACCGGCGGCCCGTCTCCCGGATGAGGTTCACGTCGTGCGTCGCGACGAGGACGGTCGTCCCGCGGACGTTGACCTGCGAGAAGAGCCGCATCACCTCCTGGGCGAGGCGGTGGTCGAGGTTCCCGGTCGGCTCGTCGGCGACGAGGAGCTCGGGCTCGTTGACGAGGGCGCGCGCGAGGGCCACGCGCTGCTGCTCGCCCCCCGAGAGCTCCTCGGGGAAGGCGTTGACGCGGTGGTGGAGCTCGACGAGACGGAGCACCTGGTAGGCACGCCGACGGCGTTCGGCGAGCGGGACGCCGAGGAACTTCAGGACGAACGAGACGTTCTCGAAGACGGTCCTCGAGGGGAGGAGCTTGTAGTCCTGGAAGACGATTCCCATGGTCCGTCGCAACTCCGGGACGCGCGCGGGGGTCATCGCGCCGACGTTCCGCCCATTGACGAGAATCTGTCCCTCGCCCGGGCCCTCGGCGCGGTAGAGGAGCTTGAGGACCGTCGTCTTCCCGGCGCCGGAGGGTCCCGTGAGGAAGACGAACTCGCCCTGCGCAATCTGGAAGGAGAGGTTCTTCAGGACGCGCCGTCCGTGGTACTCCTTCGAGACGCGGTAGAACTCGATCACGCGTCGAGAATCTCCCGAAGGAGGCGGTTCACGAGCGCGGGGCTCGCCTTCCCGCCCGTCGCCTTCATGACCTGGCCGACGAACCAGCCGAACGCGGCTGGCTTCCCGCCGCGATAGGCCGCGACCTGCGCCGGGTTGGCGGCGACGACCGTCTCGACGGTGCCGCGGATCGTCCCCTCGTCCGTCACCTGGAGGAGCCCCTTTTCGCGGATCAACACGTCGACGTCGGCCCCTTCCTCGCAGAGGAGCGGGAAGAGCTCCTTGGCGATCTTCCCCGAGATCGTTCCGTCGTCGATCCGTGCCACGAGGCGCGCGAGGGCGGCCGGCGCGACCGGGAAACGCCCTTCCTGACGGTCGGCATCGGTCATCCGCGCCAGGAGGTCGCCGAGGAACCAGTTCGCGATGCCCTTCGCGTTCGAGGGATGGAGGGCGACGGCCTCTTCGAAGGCGTCGGCGAGAGGGCGCGTCGCGCAGAGGGTCGCGGCGTCGGATGGGGGGAGGCCGAGCGCGAAGGCGAAGCGCGCCGCGCGCGGCTCCGGCAGCTCGGGGAGCGCGGCGGCGACCTGGGCGCTCCATGCCGCGTCGACGACGAGGGGGCCGAGGTCGGGGTCGGGGAAGTAGCGATAGTCCATCGCCTCCTCCTTCGACCGCATCGGGCGCGTCGTGCCGCTCCCCGGGTCGAAGAGGCGCGTCTCCTGGGCGACCTGGCTCCCCCGAAGGAGCGTCTCCGTCTGGCGGGCAATCTCGTGCTCGAGCGCCTTCTTCACGTGGGCGATGGAGTTGAGGTTCTTGATCTCGACCTTCGTCCCGAGCGCCGCGGCGCCGGCCGGGCGCAGCGAGACGTTCGCGTCGCAGCGCAGGGACCCTTCCTCCATGTTGCCGTCGGAGGCGCCGACCCAGCGGACGAGCCGGCGGAGCCGGACGAGGAAGTCGTACGCCTCCTCCGGCGAGCGGAGATCGGGCTCGGTGACGATCTCGGCGAGCGGGGTGCCGGCGCGGTTCAGGTCGACGAGGGAGACGCCCGTCGGCACGTCGTCCCAGGGAACCTCGTGCATCGACTTGCCGGCGTCCTCCTCGAGGTGGATCCGGTCGAGACGGATCGCGCGGGGCGCGCCGTCCTCGCCGCGGACCTCGACGACGCCGCCGGTGGCGAGCGGCCGGTCGTACTGCGAGATCTGGTAGCCCTTCGGAAGGTCGGGGTAGAAGTAGTTCTTCCGGGCGAACACGGACGTCTCGTGGACCTCGCAGCGGGTCGCGAACGCGAGGCGCAGGGCCAGGCTCACCATCTCGCGGTTCAGGACCGGCAGGGCGCCGGGGTAGCCGAGGCAGACGGGGCAAACGGCCGTGTTGGCGCTCGCGCCGAAGACGACGGGACACGCGCAGAACGCCTTCGTCCGCGTCTTCAGCTGCGCGTGGACTTCCAGCCCGATGACCGTTTCGAACTCTTGGGAAGGCATTGGAACGCCGAGTCTAGCCGAGCTCTCTTCAGGGGAAGACCTTCCCCGGGCTCAGGATGCCGAGCGGGTCGAGGGCGCCCTCGACGGCCTTCCTCCCCGCGAGTCGCCTGCCCCGGCGCGTGCGGCTAGAATCGCCCCCCGCGCGTCCCCTGTGCCGCGGGGCCTCCCCTCCATGTCGCGCCCTCCCGCAACCCACCCGCACGCGCCGCATCGCCGCGCTGCCGCCCCGCCGATCGTATCGCGCGTGACGCATGCCACGTTCGGCCTCTGGTTCCCGTTCTTCCGCTGGCTCGTCCTCCGCTTTCCGCCGGAGTGGGTGGCGCGCCTCGCGGCCGCCACGGCGGAACGGGCGATCTGGGCGCGCGAGCCGGTGCGCGAGGCGATTCTCGAGAACCACGCCGCCCTGCTGGGGCTTCCGCCGTGGCGGCGCGAGGTGGAGGAGTCGGCGCTCGCGATGCTCGGCCACCACTCGCGTTCCTGGATCGACCTCCTGCGCTTTTCCGAGAGGCCGCCGACGGACCTCGAAGCGGTGGTTCCGAGGCGCGTCGGGACCGAGCATCTCGTGACGGCACGTGACGCCGGACGGGGGGCGATCCTCCTGACGGCCCACGTCGGAAACTTCGAGATCGGCGGCTTCTTTCTCGGGGAGATCGGCCTGAAGGTGGCGGTCGTCTACCTGTCCGATCCTTCACCCGTCGTCGAACGGGACCGTAGGGCGGCACGCGACCGGCTCGGCATCCGGTCGCTGCAGATGAAGTCGGACTTCTCGGCGATAGAGATCCTCCGGAGCCTCGAGGAGGGTTTTTTCGTCGCGATCCAGGGCGACCGTGATTATTCCGGAACCGGGCCAAAGCTGCCGTTTCTCGGTCGGAGCGTCTCGTTCCCCGTCGGTCCGTTCCGGATCGCCGCCGCGGCCGGCGTCCCGATCCTGCCGGTTTTCGTCCTGAGGGAAGAGGACGGGACCTATCGGACGGTCGTCGAGGCGCCGATCCGGGTCGAGGCGGTCTCGCGCGGCCGGCGCGAGGAGGTCGAGAGGTCCGCGATGTTGGAGTTCGTCGCGATCCTGGAGCGGACGGTTCGAGAGAACGGCGAGCAGTGGTACATCTTCTCCCGCTTCTGGGAGCCGCCGATCTGAGGCGGGACGACTCCTGGAACGCATCTTGCTAGACTCGGCGCCCGCCGGTGAAGCCCGCCGGAACGGCCCTGCTCGAAGCATGAAGATCATCCTCGCCATCGACCCTGCGCAACCGCACGCCGGCTATCGGGACGCCCTCATCGCCGCCGGGACGCTCCCGGGGGAGCTCGAGATCGTCCAGCCGGGAGACGCCTTTCCCGAGGAGTTCGACGGTCTCCTCCTCTCGGGCGGGGCCGACGTCGACCCGGCGCGCTATGGCGAGGCGCCCGTCAACGGCTCGGTGCACGTCGACACGGGGCGGGACGAGCTCGATTTCGAGCTGCTCCTGCGGGCGGAACGGCTCGAAACGCCCGTCTTCGGCATCTGCCGCGGGCTGCAGGTCGTCAACGTCGCGCTTGGCGGGACCCTCTGGCAGGACCTCTCCGCACAGCGTCCGCGCGGCGTCGAGCACTCCTTCCCGAGCAGGGAAGGGCACGACCGCGCGCATCCCGCGCACGAGATCCGGATCCTCGTCAGCGCGCCCCGTGCGCTTCCGCTGGCAGCCGCTCTCGCGGCGACGGACGGGGCGTTCGTGAACTCCCGGCACCACCAGGCGGTGAAGGACCTCGCGCCGGGCCTCGTACCTCTCGCCGCCTCCCCCGACGACCTCGTGGAGGCGTTCGCCCGCGAAAAGGGGCCGTTCCTCGCCGCAGTCCAGTGGCACCCGGAAAACCTGGTCGACAGGCCGGACCAGAAAGCCCTCTTCGTGGAGTTCCTCGCCGCGGCGCGCCGGCGCGCGGACTCCAGGCCCCGTTCGGCCAGCCCCGAACGGAGCTCGAACGTGCCTCCGGGCCACCGCGATGGCACGCCGGCGCGCGTCGATCGTCAGGACGAAGAAACCCCCGGAAACCCGGATGCCGGCAAGGGTCCCTCGCCGACCATCCGCGGTTCCGCCAAGATGCCGGAGCCCGCATGACCATCCGAACCGTCCTCTCCGCTGCCCTGCTTTCCGTCACCGTTCTCGCGAACGCCGCCTCCTCACAGGCGCCGGCTGTGGTCTCGGCCCCGCCTCCCCTTCCGAAGGGTGTTCCCGCATTCGAGGTGGTGCAGCTCAACGCCTTCACCTGGTATGGCCGATTCGGCTATACGAACTGCGCGTTCATCGACATGGGCGACGGCGTGCTCGTCATCGACACGGGCTGGACGAAGCAGGACGCCGAGAACCTCAAGGCGCAGATCAAGGAGAAGACGAAGGGCAAACCCGTTCGTTGGATCGTGATGACGCAGACGGACGTCGATTCCAACGGCGGAATCGAGGCGTTTCTTCCGACGGACGCGACGGTCTTCGTCCACGCCCGGGCGGTCGATCCGCTCTCCAGGAGCGTTCTCCGCGCGATGCCGGGCGAGAAGCGCCCCACCGTCGTCGGCGTCGCGGACCGGCTCGTCGTGAACGCGGGGGGCGGACGCCTCGAGATGATCGCTTCACGGGGAGGTGCGCACTCGGCCTACGATCTCGTCGCCGTCAGCAGCAACAGCGGAATTGCGTTCGTCGGGGACCTCGTGACCTCGGGCCGCTGCCCCAACCTCGCGGGAGGTGCCTCGGACCCGGCGGGCTGGAAGAGCATGCTCGCCCGGATCGAAGAGCTCGGACCGGTGGGCCTGATCGCGACGCGCGGCGATCCGATCCAGGCGGTGCGTGAGGAGCTGCAGCGGACCGGCGCCTATCTCGAGCGTGTTCACAGCTTCCTGTCCGAGCAGAAGGCGAAATCCTCGCCCGAAGCGCGGGTGGCGGCGGAACTCTCTCTGAAGGACCTGGGTGCCTACTGCCCCGGGACGGTCGACAACGCGAACGTCCTCGCGCTCTACCGCCGGCTCCGACCGGATGGGACCTTCGCCCCCCCTGCGGAAATCGCACCAGCTCCGACGAAGCCGACCCCGGCGGCGGGAAAAGCGCCCCGCTGAACGCGCGCCCCCGGCAATTACGAGAATCCCGGCCGGTTGATCACGCCGGCCGGGACACTACCTGGGGGCGACGGGTCCTCCGAACTCACGATCGCCCCCGTCCGGTTGAGCCGCGTCCGCGGCCCGTCTTCCCTTCGCGGGGTCGATCTGGGATCGCCCCGGAAAGAACCGCTTCTCGTGGGAAAGAGCTCCCGGATCCACTGACGAATCTGGGCTCGGAGTGTGGTCCTGTCAAGTCCCGGAAGCGTTCGGCCAGCGCGCCTCGACGGTCGTCTGGATCCCTCCGCGCGGCGTGAAAACGCCTTTCACGGACATCCGCCGAGGGCGCGTCGCTGCCACGAGATCGCCGAGGACGCGGTTCACGACGTTCTCGTTGAAGATCCCGAGGTTCCTGTAGGCGAGGAGGTACTCCTTGAAGGACTTCAGCTCCACGCAGTGGGCGTCGGGAACGTACGTCACCACGAGCGTCGCGAAGTCGGGGAGGCCCGTCTTCGGGCAGATCGAGGTGAACTCCGGAATCGTGATCGCCACTTCGTAGTCGTCGCCGTACTGGGACGGCCACGTCTCGAGTTCCGGGAGCGCCGCCTTCGTCCCCGCGGCGGCGTGGTCGTCCGTGTAGCCGGTCGTCATGTCCGGAGAATAGCCCGGCCGGAGCCTGGCCCGGAATGTGCGACACTTCGCGCCCGATGGCCATTTCGCCCGAGAAACGCAAGCAGGTCCTGAAGGACATCCGCCAGCTCGTCCTGATGGCGGCCGTCATTCTGACGGGTCGGTCGGTTCTCGCCGACTGGTACGTCGTCCCGACCGGCTCGATGAAGCCGACGATCCTCGAGGGTGACCGCGTCTTCGTCTGGAAGTCGGCCTACCAGATTCGCCTGCCGTTCTCGAAGGTCCGGCTCGTGAAGACCGGCGTGCCCCGCCGCGGCGACGTCGTCGTGGTGAGGAACCCCGACGGCGGCAGCGTTCCGTTCGTCAAGCGGCTCATCGGTCTGCCCGGCGACGTCGTGGAGCTTCGGAACGAGGCGCTCCTCGTGAACGGCAAGCCGCAGAAGGTGGAGTTCCTTCCTCCACGGACCCTCGAGGACGGAGAGATCGAGATCCTCGGAACGGAAGGGCTCGACGGGCGGACGCACCCGATCCGGATCCTCCCCGAGAAACCCGCGCT
>CAVOJA010000028.1:0-30399 GCA_963696015.1 uncultured Holophagales bacterium
TACCGGCGGCGACCCCGCCTCCGCGTTCGGCCCCGGCCGACCGCACGGCAGCCCGCAGGAAGAGCCCCAGAAGGCCGATGACCCCGGTTCGGGCCCTCGGGATGACGACCGGCAGGAGTGGACGATGACGCTTCCCGGCAGCGGTTCGATCGAGGTGATCTGCGGATCGATGTTCTCTGGAAAATCGGAGGAGCTGATCCGCCGCGTCACTCGCGCGAAGATCGCCCGCCGTCGCGTCCAGGTCTTCAAACCGAAGCTCGACGACCGGTTCTCCGAGGTGGAGGTCGTCTCCCATACCGGGATGCGGCTGACGGCCCTCGCCGTGGCGACGTCGGCCGAAGTCCTCGCCAGAACGGACGACCGGACCGAGGTCGTCGGGATCGACGAGGCGCAGTTCTTCGACGCGGGAATCGTCGAGGTCGCCAGCCGCCTCGCGGATCTCGGCAAGAGAGTCGTCGTCGCCGGCCTCGACCAGGACTACCTGGGACGTCCCTTCGATCCGATGCCGACCCTGATGGCGCTTGCCGAAGAGGTCGTCAAGACGCGGGCCATCTGTGTCCTCTGCGGTGGCCCGGCAAGCCGGACACAGAGGCTCGTGGCGTCCACGGAACGGGTCGTCGTCGGGGCGGCCGGGCTCTACGAGGCGCGGTGCCGCCGCTGTTTCGACCCGGGCGTGCCGGAGGTGGACGGGAATCTCCCGTTCCCTGAGGAAGAGCCCTGAACGGCACAGAAGGCGTTCCATCCGCGTGGCTTACCGCCTTTCCCAGCAGCATTGTGCAAAAGCCTGTGGGTTCGCCTGTTCAAATCCTCGCGAAGCCGCATCGCGAGCGGACTCCATACGGAATGCACTCCGGAAGGTGCACGACAGTCAAATTGTTTGCCAGCAAAGACTTGACCTATTTCGAAACCCATGAGGATGGCGTGAAGCCGCATTCCGAGCGGTCCGAAACGAATTACACAGGCGGGGGTCGTTTCTGGCAGCGGTTTTGCCTGGCATGAAGGTCTCCGGACGACCGGTTTCCGGGCCTGGAGAGGGCGCCCGGACGCCCTGTCGGAACGTCCGGGCGCATCGAAACCGGACTCAGAGCCCGACGGTGTCCCGGTGGTCGCCGAAGACCGTCCGAAGCGACTCGACGATCTCGCCGAGCGTGACGTTTCCGTCGACCGCCTCGACGATCGGGGGCATCAGATTCCGCCCCTCCTTCGCCGCCGACACGAGCTCCGTCCGGAGGCGGTCCGCCTTCTCCCCGTCGCGCCGGGCCCGGAACGCGGCGAGGCGGGCGACCTGCTCGGGCTCGACCTGCGGGTCGATCGTCATCGTCGGGATCCGGGTCTCCTCCGGGACGGTGAACTCGTTCACGCCGACGACGACCGCCTCGTTCGACTCGATCGCCTTCTGCGCCTGGTAGGCCGCTTCCTGGATCTCGCGCTGGAAGTACCCCGCCTCGATGGCGGCCAGGGCGCCGCCCATCTCGTCGATCCGCGAAATGAGCGCCGAGGCTCGGTCGACGATCTCCGCCGTCATCGCCTCGACGGCCCAGGAGCCTCCGAACGGGTCGGCCACGCGGGCGACGCCCGTCTCCCAGGCGATGACCTGCTGGGTCCGGAGCGCGAGGCGGGCCGCATCGGCCGTCGGGAGCGCGAGCGCCTCGTCGCGCGAGTTCGTGTGGAGAGACTGCGTCCCTCCGAGAACCGCCGCGAGCGCCTGGATGGCGACGCGGACGACGTTCACGTCGGGTTGCTGGGCGGTGAGCGTCGAGCCCGCGGTCTGCGCGTGGAACCGGAGGGCCTGCGCGCGCGGGTCGTCGATTCCGAAGCGGTCCCTCAGGAGGCGAGCCCAGAGCGTGCGAGCCGCGCGGAACTTGGCGATCTCCTCGAGGAAGTCGTTGTGGACGTTGAAGAAGAAGGTGAGGCGGGGGGCGATCGCCTTCGCGTCGAGCCCGGCGTTCACCGCGGCCGAGAGGTACTCGACGCCGTCGGCCAGAGTGAAGGCGACCTCCTGCACCGCAGTCGAGCCGGCCTCGCGGATGTGGTACCCCGAGATGGAGATGGTGTTCCAGCGCGGTACGTTCTCGGCGCAGAAGCCGAAGATGTCGGTGATGAGGCGCATCGACGGCTTCGGCGGGAAGGCGTAGGTCCCGCGCGCGGCGTACTCCTTCAGGATGTCGTTCTGGATCGTCCCCGTGAGCCCTTTCCACGACGTGCCGCGGCGGCGCGCAACGGCGAGGAGGAAGCCGAGGAGGATCGACGCCGTGGAGTTGATCGTCATCGAGATCGACACCTCGTCGAGCGGGATGCCGTCGAGCAGCGTCTCCATGTCCTCGATCGAGTCGATGGCGACGCCGACGCGCCCCACCTCACCGCGTGCGAGCGCGTGGTCGGAGTCGAAGCCGATCTGGGTCGGGAGGTCGAAGGCGACGGAGAGACCGGTCTGCCCCTGGGCGAGGAGGTAGCGGTAGCGGGCGTTCGAGTCCTTGGCGGTGGAGAACCCGGCGTACTGCCGCATGGTCCAGAGCTTCTTGCGGTAGCCACCGGCCTGCGCCCCCCGGGTGAACGGGAACGCGCCGGGAGCGCCCGGGCCCCAGCCCGAAGGAACGTCCCCCGGGGCGTAGGAGGGGCGGACCGGGATCCCGGAGGTGGTGACGGCGTCGGTCTTGGTGGTGGACATGTCTCCGATGCTAGATTGAAACCCCGCGATCGGGCACCCCGCGAGACGGGATCTCTTCGTTTCCAGCCATCCTCCCGGCCCTCTCCGCCGTCCGGACTCCCGCTCCTCGAACGGAAGGGATCCCCGTCGAGTCCGCCGACCGAAGACCCGGCTTCGTGTCACACTTGCGGAACCGGTGCAGAAGACGCTCAACGGGACGCTCGATACCTTCTCACTCGCCGACCTACTTCAGTGGCTCGAGATCAACCGGCTCTCCGGGCGGGTGGCCATCACCCTCGGTGAGGACCGGCGAACGATCGACCTGAAGGACGGCGCGATCGTCTTCGTCTCCTCGCTTCGGCCCGAGGAACGGCTGGGCACCTACCTGGCGACCCGCGGGATCCTCCCCGAGCCTGTCGTCTACGAGGTCCTCGCCGACAGCTTCCTGACGGGGCGGAGCCTGACGCGGCTCGTCCTGGAGTGCGGTCTACTCCCGCGCGAGGAGCTTGCGGCCGCGGTCGAGCAGCTCGCGCTCAAGATCCTCCTCGACCTCTTTCACTGGCAAGGGGCGTCGTTCGTCTTCGACCCCTCCGTCGCCACGGAGGATTTCCTGCGGATACAGCTCTCCCTGCGGGGGCAGGTCCTCGCGCTCGAAGGGGCGCGCTCGGTCGACGACACCGCCCGCGTCCGGACCGCGGCCACGGCGACCGGGAAGGATTCGCCGCCGGCGGAGATGGCCTTCTCGCCGCAGGCCGTCGCGCACGCGTTCTTCGCGGTGTCGGAAGGGCTCGGCCTCGAGAACCCGTCCGCTGGCGTCTGGCGGGATCGCTTCGTCGTCTTCGGGCGCTTCTCGGAGAAGGTCGCTGCCTCTCTCCGGCAGCCGTACCGTCCCTTCCCCGTCTTCGCCGACACCGCGGAACGATGCCGCGCCGCGCTCACGGCCGGGACCGAGGGAGAGGAGGTCGTCCGTCTCGCGGCGGCCGACCCGTTCCTCACGCTCAACGTCCTGTTCCTCGCGAATTCCCTCCGAACACCCGCCAGGGGCCTGTTGTCGACCGTTCACGACGCCACCGCCGCACTCGGCCCGGGAGCGCTGCGCCGCCTCCTGGAGCTCTTGTCGGACGAGACGGCGGCCACCATCTCGACGCGGGAACGGCTCGAGAGGGCCCTCCGGCGAGCCGCCGTGTCCACGGCAGTGGCCGCCTCCCACGTCGCACCGGCCACCGGAGAGGACCCCGGCGTTGCGTGGACCCTCGCCCTCCTCGAACCGCTCGGCAGCTACGAGCTGCTCAAGCTCCTCCTTGCAGAGGACTTCGAGCCCGGTCCCTTCCGCGCGGCCGCGCTGTCGTGGTATCGCGGTTCTTGCGGACGCGTGCTGGCACGGAAAGTGAATCTCCCCGACTCGTTCGCCGACGTCCTCGGCTCGAGCGGTCAGGTCTCGAGCCGCAGCCCCGCCGCCGAACAGCTGGTCTTTTTCGCGAAGCAGATGGTCGCCGCCGAGCAGGTCGGACGGGAGTGGGCGAGCGAAGACCCCGATCTCGCCGACCGCTACTCCTCTCTTGCCGTGGACGACCACCTGGCCGAAAGGATCGCCGCGGACGCCTCCGCGCTCCGCGAGGTTCTAGGGCTCTGATCCACGGCCCGTCCCGGGTCGTAGCATTGCACGGAGGTCCAAAATGGTCGTCCGCCCCCGCTTTCGAATGCTCGCTCTCGCGCTTTTCCTCTCGGCCACCGGTCTCGCGTCCGAACCCGCTTCCCCGCCCGTATCTCCGGCGGGTGTGCGTGCCGCCGTCGAGGTGACCGCCATGGACCTCGACGTCGTGGCGACGAAGGACGGCCGCCCGGTGAACGACCTGACGAAAGGGGACTTCGTCGTCCGTGTCGACGGCAAGCCGGTCCCGATCGACTTCTTCGCTCGAATCGAGGCAGGAACGGTCCACGGGCCGGACCTGGCGACCGCATCCCCCGACCTCGTCCTCGACACGTTGAAGAACGACGGCGGGGAGACGTACGTCCCCCGCCAGTTCCTGATCTACTTCGACGACGATCGCCTCCTTCCCCCGGAGCGCGTCGCCGTCATCGAGGGCCTTCGCGATTTCGTCACGCGCCTCTCCCCTTCCGACCGGGCCTCCATCGTTTCGTACACCGGCTCGACGCGCATCCTCGTCCCCTTCACGAATAGCAAGGAAACCCTGCTGGACGGCCTCTCCCGCCTCGAGAAGGCGTCCCCCGCAGGCCTCTCGTGGGAGTCGCAGTACCGGCAGACGGTCCAGGAGCTCAGGATCGCCCGCGCCTATTCGCGCGGGGCGATCCTCCGGAGCTGGGCGGATCAGGCCGCCGCGCACGAGAAGGCGGCCCTCGGAGAGCTCTCGCGCAGCGTCTCCGCTCTCGCCGCGCGCTCGGGCAAGCGGACTCTCCTGCTCGTGACGAACGGCTACGAGTGGTACCCCGGGCAGACGTTGGCCCAGGCGTACGGGCCGAACAGCCTCATCCAGTTCGACCGGAACATCGGGGACGACCTCGGGAAGGTCCTGTCGCGGGCCAACAGCTCCGGCATCACGATCCAGGTCTTCGACGCCAAAGGGCTCGCGGCCGACTCCGATGCGTCCCAGATGTTGCCGTCGGCCATCAACCCGTTCTTCAAGCAGCAGAATTTCCGCGACTCCATGGCAACCCTCGCGGGCGAGACGGGCGGCACGCTCGTCGAAAACCGGAACGCCTTTCGCGCCGACCTCGACCGTGTCTACCGGGAGGCGAGCAGCTACTACTCGGTGGGCGTCACTCTCTCCGGGGTCCCCGGTACGGGTTCCCGCAAGGTCGAGGTCCAAACCACGCGCCCCGGCGTGGAGGTGCGAGCCCGGACCCGCTTCGGGGCCAAGACGGCAGACGAGGCAGCGGTCGACCGCGTCGAGATGGCCCTCCTGACCCCCGGCGCGACCGGAGACTTCTCCGCGACGCTCCGGATCGGCGCGCTCGAGAAGAAGGGGGGGGTCGGCCGCCGCACGGCGCCCTGGGAAGTCTCGGTTCCGATGTCGGAGCTGACGTTTCAGGAAGAGGGCGGATTCATGAAGGCGACCGCCGAGGTGACGCTCGCCGCCGCGGAGGACACGGGCGCCCGGTCCTCGATCAAGCCCGAGAGAACTACCGTGTCGATTCCAGTCGCGGATTGGGAGAAAGCCAGGGGGCAGGCCTTCGTCCACCGCGGACAGCTCAGGACCGGAAAGGGCAACCTCCGCTTCGTGGCAGCGGTTCGCGACGTCGCGTCCGGCCGGACGGGTCTCGCATCGACCGACCTGCGGGTCGAATAGCCGAACCACCGGCCCGCAGCTCCGGATCGCAGAAGGCCCCGGCTCGCGCCGGGGCCTTCGTACGTTCCGGTTCGGTGGAAGGGCCTACTTCTTGGGTGCCGGAGCCTTCGCCGCAGGCGCCTTGGCCGTCGGACCCGGAGGCGGAGCCACGAGCGTGAACGGGGTCTTCGCCTCGACGGACTTGCCGGCGACGACGTCGGTGAGCTTCAGGATCAGGGTGTACTCACCCGGGCGGAAGTAGTCCCCGATGTTGACGTCGACGATGGCGCCCGCGAGATCGAGGACGAGTGCGGTCGACATTCCCGCCTGTTCCGGAACGGCCATCGGCTCGTCCGGGGGCTGGAGAACGTCGATCGTGGACCCGTTCTTGGGCTTGATCGAGATCGACCGCTTCAGGTTCAGCTTCCTCGTCGCGGGGTCGACCGCCGGGTTGTAGAGGCGCGCCACGTAGGCGAGCCCGTCGGTCTTCTGGAACCTGTTGTCGCCCCGGACGACGAACTTCCGCGCGGAGAAGACGAAGGGCTCGTCCCCCTTCTTGGCGCCCTCGAAGGGAACGTCGTTATACGCGAGGAGAAGCTGGGAGACGCCGAACTCGGCCGGGAGGGCCGGGACGTTCACGGTGCGATGGGCCGAGACCTTCTCCGCCCCGGTCTCGTCGAGGAGGACCAGGGCGACCTCGTAGTCACCGGGCTCGACCGGAAGGGAGTAGTCGACGAAGAAGTCGCCCTTGGACTTCTGGAGGATGGCGGCCTCTTCGCGGCGGGCCGCGTCTCTGCCGTCCTTCCCCTTGACGAGAAGTGCGACCTTCATCGCCAGTGTGGCGGCCTGGGCCGGGGCAGCCGCCGGAGCGGCAGGGACGGCAGCCGCCGGAGCGGCAGGGACGGCAGCCGCACCTGCCACAGCTGGCGCCGCGACGGCAGCGGCCGGAACACCCAGCTGGATCATGAGGTGGGTCGCCTTGTCGCCGAAGGCGAGCGGGAAGACTCCGAGGTCCCCCTGCGGCTCCTTGCCGATGAGCGCCTCGAGCTTCTCGCGGACCGGGGCGGAGAGGACCGGTCCCTTCGCGGCTTCGGCCGCTGCCGCCGCAGCAGCCCGCTGCTCGGCCTCGTGCTCCTCGCGCGTCTTGTAGACGGGCGGCTCGGTCATCTTCGGGTTGACGAGCGCCGCCGCAATCGCCTTCTTCTGGATCTTCTTCACGTCCGCCGGCTTGTCCACGGACTCGTCCAGCGTCGCCTCATCCATCGTGAAGTTGAGGAGGAGCGTCTTCAGGCCACTCCACTCCGGGAGCTGCTCCTTCTCGTACTGGAATCTGGTCAGGACCTCCGACCCCCCGCCGCTCGTGCCGAGGAGCCGGCTTTCGGCATCCTCTCCGCGTGCCGGGGCCGTCGCTGCCGAAGAGACGACCTTCTTCGAGCCCATCGCGGAGGGCGGCCCGAGAAGGATGAGCACCTTCCCGCGCTCGGTCAGCGCCCCCCGCCGGAATCTCTTCTCGCCCGGCTTTCCGAGCGGGAAGAGCTCGTCGGCCCTGGCCACCAGGGCGTCGAACCGGGCCCGGAAGACGTTCTGGGCGGTCTTCTGGTAGTCGGGATGACGCTTGCCCCAGAAGAGGTCGTAGAACTTCTGGGCCTCTACGTCGGACTTCACGGCCTTCCAGGCGGCGTGCTCGTCCTCGGTGGCGTAGTACGTGAACTCGGGAGACTTGTCCCAGTCCTTGAATTTATCCAGCTGGGCGGCCGCGGGGAAAGCGAGCGCCACGAGCGGGACGAGGGTCGCAAGAAGCCGCAGCTTTCTCATCCGCGTGGTCCTTTCAGGGGGGGAGTTCGCCGGAACCGGCGCATCCTTGGAACTATACCCCAGAGGGAGTCCGCTCACCCCTTTCGGGATTCCCAGTGCCCGCTCAGCTCCCTTCGAGGAGCGAGCGGATCTGCTCGTCGTCCGGCCGGAGCTTCTCGGCCTTCCGAAGAGCCCGGCGCGCCGCCGCGTCGTTCCCGAGCGCCTTCTCGGCCCGAGCGATCCCCAGGAGCGGCTCTAGGAGCTCCGTAGATTCCCGGTGCGCCCGGCGGTACGCCTTCCGCGCTTTCTTGGGGTTCCCGCCCAGAATCTCGAGGTCCCCCAGCACGACGAAGAGAAAGGGCGACGCATCCCTGGTGTTGGCCGCGGCCAGCGCGGCACGCGCTTCGGTCCTGCGCCCCTGCGCGATGTAGAGAGCGGCGAGGTTGTGAAGAAGCGCCGGACGGTGGGGGTCGATCTCCAGGCCCTGGCGGTACGTGGCGAGTGCCCCTTCCGCGTCCCCCTGGCGCCATTTCACGATGCCGAGGTTGGAGTGGAGGTCGGGAAGGGTGGGATCGAGCTTCGTCGCGCGCTCGAGGAGGACGCGGGCCTTCTCGAGATCCGCCGCGCGCAGCGCCTCGACGCCCCGGTTGCTCGCCGAGATCGCGGCGACGGCGATGTCGTCGATGAACCGCAATTCGATCGGCGACCCATCGCGCGTCAGGTAGAAGTCGTAGACCTTGCTGGCGCCCCCCTTCGGGTGGACCGCGACCATGTGGTTGTAGACCATCACGAGGTCGCCCTCGCGCTCGCTCCGCACCCGGCGGAAGACGAGCGCGGCCTGGAGCGGGATACCGATCGCCCGGCCGAAGGCGATGAACAGGTTCGTGAAGGACACGCAGTTGCCGCGTCTGAGGGCGAACGCCTCGGAGGCGGTGAAGGTCGCGACCGTGTCGTACTCGAAGGCGTACGACTTCCTGTCCAGGAGCGCCGACTGGAGGCGTTTCAGCCGCTCGCCATCGTCGCCCGGACCGGCGGTCTGCTCGGCGACCGCGCGAATCTCGGGAGAGACGTACATCGGCATCGGCACGTCTCCCGGGTCGACGCCCCGGGAGGCGACGACCTCCCGCCAGCGTTCCGGCGAGAGCTGGAGGGCCATGCCGGGTGCATTCGAACGGCACCCGGATGCGGCAAGCGCGCCGGCGAGGAGGGCGGCGAGACGGGCCTTCATGGGGACCGCGTCGGAGAATACCCCGTGCATCACGTGCCGGCCGCTTCCACGGCACGATGCTACGCACGGGCGGCGCCGTGCGAAAATCGAAGGTTGCACGCGGATTCGCCCGTCTGCTCCCCCCGAACGCTTCCGAGCGAGGTGCCCGTGATCCCAGGCCTGAAGAGAGAAGTCGAAGCCGCCGTCCAGGACGCCTGCCGCCGCCTCTGGGACGTCGATCCCCCGCGTTTCGTCATCGAGACCCCCCCGAAAGTCGAGCTCGGCGACCTCGCCCTGCCGATCGCCTTCGAGCTGGCCAAGGTCCTCCGCCGCCCTCCCCGGAAGATCGCCGAGGAGCTCGCCCCGGCGCTCGTCCTGCCGCCGATCGTCGCCCGCCGGAGCGTCGAAGGGGGCGGGTACGTGAACCTCTTCCTCGACCGCCCGAAGGCCCTCGCCGCGATGCTCGCCGCACCGGCCGCGGTCGAAGGCGCCCCCGGGAAGGTCATCGTCGAGCACACGAACATCAACCCGAACAAGGCCGCCCATATCGGGCACCTCCGAAACGCCGTCCTCGGAGACGTCCTCGTCCACATCTTCCGCCGGCTCGGCAAGCGCGTCGAAGTCCAGAACTACCTCGACGACACCGGCGTCCAGGTCGCTGACGTCGTCGTCGGCCTCGAGCACCCCGGCGATCTCGCCGAGCCGGAGAAGGCGGCCGCCCTCGGCGCGGAGATCCGCGAGATCCTCGCCGCGTTCCCCGACGACGGGCCCGGCGTTCCCGCGCGCCGGCTCGGTGACCTGGCGTGGGACCTGTACGCGCTCGTGACGCGCAGCTACGCGGCCGACCCGTCCCTCGAGGAAAGGCGGAAGGCGACGCTCCACGCCGTCGAAGGGGCCGCCCTCAGGCACGAGATGTCCGAGGGAGAGCACGCGACGGCGGCGCTCGCCTCCCGTCTCGCAGAGGCGGTCGTCCGCTGCCACCTGAAGACGATGGAGCGGATCGGCGTCTCCTATGACCTCCTGCCGCGCGAGAGCGACATCCTCGGACGCCAGTTCTGGGCGAGGGCTTTCGACCTCCTGAAGGCCGCGGGCGCCACGCAGCTCGAGACCGAGGGGAAGAACGCCGGCTGCTGGGTCATGAAGCTCGAGGGAGCGAAGGACTTCGAGGGGATGGAGGACGCCGACAAGGTCCTCGTCCGCTCGAACGGCACCGTCACCTATACCGGCAAGGACGTCGCCTATCAGCTCTGGAAGCTCGGCGTCCTCGGGATCGACTTCGAGTACGAGGTGACGCCGTACGTCACGCCGTTCGGCGACCCCGAGTTCGTCGCCTCCGACGGCGTGACGCCCCTCTACCGGACGCGTCACGACGCCGAGGGGGCCGACCCGGCGGCGAAGGGCCGGTACGGAGGCGGCGACGCGGTCATCAACGTCATCGACGTGAGGCAGTCCTACCCGCAGAAGGTCGTCAAGGAAGCGGTCCGGCGCGCGGGGTTCTCCGAAGGGGCCGACCGCTCGGTGCACTTCGCCTACGAGATGGTCGCGCTCACCCCGGCCGCCGCCGAGGCGCTCGGCGTCGTTCTTTCCGACGAGGACCGCGGCAAGGCCTACCTCGAGATGTCGGGGCGCAAGGGGCTCGGCGTGAAGGCCGACGACCTCGTCGAGCGGCTCGTCGAAAAGGCGCTCGAGCAGATTCTCGCCCGCGAGCCGGGCGCCCCCGTCGACCTCTCCCGTGCCGAGGCGATCGCCATCGGCGCCCTTCGCGTCTACATGACCCGCTTCTCGCGGAACAAGGTCATCGCCTTCGACTTCGACGACGCCCTCGCCTTCGAAGGAGATACGGGCCCATACCTGCAGTACGCCGCCGTGCGGACGGCGAACATTTTCAAGAAGCTCGAGGAGAAGGGCCTCCCCGGCCGCCTCGACGAGGCCGAGGCCGCCTCGGTCGCCACCCTCGACGCCGCCCACTTCGACGACGGCCTCTGGGACGTCGTGAGGACCTGCGGGCGGACACTCGAGACGTTCGAGAAGGCGGCCGAGACGCTCGAGGTCTCGCTCCTGGTCCGGCACGCGCTCGCCGTCTGCACGGCCTTCCACCACCTCTACCACACGCACCCGATCCTCCTCGCCGAGAACGACGAGAGCCGCAGGTCGCGGCGCGCGGCGATTCAGCTCGTCCAGTCCACGCTCGACGACGTCCTCGGCGTCCTCGGCGTCCCGATCCCGGAGAGGATGTAGTGCTCGCGGGGGCCGCCGTCCGACTCCCGGGAATAGCACTTTGGGCGCCCATCCGGCGCCCGAGGATGTAGTGCTCGCGGGGGCCGCCGTCCGACTCCGTCCCGCGAGGTCCGAAGACCTCGGCTGGCTCGTCGCCGCCTGCGGCAAGCCCTCGGCGTTCGGTGAGTTCGAGCCCTTCTTCGTCGGCGAGGCCGAGAGCCTCCGCCGCCGGTTCGAGCAGGACGGCCTCCTCGCGGAGGATTTCACCCGCCTGGTCATCGAGGATCGCGCCGGGCGGCGCGTCGGCCTCGCCGGCGTCGACGGGGTGGACCTCCACTCCCGCGTCGCCCGGATCTCCGCCACGATCCTCGAGCCGGCCGAACGGGGCAAGGGACTCGGGACGGACGCCCACAGGGCCCTCGTCTCCTACCTCTTCCTCCACCGCGGGCTCCTCCGGATCGAGGCCTTCGTGGCGGCGGGGAACATCGCCGCGCGGGCGGTCCTGAAGCGCCTCGGGTTCGCCGAGGAGGGAGTGCTCAGGAGCCGCGTCTTCGCGCACGGCCAGAGGCACGACGTCGTCGTCCTGGGGCTCCTCTACGACGACTGGTCTCGCCGCTCCGCGGTCTCCCTTCCGATCTGATCCGCCGCGCGAGCCACGGTCTGCGCAACCTCGACGACCTCGTCTCCTCCCGCCACGAGGCGCCGGACGTCGAGGATCAGCCGGCGCTCGCCGCCCGCGACGACGACCCCCTTCAGGCAGGCCGCCACGCAGGGAGCGAGGCCTTCCGGCGGTAGCGCCTCGCCCGACTCCACCGGCAGGATCCCCTCGACCTCGTCCGCACCCAGGGCGGCCGGAACGCCGTCGAAGCTTCCGGCGAGGAGATCTCGCGGCAACCGTCCCACGAGCGACGGGAAGAGCCGCCGCCCCACGTCGATGACCGCCAGAAGGCCACGGGGCCCCACGACGAGCCCCGCGATCCAGACGGGCGCCCCGGGCGCCGGTAGGAGCCGGCCCGGCCTCAGTATCCTCTCGACGTCGGCCGGGTCGGCCGCGCACGCCACGCCGGCGGCACGGAACGCGAGGATGCGGGAGAGCGTCAAGAGGCGCGCAGCTCCACGTCGGCCCGGAAGCGCCCGACCTCGTCCTCGAGAGAGCCGGCGAGCGTCTCGAGCGCAGCGGTGGCATCGTCGACGGAGGACGCCGACGCCAGCGTCTCGTGGCTCATCGCCTCGACGTCCGTGAGGAGGCCGAGGAGCCGGTGGCTGTCGGCCGTCTGGCGCCCGACGGCGTCCTGGATGTCGCGCATCAGGCCGACCGAGCGCTCCGCCGCGACGGCGATCTGTCCCGCCGCACCCTTCTGCTCGTGGACGGTCCTCTCGACGAACCCGGCGAGATCGCGGACCCGGCCGACGAGCTCCCGGATCCGTTCGGCCTCTCTCGTGTTCCGCCGTCCTTCTTCCGCGAGCGCCCGTAGCCCCTCCCTCACGTCCGCGACGGAGACGGCGGTGCCCGCCACCGTGGCCGCCTGCGCCCGGGTGACCTCGCGGATCGCCGAAACCGCCTCCTCGGCCTGCGCCGCAGCGGCTTCGATGGACGCGAGCGCTTCGCCGGCCCGCGTCGCCGTCTCGACCCCTCGCCGCACGAGGCGCCCTTCCTCCTCCGCGGCCGCCAGGGCGGCGTCGACCTCGTCGCGCATCCCCGAGACGTGGCCGCCGATGCCGCGAGCCCCCTCTGAGGTTCGTTCCGACAGGCGCCGGATTTCGGTGGCGACCACGGAGAACCCGCGACCGTGCTCCCCGGCCCGCGTCGCCAGGAACGACGCGTTCAGGGCGAGGAGGTTCGTCTGGCGAGCGATGTCCTCGATCATCTCGAGGATCCGCCCCACCTCCCGCGAACGGGCTTCGACCCGTCCGACCGCTTCGCGGACCGCCCCGGCCGAGACGTGGATCGCCGCCACGGAGGCCCGCGACTCCTCCACGACGCCGCGCCCCGACCGCGCCTCGGTCGCGACGTGGGCGGCGTGCTCCGTCGCTTCGCGGGCCGAGCCGAGGACGCTCCCGAGCGCCTTCTCGCTCAGTATCGAGGCCTCCGCCAGCTCCTCGGCCCGCTTCGCCAGAGCGCTGAGCGTTCCGTCGAGAACGGCGGCTCCCTCGGCGAGCGAGACGGCCGCGTCGGCTCCCTCGGTCGAATCGGCCAGGAGCCCCTCCGAACGCGCCAGGAGCTGGGTCAGGGAGCCGTCCACCTCGGCGACGGCCGCCACAGTCTCTTCCGAGCCGGCGGCGAGCGTTTCGACGCTCTCGGCGATGGCGCGGATCGTCCCGTCGAGCCCCCCGACGGCGGTAGAGGCGGCCGCGAGGCGAGCTCGCTCCTGCGCGGCACGTTCGCGGTTCCGGATCGACGCGGCGCGCAGGACCGAGACCTGGCGGTTCAGCTGCGCGTGCTCGCGTTTCACCGAAGCGAGAAGGTGCGCGCCCCGTCCCGCAACGGCGTTGAGAAACCGCCCGACCCGTCCGGCGAGGTCGCTTCCCTCCGACGCCCTCGTGGAGAAGTCCCCTTCCGCCATCTGGCGGGCCGAATCGAGGGCTCGAGAAAGCCGAGCGACGGGCCGCTGCGCGAAGACGGTGGCGGCCGCCGCCGCGACCAGCCCGGCGACGGCCGAGGCCGCGATGCCGACGTCGAGGACGACGGCCTGCGCGAGAGGGTTGCCGAATCCCGAGGCCGCCCAGGCTGCAGCGACGGAGACGACGGCGCCCGCGGCGAAGGCGCCTCCTCCGACCGCCAGCGACACGGTCAGAACGAGGCGGCCCGGCTCCTCATGCACCACGCCGGGCAGTCTAGACCAGCCCGATCAGCGCGGCGAGGCGCCTGCGCGCGCGGCGGCTGCGAAGACGGCTTCGGGGGGCGGGAGGCCGGCGGAAGGGCCGATCGTCCGGACGGAAAGAACCTCGGCGAGCTCCTGTTTCGCGTAGAACCGAACCGTCAGGGCGACCCGCCGTCCCGCGCATCCCTTCTTCGCGAGGGCAGCCTGCGTCACGTCCCCGTCGAGCAGCGTGATGACCTCTCCTTCGTCGGTCCGGAGCACGGGGAGGTGTCGCTCGTCCAGAACCCGGGTGTCCGGAAAGAGGCGGGTGAGCGCGCAGCGGAGGCAGAAGACCTCTCCCGCGATTTCCTGCACGACGGGCTGGTCGGCGAGGTTCGGCGGCCGGGGCGAGCGGTCCCTCGGGACGAGGCCCGAGAGGAAGCCCGCGGCCGCGATGCCCACCGTCACGAGCCCGATCCAGGTGGCCCGCACCACGTTCCGCCGTTCCGGAGCCGTGAACCCTACTTGCCGGACGAGCCGCGCTCTCACCTCGTCGGGCAGCCGGTCGATCGGCCTCGCCTCTCTGAGGGCCGCTTTCCTCGTCTCGACCTCGCGACGGACGGCAGAGCATCCTGCGCACCCCTCGAGGTGTGCGACGAGGCTCGCTGCGGATGCGACGTCGAGCTCGTCGTCGCAGAGCGCCTCTATGAGCGGTTCGGAGGTCTCGCAGTCCATCGTGGCGGCCCCGGATGGGGCGCTCCATCGATGCCTAACGTCGGCGTCGGACGCGGTATTCCGGCATTTCCCGCGCGTCGCCGCCCGCCGCCCCGGCGGCGAGCCGGCTCCGGCCGGGCGTCTGGGACGCGCCGAAGTACCCTCTGCGGCGTCCGTACGACAGGAGAGCCTCCTCGAGGAACCTTCGGCCACGGTAGAGACGCGACATGACCGTTCCGAGAGGAATCTCGAGAATGTCGGCCACCTCGCGGTACGAGAAATCCTGGAGATCGACGAGCTCGACGACGATCCGGAAGTCCTCCGGGAGGCCTCCGAGCGCCCGGGCGACGTCGCCGTCGAGCGTCCGGTCGAGGAGTTCGTCCTCGGGGGTCGCGGCCGGCGGGGTGACCTCCTCCAAGGCGGCCTCGAACGACGCCCCCCCCCTTTCGAGGTCCACCTCTCGAGGGCCGGCCTTCCGCTGGCGATAGCCGTTGATGAATCCGTTCTTGAGAATTCGGAAGAGCCAGGCCTTGAGATTCGTCCCTTCCCGATAGCCGTCGTAGTGCGCGTAGGCCCGCAGGTAGGTCTCCTGGAGGAGGTCCTCGGCGTCCTGACGGTTGCGTGTCAGGCGAAGGGCGGTTCCGAAAAGGGCGTCCGCGTACGGGAGGTCTCCCGAGTGGAAGTCCCACGCCCTCGGAGCCGGGCCTCGGCGGAAGCCAAACAACGCCATGAGCTCATTAACGTCAGGAAGACCCGTCGGGATTCCCCCGGACGAAGCGAGGCCCCGACAGATACTGCCGGGGCACCTGCTCGGTTCGCGCCTCGAAGGCCCGCCAGGTCACTTTCCGTAGAGGAGGAAGGCGATGACCAGAGTGTAGATGACGAGCGACTCGATGAGGACGAGGCCGAGGAAGGCGATGCCGCGGATCTGTCCCGCGGCCCCGGGGTTGCGCGCCATGCCGTCGCAGGCCGCGACAGCCGTGCGGCCCTGGGCCGTGGCGCCGGCGGCCGCGCCGATGGCGAGGACGAGGGCGGCCGACAGGTGGCCCCAGCCCACGCCGCCGCCGGTGGCCTTGGCGGCTTCCTGCGCGAGGGCGAGGTTCGGGAGCAGGAGGGCGAGGCCGACGACCGTGGCGGCGGGGAGATGCTTCTTGATCATGTCTTGTGGACTCCTTTCGGGTTCAGTCAGCTGCGGAATCGAGGCTCAATGCTCGTGGGCGATGGCGCCCCCGATGTAGACGGTGGTCAGCAGGGTGAAGACGTAGGCCTGGAGGAGGGACCCGAAGATCCCGAGCGCGTTCATCGGCATCGGGACGAGGAGCGGCACGAGCTGGACAAACTGGTTCGTCGCCGTGTGCTCGCCGTAGATGTTTCCGAAGAGACGCATCGCCAGGGAGAGACCCCGCGCCAGGTTCCCGATTATCTCGATCGGGAAGACGAGGATGGCGAGCGCCGCGCTCGGTCCGGCGAAGGTCTTGAGGTAGCCCATCAGCCCGTGAGCCCTCACTCCGGCGCCGTTGAAGAAGACGAGACAGGAGAGCGACAGGGCGAACGTCGTGTTCAGGCTCGACGTCGGCGGCTGGAGAACGAAGATCTGTCCGATCAGATTGGACGCCGCGATGAAGAAGAAGAACGCTCCGACCACGGGCAGGTACTTTTCGCCGCTGTGCGGGATGTTCTCCTTGATGAGGCCCCTCAGGAACTCGACGAAAACCTCGAGGACGTTCTGCGTCCCCGCCGGCACGTCGCCCCGGAACTTCCTCGCGAAGATCGGCAGCGCGATCGCGAAGACGAGGAAGACGAGGAAGGCCATGATCACGTGGTCTGGAATCCACCCGGCCGGCACACCGCTCGCGTGGTCGACCGGCGCGATCCCGGCGATGTGGACTCCGCCGATCGTGACGCCGTGCAGCCACCACGACGGGGCATTCTCCGGCGAGCCGAAGATCGCCGTCAGGAGCGCGTTGACCGGTCCGAACAGAATCGAGTGATGTTGCTGCATCTCACCCCCGGGGAGTCGTTCCGTCTTCCTCTTCCTCTTCCTCTCGTTCGGACCGGCCGGCCGCGCCCCCCCTGAACCCCTCGACGAGGACCCCGAGAACGACCGCGGAGAGCCCTCCGAGGAGCCACAGGACCTCGCCCTGGAACACGAAGACCGCGCCGAACGCCGCGAGGCCCACGAAGGCATATCGGAGCAGGGCGCGGACCACGAACTTCCAGTCGTACCGGGTGGCCGCCCGTGGACGGGGAACGAGCAGTTTCCCGGCCACGTCCGACAACCAGAGGCCCGAGACGATAGCCACGGCCGCTCCGGCCGTCAAGGCGGCAGTCTCGCGAAACCTGCCGAACGCGCCGAGGAGGAGGGCTCCGAGAAGGGCGGCAACCGTCGCCGCGCCGAAAATCCTCTTCTCCGCGGGGGGAATGGCGAGGCTCAAGAGCCCGCTCCGCGGGGTCCGCCCGCAGGCCCGGGCGGCGGCTTCCGGCGGCCTTCCAGGGCGTCCGCCTCGCGGAGGAGCTGCCAGAGGGCCCCGAGGAAGCCGAGGAGCCCGAAAACGGCCGTCGCCGCCGGGAAGCTCCCGAGCCACCGGTCGACGAGCCAGCCGAGCCCTCCGCCCGCCGCGAGGCAGGCGGGGAGGACCCAGCCGAAGCTCAGGACGTCTCCGAGGAGGCGGGCGTTCGGATCGGACGTCCTCCCGGGCTCGGGCATATTCTCCTTACGGGAGGAGGCAGGCCTTGGCGAGCGCCACGAGGGGCTGCGGCATCACGCCGATGGCAAGCGTCCCGACGACGCAGAGGCCGACCGCGAAGGCGACGGCAGGCTCCTCGCGCCAGCGGAGCTCTCCCTCCCCCTCGACGAAGTACATCGCCTTCACGATGCGGAAGTAGTAGAAGAGCGAGACGGCCGACATCAGGACGCCGAGGAGGGCGAGGGCGGGCCAGCCCGCCTTGATCGCGGCCGAGAAGAGGAAGTACTTCCCGACGAAGCCCGCCGTCGGCGGGATCCCGGAGAGGGAGAGGAGGAAGACGACCATCGCCGCGGCGGCGAGGGGGTTCCTCTTCCAGAGGCCGTTGAAGTCGTCGACGCTTTCGCTCGCGTAACCCTTCGCCTCCAGCAGGACGACGAGACCGAAGGCCCCGAACGTCATCAGGAGGTAGGCCGAGAGGTAGATCATGACCGCCCAGAGGCCGAACGACTCCGGCTGCCCCGCCGCGCCGCCCGCCCTGTAGGCGAGGAGGCCGAGGAGGGCGTAGCCGGCGTGCCCGATGGAGGAGTAGCCGAGCAGGCGCTTCACGTTCTTCTGCATCAGGGCGCCGACGTTCCCGATGACCATCGTCAGGGCGGCCGACGCCGCGAGGACGGGCGCCCATTCGTCGGCGCGGGGACCGAACCCGGCGAAGAAGATGCGGGCGAAGATCGCGTAGGCCGCGATCTTCGGACCGACGGCGAAGAAGGCCGAGACCGGGGTCGGGGCACCCTCGTACACGTCGGGCGCCCAGACGTGGAAGGGCGCCGAGGCGACCTTGAAGAGCATGCCGCACGCAGTGAGGACGACGCCGACCATCAGCAGGCCCGAGCGGGGCGAGGGCTCCAGCGACGCGGCGACGCCGGCGAGGCTGAGCGTCCCCGTCGCGCCGTAGACGAGGGAAAGACCGTAGAGGAGGACGCCCGACGAGAACGCGCCCAGGACGAAGTACTTCGCCGCGGCCTCGACCGACTTCGTCTCGCGCTTGAAGTAGCCCGCCAGGACGTACTGCGAGAGCGCCATCAGCTCGAGGGCGATGTAGATCGACACGAGGTGCGTCCCGGACGCCATGAAGAGCATGCCGACCGTCGTGAGGAGGAGAAGGGCGTAGTACTCGCCGCCCGGGTAGGGCGACGTCCCGACGAACCGGAGCGAGAAGAGAATCGTCACCGCCGCGGCGAGGAGCGTCAGGACCTTGAAGAAGATCCCGAAACCGTCGAGGGTGAACATTCCGCCGAACGCGGCGCGCGGGAGGGCCCCGGAGAACGAGACGGCCACCGGGATGAGGGCCGCCGTGATCGCGAGCGACGCGAGCGACGCCCAGGCAAGCGCCGTCTCTTTTTCCCGCTTGACCACCGTCGCCCAGAGGAGGATCCCGAGCGCGAGCTCGGTCAGGACGAGCTCGGGCAGGATGACCAGCAGGTCCGAGAGCGGGAACGGGAGGGCCACGGTTCAGTTCCCCTTGACGTCGGCCACCGGGGCGACGGCCGCGGGGACGACACCCGCGGGGGCCGGCACGGCAACCGAGGCGGCCATCCGCACCTCGCCGGCGCGGGCCTTCTCGACGGCCGCGACGATCTTCGACGAGGCGGGCGCCGTCATCGCGAAGAAGGGCTTCGGGTAGACGCCGATCCAGACGCACGCGACGATGAGGGGCACGAGGGTGAGGACCTCGCGCAGGTTCACGTCCTGGAGGCTCTTGTTCTCCTCGTGCTTCAGCTCGCCGAAGAAGACGCGCTGGTAGAGCCAGAGCATGTAGGCCGCGCCGAGGACGACGCCGAGGCTCGCGAAGAGCGCCCACCTCCAGTCGGCCAGGAACGCGCCGACGAGGATCGTGAACTCGCCCACGAAGCCGTTCAGGAGCGGCAGGCCGATCGACGCGAGAAGGATGATCATGAAGAGCGTCGCGTAGATCGGCATCACCTGCGAGATCCCGCCGAAGTCGACGATCTGCCGCGTGTGGCGACGCTCGTAGATGATTCCGACGAGGAGGAAGAGCCCGCCCGTCGAGAGACCGTGGTTGATCGACTGGAGGACGCCTCCCTGCATCCCCGCGTTGTTGAACGCGAAGATGCCGAGCATCACGAACCCGAGGTGGGCGACCGAGGAGTAGGCGACGAGCTTCTTGATGTCCTTCTGGACCATCGCGACCATCGAGCCGTAGATGATCCCGATGATCGACAGGACGACGACGGTCAGCTGCACCCAGTCCGTCGCAGACGCCGACGGGCAGATCGGGAGAGAGAAGCGGAGGAATCCGTACGTCCCCATTTTGAGGAGGACGCCCGCGAGGATGACCGAGCCGGCCGTGGGGGCCTCGACGTGCGCGTCGGGGAGCCACGTGTGGAACGGGAACATCGGGACCTTGATCGCGAACCCCAGGAAGAAAGCCCAGAAGAGCCAGAGCGAGAGGTCCGCGGGGATCAGGGGCGCGATCTCGTGGAAGTGGAGGATGTCGAACGACGGGGCGTTACCGAGCCCCTTCCAGCCGAGGAAGCCGGTCGTGTTGAAGAAGTAGAGGGCGATGATCGCGAGGAGCATGATCACCGACCCGAAGAGGGTGTACAGGAAGAACTTGATCGCCGCGTAGAGCTTCCTCGGCCCGCCCCAGACGCCGATGAGGAAGTACATCGGGACGAGCATGACCTCCCAGAAGACGTAGAAGAGGAAGAAGTCGAGGGCGCAGAAGACCCCGATCATCCCCGTCTCGAGGAGGAGGAGGAAGACGTAGTACTCCTTCTCCCGGGTCTTCACCGCGGTGTACGAGCTGTAGACCGAGATCACCGACAGGAGCGTCGTCAGGAGGATCAGGAGCGCCGCGATCCCGTCGACGCCGAGGGAGTACCTCACGCCCAGGGACGGGATCCAGTCGAGATCCTCGCGGAAGAGGAAACCGGCCGACTCCCGGAAGCCCCGCGCGAACCAGAGCGGCAGCGAGGCGACGAACGTCAGGCCCGCGACGCCGGTCGCGAGGGCCTTGATCGCGCCCGTCTTCTCCCGCGGGAGGAAGAGGATCGCCAGCGCTCCGGCCGTCGGGAGGAGGATCAGAAGGGAGAGGAGTCCGAGTCCGTTCATTCGGCGTCCTTACACGTCACGCGAAGATGATGTAGATGCAGACGAGGGCGAAGACGCCCGCGGCCATTCCGAACGCGTAGTTCTGCGTCTGCCCCGTCTGGAGCTTCCCATAGCCCTTGTACGCGGCCTGGAAGGAGTCGCCGACACCGTTCACGGCGCCGTCGACGAAGGTCTTGTCGAACCAGTTCGAGACGTGGGAGAAGCCGACCGTCAGGTGGCGCGTCCCGTTCACGACGCCGTCGACGACCCGGGCGTCGATCTCCCAGAGGAGCCGGCCCCCCTTCTTCACGAGGCCGTTCACGAAGACCGCCTCGTAGAGCTCGTCGACGTAGTACTTGTTCCTCACCCAGCGGTAGGCCCGTGGGAAGGCCGCGACGACCTTCGCCGGAAGCGCGAACGGCGCCGAGCCGGGGTAGAAGTACGTCGTGGCCAGGAGGATGCCGACGCCCGCGATCGCGATCGAGGTGAGCATCAGGGTCCACTCGAGCGAGTGCGACGCCGCGTGCGGGTGCGGGGTCCAGGCGGGCGGAAGAGCCGGGAAAGAGGGCTCGAGGAACGCCTCGATGCCGTTCCCGCCCGGGACGAGGAAGCTCGGGATCCCGACGTAGCCGACGACGACGGCGCCTGCCGCGAGGATCCAGAGCGGGACGGTCATCGTTGCGGGCGACTCGTGGACGCGGTCCCAGGTCTCCTTCGGCCCGCGGTACCCGCCGTAGAAGGTCATCTTGATGAGCCGGAACATGTAGAAGGCGGTGAGGCCCGCCGTCAACGCCGCGAGGGCCCAGAGGACGGGATGGCCCTTCACGAACGTCTCGCCCAGGATCTGGTCCTTCGAGAAGAAACCGGCGAAGAACGGCACTCCCGAGATCGCCAGGGTCGAGATGAGCATCGTCCGGAAAGTGTGTGGGATCTTCTTTCGCAGCCCGCCCATCGCCGTCATCTCCTGCTCGCCCGAAAGGGCGTGGATGACCGACCCGGCGCCGAGAAAGAGACAGGCCTTGAACCAGGCGTGGGTGAAGACGTGGAACATCCCCGCGCCGAACGCCAGGACGCCGCAGCCGAGGAACATGTAGCCGAGCTGCGAGACGGTGGAGTAGGCGAGGACCTTCTTGATGTCGGTCTGGGCGAGGCCGATCGTCGCGGCGACGAACGCGGTGATCCCGCCGACGACGGCGACGACGAACGAGGCGTCATGCGTCAGGAGGCCCCAGACGGACGGGTTCTCCCCGAGCGTCTTCAGCGCCCACTCGTGGGAGATCCGGAAGAAGACGTTGCAGCGGGCGACCATGTAGACGCCCGCGGTGACCATCGTCGCGGCGTGAATGAGGGCCGAGACGGGGGTCGGGCCGGCCATGGCGTCCGGGAGCCAGACGAAGAGGGGGAGCTGCGCGCTCTTGCCCGTCGCCCCGACGAAGAGGGCGAGGCAGGCGAAGGTCATCAGGCCGCCCGCGGCGTAGACGGCCGGGCTGGCGGCCGCGGCCGCGAACATCTTCGTGAAATCGACCGTCCCGAACATCGCGACGCAGGCGAAGAGGCCCATCAGGAACCCGGCGTCGCCGATCCGGTTCATGACGAAGGCCTTCTTGCCGGCGTCGGCCGCGAAGTCCTTCGTGTGGTAGTAGCCGATCAGGAGGTACGAGCAGAGGCCGACGCCCTCCCACCCGACGAAGAGGATCGCCAGGTTCGCCCCGAGGACGAGCGTCAGCATCGCGAACATGAAGAGGTTCAGGTACGAGAAGAAGCGGCCGTACCCTTCGTCGTGTCCCATGTACCCGACCGAGTAGACGTGGATCAGGGTCCCGATGAGCGTCACGAAGAAGAGCATCAGGGCCGAGAGCGGGTCGATGCGGAAGGCGACGTCGACCGAGAAGTCGGGGCTGCCGAACCAGCCGCTGTTCGTCCCCATCGGAATCCAGGTCCAGAGGGTCGTGACGATCGGGTGGTGCCCGTGCGTCTCCGTCCACCAGGAGCCGATGGCGAGGAGGGCGAACACGAACGAGAGGCCCGAGGCGATCGGGCCGATCCAGGTGTGGACGGCCTTGAAGGGGATGTCGTGGTGTGCCCCGTGGCCGCCATGGCCGGCGCCGTGGTCGTCGTGCCCTTCCCCGGCGGCGTGACCGGCGCCGTGCGCGTCCTCGTGGCCGTGCGATCCGAGCGGGGCGTCCTTGCCGCCGAGGCGCGAGTGCGCCACGAGGTAGAGGAGGCCGTTCACGAGGAATCCGAGGAGCGGGAAGACGGGGATCCAGGGGAGGAAGGTCTCGGCGCTCATCGCGTCAACCCTTCAGCTCCGCCGCGTCGTCGAGGTTCACCGACGTCTTGAGGCGGTAGAGCGAGATGATGATGGCGAGGCCGATCGCCGCTTCTCCCGCGGCCACCGCGATGACGAAGATCGCGAACACCTGCCCGGTCAGGTCGCCGAGCTGTCTCGAGAAGGCGACGAGGTTGATGTTCACGGCGTTCAGCATCAGCTCGATGGACATCAGGACGGTCAGGAGGTTCCGGCGGACGAGGACGCCGACGACGCCGATGGTGAAGAGGACGAACGAGAGGCCGACGAAGTGGGCCAGAGTGATCATCTAGTCGAACCTCTCCATCGTCCGCTTGCCGAGGACGACGGCGCCGATCATCGCCACGAGGAGGAAGACCGACGCGATCTCGAACGGCAGGAAGTAGTCGCGGTAGAGCATCCAGCCGACGGCCTGCGTGTTCCCGAGGACGGTCACGCCGTTCACGAGGGTCGTCGCGAGCGCCTTCGGGTCGGCCGCGGGGACCTTCGCGGCGAGCGAGCGCGCCTCGTTCACGACGACGCCGCCGACGACGAGGAGGAAGAGGAACCCGAAGCCGAGCGCGGGGACGGCCTGGAGGTGGAGGTACCTCTCCGTCCGCTGCCGGCGGACGTTCACGAACATGATCGTGTAGAGGAAGAGGATCATGATGCCGCCCGCGTAGACGAGGACCTGGACGGCTGCGACGAGCTCGGCGGAGGCGAGGACGTAGAGGCACGCCACGCCGAGGAACGACATCAGAAGAAAGAGCGCCGAGTGGATCGGCTGGCGCATGACGACGACCCCGACGGCGCCGACGACCGTCACCGCGGCGAAGGCCCAGAAGAAGAAGAGGGCGGGTTCCACGTCACTTCTCCTTGGCCGGGTTCGCCGGCGCCTTGTCGGGGTCGACGCCCGGGAACGGCTTCACGTTTTCGTCCCACTTCGTGAGCTTCCTCAGGTCGAGGTAGAGCGCCTCGTTCCGCTCGTAGACGCCCAGCTCGTAGGTCTTCGTCGCGAGCCAGATCGAGCGCGGGTTCGTCGGGCAGGCCTCCTCGCAGAGACCGCAGAACATGCAGCGCTTCATGTCGAGGTCGAAGCGGTCGAGCTTCTTCTCGGCCTTCCCCTCGGCGTTCTTCTCGGAGTGCCAGTCGATGTAGATGATGTTGATCGGGCACTCGATCGCGCAGAGCGTGCACTTGATGCAGCGCTCCTCGTCGAGCCGGAACATCCCGCGGAACCGCTCGCTCGGCTCTTTGCGCTGCTCGGGGTACTCGACGGTGTCGGCCTTCCGCGTCCCGTGGGTCGCCGTGACCTTCAGGCCCGCGAAGATGTCGAGGAGGAGGACGCGGTCGAGCCAGCTCACGCGCGCACCTC
The DNA here is from genome assembly GCA_963696015.1 of uncultured Holophagales bacterium. Lineage (GTDB taxonomy): Bacteria > Acidobacteriota > Thermoanaerobaculia > UBA5066 > UBA5066 > UBA5066. The sequence continues at coordinate 24,128 of CAVOJA010000028.1, forward strand.
CACGTTCGTGGCGGCCATCGTCGTCGAGCTCCGCGGCCGCGCCGGGCGCCGCCAGACGGCGAAGAGCCCCGCGGCCACGAGGAGGACGAGAACGGCGCCGAGGACCTTCAGGCCCGTCGCGCCCCAGAGGACGGCGATCGCGACGAGGGCGAGGTTCCCGATGGAGATCGGGATCAGGGTCTTCCACCCGAGCGCCATGAGCTGGTCGAAGCGGTAGCGCGGGAACGTCGCCCGGAACCAGATGTAGACGAGGAGAAAGAGGAAGACCTTGCCGGAGAACCAGAAGAAGGCCGGGACGACGTCGAGGAACGAGAGCCACGCGACGTTCGGGAAGGGGCGGAGCCAGCCCCCGAAGAAGAGAGTCGTCGCGACGGCCGAGATGGAGATCATGTTCCCGTACTCGGACATGAAGAAGATCGCCCAGCGGAAGCCGGAGTACTCGGTGTGGAAGCCGCCGACGAGCTCGCTCTCGGCCTCGGGGAGGTCGAACGGCGTCCGGTTCGTCTCGGCGACGCCGGAGACGAAGTAGAGGAGGAAGGCGACGAGCCCGGGGAAGACGAACCAGACGCCCGCCCTCCGCTGCGCCTCGATGATCTGGACCATCGAGAGGGAGCCCGACATGAGGATCGCGGAGACGACCGCGAGCCCCATCGGGACCTCGTAGCTGATGAGCTGCGCGGCCGAGCGGAGGCCGCCGAGGAGCGGGTACTTCGAGTTCGAGGCCCAGCCCGACAGGATGATCCCGTAGACGCCGATCGTGGAAACGGCCAGGATAAGGAGGAGGGCGACGTTCAGGTCGGCCGCCGCGTGGAGCGGGGTCGTCACCCCGAACAGGGTGAGCTCCGGGCCCCACGGAACGAGTCCGAGGACGACGACGGCCGGGGTGAAGAGGAGGAGCGGCCCGAGGAGGTGGAGGGCTTTCTCCGCCCTCGACGGGACGATGTCCTCCTTGAAGACGAGCTTGACGACGTCGGCGATCCACTGGAAGAAGCCCTGCGGGCCGACCCGGTTCGGCCCCTTGCGGATCTGGAGCCTGCCGAGGCCCCGGCGCTCGATCCAGGTCAGGACCCCGGCCGCGAGCGCCACGACGAGGACGGTGAGGAGCCCTTTGATCAGGGGGACGAGGACGTAGTGGATGAAGCTCTCGGACATCGCGTTCCTAACGGTCGACCTCGCCGAGGACGATGTCGATCGTCCCGATGACGGCCACGAGGTCCCCGACGAGGTGCCCCTGCGCCATCTCGGGGAGGGCCTGGAGGTTGATGAAGCTCGGGGGCCTCACGTGGAGGCGGTACGGCTTGTTGCCGCCGCTGGCGACGAGGTGGAAGCCGAGCTCCCCCTTCGGCGCTTCGACCGAGGCGTAGGCCTCGCCGGCCGGCGGCTTGATGACGCGCGGGACCTTCCCGCGGAACTCGGTGCCCGGGTTCTTCTCGAGCCAGTCGAGGCACTGGAGGACGATCCGCCGGCTCTGGCGGATCTCGGCGACCCGGACAAGGTAGCGGTCGTAGGTGTCCGCGTTCCTGCCGACGGGGATGTCGAAGTCGAGCTCGGGGTAGCACTCGTAGGGAAGCGCCCTGCGGACATCCCAGGCCTTGCCTGCCGCCCGGAGGACCGGCCCCGTGACGCCCCACTCGACGCAGCGCTTCTCGTCGAGGACGGCGATCCCGACGGTCCGCTCCTTCCAGATGCGGTTCTCCGTGAGGAGGTCCTCGTACTCGTCGATGCACTTCTCGAACGGTTCGGTGAAGGCGCGGACCTTCTCGAGCCAGCCCGGCGTCAGGTCGACGGGGAGGCCGCCGATCCTCATGCAGTTCAGCGTGAGGCGGGCGCCGCAATACTCCTCGAACAGGTCGAGGATCACTTCCCGGTCGCGGAACGTGTAGAAGAACGGCGTGATGGCGCCGAGGTCGATGGCAGCCGTCGCGAGCCAGAGGACGTGCGACGAGATCCGCTGCATCTCGTCGAGGAGGACCCGGATGTACTGCGCCCGCTTCGGCACCTCGACCCCGAGGAGCTTCTCGACGACGAGGACGTAGGCGTGGTTGTTCGTCGCCGAGGCGACGTAGTCCATCCGGTCCGTGTGGGGGATGACCATCGGGAACGTCTCTGTCTCGAAGAGCTTCTCCGTCCCGCGGTGGAGGTAGCCGATGTCGGGGCGGGCCGAGACGATCCGCTCGCCGTCGACCTTCAGGACGAGGCGCAGGACGCCGTGCGTCGAGGGATGCTGCGGCCCGAAGTTGAGCTCCATCTCGTGGAGCCCGAGGAGCGGCGGCCCCGCCAGGGGCGGGAACTGCGCGACGGTGCCGGGCGTCGAGTCGCTCATGAGAGCACCTTCCGGTTCGTGTCCTTCGGCCCGGGGCCGCCCCCTTCGGGGTAGCGGTCGGGGTAGATCGCCGCGCCGGTGTCGATCCCCTCGATGGGGAAGTCCTTCCGGAGCGGGTGCCCCTGGAAGCCGTCCCAGGTCAGGATCCGGCGCAGGTCGGGGTGCCCCTCGAACCGGATGCCGTACATGTCGAAGACCTCGCGCTCCATCCAGTTCGCCGTCTCCCAGACGCCCGTCACAGACGGGCAGGCCTCGCCCTCGGCAACGGTCACCTTGAGACGGAGCCGTTCCTGCCCGCGGGAGAAGGAGTGGAGCAGGAGGAGGACGTCGAATCGAGGCTGACGGTCCTTCCAGTCGGCTGCGGTCAGGTCCACGAGGAAGGTGAACCCTTCTTTTTCCTTCAGGTAACGGCAGGCCTCGACGAGGTGCTCCGGGGCGACCTTCACGGTCGTCTCGCCGACGAATTCGTACGCCTCGAGGGCCGCCCTGGGAAGGGCTGCGGCGAGGGACGCTACGAGCGGTTTGCCCGAGGCGTCGGTCGGTTTGGGCCCGGCCGGCTTGGGGGGTGCGGCGGGGGCAGGCGGCCTCGGGGCGGCGGGCGCGGCGGGGAGCGCCCCCTCGGCTGCGGGCTTCGTCGCTGCAGGAGCGGGCGCAGGTGCCGGCGCGGGTTTGGCGACGGGCACCTCGGGCGCGGGAGTCTGGGGGGGGGTCGGCTTTTCGTCGGTCATCGCGCTCGCCCGTTCACGACGCGCGCCGGAGGGTGCGCGACTTCTGGATCTTCTTCTGCAGCTCGAGGAGACCGTACAGGAGAGCCTCGGGGCGCGGCGGGCAGCCGGGGACGTAGACGTCGACCGGGATCAGCCGGTCCACCCCCTGCGTCACGGCGTAGGTCTTGTAAGGACCGCCGCAGGTCGCGCAGGAGCCCATCGCGATGACCCACTTCGGGTCGGCCATCTGGTCGTAGAGGCGTCTCACGATCGGCGCCATCTTCTCGGTCACCGTGCCGGCGACGAGCATCAGGTCGGCCTGGCGCGGCGAGCCGCGGAAGACCTCCGCCCCGAAACGCGCCATGTCGTGGCGGCTGTCGACGACGGCCATCATCTCGATGGCGCAGCAAGCGAGGCCGAACTGGAGCGGCCAGAGGGAGTTCTTACGCCCCCACCCGATCAGCGCGTCGACCGAGGTCGTGAGGACGTTGTCCGGCAGGTCCTTGATCAGGCCCAAGAGAGAGCCCCCCTCTTCCAGACGTAGACGTAACCGAGGACGAGGATGTAAAGGAAGATCGCCATCTCGATCAGACCGAAGAGAAGCAGCTTGTCGTACATGACCGCCCAGGGGAACAGGAAGACCGTCTCGACGTCGAAGACGACGAAGAGGACCGCGATCAGGTAGTAGCGGACCGAGAAGCGGTGGTCGTGGGCGTCGGTCGACGACACCACGCCGCACTCGTAAGGCGAGAGCTTCGTCGCGTTCGGCGCTTGCTGCCGGAAGAGGGCCATGACGACGAGGATCGCGACGGGAAATACGGCCGCGATCGCAGCGAAGAAGAGGATCGGGATATAGCTTTCCACAGCCTCGGGCCCCCCGTGGACGCGCATCGCCAGGGGCGCTTCCGCCCCTGGTTCGTGCGCGTCGTCACATGCGCCGGATTGTCTGGTCGCGATGTTCCGAAGTCAAACCAAAGGACTGGAGATCAAGGACTTCCCCAGTCCCGTTTCTCGCTCGGCGACGAGGACGCGGATCGACTCTCCCATGCCTCCCGGCATCACGAGCTTCGCCACCGCGTTGCGTTCGGCCGCTCGTTCCGGGGAGTCGGTTTCGCCGGGAGGGAGCAACAGCTCGCCGGCGATCCCGGAAGCGAGCAGAAGCCGCGACTGGGACACGAGGCCGTGGACGATGAGCCCAACGTCACGGAGTGCCATCTCGATCTCGGTGAAGTCGACCCAGGAGGTGATGTCGCGGCTCCCGGGGTCGGCGAGGACGTCCCGCGTCACGCGATGCCCCACGAACGCTTCGAGCGTCCCGTTTGCGCGGGCCGGGCCGTAGAGGGCGCGGCTCGGCGCACCGTAGTCGAAGACGAGGAGAATCCCCCGGGAGAGCCGGGCGCCGATGGACCTCGCAAGGTCCGCCGCGCCGGGTCGGACCTCGATGAGCTGTCCCGGTTCGAGGAGGACCCGGCGGCGGGCGAGGCCTGCAAGCAGCTCCGGGCCGTCGGGGCAAGGGGCGTCGGACCACTCGAACCCGCCATCCGCACCGACGGCGACCCTTCGCTCGCGGAGGGATCCGTCTTCCACTACGCGCAGGGCGCGGACCGGGAGGGCATCGAACAGCTCGTAGGCGACGATGAGACCTTCGAGACCGTCCGGGAGGTCGTCCACGGACTCTACGAAGCGGGCCTGGGGGACGCGCGTCGTAGCGACGGATCGCCGCACCGCGGAGGCCTCGACGCCGACCAGACGAAGAGCGATGTCCGTCGGCCGGGCGCCGGAGAGGAAAGCGAGAAGCTCACCCTCTCCCGCACCGATGTCGACGACGTCGATCGGCGGCACGATCTCGTCCGCGAGGCGGGAGGCGATTCGGCCGAGGCAGCGGGCGAACGCCGGGTGCCAGGAAGACCCGGTCACGAAGTCCCCCGGACGGCCGACGCGGCCCGGCTTCTCGTAGTAGCCCCCTTCCGGGTCGTAGAGGGTCGCTTCCTGAAAAGCGTCGAAGCGCAAAGGGCCCTCGCACCCGATCCGGACCCGGAGGCGTTCGGAGAGAGAGTTTCCGTTCACGGCCGCATTCTCCCCGCGAGCGGACCCCTGCGGCAGGACTAAGATCGCGTCCTGCGGAAGGAGGCCAGCCCGTGCCTTACGAACTGAAGGAGAGTCCCGAGGTTGTCCAGCTGCTGGCCAGCGCACCCGACCGGGAGGAGCTCTTCCAGGCCGCCCTGACTGGCGTCCTGGCGGCCACATACGGAACACCTCTCCCCGAGGGAACGTCCGAGGGGCGGGTCGTTCCCGTCCAGGCAGCGGGGGACGACGACGTCGTCCTCCTCGCAGGCCTCGTCGGGGAAGTTCTTCGGGCCGTCCGGGAGGAGCAGGGAACGCTTCTCCCGCCGCGGTGGCTGGCCTTCGACGTGGACCGGGTCACGGCGAATCTGCCTCTTCATCCACAGAAGTCCTCCGCCCGCAGGCTCGAAGGCTGTCGTACGCGGGTCGAGTCGGGAGGGAATGAGTGGACCGCCTGGCTGGAGTTCCTTCCGAGGACAACCGCTTGAGCGCCTGAAATGGGAGAGCCCCCGGGCCTGAACCCGGGGGCTCTCGTTTCACCGGACCGTCAGCGTTCTAGCGCTGGATACCCTCGGGCCACTGAAGGAAGGAACCGTTGGCGTAGACGATATCCGAGTTGAAGTCGGTCGTCGGGCCCAACGGCGTCCCGGTCGTCCCCATCGCCGTACCGTCCTTCGCCGCGGAGATGAACGCGTAGACGGTGCCGTTGGGGTCGTTGGCGTAAATGAACCAGGAATTCCAGCCATCGGCCAGGGGGATGGCCTTGACGTACGTCGGGGACACGTACTTGTACAACTGCGACCCGACGGTCCCGACTTTGGACAGACCCACCGGGAAGTCGTACGAGCCCGCAGCCGGCGGATAGCGGTTCATGTCGATCGCGTACGCCTCGACGCCCGTCGCGCTGGTCCTGATGTCGGCCATCGTCCGGCGCTGCTTGGCACGCTGGATCGCGTTGAGCAGGTTCGGGATCGCGATGGCGACGATGATGCCGATGATCGCCACGACGATCAGCAGCTCGATGAGGGTGAAGCCCTTCGCGTTCTTCTTCATTTAGATCAGCCTCCTTGAAGCACTGTAGAGCAAACCACAAGCCAACCCCTGGGATGGAAGAAAGTTGCTGCGGGGTTCCACTTGGCCGTCTCCGTTCCGGTCTGACCGACAAAATTTGTCGGCGT
>CAVOJA010000029.1:0-3076 GCA_963696015.1 uncultured Holophagales bacterium
CGAGCGCTACAGCGCCGGCATCGACGCGAGCTGGGAGCCGGACTTCTTCGGGAAGACGCGGAGCGCGGTCAACGCCGCGCAGGCGGACCTCGAGGCGTTCGAGGCCGACCTCGAAGCGGCGCGGGTGACGTTCGCGGCAGAGGTGGCGCGGAACTACGTCGACCTCCGCGCGCTCCAGGCGCGCCTCGAGGTGGCGAGGAGCAACCTCGCGACGCAGGAGGAGACCCTCGAGCTGACCTCCTGGCGCGCGCAGGCGGGCCTCGCGTCGGAGCTCGACGTGGAGCAGGCCCGCGCGAACGTGGAGCAGACGCGCGCCTCCGTTCCGAGCTTCGAGACGGGTCTCGCCGAGGCGGAGCACGCGCTCGCCGTTCTCCTCGGACTTCCGCCCGCCGCGCTCCACGATGAGCTGGCCGCCGTGAAGCCGATCCCTGCCGTTCCCGGCGTCCTCGCGGTCGGCATCCCGGCCGACACGCTCCGGCAGCGCCCCGACGTGAGGGCTGCCCAGCGCCGTCTCGTCGCGGCGACCGCGCGGGTCGGGCAGGCGCGCGCGGCGCTCTACCCGAGCCTGAGGCTCTCGGGCTCGCTCGGCGTCGAGGGGCTGGCGCTCGCGGGCCTGACGAGCGGGGAGACGGTCGTCCGCTCCCTTCTCGCCGACCTGACGGCCCCGCTCTTCGACCGGGCGAAGCTCCGCCTCCAGATCGACATCCAGAGCGCGGTGGAGGAGCAGGCCCTCGCGGCCTGGGAGAGCGCGACGCTGAACGCGCTGGCGGATGTCGAGAACGCTCTCGCGTCGCTCGGCGGCGCCCAGCGGAGGGGAAGAAGCCTCGACGCGGCGGTGACGGCCGCGAGGAGCGCGGCCCGGATGGCGAGGCAACGTTATGCGGCCGGGCTCGTCAGCTACCAGGTCGTCCTCGACACCGAGCGGTCGGTCCGACTGCTCGAAGACAGCTGGACATCGACCGAGGCGGACGGCGCGACGGCGCTGATCCGGCTCTACAAGGCGCTCGGCGGGGGCTGGGAAGCAACCGCCGATTCCACTGTCGATACCACTGCCGATACAGCTCCCGATACGACTCCCATTGCGAAGGGTGAGAAGTCATGAGCACAACGAACGTCTCGCAGGATGAAGAACTGGCAGCTCTCGTGACCGAAGGAGCCGACGGCGGCCGCCGGAAGCGCCTCCGCTGGCTCCTCGTCGCCGGGGGGCTTGTCCTCGCCGCTCTCATGGCATGGGGCGCCACGCGCTCCGCCGGGAGGAACGCCGGGCCGACGTACGTCACGGGGAAGGTGACCCGGGGCGACCTCACCGTCCGCGTGTCGGCCACGGGGACGCTTCAGCCGACGAACGAGGTCGACGTCGGGAGCGAGGTCTCGGGTCTCGTCGAGACGGTCCTCGTCGACGACAACGACCGCGTGAAGACGGGTCAGGTCCTCGCCCGGCTCGACGTCTCGAAGCTGAACGACGCCGTCGTCAACGCGAAGGCGGCGCTCGCGTCGGCCGCGGCGCGCGTCCTCCAGGCGGAGGCGACCGTGAAGGAATCGGCCGCAAACCTCTCGCGCCTGCGGCAGGTCGCGGAGCTCTCGGGCGGGAAGGTGCCGTCGAAGACGGAGCTCGAGACGGGCGAGGCGGCAGCGGCACGCGCCCTCGCCGACGAGGCGAGCGCGAAAGCCCTGGTGGACCAGGCCCGCGCCGCGCTCAGCTCCTCCGAGACAAACCTCTCGAAGGCGTCGATCCGGTCGCCGATCGACGGCGTCGTCCTCTCGCGGCAGGTCGAGCCGGGGCAGACGGTGGCCGCCTCCTTCACGGCGCCGGTCCTCTTCACGCTGGCGGAGGACCTCGCCGAGATGGAGCTGCAGGTCGACGTGGACGAGGCCGACGTAGGGGAGGTGAAGACCGGGCAGGCGGCGACGTTCACGGTGGACGCCTACTCGAGCCGGAAGTCCCCCGCGAGGATCACCCGGGTCGGATACGGGTCGCAGACGAAGGACGGCGTCGTCTCTTACAAGACGATCCTCACCGTTGACAACGACGACCTGAGCCTGAGGCCGGGGATGACCGCGACGGCCGAGATCACGACCGTGGAGCGGAAGGACGTCCTCCTCGTCCCGAACGCGGCGCTCCGTTTCGCGCCCGCCGAGGCGATGGAGACGCCGAAGCCCAGCGGCGGCATCGTCGGGAGCCTCATTCCGCGTCCGCCGGGCGGCGGCGCGAAGAAGCCGAACGGCAACGGGAACGGGAAAGGCTCCGCGCAGAAGGTCTGGGTCTTCGAGGACGGGAAGCTCCTGCCGGTTCCGGTGACCGCCGGCGCGAGTGACGGAAGCCTGACCGAGGCGACGGGGAGCGCGCTCAGGGAGGGGATGGAAGTCGTCACCGAGAGCGGCGAGGGGCCGTCGTGAGCTCCGAACCCGCGCCCGCATCGGGAAGCGCCCGGAGCCCGCTGATCGAGCTGCGGGGTGTCACGAAGGTCTACGGTCAGGGCCTTGCGACTCTCCTCGCGCTCAAGGGAATCGACCTGACGATCGAGGAGGGGGAGTTCGTGGCGGTGATGGGGCCGAGCGGGTCGGGCAAGTCGACGATGATGAACATCCTCGGCTGCCTCGACGCGCCGACGGACGGGGCGTACCGGTTCCGCGGCGTCCACGTCGAGACGCTCTCGCGGCGCCAGCGTGCGCTCATCCGGCGCCACTACCTGGGCTTCGTCTTCCAGGGGTTCAACCTCCTCGCCCGCACCTCGGCGATCGAGAACGTCGAGCTTCCGCTCGTCTACCGGGGCGAGAAGGGTCCCGCCCGGCGGAAGGCCGCGCTCGCGGCGATCGCCTCCGTAGGGCTGACCGGATGGGAGACGCACACGCCGGCCGAGCTCTCGGGCGGGCAGCAGCAGCGCGTCGCCATCGCGCGGGCGCTCGTCACCCGCCCCGCTCTTCTCCTGGCCGACGAGCCGACGGGGAACCTCGACACGCAGCGGAGCCGCGAGATCATGGAGCTTCTCGTGGCGCTGAACGCCGAGAAGGGGATCACGGTCCTCGTGGTCACGCACGAGCTCGAGATGGCCCGGTACGCCCGGCGCGTCGTCCA
>CAVOJA010000030.1:0-131439 GCA_963696015.1 uncultured Holophagales bacterium
CACGACGAGGTCAATCTCCGTCGGCGAGCGCATCTGCGTGAACTCGACGTTCGTGCCGGCCGCGAAGCGCGGGTGCGTGGCGATGCGCGGTCCGATCCGGTCGATGTCCGCGCGCGACGCGGAGCGCAGGGTGATCGCGTGCGGGTTCCCGGCGTCGCCGAGGGCGAGGTCCCAGGTGTCGCCGTCGATGTCGAGGGCCACGTCCTCGACCCACCGGACGACAGCGCCGATGTCGACCTTGACATGGCCTCGCTCGCCGCTGTAGTTGAATCTCGCACCGACAGGAGAGCAATTCATGGCATGCTGTTGCCGGCGTACTTGCTGGAGCCGTTACGTATTGCTGGCGGCCTGCCCGCTGAAAGCGCTGGAGAAGATGAGGCGGAATGCCGCTGGGAGCGTCTCCCAGTGCAGCACGAGGAGATATGCGCAGCCGAGGACGTAGAAGCCCGCCATGAACGGGACGAGGAGCTCGCAGACCTTCGCGATCGACTGGATGCCGCCCAGGATGACGACGGCGGTCAGGACCGTCATGATCCCGCCGCTGACCCACGGCGGGATGCCGAACGTCTCCTGCGCGAGGCTGGCGATGGAGTTCGCCTGGACCGTGCACCCGATGCCGAAGGCGGCGACGGCGGTGAGCGCGGCGAAGATGACGCCGAGCCACTTCGCGTTCATCCCCCGTTCGAGGACGTACATCGGGCCGCCGCACATCGCACCGTTTGCGTCCTTCACCCGGAAGCGGACGGAGAGGAGCGCCTCGGAGTACTTCGTCGCGATGCCGAAGACACCCGTGAGCCACATCCAGAGGACCGCGCCGGGCCCGCCGGCAGCAACCGCGGTCGCGACGCCGACGATGTTCCCGGTTCCGATCGTCGCGGCCAGGGCGGTCGTCAGCGCGCCGAACTGACTGACGTCGCCGGCCCCCTCCTTCTCCCGGCTGAAGGAGATCCTGATGGCGGTCCAGAGGTGCCGTTGGGGGAAGCCGAGGCGGAACGTCAGGAAGAGGTGCGTCCCGAAGAGCAGGATGATGAGGGGCCAGCCCCAGATGAAGTCGCTACCCCTGGCCAGAAGCTGCTCGATGGCGGCCATGCCGTCCTCCTCGCAAAAAGAAGAGGGGAGGGAGCCTCCCCGAAAACCGTCGGGCAGGATAGTCGAGATCAGCCGGCGTCGCTCGCGTGTCTCTTCGCGAGCTCGGAGACGGCCGTGAGGGCGGCGTGCCGGTACATGTCGGACAGCGTCGGGTAGTTGTAGAGCGACTCGGCGATCTCGTCGGCGGTCGCCCGCATCTTCATGTAGGCCTGCCCGATGTGGACGAGCTCGCTCGCCGAGTGCCCGACGATGTGAACGCCGATGAGACGAGCGGTCGCCGCGTCGAAGACGAGCTTCAGCAGTCCCTGGGTGTCGCCGATGATCTGCCCGCGCGGGTTCATCCCGTAGTGGCCCCGGCCGACGACGTAGTCGATCCCCTTCCCCTGCAGCGTCTCCTCGGTCTCGCCGACGTAGCTCACCTCCGGGATCGAGTAGATGGCGAACGGGATGTTCTCCGTGCTCGCGGACGGGCCGGTCAGGCCGAACGCATGGCGCATCGCCCTCCGTCCCTGCTCCATCGAGGTCGAGGCGAGGGCGGGGTAGCCGATGACGTCGCCGACGGCGTAGATGTGCGGGTGCGTCGTCTGCAGGTCGTCGCTCACCTTCAGCAGGCCGTACTTGTCGGGGACGAGGCCGATCGTCTCGAGGCCGAGGTCCCTCGTGTTGCCGTCGCGCCCGACACAGTAGAGGAGGACGTCGGAGGTGATCCGGCGCCCCTTCTGCGTCTCGATCGATACCCGGGGCGGGGAGCCCGGGACCGGCTCGACGCGGACGTAGCGGTCGTCGTGGAGGATCTCGACGTGCAGCTCGCCCAGCTCGCGCTCGAGGATCGAGACGATCTCGCGGTCGAGGTAGGGGAGGAGCCGGTCCCGCGTGTCGACGAGCGTCACGTAGACGCCGAGCGCCGCGAAGATCGAGGCGTACTCGATGCCGATGACCCCCGCCCCGAGGACGGTCATCGTCTTCGGCATCCGCGGGAGCTTCAGGATCGTGTTGCTGTCGAAAACGCTCTCGGCGTCGAACGGAACGTCGGCGGGGCGGTTCGGGCTCGACCCGGTCGCGATGACGAAGACGTCGCCCTTCAGGGTCCCCTTCCGCCGCCCGTCCTTCCCCTCGACGGCGACGGTGTTCGGGTCGAGGAAGCGGCCGTGGCCCCGGAAGACCTCGATCCGGTAGCGCCCGAGCGAAGCGTTGATCATGTCCAGCTCGCGCTGGACGACGAGCCGCTCGCGATACATGAAATCGGCCACGGTGACGTCGTCCGTCACCTCGGTCTGGAAGCCGTGGAGCCGGTGACGCGTCATGCCGAGGAAAAAGAGGGCGCTTTCCCGGAGAGTCTTCGAGGGGATCGTCCCCCAGTTCACGCGAGCCCCGCCGACGACGGCGGCCCGCTCGACGAGGGCGACGCGCTTGTGCGCTTTCGCGGCCTGGATCGCGGCGCGTTCGCCGCCCGGGCCGCCGCCCAGGACGACGACGTCGAAGTCGGAGGTGGAAGGTGCGGGTGTCACGCCGCGGATCGTAGCAAGGAGGAGTCCGGCGTCCGTCCCGCCGCCTCGTGGGCGGGGGGAGAGAGTATCGTCCGCGGCGCATGTCCGACTCCGCCGTCCCGGCCGCCGCCCCGCGTCCCGCGCCGCCCGCCTTCTACCGATGGCTCGTGCTGCTCTCGTGCAGCGTGGCGATGTTCGGCAACTACTACGTCTTCGACGCCCTCTACCCGGTGACGCCGCTCCTGGAGAAGGCCTTCGGCTTCACGGGGGCCCAGGTCGGTCTCCTCGACACGGCCTACAACGTCGCGGCGCTCCTGACGCTCATCGCGGGAGGCGTCCTCATCGACCGGATCGGCGTGGCGGCCTCGGCCGTTCTGTTCGGGACGATCGGCGCCGTGGGGAGCATCGCGATCGCCGTCCTCCCGGCGCTCCTCCCCGGTCGCCCGTGGGCCGGGATGATGATCGGCCGCTTCCTCCTCGGAATCGGCTCGGAGCTCTTCATCGTCGCGGCGACGACGGTCGTCGGACGCTGGTTCAAGGGGAAGGAGATCTCCTTCGCCCTCGCGATCCAGCTGCTTGTCGCGCGGCTCGGCTCGTGGGCCGCCGACAAGTCGCCCGACTTCGCCAAGTCTCTCTTCGGAAGCTGGCAGCCGCCGCTCCTGCTCGCCGCGTGCCTCGGGCTCCTCTGGCTCGTCTTCGCCATCGTCTACGCCGGCCTCGAGAGGCGTGCCACGAAGGTCTACACCGTCTCGCGTCCCGGTGCGACCGACAAGCTCGTCTGGTCGGACCTCGTGAAATTCGACCTCGGCTACTGGTGGGTCGTCGGGCTCTGCGTCGCTTTCTACGCGACCATCTTCCCGTTCCGGACGTTCGCGAACCTCTACTTCATCGAGGCCAAGGGCCTGTCGCCCGAGGCCGCCGGGAATCTCAAGTCGATCCTCCCGCTCCTGTCGATGATCGGCATGCCGCTCTTCGGCCTCCTGGCCGACAAGATCGGCAAGCGCGCGCTCCTGATGGCGGCCGGTTCGGCGCTCCTCGTGCCTCCGTTCTTCCTCCTGGTCGGCACCTCGATCTCCCCGACAATCCTGATGGGGATGCTCGGCCTCGCCTTCGCGCTCGTCCCGGCGGTCCTCTGGCCGGCGGTCACGTACCTCGTTCCCGAGGCCAGGCTCGGCTCGGCCTACGCGCTCATGACGTTCTGCCAGCAGGTGGGCTGGGCCGGCATGAGCTGGGGCCTCGGCCTCCTCAAGGACGGCGTTCACGCGAGCGCCGCGAACCCGGCGGGCTGGAACCCGGTCATGTTCGCGCTGGGGTCCCTGGCCATGCTCGGCTTCGTCTTCTCGTTCCTCCTCTGGAGGAGCGAGCGCGGCCCGAAGAGCCACGGCCTCGAGGCCGTGACGCCCACGGCTGCTGCGGTCGAGCCACCGAAGAGCGTCGATCCGAGCTGAGTCCGGGGACGGCCGGCCTCCGGCTGCGCGGCGGGTCTCGCCCGGGCGCTGCTGCGTGCCCGGGAGGTGGCCGAATCACCGATAATTGACCATCGTCCTCCCGTTAGATGGCATGGTTCTCGCTATCGTCTCTGGAATGGAGGGAACATGAAACCCCGACTCAGGACCCCACTTCTGCTCGCCCTGGCTGCGATGCTCCTCGCCGTTCCTCCCGCAGCCGCCCAGTACTCCGACAACCCCTACGACGGCGACGAGCGCGACGACGGCATCCGCCAGTCCGTGGCCCGTGTCTCCTGGTTCCAGGGCGGCGTCTCGTTCAACCGGGGAGACGACCCGGACGACTGGCAGCCGGCCTCGATCAACTACCCGATGACGCTCGGCGACCGGATCTGGGCCGAGAGAGACGCGCGCCTGGAGCTCCAGCTTCGCGGCGGCACGGTCTACCTCGGGCCCCGGTCGGAGCTGGCCGCGCTCGACCTGGCCCGTGACGTGAGACAGCTCTCTCTCACCCTCGGAACGGCCTCCTTCCGGATTCGCCGGATGGAGCGGGACGAGATCTTCGAGGTGGCCACCCCGAACGTCTCCGTGACGTTTGAGACACCCGGCATCTATCGGATCGACGTCGACGAGGACGGCAACAGCCGTGTCTCCGTCACGCAGGGGCGGGCCTGGGCGGCGGCGGCCGGTGGACAGGTCTCCCTAGAGCGTGGCGAGCAGATCCGCGTCTGGGGGATCGACCGCCCGGACTACGACGTCGTCCGGCTCCCCCGGGCCGACAGCTGGGACCGCTGGGTGGAGCAGCGGGCGAGGCGGTACCGCTCCGTCGGTTCCGCGTCGTACGTGCACCCCGACATCTTCGGAATCGACGATCTCGACGCGTACGGTTCGTGGGCCAACAGCGCCGAGTACGGACAGGTCTGGTACCCGAGAGGGATGGCCGCAGGATGGGAGCCGTACCGTTCCGGACGCTGGATCTGGCGCGACCCCTGGGGATGGACGTGGCTCTCGTCCGAGCCCTGGGGCTGGGCGCCGTATCACTACGGCCGCTGGACCATCGTGCGCGGACGCTGGGGATGGGTCCCCGTCGGGCCGAAGGCCCGCTACCCGGGCTACTCGCCGGCCGTCGTCGGTTTCGTCGGAGGCGGGGCGGGCTGGTCCATCTCCATTTCGGCGGGTGGATTCGTCGGCTGGTTCCCGCTCGGGCCCAGGGAGCCGTTCGACCCGTGGTGGTACCACGCCCGTTCGAGCGTGAACGTGGCCGGATACAATTACGCCTACAGGAACCGGGTGACCGTCGTCTCCCGCAACGTCTTCGTCGGTGGCGGGAGGGTCGATCGTGACATCGTGCGGGACAGCAGGATCGTGAACGACGTTTCCCGGGCGCCCGTCCTTCGCGGGCCGATCCCGGTCCTCCCGACCCGCGCGTCGATCCGTGTCAGCACGGTCGTCGTCCAGGGGCGCGCCGCGATTCGGCCTCCGGAGCAGATCGGACGGCGCGAGGTCGTCACCCGCTCCGTCCCGCCGCCGGCGCCCCCGACCTTCGACCGGAAGCTCGAGGTGATCCGCGAAAGGGGAGGACAGCCGGTGACGGCCGACGTGGCCGTTCGCCTTTCCTCGGAAGTGCGTCGCGGAGAGACGCGCGTTCAGCAGGTGAGGCCGGCGGGCGGGGACGGAGTCGTGCTGGCGCCCCGCAGCGAAGCCGCGACGACTCGCAAGCCGCAACCGTTGCCTCCGTCGGCCGAACGTCCTCGAGAAACCGCCGCTCCCCCGATCCGTCGCGACGAGGCCCCTCCCGCTCGCGTGCCGGAACCCCGGCGCGAAGTGGAGCCGGCGCCGCCGGCGAACGTGCCACGCCACGTCGACGCCCCCGCCCCGCCTCCGGTGCGTGAGCGCGCTCCCGCACCCCGGACCGAACAGAGGTGGGAGCGGGCGCCCACCGCGGCCGTTCCGGCGGTGGCCCCCGATCGCCGCGACGTGGCGAGGCCTCCCGAACGAAACGTCGACCGGCCGAGTCCCGCGCCGACCCCGAGGGTCGGGACGTGGGTCGCACCCGAGCCCCGGCGCCAGAGCGTCGAAAGGGCCCCGGTGCAGGCCGCTCCCGTCGAGACCGACGTGAGAAAAGCGGAGCCGAGGAGGTCCTCGCCGGAGAAGGCCGAGCCGAAGAAGGCCGAGCCGAAGAAGGCCGAGCCGAAGAACGAGGAGCCGGAAGAGGTCAGGGCGAAGCGGAGCCCGACACCGAAGAAGGGGACCGCACCTCCGAGGCGCGGAGGGGATCCCGGCAGGGGAAACGGCTGAAGGCTCATTCCGTCAGTCTCCGTTCCCGAAGGAGCCCGTTCCCGGCCGCACGACCCCGTGCCGCCGGGAGCGAGTCCCTCGCCAGGGTCGCCCGCTCGTCGGACCCGTCATCGAGTCGGTTCTGCACCGGAGAGATGCCTGTCGTGAGCAGTTTCGAATGCCGAGCTTGAAAGCGACGCCCCGTCTGCGGGTGCTTCTCGTCGAGGCCGACGAAAAGCGCGCTTCCTGCGTCCGCGACCTCGTCGCGCAGATGCCGTTGCTCGTCGAAGTCGACCGGGCACGCTCGTTCGAGGAAGGGCTCGCCCGGATGACCTCGAGCCGGTACGACGCCCACCTCGTGGGGGGGCGGATCGGCGATCGGAGCGGCCTCGATCTCCTGCGTGCCTATCGCGAGGCCGAGGGGGACGCCCCGGTCCTAATCCTGAGCGCCGGGCGCGACCGGGCGCTGGACCTCGCCGCAATGGAGAGCGGGGCTGCCGGCTTCCTCGCGCTGGACCTTCTCGGCGCGGAGCGCCTCGAGCGCACCATCCGCTACGCGGTCGAGGCACGGCGCCAGGAGGGGGTCCTCCGAAGGGCACGGGAAGAGCTTCAGGAGCGGGTCGAGGAGCGCTCCACGAGCCTGGAGACGATGAACGCAGCCCTCGCCGTGGAGGTGGCCGAGCGGCGCCGGGCCGAACAGAAGCTCCGCGACGCCGACCGGAGGAAGAACGAGTTCCTCGCAACGCTCGCGCACGAGCTGCGAAACCCCCTGGCGCCGATCGGGCACGCGACCGAGATCCTGGCGCGCCTCGGGGACGGCGTAGAGGACCGTGTCCGTGCCGCAGAAGCGCGAAAGGTGATCGAGAGGCAGGTGACCCACCTGGTCCGACTGATCGACGACCTCCTCGACATCTCCCGGATCACGCACGGGAAGGTCGGCCTCAGGCCGGAGCTCGTCACCCTCGCCTCGGTCGTGGAGAGTGCGCTCGAGGCGTCCCGGCCGCTCATCCTCAGCCGGCGGCACACGCTCGAGGTGAGGCTTCCGGAGGCTCCCGTCGTCCTGTACGCCGATCCGGTCCGGATCGTGCAGATCCTCACGAACCTCCTCTCGAACGCGGCGCGGTACACCGAGCGTGGGGGAACGGTCCTCGTGGAGGCAATCCTGGAGAACGAAGCCGCCGTTCTTCGAGTCGTCGACTCCGGAATCGGAATCTCGTCGGCCGCGATGGGGACCATCTTCACGATGTTCTCGCAGGCCCCGGAGGCGCTCGCCCTCGACCAGAGCGGCCTCGGCATCGGCCTCGCGCTCGCCAAGCAGCTCGCCGAGCTGCACCGAGGCACCCTGACCGCAGCCAGCGAGGGTCTCGGGAAGGGAAGCACCTTCACGCTTCGCGTCCCTGTCGAGATCCGAGCCGTCGAGCCGTCGGAGCCTGGGCCGAAGGTCATCTTTCCGCCCGTCACGCCACGCCGCATCCTGGTCGTGGACGACAACGTCGACGCCGCCCTGACCCTCGCGGAGCTGCTCGGCCTCGACGGGCACGAAGCGTACGTGGCACACGACGGACCGTCGGCGGTGGAGTCGGCCCGGCGGCTCTGTCCCGACGTCGCCATTCTCGACATCGGACTCCCCGGCTTCAGCGGCCTCGAGGTCGCGCGGCGCCTTCGCGAGGAACCGTCCCTGGCGGGCCTCTTCCTCGTAGCCTTGTCCGGCTGGGTGCAGCCGGAAGACCTCGTGCGATCCCGGGAGGCCGGCTTCGACCTCCACCTCGCCAAGCCGGTCGACGTCGGGACCCTCGTCAGGCTCCTCGCCCGGGCGAGAGGGGTGCTCCGGGCGACCTGAAGGGCCCGGGTGCCCTTCGCTTCGGCCCTACTTCTCGTCGACGGGATTGCGTGACGAGATCAGGCTCGGGTAGGCGCTGCGGAAGGTGTCGAAGAGGTCCTGCACCTTCGCGTTCTCACCCTGCCGCCAGGTCGCGTCGCGGAAGCGATACTCCTCGTTTCGCGTCTTCAGTACCCACTCGAAGCACTCGTTGCCTCCGACCTTCTTCAGGCAGGTGAGCTGCTGCTCGGTCATCTGTGCCACCGGAACGAGAAGGTTCTTCCCGGTCTGCTTGGAATCGACCCAGCGCACCGACCCTTCCTTCAGCTCGAGCATCCCCGAGTCCCAACGGCTCTTCATCAGGACGATCCCCGAGTTCCTGAGAGCGAGACCGTCCCAGCGGCGGGAGTCGGGGAGCGCCGGCGGAGCCTGCGTGGTGCTCGCGGCGGCTACAGCCCCCGAGTGCCCGCTGGTGATCGAGGCGATGAGCGTTTCGGGAACGCCCGCGTTCCGGAGGAGAACGATGTCACCCGGCATCAGGTCCCGCGCGAGGTCCGAGTGGGCGAAGTACTTGGTAATGAACTCTTCGGACAGGCTGGCCTTCCAGAGCCGGGTGATGTCTTCGACGAGCGCGGTGTTCACACTGGGGGATGCCGGCTCGGCGGTGGGGTCCTGCGGGGCTGCAAGGCTGAGGCCGCCGGTGGACGTTGCGGCGACGAGAGCGAGCGTGAGAGCGAGCCTTTTCACTGTCGTTCCTCCTGTTTTCACACTTCGGAGAGCGCAAGAACCGGGCCGCAGGCCCGGACGATTCAGGTTGTGAAGGAAAGAGAGCGTCAGGGCTGCCCAAGAGAGAGACCGGGCACACGAATACGAAACACGTGTGAGCTGCCTCCAGCTGTTGGTCGGCCCTGAAACCCTCACCGAACGACGCAAGACCGGTACCATCTGCGGGAGCCAGGTGCACCCGCAGGTGGTACCGGACGCTTTCCGGGGCGTTTGACCGAGCCTTCCCCGGTCCGTCCGGAACGGCGAGCTGGAAAGTGCCGTCGTTGCTGACGTTGTCCAGGACGACGCCGCAGCAGACCGCCCGCTGCGGGCTGCTGATCACCAGGATGCCATCCGTGACCGGGATGTTGACGCCGACCTGCGTCCAGCCCCAGGGGTTCAGGTCGACGGCGAGCGGACACCTTCTTCCGCCGCCTCGAGGGAGTGCGGAAGAACGATGCGATCCCGATCACGACGCCGGGCGCGACGCACGAATACACGGTGCAGGGGACGACCGTCTTGGACCCCGGAGCGGTGGAGGTGCTGGCTTCGACGGGAGACGCGGCGCTGACCGTCGTGACCTGTTACCCGTTCGGCTCCATCGGCCCCGCCCCGCGCCGCTTCATCGTGAGCAGCCGTCTGAAGGTCCCGGCGGAGCCAGGCCTCGCAGGCCGTCCCGACGCGCTCCCTCCTTCCCGCTGAAGGGGTACGCCCCGCATCCGGACGGCCTGCCGGGTCTCGCCGGGCTGCGGGGCGTTATCCGCCGATCGCCTTGCCGATCTTCGAGATGACCTTTCCGACCTCGCGGCGGGCCTTGCCGAGCCCTTCCTGCATCCCCCCCTCGGCGCGCTGGGCGGAACCCTCCCGCTCGAGCTTCTCGTTGCCGGAGAGGATGCCGACCGCCTCTTTCACTTTACCGGTGGCCTTCTTCGCTTTTCCGCGGACTTCCTGCTCTCTCATGGGATCTCCTTTGCGTCGGTGGGAACAGCACGGGGCGTGCCACGCGGGCCCGTCTCGCCCGGCGCTGCTGCGAAGCGGTCGTCCGTGCGATCCGGTTCGGGAGACCGAGGTCGTGGTCGGCGCTTCTTGAAAGGGCTTCAATCCGGCGTGCACGGATTGCAACCGCGGCCTACGCCTCCAGCTGGTACTCCTTGAGCTTGTTGTAGACCGTCTTGAGGCTGACGCCGAGGAGCTCGGCCGCGAGGCGCTTGTCCCCCTTCACGGCGAGCAGGGTTGCCGTGAGGACCTTCTTCTCGACGGCCTCGAGCGTCTCGCCGACGCGGACCTCGACGACGGGCCAGGTCTCCTCGTCCCGGACGAGGGGACGGGGCTCGGCGGTGCCCGAGTCCGTGAGCACGGCCTCAGCCGCCCCGGCCTCGATCTCGGGCGGGTCGCTCAGGACGTACGCGCGATGGACGGCGTTCCTCAGCTCGCGCACGTTTCCAGGCCAGCTGTGCGATGCCAGCGCGTCGAGCGCCCCCGTCTCGAAGGACGAGAAGCCTCGACGCTCCTTCTTCTCGATCTCCGAGAGGAAGTGGTTCGCCAGCAGCGGGACGTCCGCCTTCCGTTCCCGGAGGGACGGAAGGCGGAGGGGAAAAACGTTCAGCCGGTAGTAGAGGTCGGCCCGGAACGTCTCGCGGCGGACCGCGTCGGCGAGGTCGCGGTTGGAGCTCGCGATGAGCCGGATGTCCATGTCCAGCTCCTCGCTCCCTCCGACGCGCCGGAACGTCCGGGTCTCGAGGACGCGCAGGAACTTCACCTGAAGCTCCGGGGGCATCTCCGTCACCTCGTCGAGGAAGAGGGTCCCCCCGTGGGCCATTTCGAACGTCCCGGCGCGACGCCGGTCGGCTCCGGTGAACGCCCCCTTCTCGTGGCCGAAGAGCTCGCTCTCGACGAGGGTCGGCGAGATCGCTCCGCAGTTGACGGCGATGAACGGCCGCGTGGCGCGCCGGGAGAGGAGGTGCACGGTCGAAGCCGCGATCTCTTTCCCGGTCCCGCTCTCGCCGGTGATCATCACGGGCGCGTTCGAGCGGGCCACCCGCGTCAGCAGGCGGTAGACCTCCAGCATCGGGGCCGAGCAGCCGACCATTCCGGCGAGACCCCCCTCCGTCGCGGGATCGGGAAGCCCCGCGGCCTGGGCGCCGCGCGCCTCGTCGTGCCGCTCGGAGAGCTGTGCCAGCGTCGCGGCGAGCTGCGAGGTCTTCAGGGGCTTCAGGAGGAAGTCGTGGGCGCCGGCCTTCATCGCCTCGACCGCGGAGCGGACCGAGCCTCTCCCGGTCAGGACCACGACGGGACAGTCGCGCCCGGCGGCCCGCGCGTTGCGCACGACGTCGAGCCCGTCACCATCGGGGAGGCCGAGGTCGGCGATGCAGACGTCGGGCCTGAGAGTCACGAGAGCGGACGAGGCGTCGGCGACGGTGCCGACGCCCGAGGCTTCGTAGCCGAGCTCCTTCACCAGCTCGACGATCGCCTCGCGGGCGCCGGGCTCGTCTTCGACGACGAGGACCTTCACAGCGCGTGCCCTCCCTCTGTCGACGTCGCGGACTCCGGCCACGAGAGAAGTGCGACGAGCCGGCTCTCGCGTTCGACGAGCCGGAGGCGGCCCCCGTCGGATTCGATGCACGCCCGCGCGAGGAAGAGATCCTCGCGCCGCTCCTCGCCGCGAGGCAGATGGAAGAGCCGCTCGGGGTTCGAATCGCCGCTCCCGCCGACGGCCTCGATACGCAGGGCCACGCGCCCCGAGGCGGATTCCTCGAGCAGCCGCGGCGGCGCCGCGAGAGGGTCGCGGGAACGGAGGAACCAAACCAGGATTCGCAGGGCATCGATCGTGGCGAGGCGTCGCAGCAGCAGCCGGGAACGGCCGGCCGGACCCTCTTCGAGCGGGATCCCGGCGATGCGGCAGAGATCTCCGAGGGAGGTGTCTTCGGCCGGCTCGCCCGCGATACTCGCGAGGCGGGGCAAAAGGTCGATGAGCCGGCCGGCGGCAGCGAGGTCGGCCTTCACCGCACGAACCCGGTCCGCGAGGGAAACACCGCTCGAGGGAGCCTCCGCGAGGCGACGCTCGAGGAGCTCGAGCTTCACCCCCGCGGCCGAGAGCGGGTCGGCCAGAGCGTGCCGGAGAGTGCACAGCGCATCCGCGACGCCGCCGGGGAGGTCGGGAGGGAGTGGCTCGTACATTCTGTGGCGCTCTCTATGCAAAGCATCGGCCTGCTCGGTGCGGAAATCAATCGACCAGCTGCGGGGGGGGGCGATTGCGGGTCGCGCTGCTCCCTGTCGTACCATCAGTACTCCCGGTGGCACGGCTCGTGCGTCGCCGCGGCTTGACGGAGTTCCCATGAACATCCAATCGTCTCCGCCGCGTCCTCCCGGAGAAGGGCGATGACCGAACGACCGGGCGCAGCGCCCCCGGTGGACGGGATAGAGGGGCTCAACTCTCTCCTGCGGGGCGAACTCGCCGCAGTCAACGCCTGGCAGCACGCCCTTCGTTCGGCCGCGGGCCGAACGAAGGTGGACGTGCCGGAGATCCTCCGCTTCGCTGCCGAGCACCAGAGGACCGTGGCGGCGCTGCAGGTCGTCGTCCGGGAGATGGGGGGTGTTCCGGCGAGCGAGGCCGCGACGATGGGCGCGTTCGCGCTCCTCCCGGACACCGCGACGGTCGGCGAGCTTCTGGACGGCGAGAGGCTCGGCCTGACGATGTACGAGGCGGCGGATGGAACGTTCCACGGCGATGCCCGTGATCTCGTGACCCTCGAGCTGATCCCCCGGCAGCGGAGACAGGTCGCCCTCCTTTCGGACATCCTCCTGCGAATCGCGGAAGAGGCGGACCCGGGTGTGACGGGAGCGAACCCGGCCGAGGCCACTGGCCGCGGCGACGTTCCGACGGGGAATCGGGTGGAGGGGTGAAGACGTGAGGCGGCTCTTTCGCCGGCGCGCTCTCGAGGAGGACGTCCCGCTGCGAGGCGAGGTCCTGAGCCTCGAGAGCCTCGAGGAGCGGGCGAAGACCCTGGCGGCCGTCTTCACGCTCGCGCGCAGGAGCGCGGGCGGCTACGACGTGCTGCCCCGGCTGGACGAGAACCTGCGCGTCATCAGGAAGGTCTACGGCGTCCTCGCCGACGACGTCCACGGCGGCGAGGCCGTGCCGCCCGCCGCGGAGTGGCTCCTCGACAACTTCCACCTCGTCGACGCGGAGGCCAAGGCGGTGCGGCACGACCTCCCGCCCCGCTACTACAGAAAGCTCCCCAGGCTCGCGGCCCGCGAGTACTCGGGACAGGCGCGGATCCACGCGATGGCGGTCGAGCTGATCCGGCACGGGGACGGGCGGCTGGATGCCGATCGCCTCACCCGCTTCGTCGTCGCATTTCAGACGATTGCGCCCTTGTCGATCGGCGAGCTCTGGGCGTGGCCGAGCATGCTCAAGCTCGCGCTGATCGAGAACTTGAGACGGCTCGCCGAAGGGATCCGGGCGGGGCGAACGGCGCGCCTCCAGGCGGACGCCGCCCTCGCCGCGCTGGAGAGCGGAGCCTCGGCGGGGCCTCTTCCCGTGCCGCTGCACAGCGCCTTCGTCGCCCAGCTGAGGCACAGGATGCGCGAGCACGATCAGCGCGTGGCTCCGTTCCACGTCCTGGTGGAGGAAGCGCTGATCGAGAGCGGCACGACGCCCGAGGATGTCGTGAGGTCCGAGTACCAGCGCCAGGCCACGGACCAGGCCTCCACCGGCAACACCGTAACGAGCCTCAGGCTCTGCGCGACGCTCGACTGGAGCCGATACGTGGAGCGGGTCAGCCTCGTCGAGCAGATCCTGCGGCGGGATCCGGCGGCGGTCTACGCGCGCATGGACTTCCAGAGCCGCGATCGATACAGACAGGCCGTGGAGGAGCTCTCCGAGCCGACTGGCGAGGCGCAGGTGCGCGTGGCGCTGCGCGCGGTCGAGAGCGCGCGTTCGTTCGGACAGGGTGTCGCCCGGGGTGCCCCAGGTCCTCATGATCCTCGGGGCCCCGAGCGGAAGGCGTCCGACGGCCGGGAGAACCACGTGGGGTATCACCTCATAGGCCGGGGCAGGCTCGGTCTCGAGATCGACGTCGCCTGGCACCCACCCCCCGGCCAGCGCCTTCGCCGTTTCGTCTTCGCCCACGCCACCGCGGCTTACCTCGGCGGCATCGGGCTGTTGACGGGCCTGTGCGTATTCGCCGCGACCGCGTACGCCCGGGCCTGGGGGGCCCCCGAAATGGCCCTTGCCGCGGCGCTCCTCGTGCTGATTCCCGCGAGCGAGCTCGCCACGCTCCTGGTGCAACGCATCGTCGCGGCGCGGGTTCCGCCGCGCCGGCTTCCCCGGCTCGACCTCGCCGCCGGAGTGCCCGAAAGCGCCCGGACGATGGTCGTCGTTCCCACGCTCCTCGGCAGCGTGAAAGGTGTCGAGCTTCTACTGGAGCACGTCGAGGTCCAGGCGCTCGGGAATCTCGACCCCCATGTCCACTTCGCGATCCTGAGCGATTTCCGGGACGCGAAGACGGCCACGACCGACGCCGACGAGGCGATCCTCGCCGCCGCGGTCGCCGGAGTCGGGGAGCTGAACCGCCGGCACGCTCCCGAGACGCGGGACAAGTTCTTTCTTTTCCACCGCGACCGCCTCTGGAACCCGAAGGAAGGGGTATTCATGGGGTGGGAGCGCAAGCGCGGGAAGATCGAGGAGTTCAACCGGCTCCTGCGCAATCCCGAGGACGCGTCCTTCAGCGTCCGGATCGGGGAGCTGTCGATCCTCCCGTCCGTGCGGTACGTCCTCACCCTGGACGCCGATTCGCGTCTCCCGAGGGGCGTGGCCGGGGCCCTCGTCGGGATCCTCTCCCACCCTCTCAATCGGGCGCTCGTCGACCCGGTCTCCCGGCGGGTGACGGAAGGCTACGGGATCCTCCAGCCCCGGGTCAGCGTGACGCTGACGAGCGCTGCCGGTTCGCTCTTCGCGAGGGTCTACTCCGGGCACACCGGCGTCGACGCGTACTCCACGGCCGTCTCGGACACCTACCAGGACCTCTTCGGCGAAGGGATCTTCACGGGGAAGGGGCTCTACGACGTCGACGCCTTCCGCGCGAGCGTCGACGGTCGCGCCCCGGAGAACGCGCTCCTCTCGCACGACCTGTTCGAGGGGCTCCATGCGAGGACCGCGCTCGCCTCCGACGTGGAGCTGGTGGACGACTACCCGGCCAACGTCCTCGCTCACGCGCGCCGTCAGCACCGCTGGGTGAGGGGCGACTGGCAGATCCTCCTCTGGCTCTTCCCGATGGTCCCGTCGCAGGAGGGCTTCGCGAAGAACAGCCTTCCGCTCATCAGCCAGTGGAAGATCCTCGACAACCTCCGGAGGAGCCTGGTCGCGCCGTCGCTCCTCGCTCTGTTCGGGGCGGCCTGGACCGTCCTTCCGGGGCGGCCGCTCGCCTGGACCCTGGGCGCCCTCGCGGTCGTCGCGTTCCCGCTCCTGGCGTCCCTCACGCACTTGCTGCGCGGGACCCGGTCGGACAAGCCGGCGCAGGTCCACGTCCGGGCCGTCGTCGAAGACCTCAGCACGGCCTTCGCGCAGGCGCTCCTGACCCTCGTCTTTCTCCCGTACCACGCCTGGGAGATGGTCCACGCCATCGGCCTGACCCTGGTCCGCCTGGCCTTCACCCAGCGCCGGCTCCTCGACTGGGAGACCGCGGCCGCGCAGGCGGCGCGGGCCACCGGGCTCCTGAGCAAGGGCGTCCGCGCCTTCGTCGTCGAGATGGTGTCGAGTCCTCTCGCGGCCTTGGGGCTGCTCGCGCTGATCGCGACGGTCCGTCCGGACGCCCTTCTTCTCGCCCTTCCCTTCGCCCTCCTCTGGATCGCCGCCCCCGCGCTGGCCTACTGGCTGAGCCAGCCCACCGGGTCTTCCCGGCGGGAGCTTTCGCCGGAGGATCGCGAATACCTGACCCAGGTCGCGAGGAAGACGTGGCGTATCTTCGAGGCGCTCGATCCCGGAGACCACGGCCTTCCTCCTGACAACGTGCAGGAAGAGACGGTGTCCATCGTGGCCCGCCGGACCTCGCCGACGAACATCGGGATGTATCTGCTTTCGACGCTCGCGGCGCACGACCTGGGATTTCTGCCGCTCGACGAGATGCTCGAGAGGCTCGATACGACGCTGACGACGGTCGAGGGCCTGGAGCGCCACGAGGGGCATCTCCTCAACTGGTACGACACGGAAGGCCTGTCGCCGCTCCCCCCTCACTACGTCTCGACGGTCGACAGCGGGAATCTCGCGGGAGCGCTGCTGGCCCTGGCGGAAGGGTGCCGCGACCTGGCGGAGTCGTCGCCGGACTCCTCTTCGGTCGTCTCCAGCCGGCTCTCCGCCCTGGCGAGACGCGCCATGGCGATTTCGGACGGGATGAGCTTCGCCTTCCTCTACGACCCGCAGCGCCAGCTCTTCTCGATCGGCTACCGGCTGTCCGACGCGAACGGTCCCGGTCGCCTCGACCCGTCCTTCTACGACCTCCTCGCCTCGGAGGCGCGCCTGGCGAGCTTCTTCGCGATCGCGAAGGGGGACGTGCCGCAGAGCCACTGGTTCCATCTCGGGAGGCTCGTGGTCAGCGTGCAGGGGGTTCCGACGCTCGTCTCCTGGAGCGCGTCGATGTTCGAGTACCTGATGCCGGCCCTCCTGATGAAGACGTACCCGGGGACTCTCCTCGACACGTCGTCCCGCATGGCGGTGGAACAGCAGGTCCGTTACGGCAGGGACCGCGGCGTGCCGTGGGGGATCTCGGAGGCGGCCTTCAATGTCGTAGACCGAGCCGGCACGTACCAATACAAAGCGTTCGGCGTCCCGGGCCTCGGGCTGAAGAGAGGGCTCGCCGACGAGCTCGTCGTGGCTCCCTACGCGACCGCCCTGGCCGCGCTCGTCGACGCCCCCGCCGCCGCCCGGAACCTGCGGCGGCTCGGGCGCGAAGGCGCCGAGGGCCGGTTCGGCTTCTACGACTCGGTCGACTACACGCCCCGCGGGCCGATCGAGGCGCCCTCGCCCGGGCTGCCCTCCGCCCACGGCGCCGGCGTCGTCGTGAAGGCCTGGTTCGCCCACCACCAGGGGATGACTCTCGTCTCCCTCGCAAACGTCCTTCTCGGAGACGTGATGGTCCGCCGGTTCCACGCGGACCCGAGGATCCAGGCGACGGAGCTCCTGCTGCAGGAGCGGATCCCGCGCGAGGCGCCGATCACCGAGCCGCGACCGGCCGAGGAGACGCGGGTGGCGCCGGGTGCTGCCCCGCGTGCGCCCTACCGCCTCCGCTCTCCGTTCACGTCGTACCCGAAGGCGCAGATCCTCTCGAACGGTGCCTACGTGGCAATCGTCACGAACGCCGGCGGGGGGGCGAGCTTCCGTCGCGGGCACGCCGTGACACGGTGGCGCGAGGACCCGACGCGGGACCCCGGCAGCCAGTTCGTCTATCTGCGCGACGTCCATTCCGGCGCCGTCTGGTCCGCGGCCTGGCAGCCCGTCGGGAAGGAGCCCGAGGAGTACCTCGTGGAGTTCCTCGCCGAGAAGGCGACGATCACGCGCAGGGACTACGAGATCGAGACGCGGCTCGAGATCGCCGTCTCGCCGGAGGACGACGCCGAAGTCCGCCGGATCTCCCTGACGAACCGGAGCGACCGGCCTCGGGAGATCGAGCTGACCAGCTACGTCGAGCTCGCCATGGGGCTCGTCGTCGAGGACTTTGCGCATCCCGCCTTCGGACGGCTTTTCGTCGAGACGGAGTGGGTCGCCGAATGCACGGCCCTCACGGCGCGGAGGCGCCCGCGCGCCGCTCACGAGCCGACGCTCTTCGCCTTCCACGTTCTCTCGATCGACGGACGAACGCAGGCGCAGGTGGAGTGGGAGACCGACCGTCTGCGCTTCCTGGGGCGAGGGCGCGGCCCGGACGACCCGGTCGCCCTCGACGGGCGCGCGTTGTCGGGGACGACGGGGGCGGTGCTGGACCCGATCCTGAGCATCCGGACGCGGCTCCGTCTCGCTCCCGGGGCGTCCGCGCGCCTCGCGTTCACGACGGGCGTCGCCAGCGATGCGGTCTCCGTTCACGCCCTCGCGTTGAAGTACAACGACTCCGGGGTGGCCGCCCGGACCTTCGCGCTGGCCTACACGCACGCCCACGTCTCCCTCCGGCACCTGGGGATCACCGTGGAGGAGGCCCTGCTCTTCGAGCGGCTCGGCTCGCGAGTCTTCTTCTCCGACGGGTCGCTTCGCGGGGACGAGTCGACGTGCTCGAGGAACACGCTGGGCCAGTCCGGCCTCTGGGTCCACGGCATCTCGGGAGATCTCCCGATCGTCCTCGTGAGGGTCGTAGAGCCGGACGACGTGGTGCTCGTGAGGCAGGTCCTGACGGCGCACGAGCACTGGCGCCTGAAAGGGCTCGACTCGGACGTCGTGATCCTGAACGACCACCCGGCCAGCTATCGCGACGAGATGCACGAGCACCTCGTGGGAGTCGTGGAGGGCGGACCCTGGGGCGCCTGGAAGGGGAAGCGAGGTGGGGTCTTTCTTCTGCGCGGGGACGGGATGCCGGAGGCCGAGCGGGTCCTGCTCTTCACCGCCGCCCGGGCCGTTCTGTCGGGGGACCGCGGCGACCTGCCGGAGCAGCTCGACCGCCCGGAGACGATCCCGTCGCGCCCGCTGGCCGAGCCGCTCGTCGACGAGCCGGAACCGGTTGAGGGAACGGAATCCGGGCCCCTGGTTCCGCCGCTCGTCATGGAGAACGGCCTCGGCGGGTTCACTCGCGACGGGCGCGAGTACGTCGTCGTCCTCGACGGCGAGCGGGAGACCCCGCTGCCGTGGGTCAACGTCCTCGCGAACCCTCGATTCGGGTCGATCGTCACGGCCACAGGCTCCGCCCACACGTGGTCCGGCAACAGTCGCGAAAACCGGATCACCCCGCACGCCGGCGATCCGGTGACCGACCCGACGGCCGAGGCGATCTTCGTTCGTGACGAAGAGGACGGCGCGATCTGGGGCGCGACGCCGACGGCGATCCGGCGGACGGCCCGCTCGCCGCGCTGGGTGGTCCGCCACGCTCCGGGCGTGACGCGATTCGCCCGCGCCGCCCGCGGCATCGAGCAGGAGCTGGCCGTCTTCGTGAGCCGCGAAGAGCCGGTGAAGGTGTCGCTCCTGACGCTGACGAATCGCTCCGCGAGGCAGCGCCGCCTCGTCCTCACGTCGTACAACGACTGGTGGCTCGGCCCTCCGAAGGCGGGCGTCACGCAGTTCGTCTCGACGGAGCGAGACGTCGAAACGGGAGCGGTCCTGGCCCGAAATTCCTGGAACGAGGCGTTCAAGGGGCGCGTCGCCTTCGCGGGGACGAGCGGGCCGGTCGTCTCCGCCACCGGCGACCGGCGGGAGTTCCTCGGCCGGAACGGTTCCCTCGCCCGCGCCGCGGCGCTGGGTGCGGCCTCCCTCGTTGGTCGATTCGGCGCCAGCCTCGACCCGTGTGCGGCGCTCCGGCTGGAGGTCGAGCTGAAACCGGGCGAGGCGCAGCGCGTCGTCTTCGTTCTCGGGCAGGGGACGGACCTGGCGGAGGCCTCGAGCCTCCTGCGGCGGTACTCGGGTGCGACGGGGGTGGCGGCCGCCGAGGCCGAGCTCGCCGCGGTGGAAGCGGCCTGGGATGAGACGCTCGGGGCCGTTCGCGTCACGACGCCCGACGACTCCTTCGATCTTCTCGTCAACCGCTGGCTCCTCTACCAGGACATCGCGAGCCGCCTCTGGGCGCGCTCCGGCTACTACCAGTCGAGCGGGGCCTACGGATTCCGGGACCAGATCCAGGACGTCCTCGCCCTGACACTGACCCGGCCCGACCTGACGCGCGAGCAACTCGTTCGGGCGGCGGCGCGCCAGTTCGTGGAAGGAGACGTCCAGCACTGGTGGGACGCCTCGAGCGGCAACGGCCTACGGACCCGCTGCTCGGACGACCTGCTCTGGCTGCCGTACGGGGTCGCCCACTATGTGCGCGCGACCGGAGACGTCGCGATTCTCGACGAGCGGATCCGGTTCCTCGAAGGCCCGCTCCTGCCGCCCGGGGATGCCGAATCCTTCGGGATGCCGTCCGTCTCGAGCGAGCCCGGGTCGATGTTCGATCACTGTCTCCGGGCGATCGACCGCGGCCTGACGACGGGAGTCCACGGGCTCCCCCTGATCGGGAGCTGTGACTGGAACGACGGCTACAACCGTGTCGGCCACGAAGGACGAGGCGAGAGCGTCTTCGTCGGCTGGTTCCTCCACGCCGTCCTCGGCTCGTTCGCGCCATTGTGCGACGAGAGGGGCGACACCGGTCGGGCGGCCCGCTACCGCGCCGAGCGCCAGCGGCTCGGGACGCTGCTCGAGCAGAGCTGGGACGGCGACTGGTACCGGCGCGGGTACTACGACGACGGCACGCCGCTCGGGTCGTCCCAGAACGACGAGGGGAGGATCGACTCCATCGCGCAGAGCTGGGCCGTCCTCTCCGGAGCGGCGCCGACGAAGCGCGCGGAGCGCGCGATGGACTCCGTCCTCGCCCACCTGGTGCGCCGTGCGTCCGGTGTCGTCCTGCTCCTGACTCCCCCCTTCGACAAGACGGCCCTCGACCCCGGGTACATCAAGGGCTACCTGCCGGGAATCCGGGAGAACGGCGGGCAGTACACGCACGCCGCGCAGTGGGTCGTCCTCGCTCTCGCCCGGCTCGGGAGCGGCGACGAGGCGATGGAGCTCTTCCACATGCTCAACCCGATCAACCACGCGCGAAACGCGGCCGACGTCGAGACCTACAGGACGGAGCCCTACGCCGTGGCGGCCGACGTCTACGACCACCCGGCGCACCGCGGGCGCGGCGGCTGGACCTGGTACACCGGGGCGGCCGGCTGGATGTACCGGGTCGCGATGGAAGGGATCCTGGGTCTGGAGCGCCGCGGCGCCGTCTTCTCGATGAATCCCTGCATTCCGTCTTCGTGGCCCGCCTGCTCGGTCGAGTGGCGGTTCGGCGGGGCGCGCTACTCCATCGAGATCGAGAACCCGGAAAGGAAGTGCCGCGGTGTCGCCAGCGCCGAGCTGGACGGGGTGGCCGTGGATCCCGCCGCAATTCCCCTCCTCGATGACGGGCGCGCTCATCGCGTTCGGGTCGTTCTCGGGACGCGCCCGGCGGCGGACTCCGGTGCCGGTCCGACGCCGGCGCCGGTCGTGACCGAGGCGACGTCACCGTCCGGCGACGCTCCGGCCCTGGAGGAGATCCTCCCGAGTCCGCAGCGAGGCAGCCGGTCTTGAGCGGAATCGACGCCGCCGTCGCTCCGGAAGACGCCTCGCTCCTGAAGGCCGAAGACGTGCTGAAGGGCCAGGGGAGCGACGGGGCAACGGGTCTCGCCGCGCCGGACGCAGCGGCGCGTCTCGAGAAGCACGGTCCGAACGAGCTGACGGAACGGGCCGGGCGCAGCCGGCTCGCCATCGTGCGCGAACAGCTGCTGAACGTCATGACGTTCGTCCTCCTCGGCGCGGTGGTCCTCTCGGCGGTGCTGGGCGACTGGATCGAGGCCGTCGTCATCCTCGCCATCGTCGTCCTCAATGCGTTCCTGGGATACACGCAGGAGGTCCGTGCCGAACGGTCGATGGCCGCGCTCAAGCGGATGTCGGTCCCCACGGTGAGAGTCCGGCGCGACGGGCAGGTGAAGGAGATCTCCTCGCGCGACCTCGTGTCCGGCGACGTCGTGCTCCTCGAGACGGGAAACGTCGTACCTGCCGACGGGCGCGTCCTGACGAGCGTCAACCTGCGTACGCAGGAGGCGGCGCTCACGGGCGAATCCGAGGCCGTGGAGAAGGACGGGTCGATCGTCCTGGCGGCAGAGAAGCCGCTGGCCGAGCGCCTCAACATGGTCTACGCCGGCACCATCGTCAGCTACGGCCGCGGTGAGGTCGTCGTGACCTCGACCGGCATGGCCACCGAGCTGGGGAAGATCGCCGGACTCATCCAGTCGGTGGAGAAGGAGAAGACTCCCCTCCAGAAGCGGCTCGATCGTCTGGGCAGGGGACTGGCCATCGCGGCGGGAGTGCTCGTCGCGGTCGTCTTCCTCCTGGGTATCCGGACGGCGGAGACGCGCGAGCAGGTCCTCGAGGTGCTCCTGACCGCGGTCAGCCTCGCCGTCGCGGCCATTCCGGAGGCGATGACGGCGGTCGTCACCATCGCCCTGTCACTGGGTGCGCAGCGCATGCTCAAGCGCAAGGCTCTGATCCGGAAGCTGCCGGCCGTCGAGACGCTCGGCTCGGTCAGCGTCATCTGCACCGACAAGACGGGAACCCTGACGCAGAACCGGATGACGGTGACGGCGATCGACATCGCCAACCGGCGGATCGACCTCGTCCAGCAGGAGGGTGGAGGGCGACTCACCCTGAAGCGCGCCGGAACCACGGAAGCGGGGGGAGCCCTGGCCTCCACCCTGGACCTGCTCCTGGTCGGGGGCGCGCTCTGCAACGACGCCGTCCTCGCGAAAGGGGCGCCTCCTGCCGGCGGTCTCCACGCCGTGGGAGACCCGACCGAGGGAGCCCTCGTCCTGGCCGCGGCGGAGTACGGCGTGAGGAAGGACGATCTCGACAGGGCCCTGCCGCGGGTCGCCGAGCTGCCGTTCGACTCCGTTCGAAAGCGGATGACGACGGTGCACCGGATGCCGGCCGGAGATGCCGAGGTCCCCGCTGCGCTGCAAGCCCTGTGGGCTCGGCGGAGCCGGGTTGTCGAGACGCCGGGCTTTCTCGCCGTGACCAAGGGGGCCATCGACGGGCTCCTGACGCAAACCCGGTCCCTCTGGGTCGAGGGCGCGCTCGAGCCGCTCGACGACGATGGGCGTGGCCGCGTGATGGCGGCTCACGACGACCTGGCGGCGAAGGGAATGCGCGTCCTGGGCGTGGCGGTCCGGCCGCTCGACAGACTGCCCACGGAGGGCGAGCTCGAGGGACTGGAGGTCGATCTGATCCTCGTGGGTCTCTTCGGCCTGCTCGACCCGGCCCGCCCCGAGGTCACCGCTGCCGTGGCCCGTTGCCGTGCGGCGGGCATCCGCCCCGTCATGATCACGGGCGATCACCCGCTGACGGCGGGTCACATCGCCAGGCAGGTGGGCATCACCGACGTCGACGAGTTCCTCACCGGGCAGGACCTCGACCGGTTGACGGAGGCCGAGCTGCGAGACCGGGTGAACGGAGAGAACGCCGTGTCGGTCTTCGCTCGGGTCTCGCCCGAGCACAAGATCCGTCTCGTCGCGAATCTGCAGGGGCAGGGCCTCGTCGTCGCGATGACCGGGGACGGGGTCAACGACGCGCCTGCGCTCCGAAAGGCGGATATCGGCGTCGCGATGGGAATCACCGGGACGGACGTGGCGCGGGACGCGGCCGAGATGGTCCTTCTCGACGACAATTTCGCCACGATCGTGGCGGCCGTCGAAGAGGGCCGGAAGATCTACGACAACATCCGGAAGTTCATCGAGTACCTCCTGAGCTGCAACGCCAGCGAGATCGCGGTGATGCTGCTCGGGCCGCTCTTCGGAATGCCGCTGCCCCTCCTGCCGCTCCAGATCCTCTGGATGAACCTGGTGACGGACGGGCTGCCGGCGCTGGCCCTGGGCGTAGAGCCGGCGGAAGCGAACATCATGAAGCGCCCTCCCTACACACCTGAAGAGAGCATCTTCGGGCGCGGACTGGTGCCCTTCGTCGCGGTGATGGGCGTCGTCATGAGCCTGATCGCGCTCGGCATCGGCGTCTGGTCGTTCCGGAGCGGCGACCCCGCCTGGCAGACGCTCCTCTTCACGACGCTGATCTTCTGCCAGGTGATTTTGGCGCTCGAAGTGCGCTCCGAGCGGGACTCGCTCTTTCACATCGGGCTCCTCACGAATCCGCTGATGGTCGGCGCCTTCCTCTCGACGGTCGGCCTGCAGGGGGCGGTGATCTACCTGCCGTTCCTCCAGAAGGTCTTCAGGACCGCGCCGCTCGGCGCGCGCGACCTCCTCGTCGCCTTCGGATCCGGCCTCGCCGTTCTCGTGGTCGTAGAGGCGTGGAAGCTGGTCCTTCGCCGGAGGACGACGGCCTGACGGTCCGCCTGCCGCCTCGCTGGCAACGGTATTGCGTCGCCAGGACCGAAGGCGGGCCGCGATTCCGTCCCCCCGGCCCGCCGCCGCCCGATCTGCTGAAAGACGGAGAAAAGGAGTCGACATGCTCTATACGATTCTGGTGATCCTCCTTGTCCTCTGGCTGCTGGGAATGGTGACGTCGTACACGATGGGAGGATTCATCCACGTCCTCCTCGTCATCGCCGTCATCGTCCTCGTGGTCCGCCTCCTCCAGGGGCGAAGGGTCCTCTGAGCCCATGTCCAGCGCACTCGATCGGGGGCAGGCGCATGACGCGCCCTTCGGCACGGTCGCGATCGCGCCCGTCGGGAAGGCCCGGCGGCACGATGGCGACGACGTCCGCGCGGCGGCGGTGCGCGTCGCTCACGTTTCGGGGGGCGCGTCCTACGGCCGCAGCGGTGACCCGGAAGGGTGGGAGCCCGTGTCCGTCGACCTCTCCGTGGCGGTGGGTGACCGGGTCTACGCGGCGAGGGGCGCCTGCCTGGACCTGCACACGTCCGCGTTCGAGATACATCTCGCGTCCGGGGCGGGCCTCGAGGTGATTCGTCTCACGGAAGAGGTCAAGCGGTTCTACGTCTGGGGCGGCTCCTCCTGGTTCCTCGTCCGGGAGCTCCAACCGAGCGAGTCCTTCGGGGTCGACACGCCGACGGCATCGGTGACCTTCGAGCGCGCCGGGAAGTACCGGATCGACGTCGACAGGGAAGGAAACGCCCGCGTCGTCGCCGACCGCGGGTCCGCGTGGGTCTCCGCTGCCGGTGTCGCGGTGCCTCTGGGGACGGGCGACGCGGTGAGGATCGACGGCATCCAGTGCCCTGCCCATGACCCTCCGCTCCATCGGTCTCTCGATACCATCGGGTCCGGCGTCCAGTCGCTCCCGTGCCGTGCTCGGGACCGGGTTCTCCTCTTCCGTCCCCGCCAGAGCCACTGAGAGGGAGAGGGGCCGGCGCCGGGCGCCGGCCCCTCCCGTCTGCCGCCTCTCGCTACATCCAGTAGGGCTGGACGTCGTAGAAACCGTAGACGCGCTGGCCCCAGGCCCGGTCGGTCATGTCGGGCCAGGCGTCCTTGTCGAAGCCCGGTGCGTTCTCGAGGCGCTCCTTCGCGATGTCGAGCGTGAACGTGTGATCCCGGGTGTCGAGAGTCATCGCCTTGTACGGAATGGCGAACAGCTTGTCGCCGATCCCGAGGACTCCTCCGAACGAGAGAACGCAGTAGCCGATTCTCCCGGTCTCGAGGTCGATCATGAACTCCTCGATCGTGCCGAGCTTCTCGCCGGCGAGGTTCTTGACGACATTGCCCTTGAGGGTCGATGCGCCGAGAACGCTCGGGCGCGCTTCCACTTGAGTCGTTGTCATGGGGAGCTCCTTCTTCGGCGGGGTCTCGAAGGCGACCGGCCGAGCCTCGGTTTCGCAAGCGGAGTGCCACGGACCAGAGGGCAGGGCAGGGAAACTTCACCTTGCAGCCCCTTCCATTCGCGTTGAAAGGACTACATCTGCGGTGGGCCCGGCGAGGCGGTCCTGCGGAGGAGGGGATTCACGGAATGCTTTGCGAGGGTTTCGTGCTGGCACCCCTCTTGCGACCCGTCAGGCGTGAGCGAGACGCAGTTCGACCCGGAACCCTCGCGAGAAGTGCCCTTCGGAGAGCTTCTCCAGAAGCTCGCCGAACAGGCGGCCGCGCTGGGGGAGGCCCGGATCCAGATGGCCCGCACCGAGCTCTCTCAGGACCTGTCGGGGCAGGTCCGTCGCGTGGCCGTCTTCGTCGCGGCTGCGCTGCTCGTGCTCTTCGGCCTGCAGTTTCTCGTCGTCGCAGCGGTTCTCGCCCTCGCGACGCAGCTCGGCGCCTGGCTCGCCTCGCTTCTCGTCTCGGTCCTGTGCCTGATCGCGGGGACGACCGCCCTGCTGATCGCTCGCTCGCGGGCGAGCGCTCCGTTCCTGAAGAGAACCCGCGAGGCTCCCGTGGAGGATCTGCGATGGCTCAGCACCCTCGTGCGCTGACGGACGGGTCCGAGACCCGGGCGGCCGAGCTCGACCAGCTACAGCAGCGGGTCGACGATCTGCAGGCTGCGATCGGGAGAGACGTCCGCGAGCTCGAGAGCCGGGCCCGGCGCGCGTTCGATCCCCGCCTGCAGATCGCGAGACACCCCTTCGTGGCTGCAGCTGTCGTCGTCGGTGGAGTGTTCGTCGTCACGAGGATCGTCCAGTCGGTGCTTCGGCGCGTCCGGGGGCCCGAAAGTGACGAGTCCCGGCGAAGGCGCAGCAAGAGGTTCCGGGCTTTCGCGTGCAGACCGGGTCGCAGGTCCGGCGTGCGCGATGTCCACCTGAAGGAGGAAGTCGAATGAACGGTCTCAAAGGCGTGGCGATCCTGCTGCTCGTGGCGGGCGCCCTTGCGCTCGTCTACGGAGGCTTTACCTACACGAAGAAGACCCACAAGACGGAGCTCGGTCCGATCTCGTTCGCGATCAAGGAGAAGGAAACCGTCAACGTGCCGGTGTGGGCCGGCGTCGCAGGAATAGTGGCCGGCGGGGTCCTGCTCTTCGTCAATACGAAGAAGTAGCCGTGCCTGAATCCGCGCCCGAGCTCCCCATGGCGCACGAACCCGCGGCCCGGGGGGCCGCTCGAAAGGACCTACGACAATGACGAAATCCCATCTCGAACTCCTCGTTCCCGGCCTCCTCGCCACAGCAGCGCTCGCGATGACCGTGGGCTGCGCCTCTTCGATGACCACCAAGGACACGCGGACGGCGGACTCGGCCATCACATCGTCCATCCAGGACGAGCTGCAGAACAGCGAAAAGGTCAAGGCGCGGCAGGTGGAAGTCCAGACCCGGGAAGGTGTCGTTCACCTCACGGGCGTCGTGGACACGGAAGAAGCAAGGCGGGAAGCCGCCCGGATCTCGTGGCACACGAACGACGTCAACGGCGTGGTGAACGACCTGACGGTCGGGGAGAGGACGGTCGGCAGCTGGACCGACGACGTCCTGATCAGCTCGCAGGTCAAGTCGAAGCTGATCGCCGCTTCCGGTATCAAGGCCGGCGACATCGACGTGAGCTCCTCGCAGTCGGTGGTGACCCTCATCGGGCGGGTCAGCTCGTCGACGATCAAGAGCGAAGCCGAGCGCATCGCACGCGGCACCAAGGGCGTCAAGGACGTGAACAACGAGCTCACCGTCGGCATGAAGAAGTAGGGGCCTGCGGACCGGAGCAGGAAGAGCTCCGGACGCAAGGTCGCGCGGCGGCGGGGACTCCCGGATCGGGACCCCGCCGCCGCATTCGCTTTCGGGGGTGCCCTGAAACAGGGAAGCCCTGCCGGCCGGGTGAGGCAGGCAGGGCTCCCTTGGAGCGGGGGCCGTGTCGCGCGATCAGGTCAGCCGGCTCTCCTCATGTACCAGGTCGAAACGAGCCCGGTGAGCGCCATCAGGATGAGCAGGCCCCAGGTCGAAAGCGTGGGGATGCCGGTGCTCTCAGCGCTCGTCGTCATTCATACCCGCAGCTTCAGTCGACCAGGCCCTCCGTGGCCACGAGCAACGGCGGGGGTGATTTCGCCAGGAGGAAGATCTCGCCGAACCGCTCGAGCCGATGGCCCAGAAACGCCGCCAGGCCGGACGTCGTCGGGGCGAGCACGACCCCTCGTCCCCGCAGAACCTCGACAAGCCGCTCGACCAGCCCGAGCACCGACCCCGCACGCGGGACCAGTCCCGGGCCCTGTGCCCCGGCAGGAGGTGGCAGTCCGTCAGGGTCCAGCCGGGCCACCGTCCGCGTCAGCTCCACAGGCTCTGCCAGCAGGGCCATCCACCCGACCCAGCGCCCTAACACGCGAGGCCTTGAACCGCGTGTGGGAGGTGGTGCCGCGGCCAGGATCTGTCTTCCACTCACTGCTCCTGGGCGCCGAGGTGACGGCCGTCACCTCGAGTCGATACAGGCAACGCGCCGTGACCCCCGCTCCGGGTGCCACCAGCGCCGGGACGCTTCCGGCCCGGAAGGTCGGATGACCGACACGGCACGGATCGTGCGGGGTCCGGGAGAATGGGATACCTGCGACCAGGGAGAGTTCCGCTGCGCGCCCTCTTCCTGTGCGCCGCGATCTGCACGGCAGCGTCGCTCGCGGAGGCGCAAACCGCGAGCCCGTCGTTCGGGATTGCCGGGGCTGCGACCGAAACGGCCGGCGTCGAGGAGACGGCTCCGGCGATCGAGGAACCGACCGTCGAGCGAACGCCGCCCGAAGCGCCGCCCCCGTACCGCCCCCCGGGGTTCCCGAAGACGCTGCTCCTCGACGCGGGGCACGTTCTGTCGGCGCCGGCCCGCTGGCAGGGCCGCGAATGGCTGATCCTCACGGCCTCGACGGCGGCCCTCGCCGGGATGTCCCTGGCGGACGAGTCGCTCAGCGATTCCGCGCGCGAGCGCGGCCCGACCTCCGGCTTCGTCGGCGACGTGTACAACCAGTTCGGCGGGGGAGGTTCCTTCCTGATCCTCGGCGGGTTCTACCTCGCGGGGGTGATCGGAAAGGACTCGAAGGCGAAGGACGTCTGCCTGGACGGGCTCGCGGCCAGCATGATCGCGACCGGGATGATCACCCCGGTCATCGGCACCGTGGTCGGTCGCGAGCGGCCGACGGAAGAGCAGGGCGCGTACTCGTTCAAGCCGTTCGAAGGACGCTCCTTTCCCTCGGGCCACTCGACCCAGGCGTTCGCCGTCGCATCGGTGATCGCGACGTCGTATGACCAGCTCTGGGTAAAGGCCGCGGCGTACGGACTGGCTACGATGACGGCCTGGGAGCGCGTTCGGCGCGGCAAGCACTTCCCGACCGACGTCGTGGCCGGGGCGGCTATCGGGACGCTCGTCGGCCACTCCGTCGTCCGCTTCAGCCGGAAGCTCCGGTCCGGAGAGAAGGAGCCGGAGGCGACGGGCACGCGCCTCACCCTCGTTCCGGTTCTGGGCGGGGGCACCTATGGCGTGTCCGCGACGCTCGCGTTCTGACCCCAGGTGCAGGTTCGAAGGAGAAGAATGAATTCCACAGTTCATCGCGGATCCCACGCCCTGGACCTCTCGGGGTGGTTCGCCGCGTCCCTCGTCGCAGGAGCCGCCCTCGTGGCGGGCCCGGCGACGGCGCAGGACACTGGCCGGTGGGAGGTCGGCGCGTTCGCGGGCGGTTCCTACGGAACCCGGATCTACCAGGACGAGACCACGGACATCGCGATCGGAAAGTCCGCCGCATTCGGCCTTCGAGGGGCCTACAGCATCGATCGCAGCTTCAGCCTGGAACTCACCCTGTCCCGCGCCACTCCGAGTCTCCACGCGATCGACCCGACGACGGGCGTCTCGATCGCGCCGTCGGCCCCTGTCGACGTCACGACCTACGAGGTCAACGGCCTCTACGGGTTCGGCGCGGGCCGGACGCGCGGCTACATCGGGCTCGGCGTGGGCGCCATGACGCTTCACCCCTTCATCCCAGGCGTCGCGACCGAGGCGGACACGCGGCTCACCGCGAACGTGGCCCTCGGCGGGAAGCTCTACCTGAGCGACCGCGTCGCCCTCCGTGTGGACGGCCGGTATCGCTTCAGGACCGGTCGCCCCGGGACCGAGACGGACGTCTGCGGAAGCCTCGGATGCTACGGCTTCGCCACGGATCTCTATTCGAGCAGCGAGATCACCGGTGGGGTGTCGTACCGGTTCGGGGGACCGCGCATCTGGGATCTCCCGGACGCGCCCGCGTCGCCGACCTCCAGCGCCGTCCTCGCGTCGCCGACGCGGCGGCCGGTCCCGGGAGAACGTTTCTTCGCGGCCGCGGGCGAGATCCTCCTGCTCGAGCTCGCGCCCTGGGCCTGGTCCCGTTACCTCGTCGAAGAGGACTTCTCGTTCATCTCGATGGCGACCGTGAAGGAGAACTTCAAGGCCGGCTTCGGATTCGACGCGGATTCCTTCGACATGAACCAGTCGATGCACCCGCTTCACGGCAGCCTCTACTTCAACGCCGCCCGGTCGAATGGCTACAGCTATTGGGAGTCGGGGGCGTTCACGCTGGCCGGCAGCTTCGGGTGGGAGCTCTTCATGGAGAACACCCAGCCC
Organism: uncultured Holophagales bacterium; assembly: GCA_963696015.1. GTDB lineage: Bacteria > Acidobacteriota > Thermoanaerobaculia > UBA5066 > UBA5066 > UBA5066. The sequence goes on from CAVOJA010000030.1 coordinate 30,057, forward strand.
GCGATCAACGACCTCGTGAACACCACCCTCGGCGGTATGTCCCGCGGTGAGATGGGCCATCGGATCGCGGGCATGCTCCGGGACAACAGGGCGACCGGGTTCACGCGTTTCTGGCGCGAGCTCTCCGGCGCGATCGTGGATCCGATGGGCGGGTTCAACCGGCTCCTGCACGGCGAGATGACGAGGGCCTATCCGAACCCCGACGAGCGCTTCCCGAGCCGCTTCAACGTGATGGGGGACCTCGGATACCGTCACATCACGGATGACGCCGACAGCCCGCACCAGGCGCTGATCTCTCTTTCCGTCATCTACGGGGACGCCTTCGCCGGCGAGATCCGCAAGCCATTCGACTCGTTCTGGCTCGAGGCCGACGTCGCCTCGGCGGGCTCGGGCATCACGCGGATCGAAGGGAGAGGAATCCTGAGGGGATGGGAGCTGAGCGAGACGACCTCGCGGATGCGGCACATTTTCGGCTTCTTCCAGGAGTACGAGTACTTCAACAACGAATCCCAGGTCTTCGCGGCGCAGATCTTCAGCACCGGGTTGCTGTCGCGATACACCGTGGGCACGGACCTCCACCTGGGCACGGACGTCACCGCGATCGCCTTTCCGCTCGCCGCCATCGAGACGACCGACTTTCAGGACCCTGAGACCGGCCGGACCTACGATTTCGCGCCCGGTGGCGGGCTCCGGCTGGCCGGCCGTCTCTACCGGAAGGAGCGGGAGATCCTCAGGATCGGCTACGGACTCGCGTTCGCCCACACCGCGAACGGGAGCTCTTCCAGCAACGTGCTGCAGTTCTTCCGCGCCTCGGCGCGTCTCCCGCTCGGCAAGTCCCTCGGCATGGGCGCGGGCTACTCGTGGTACAGCCGCAGGACGACCTACCACGGCTTCCAGGAGGCACCCGGGACGCAGTCCGAAGTGCGCCTGTTCGCGAGCGTCAGCTTGTAGCCGGAGGAAACGGAACGGCTCGGAACGCGATTGGTTCCGACGGAGGCCGACCCTTGTCGATCTCCGGGGTCAGCGGATCTCGAAGTCCGCGATGAGCGGTAGGTGGTCGCTGGCGATTCGCGAGATCCGCAGGCGGCAGCGCTTCGCCGCGAAGACCTCGAGCGGCCCTCGGTAGTAGATCCTGTCGAGAGGGCCCCTCGGAAGGAAGGAAGGGTAGGTGAGGAAGGACTTCTCGCCCCTCCGGGTGCTTTCGGTTGCGGACCGAAACAGCAGCGGACCGGTGAAGAGGGGGGTGAGCTGGGAGCGCCAGTCGTTGAAATCGCCCGCCACCAGGCAGGCCGCGTGGGGCGGCAGGGACCCCAGCTCGAGGGACTGGGCGAGGAGCACCACCTGCCGCTCGCGCTCGCGGGCCGAGAGGCCGAGGTGCAGATTGAAGACCTCGAGGTGGTGGGTGCGGCCCGCGAGACCGTCGAGGACGATGGCCGTGTGCTGGCACCCGCGGCGCTTGGACGTGCCGATGGTCAGGTCGATGTTGCGCTCGAGGAGGATCGGATGCCGGCTCAGCGTGGCGTTGCCGTAGCGTCCCTTTCGGAGAGTGACGTTGTGGCCGACGGCCAGGTGGGGGTATCCCGTGCTCGCGGCCAGCTCCCTCGCGAGGTCCATCCTGCGTGACCGCGGGACGCCGTCGTCCACCTCCTGCAGCAGGACGATGTCCGGCTCGTAGGTCTGGATGATTCGACTCACCCGCTCGGGACGGAAGCGCCGATCGATGCCGATCGCGCGGTGGATGTTGTAGGACATCACCCGGAAGCGCATCGGTCCCGTCATCTCATCGTGGCGCTCGCGGGACGGACGGCCTTCCGATGCGCGAATGGACCTGGTCGGCGCGTCTCCGTGAGCTCCCATCTTGAAAATACTACTCACGCGATGGCACTTCCTCCAGTCGGATGCTGGAATCTCGCTCGCAGGACGGCTGGCGCCAGGTCAGTCCGAACGGCGGCGGTTGCCGATCGCGATGAGGGCGGCGATGTGTTTCCGCTGGTTCGGGACCAGCTTCTCGGCCAGGAGCATCTTCGTGGGACCCGTCGCCACCTCGAGCGACTCCTGGTACTCCCGCAGTCCGTGCTCTTCGCCCTCGCAGAGCGACGAGAACGCGGTAGAGACCCCGAGGAAGTTGGCGGAGGACTGGAATGCCCTCGCGAAGGCACCCCAGGCGCCAGCGGAGCCGTCGGGAGCACCGCCCAGCCGGAAGACCTCCGTGCGGAGGAGCTCTGCCGTCCGCGTGTGCTCGGCCGAGATCCGCCGGAGCTCGGCGACCTCGTTGGCCGTCATGTCGCCAGCGAGGGCAAGTGCCTTCTCGTGGGCCTCCTGCGCCGAGATCTCTCCCCGGAGCAGCGAGTTCAGGACGTCGACGGAGAGGTCGGTGTACGCGGTGGTGCTCATGGTGCTCGATGCTCCCAGCGCCCTTCGAAGCAGCCCCCGTGCCACGGACGGCGGGCACGTCCTCCGGTCTGTGAGCTCGCGGCACGGACCTTGCGCTGAACTGGTTCGGCCGCGCTCGCGCGGTCCTCAGGAGAATCAGATGCTGGCTTTCGGTTCGGCGGCGCCATTGCGCTTCGTTTCCCGTGCGTCTCTCGCAGTCGTTCTGCTCGCGGCCGGAATGGCCGCAGCCCAGCCATGTCCGCCGGGTACGACGATTCCCAGCTTCCGTTTCGTGAGCAGCACGCAGACGTTCCCGCGGGCGATCACGTACGCTTGGGACGCTCCCGTGGGCGCTGCCGCCGATACGGTCTACGAGTTTCTGCGCGCGGAGGCCGCCGACTACTGTTCGCCCTTCTCCGCGTTCTCGGTCATCGCGGAAACGACCGCGAGAAGCACCAGGGTCACGCTCGGGACGCCCGACCACGTCTACCAGTTCTGGGTGCGGGTGAAGGACTGCGATACCGCGGCGCCGGGATCCTGGATCGACGACGCCTTCCTTCTGACCCCGTCTCCTCCCGTACTTCAGGTCTCTGGAACCACGCCGAACCAGGTCATCCTGTCGTTCACGCAGGGAGACTCGCGGACCACGGCCGTCGTCGTCGAACGGGCGGGTTCAGACGGGTATTTCCGGCAGATCGACTCGAATTACTTCTACGAGATCTGCCCGGCGGGCAGCGTTCTCACTGTCGTCGATTCCGGTGTCGCGCCCGGAACCTACAGCTACCGGGCCTGGGCGTTCAATCAGGGGACGAACCAGCAGATCTACTCCGGCGTCGTGACCGTCTCCGTCAGCGGCACGACCGAGACGCTTCCGGTCGTCGATTTCTACTCGGCGAATCCCGTCTCCGTGAGGCCGGGCGAGGCGTCGACGCTCACCTGGTCGACGACGGGCGGCACCTCCGCCACTATCGACCAGGGTATCGGCCCGGTGGAGACGTCCGGATCGGTCGTCGTCCACCCGGCGAGGTCGACGACCTACACACTCGTCGTGACGGGTCCCGGCGGATCCACCGTGAGCCGCGTCCAGGTGACCGTCACGACCGTCCCGCTCCTGGGGGAGATCGCTGGTACCGTCGTGACGGTCGTCTCCACGCCCGGCCTTTTCGGCTCGTACTACCGGACGGCGGTGCAGCTCAGCAACCCGTCGGCCAGCCTGGCGTTCGGCCGGCTGGTGTACCACCCGAAGGAGCGGAGCGGCTCGCTGGGAGACTCATTCCTGCGCTACACGCTTCAGCCGCGTCAGACCCTCGAGTTCCCGAACGTCCTGGGCATGATCGGCACGAGCGGGAACGGCAGCCTCGATGTCGTGCCCGAGGGCGGCGCCGTTCCGGTCGTGCGGGCACGGGTCTACAACGACGCGGGACAGCTCGGCACGAGTGGGGTGACGGAGTACGGGCTTCCTCCCGCCGACGCCCTGAAGGCGGGAGACACGAGTCTCCTGATCGCTCCGGCGGACCCCCGGAAGTTCCGCTTCAGCATCGGCCTCAGGACGCTCGACTCGGGCGCGACCCTGACGTTCACCCTGCGCGACGCCTATGGAAGCGTCCTCAGGACGTTCACCAGGAGCTACCCGGCCACTTACTACATCCAGAGGTCCGCCCCGGACCTCTTCGAGTGGACCACGTTCTCCGGAGACGAGAGCGTCACGGTCGAGGTCGACGCCGGCTCCGCGTTCGTCTACGCGACGGTCGCGGACAACATCACGAACGACCCGTCCATCCAGATCGCCCGGCGGCTCCCCTAGCCGTGCGCGCCCTCCGGGAGCGGCCGGCGCCGTGGCTCGCCACGTTCGCGGCGAGCCTGGCGATGACGCGGCCGCTTCCTGCTGCGGAGATCGAGGGGGTGAAGCTGCCGGATGCGGTGGAGGTGGGCGGGCGAGAGCTGCAGCTCAACGGTACGGCCCTCCTGAAGAGGCTCCTTTTCCGGATCTACGTGGTGGCTCTCTACCTCCCGGCGCCGGCCCACGAGGCCGAGGCCGTCGTGACCCCGGACGTTCCGAAGGCTCTGATCCTGCAGTTTCAACGGGCTGTGAGCCGCGATCAGCTCGTCACGGCGCTCGAGGGGGACTTCGCGCGGAACGCGGGAGAGAAGGGGAAACGGGCGAAGAGCCAGATTACGAAGCTGTTGTCGGCCATCAAGGACATGAAGAAGGGTGACCGTCTGACCTTCACCTATGAGCCCGGCAAGGGCTCGACGATCAGGATGACCGACGGGACGACGGCCACGTTCGAGGGGAAGGACTTCGCAGACTCCTTCCTCCTCATCTACGTCGGCCCGTCCCCGCCGAAGGAAGAGCTCAAAAGGCGCCTGCTCGGGCGCACCTGACGAATCCGCCCCGAGGCAGAACGCCTCACTCGCTTCATGCTCATGCGGTCCGCTGCGCGTACGGTACAAGGCCGATGGCGTGGCGGAGGCGGCTGACCCGGGGAGGACTCGTCTGCTTTGCCGCGCTCGCCCTCGTCTCTGACGCGGCGCACCGCGCCTGGGCGGCCCCGGTGCCCCGCTTCCCGGCCGACCTCGTCGCCTCGATTCCCCCGCGCGACGCCTCCGCCCCCACCGGCTCGCAGTCGATGGTGCGCCTGGCGTCATCGAGCCGGGCGGAGCGGGCGAGGGTACTCGTCGAGCAGATCCTGGATGGGAACATCCCGAGCGCCCTACGGAAGCTGCGGGCGGTGGAGACGTGCGTACCCGGTCCCGCAGGCGTTCTCCTCATGGCAGTCGTATGGGTCATGCCCGACTACCTCGCCGTCGGCTCCGACGAGGACTTCGTTCGGGTTCCGCTCGGGCTGGACGAAGCCCTCACCGTGGCCCGCCGGATCGGCTTCACGCTGCCGACTCGCCAGATCGAGAACACCATCCATCTCCAGGCCGATGCGAGGCTGGATCCGAGGCCCATGCCCCCTGGAGCGGCGATGACCTCGGTCGCGTACTTTTGGGTTCACAACCGGACCATCCAGGAGCAGCCAGCCGCTGAGCACCGTGCACGGGGCCTGGTACGCCGACTACAGCCACGGAATCCGCCTCGTTAGCGACACGATCTTCGTGAACGGGCAGGCCAGGTCCGTCTTCGACGTCCTGGAAGACCCAGGTCAGGTCGCGCTCCTGAGCGACGAAGGACCGGACCCCAACGCCCGCCGCCTCGTCGGACCAGGGCCAGGTCGGCCGCGTCCCTCCATTGCGGCGGCAGGCTCTTGCAGCACCGAAAGCCGAGGTGGTCGTTCGCGTGGCTCTTCGGGTCCCTGACCTTCGTCCCGTGCCAGAACGGGGCGCGCCAGCGGCACCAGTCCTCGTGAGCCCGGAAGTCGTCGAAGGCGAACCAGCTTCCCTTCATCTCGGTCACGCCTGGCTTCCGGCTGCCGCGGCTCGCCATCTGGCCCTCGTCGAGCGGCAGGTTCATGTGCTCCGCCGCGTTGCCGTTCAGGTCGAAGACGTCGAGCGCACTGCGGCACCCGGGAAAGGAGCCGGCCGGGAACGTGTTCGACCCGCAGCGGTCCCGGCCGCCGCCCGGGCACCCGACGGACTTGTGGCTGGACGTTCCGCAGACGCCGGTTCGATAGGCGGGTCCGTATGACCAGGTCCTGCCTGGCTTTCTGGCCTCGTTGTGCGCGGCACGCATCCGCCGGACAGCCGACTCGGAAGGACCTCGAGCGGCCAGGTCGAATCGATAGTCGGGCGCCTGCAGCGCGCCGGCGCACGCTCCCTCCCATTCGTGCGCGTCGCAGAGCCGCTTCCCAAGCGCCTCGCACACCCCGGAAGCCTCGCTCGCCCGTATCCAGACGACCGGGACCTCGCACGGGATGTCGGGGAACTCGAACTGGTCGATGCAGGATTGCGCCTGCTCCGGACCCTCTTTCGCCGGATCGTAGAGCGGCGCCATGAAAGGGCCGCCGCAGACCCTCGCAAAGAGCGGGTTCGGGACGAGGACGGTTCCTTCGCCGAGGCGAGCCCGGCACCCCTCCGAGGTGAGCGGGTGCGTCGAGATGGCCGGGTTGCCCTGACCGGCGAACCGGGAGCGCTCGAAGATCCGGCGCACGACGTCCATCTGGCTCCGGGAGTATCCGTGAGCCTTCTCGAGCTTCAGGGCCACCGCCTCGTTCTGCTCCCTCAGGTCCGTCCCCGCGGCGCTCGCCGTTCAGAGCACGGCCGCGGCCATCAGCGCGGCGAGACGCCGCAGGCGGGTGGAGACCGGTCCGACACTCATGGGGAAGAGGGGGATGCGGGGGACGCCAGCGAGGCGGAGGAGCCCGCGGCTCCCGGGCGAGCCGGGGCGTGCGGCGCCGCGCCGCGCTTCTTCATCAGGTAGAAGAAATCCCGGTTGTCGGCGTAAGCGAGAAACCTAGGGACCGTCGTACCTCCCGAGGACTTGTCCAGAACGCCCATCGCCCGCACGAGGTGCGCGACGTCGAGCTTTCCGTCCTTCTCCCGATAGAGCGCGAGGTAGGTGTGCTCGGGAGCGTTCATGTCGAGGTGCATGGCGTACTGGCAGCCGAAGGACGCCAGGACCACGGCCATCGCCGAGGGCGTGGCGCTGGAGAAGTACCCGAAAACGAGGAAGCGCCGTCCGGCCGACTCCTGTACTCCCGCACCCGCCCGGACCGACCGGAGCCTGGAATCCTGCGAGCCGCCCCAGTTGCCCTCGCTCCAGCGTCCGACGAGGGCGCCCGGCACGACGAGGCCGGTCCGGGAATCGCGCTCGAGAAGGGGAACGCCGTTCTGCCGCGCGGAGCGGACCCGTTCGAGGAGGTCGTCGTCCGAACGTGTCCACGTCTTCATCTCGACGCTCCCGTCGTCGAGCGCGAAGAGAGTGGCGAGACCGGGCTGCAACGTGCTCAGGACGGTGCCGCCCTCGACGAACCCGTAGTGGCTTCCGGAGTTGACCCGGGCGAATGCGCCGCTGCGGAAGGCGCCGTGGGCGCGCTTGAAGCCACCGGCGAAGGTCGCGACCACCCTGTCGGCGACCTGCGGCGGTACGAATCCCGTCGGCTCCAGAGGAGCGACGTCGGCGAAGCCGTCGGGCCCCGGCAGCGTGGACTTTCGTGACGAGGCCTCCGCGCGTTCCGACCACCCGACGCCGGGGTGGTCCGTGCCCAGGCCGTAGCCGAGATCGAAGCGTTCGAGGTCGAAAGCGATCAGGTAGACCAGCGCGTCCTCTTCGGTCGCGTCGAGGTCTCGCACGGGGCTCTTCTCGAGGACCTCCCTTGCGACCCGCCCGGGCGTCATGAGGCTGACGAAGACGCCGGGGCTGCCGGCGGCCGGGTACCACCGCCCCGCGACCAGCGCCCCGCCTTCGGCAATCGGGATCCCCAGCTCGCGCGAGACGAGCCGGTCGGCGAGGTGTCCCGGGCTCACGAGCGCCGGGCGGGGAAAGCCGGGCCCGTCCGGAGGCGCGGGTGCGGCGGCCGTCCCGGCCGCGAGCTCCGCCTTCTCGATGAAGGCGTCGGGATAGACGGTGCTCTTCACCAGGGTGGTCAGCCCCTCGCCGCCAGGCACGTTGCTTCGCAGGAAGTCGGCCGCCCACTCGCGCGAGGTGCGCGACCCCTTCGTCCGGTGCCGGACCAGGACGTCCCCATCGCACAGCTCGGTGTAGGGCCGCCGTCTCTTTGAAAGTTCTTCCATCCGATCCGGCACCCGGTCCGACCAGAGGTCGCAGAGGCGAGACTCGCCGGAGCCCTCCACCACGAGGCCGGAAGGGAAGTCCGGATCGAGGGTGAGATGGTTGAGGTCCGGGTGGGCGTTCTCGAGGTGAAGCCACGTTTCTTCGCCGTCGCTCCAGCTCAGCTCGAGGACGTACCCGTCGTTGATCCGAGGGTTCAGGTCGGTCAGGACGGCGGTCCCCTCCCGACCGCCCGGGCCCCGGATCGTCATCGAGGTGGACTTGCGGAACCGCTGCAGCTCGAGCGGCGACCTCGTCCGCCCCGTTTCGTCGTCGGTTGCCTCGTTCTGGAGCTGTCCGGAATCGGGTCGGGAATCCTGAGCTGCTCCTCCGGGTTCCGGCCGAACGTCCGCATGGTCTGCCGCGGCCACTCTGGCGGCGAAATGCTCCGTCAGGGACGGATCGGACGCGCGCACGGCGACTCCAGCTGCGGTTCGCCGCAGCCGGCGCGCTCCTCCCCAGCCAAGGGCCAGGAGGCCGACGGCGCCGAGGGCAACCATCATTCGGGCTCTCATCGACCCCTGGCCTGATTCGTCCTGTCGTGTCCGGACCTGCTCATTGAACTCACGTCTCCCACCGGTACAGAGCACGAACCGCGCCACCCATTTCCTGGAGAGGCCAGCGCCTCCGCTCGGGCCCGGGGAGAGCGTTCAGCCTGGTCGAACGTCGTCCCGAGAAGCCGGCAGCCGGACGTGGAAGGTCGTGCCCTTGCCCTCCGCGCTATCGGACCAGACGGAGCCGCCATGGCGGCGGGCGATCCGGTCGACGATGGCGAGGCCGATTCCGGTTCCCTGGACCTTCTCGCGCGCGTGGAGCGTCTGGAGGGGCTGGAAGAGCTGCCCGACGAGGTTCATGTCGAATCCGCCGCCGTCGTCGATGGAATCGGTGTCGCCTCGGCCCTCGGTCCCGGGGCGGGAGGTGATCTCGATCCGCGACCCGGGCACCTCCGAAGTGAGCTTCCAGGCGTTCCCCAGGAGGCTCTCGATCATCACGTGCAGCAGCGGGGCGTCTCCCTGGACCAGGATCGTCTCGGCGACGACCGTCTCGACGTGCCGGTCCGGTGACGCCGTCGCCAGCCTGGCGAGGATCTCCCGGCAGGGGATCGCGAGATCGACCGTCGTCCTCCTGAGCTCGGACCTCCCGATGCGCGAAAGCCGAAGAAGGTCGTCGATGAGAGCCTCCATCCGCCGGTCCCCGGCCCGGATCTTCGCCAGGTAGTCCGTCGCGGCCGCGGGAAGCCCGCCGGCGAACTCCTCCGAGATGATCCGGGCATAGTCGGAGACCTCGAGGACGGAAGCCCTCAGGGCGAGAGAGACGCCATGGCCGAAGGCCTCGAGGTCGGCGTTGGCCGACTCCAGCTGGGCCGTCCGCTCCCTCACCGTCGTCTCGAGCTCGAAGTTCAACTGCCGGACCGCCGCCTCCGCAACCCGCTGCTCCGTCACGTCGAGGACCGCGGCCCGGCACTCGTTCCCCGCTGGCGAGGCCGTGCCCTCGAGGCGCACGAATCTCGGTCTGCCACCCGTCGGCACGAGGGTCAGCTCGCAGGATTCCCGGTGATCGCCGACGAGCGTCGTCGCGAGGAACGAGGTGAAGGAAAGCCGGGATTCCGGCGCGAGGAAGACTTCGAACCTGCGTCCGATGAGCCGCGCCCTCGGCACGTTCAGGAGGTCTGCCCCGGTCAGGTTGGCCGAGAAGATGCAGCCCGTGCGGTCGAGGGTGAAGTAGCTCACCGGGGCGAAGTCGTAGAGGTCGGTGTACCTCTCGAGCGCCGCCTCCAGCTCGTCGCGGGAGCGCTGCAGCTCGGCGTTCTGGAGCTCCAGCTCGATCTGGTGGACCTGGAGCTCGTGTTGCAGCCGAAGGGCGTCGGCCTCCGTGCGGTCCGGCGCCGCCGCGTCGTGAGATTGCAGCCGCTCCTCGGCGCGTGCGCGGAGGCTGACCGAATCGTCGGCGTTCCGTCGCCTCGTCGGGGTCGTCACGCGGCTCCTTCCCGTTCGTCGGTCCCCGCCCGCCGCAGCTTCGCTTCGAGCGTCTTGGCCAGCGTGATGTCCAGGAAGGTCATCACCACGCCGTCGATCCGGTTGTCGACCGTCCGGTACGGGAGGATCCGGACGCCGAACCAGCGATCCCCTTCGGCCGTGACCTGCTTGTTGCAGATGGCGAGAGTCCGCAGCACCTCGTCGACGTCGGCGACGAGCTCCGGGTAGCGGAGGCTGTTGGCGATGTCGGTCAGCGGCCGGCCGACGTCGCTCGGGATCAGCTTGAAGAGCCGGTTCGCGCCGGTCGTGAACCTGCGGACGCACAGCTTCGCGTCGAGAAAAACGGTGGCGATGTCCGTCGCATTGAGGAGGTTGCTCAGGTCGTCGTTCGCCCGGGTCAGCTCGTCCATCCGGACGACCTGCTCCGAGTTGACGGTCTGGAGCTCCTCGTTCAGAGACTGCATCTCTTCCTTGGAGGTCGTCAGCTCCTCGTTGGCCGACTGGAGCTCCTCGTTGGTGGACTGGAGCTCCTCGTTGGCGGACCTCAGCTCCTCCTGGGACGTCTGCATCTGCTCGTGCATCACCTGCGACTCCCGCCGAAGCTCCCGAAGCGCCTCGCGGGTCTCGTGCGCTTCTCGCTGGACCGCAGCGACCGCCGGGATCGGGGACGCGCCGGAAATGTCCTCGGGACCAGGATGCACCTCGAGCGGCGCGACGGCGGCGTCGAAGAAGGCGATGAGGACGGTTCCGCGGAGTGCCTCGGGCTCGGACAACGCCTGAATGGAGACGTCGACCCGCGCTGCCGCTTCACCCGGTCCCAATCGGGCACCGGACAGGCGGCAGAGGTCGCCGCCGTGGACAGCCCTGCGGAACGCCTCGGGAAGCTCCCCGCGGAGCCCTTCACGTGCCATGGCGAAGATGTTCCAGTTCGCCTTCCCGGCGGCGGGCTCGAGGTACTTTCCAGTCCGTCCGCTGACGAAGAGGATGTCGCCCTCCCCGTTCACGACGACGGCGGCCGGAGCGAATCGCTGGAGCAGGACCTGGTCGGCAAGCGCCTGGATGTCGGGGACCGGTTTCAACGCCGACACAGACGGCTGCATGACTCTTCCCTCTGTCGCGGGCACGGCCGGGAACGGGACCGCGTCGAGCGAGACCCGTGATGCTCCCCGGCGATAGAGGCGGAACTTCCCCGCGAGGGGCGCGAAAAGCCCGGGCTGAGAGCCGGCCGTCTCGGCGCTGCCGAGGAAAAGGACGCCGTCCGGGTTGAGGGAGTAGTGGAAGAGCGGCAGGAGCCGCTTCTGGAGATCCGGCCCGAGGTAGATGAGGAGATTCCGGCAGACGAGGACGTCCAGCCTCGTGAACGGAGGATCCATGATGACGTTCTGCGTCGCGAACGTCACCATGTCGCGGATCTCCTTCCCGATCCGGAAAGAGCCGTCGTCCTCGTGGACGAAGTAGCGCTTCAGGCGCTCGGGGGAGACGTCGGAGGCGATCCCGGACGGGAAAAGACCCTGGCGGGCCCTGGCGATCGCGTCGGGGTCGAGATCGGTGGCGAAGACCTGAAGGGTCGTGCTGGACGGGGGGTCGGCCCTCTCGAGCGCTTCGTGGAAGACGATGGCGAGAGAGAACGCCTCCTCTCCCGTGGAGCAGCCGACGCTCCAGGCCCTCACCACGCCCCGCGGTGGCCTGTTCGACAGGAGCGGAACGAGCACCTCGTCCCGGAGCTGTTCCCAGGCGGCCGGATCGCGGAAGAAGCTCGTCACCCCGATCAGGAGCTCCCGGAAGAGCAGCTCCACCTCCTGGGGATTCCTCTGCAGGTAGCGGACGTACGTCGCGATCCGGTCGATCTGGTGGATCCCCATCCGCCGCTCGATCCGCCGGAGGACGGTGCTCTTCTTGTAGAGGGAGAAATCGTGCCCCGTTCGCGCGCGAAGGAGGATGGCGATCTTCTCGAGCGCGCTCCGCTCACCATCCGGCAGGAGAGGCTCGGAGCGCCCGCGAAGAGGGGCGTGCCGGACGTAGGAGAGGATCTTTCCGGGGAGGTCCGCGACCGGAGCCACGACGTCGGCCACGCCCGCGGCGATCGCGCTCCGGGGCATCGAGTCGAACTTCGCCGTGGACGGCTCCTGGACGAGGACGAGCCCGACCGCTTCCTTGATGGCGCGCGAGCCGGCCGTGCCGTCGGCTCCCATCCCGGAGAGGATGACGCCGATGCTCCGTTCCCGGCGGTCGACGGCGAGGGACCGGAAGAAGAAGTCGATGGGCAGGCGCAGACCGCGGGGGGCCGTCGGCTCGAAGAGATGCAGGACGCCGTGGAGGAGGGACATGTCGCGGTTGGGCGGGATCACGTAGACGCAGTCGGGATTCACCCGCTGCCGGTCGCGCACCTGGACGACCTTCATCGCCGTCGTGCGCTGGAGCAGCTCGGCCATCACGCCCTTGTGGGTCGGGTCCAGGTGCTGCACGACGACGAACGCCATGCCGCTCGCCTCGGGGACGTGGCGCAGGAACTCCTCGAGCGCCTCGAGGCCGCCGGCCGAGGCCCCGATCCCGACGATCGGGAACGGGCTGTCGGTGACGGCCCCCCCGGGCGTCGGGACGGGCGGGCGGGGCACGGTCGCCTTTTTCGCAGGGGCTTTGGGTCCTCGGGGAGCTTTCCGTGACTTTGGCCGCTCCGGCTCGGTCATGACGTCCTTCCGTTCGGGTCGGCCCGGAAGCCGACGGGCGGGCGATGGACCAGTATGGACGGGAGACGCGCGCCTTTGGCCACCATTCCGGATCTCCATGCTGCGTCCTGTCCTCGTCGGGTCATTCGACATCTCCCCGCCCGCATGGAGGCACGAGCCGTGCCAGCACCCGGGACGCGGCGTGCACTTCCGCGAGTCGAAGGCTCGCCGCGAGGGTTCCCGTGACGGCAGGGGCCGGTCGCATCGGTGTTGCGCCGTGTGCTGCGTGAGAACGAACCAGAAACTCCTTCACGTCGGCGTGACGATCCTGGTTTCCGCGCTGACCCTGAGGGCCGAGGCCGGTTCTGCCATTTTGAAGGCCCAGGTCCTCCTCGACCGGGCGCACTTCTCTCCCGGAGAGATCGACGGCCGCTCCGGTGGCAACACTCGACGGGCCGTGGCCGCCTTCAACCAGGCTCATGGGTTGAAGGGCGGCGAGAGGCTGGGGGCGAAAACCTGGGCGGCCCTGAACCGGGACACCGCGCCGGTCGTGGTGGCGTACGTCCTGACCCCCGAGGACGTCGCGGGCCCTTTCGGGAAGCGCCCGGTCGAGACTCCCGACAGGGCGAAGTTGAGCGCCCTGGGCTTCGAATCGGCGATCGAAGCTCCTTCGGGCGCTCAACCGAGGCGCCGCGTTCGACACGGCGGGGGTGAACATCGATGTCCCGAACGTCGAGAGGCCGCCGCTCGCGAAGGCGGAGGGCCTTCGCGTGCAGGTCAGCGAGAGCGACCACTCGGCGGTGGCCATCGGCTCGGACGGAACGGTGGTAGCTCGCTCTCCCGCGACGGTCGGAAGCGAGCATGGCCCTTTTCCGGCCGGAGAGTGGAAGATCAACGGCGTCGGCTGGAACCCGACCTTCAACTACGACCCCGCGCTCTTCTGGGACTCCGAGCCGGGTGACGAGAAGGCGAAGCTCCCACCCGGGCCGAACAACCCGGTCGGCGTGGTCTGGATCGACCTCTCGAAGCCGCACTACGGAATTCACGGTACGCCGGAACCGTCGACCATCGGCGGCAAGACGTCGCACGGCTGCATCCGGCTGACGAACTGGGACGCCCTCGAGCTCGGTCACCTCGTTTCACCGGGGACGCCTGCCATCCTTGTGAAGTGAGGCCGGCTTGCGTGCGCTCTCCGTCCTCGTCGGCGCGCTTCTGGCACTCGCCGGGCCGGCCGTTGCAGACCCGCCCGGCCCGAAGCCTCCGGCTCGCTTCCGGGACATCGGGGGGCACTCGGGAAGGCTGCTCGCGCTCATCGAAACGCGGGAGGGGCTCGCCGAGCTGGAGCGCGCGGGCCTCCGGGTGACCATAGAGGAGCCAGGCGTCTATCCCTTCGAGTGGCCGCCCGGGTGGCCGCCGGCCCATACGAAGACGGGTGCCAGCGTCATCCAGCTGACGCCGTTCTCGGCGAAGCGCGACGGACGCATCGGGGACTACGTTCTGGGGAGCTGGCCGAACGAAAGCGGCGGGGGGGAGCCGGTGCCCTCCGCCAGGAGCGCGGCGGCATTTGCCGCCGGGAGGGCCGCGTACGCGGTGCCGCCCGGGTTCATCAAGGTGACGAAGGCGACCTCCGCGACCCGCGTCTCGGAGCACTTCCGCCTCGGTGACTTCCTCACGAAGGACCAGCCGAACGTCTGACCGAAATACCTCGTCCTCGACCTCAGGCTCGTCGACAAGCTCGAGCTCCTGATCGCCGCCCTGCGCGAGGCCGGTCATCCCGTGAGGGGCCTCCACGTCAGGAGCGGTTTCCGGACGCCGAGGTACAACGCGCGCGAGGTCGGCCCGGGCAGCCGGTCGGCCGTCTCGCGGCACATGTACGGCGACTCGGCGGACGTCTATCCCGACGACGACGGGGACGGCCGGATCGACGACCTCAACGGCGACGGGCGCGTGGACCCCCTGGATGCACGGATCGTGGCGGAGGCCGCCGAGAAGGTGGAGACGGCGCACCCCGATCTCGTGGGCGGCATCAGCGTCTATCCCGCCACGGCCGCGCACGGGCCGGTCGTCCACGTCGACACCCGCGGGACGAGGGCGCGCTGGTGACGGCGTGAAGCGATCGCCAGTGCGTCCCGCGAGGCTCATCCCGCTGCTTCTCGGGTTGGCTCTCTGCGTTCCCCTCACCTGGTGCTTCGTGCGACTCGATCCGGGCGCCGCCTCCGCCGGTGAGCGCGGGGCCTCGCCCGAGAGGCTTCGTCCGGTTGTCGCCGCGAAGGCCGCGGCGTCGGAGCGCGAGGCCGCCGGCCACAGGAGACCCGGCCCCCCTCCCCACGAGCTCTCGATGACGGTCGCGAGCGTCGATCCGGGGGCGCTGCAGAACACCTTCCCGCAGGCCCGGGGCGGGACGCGCTCGCACGGGGCGCTCGACATCCCCGCGCCGCGGGGGACGCCCGTGCTCGCCACGGCCGACGGCGTCGTGAGGAAGCTCTTCACGAGCGTGCGCGGGGGCCTGACGGTCTACCAGTTCGACCTGGAAGAGCGGTCCTGCTACTACTACGCGCACCTCGACGGCTACGCCCCGTCCCTCCACGAAGGGCAGATCCTCCTGAGGGGAGACCGGATCGGCACCGTCGGGGCGACGGGGAATGCGCGGAAGGACGCTCCCCACCTCCACTTCGCCGTGATCCGTCTGGATCCGCACAAGAGGCGGTGGGGAGGTACGCCGGTCGATCCGTATCCGCTTCTCGTCCGGTGAGCGCCGCGGCCAACGGGCGGCGACCGGCCCGTTACTTCTCGATCTGGATCGACTCCTTGCGCCCGCTGCTGGCGACGGAGACCATGATCCCGATCCCCACCGCAATGACGATCCCGATGGCCGTCCAGCCGGCGCCGACCTGCTCCAGCGCTCCGACCTTCCAGAGAGCCGCGACGATTCCCGCGAGAAGGATGACGTATCCGAGGAAGTAGAGGTTGATCCATTTCATCGCGATCTCTCCTGTGAGGACCCGTACCTCGAGACCTTCGGCCGCGCGGGAGGCCGAGCCGCTACGAGTTCAGCGTTACGGTGACGCGATGGATTTTGTCGTCACCGGTCTGGTCGACCACCGTGACGTGCTTGCCCACCGCCGGGTTTCCATCGATGGAGAAGACGATGTCCTTGTCGTCGAGCGAGTAGGTGTGCATCTTCTTCTCGCCGGTCATGACCTCGAGCTTCTTGCCGGCTTCGAAGACGGTGACCGTCCCGACGATCGTCTCTGTCTTGGAGCTGACGGTGCCGGAGGCCGTGTCGACCTTCGTCTCCGACGTCGCCGCGAGGGTCGTGCCGACCTGGGTGGACTCGCTCGTCGTCTTGACGGTCCCCTCGGCCGTCTGGGTCGTCGATTCGGACTTCCTCTCGATGGTGTCGGCTTTCGGGCCGCAGGCGGTGGCGAAGACCAGGATTCCGGCGGGAATGAGATAGGCGAGTTTCGAGGTGTTCATGTAGTTCATCTCCTGAGCCGCCAGCGCAGGAACGGTGCCAGTTGCGCCGTGGGGCGGAAGCGCCGACGCCGCACGAGGGAGAGCCCCGGAGGGCGGCCGGCTTGAAAACAGTTCCGCTTCGTTTGCAGCGATTACCGAGGCCGTGCGGCCGAGCACCGGCCCCGGCACCGGCGTAACGTCTTGCGCCGCTTCGCGATCGGTGCCCCGTGCCGGCTGCTGGTCCCGTCTTTGCAGCCTTCTCGACGAGAAGGAGGCCGCACGGTGCCTGAGAGGACGTCGCTGGGCGCCAACCGCCACGGGCTGCGAGCGGTCCGCGGACCGAGTCGAACGGCTCTCGCCCCGTCGCTGCGACTTCGGGAGGCGGAGCTGAACGAGGCGTAGCGACTCGCCGGAACCGGAAGCTGGACCTGGGTTGCGGCAACGGGCGCCGTCGACTGGTCCCGCGAGCTCTACCGGATCGCCGGCCGCGACCCGAGCGAGCCTGCGGAGCGACTGGGGTCCTGCGGGGTCCTCGCTCCCGAAAGCGAGAAGCTCCTCGCCGATGCGCTCGAGTCCTGCCGGTCGCGCGCCATCCCCTACGAGCTCGATCTCGAGCTCGTGCGGCCCGATGGTGCGGTGCGGCAGGTCCTCGCCCGAGGTGAGCCGTTGGTCGGCCCGGACGGGAAGCTCTCCGGGATGTGCGGCACGATCCACGACATCACCCGGCGCGAGCGCCGAGGAGATCGTCCGCCGCGACGGGGAGAGAGTCGAGACGCTGTCCCGTATCGCCTGGCGCCTGGCGGAGAGGCTCGACCTCGAGGGCGTCCTCCAGGTCGTCTGCGACGAGACGGCCCGTGCAATGGGCGTCGACGACGCCGTCTTCAGCTTCTACGACTCGACCTCGCGCGCGTTCCGGCACGGCGCGGCTTACGGGCTCGACGTGCTGCAGAGGAGCTTCGTTCCCGCGCCAAAGAGCGAGCTCGACAAGCTCGTAGCCGAGCCCGGCGCCGTGATCGTCCTCCCGGACCTGCTCTCCCGGCCGGAAATCGAGTCCGGGCTGACCCTTGACGGGACCGGCCTGCGAAACGGGGCGATCGCCGCCGTCGTCCAGGGCTCGAGCCTGATCGGGTGTCTGATTGCGATGGTCGTGGGCGAGCCCCGGGCCTTCATGGAGGAGGAGACGGCGCAGCTGCAGGGGCTCGCGGGCCTGGTGGCGCAGGCGATCGCGAATGCCCAGCTCTTCGAGGCGAGCCGCCGGAAGGCGCAGCGCACCGAGCTCGTCGCGAGCGTGGCCCAGGCCCTCTCGGTCGCGGGAACGGACGTCCGGAGCCTTCTCGGGACCACGGTCCGGCGGACCGCCGAGCTGCTGGACGGCGCGTGCGTCCTGGCGCTCCTCATCGGAGGACGGCAAGAGGCTCGATCCGGTCGCCTCGCACGATCCGGACGAGGCCGGGCTGGAGTCGCTGCCGCTGGAGGCGGAAATCTGCAGCCTGGATGTGCCCGGGAGCGGAGCGGACCTGGCGGCCCGGGTGGTCGAGACCGGGCGTCCCCTCTTCATCCCCGACAGCACCGGAGGCTCTCGGACCCAGAGCCCCGTCCCGGACTACCTCGAGCGCCGCACTCTCCGGATCTCCCGCCTCGAAGCGGAGGAAGGGACGCACGCCCACGATGCGATCCTCGGCAGCGAGGGCTTCGTCAGCTACATCGGCATCCCGCTCGTTACGAAGGGGCAGGTCCTCGGGGTCCTCGAGGTCTTCCACCGGAAGCCGTTCGACCCGGACCCCGAGTGGCTCGAGGCGCTCGACGTCCTCGCCGGGCAGGCCAGCCTCGCGATCGACAACGCCTCGATGTTCGAACGGCTCCAGCGCACCCGGGTCGATCTCGAGCTCGCGTACGACGAGACGATCGAGGGGTGGTCGCGGGCGCTCGACCTGAGGGACAACGAGACCGAGGGGCACACGCAGCGGGTCAAGGAGATGACTCTCCGACTGGCACGGGCGATGGGATTCCCCGAAGACGAGCTGATCCAGATCCAGCGCGGAGCGCTTCTCCACGACATCGGCAAGATGGGGGTCCCGGACGGCATCCTCCTGAACCCGGGGCCGCTCTCGGAAGCGGAGTGGGTCGTGATGCGGGGACATCCGCGGCTCGCATTCGAGCTGCTCTCTCCGATCGCCTACCTCAGGCCGGCGATCGACATCCCCTATGCGCACCACGAGCGGTGGGACGGTTCGGGGTACCCGCGAGGACTGAGGGGGAAGGAGATCCCGCGCGCGGCCAGGACGTTCGCAATCGTCGACGTCTGGGATGCCCTCCGGTCGGACAGGCCGTACCGTGCCGGCTGGCCGGAGGAGAAGGTGATCTCCTACATCGAGACCCTCTCCGGGACGCACTTCGACCCCGAGGTCGTGAGGGCCTTCCTGGCGGTCTGCCGGGGGTGAAGCGAGGGCCGGCCATGGCCGGGTCCGTCCAGGAAAAAAGCAAAAGCCCCCGTGTGCGCGGGGGCCTGCGCGCCCCGGCTTCAGGTTGGGAGCCTAGGCCGTGCGCTTGCGGCGAGCGTGGGTCCAGGCGTCGCAAACGGCATCGCGGACGTCCGCCCACGATTCGGTCGAAGTGCCGCGGGCTGCCGCCCAGCCGCCCTCGAGGTGCGCCTTCTCGGCCTCCTCGAAGGTCATCCCTTCCGGCATCGCCGCGTTTTCCCACCCGTAGCGATAGGCCGGTTCGTAGTCCCCGAAGCTCCTGCCCTCCACGTAGTGCGGACGCGTCATGTAGTTCACGTGCCAGTAGTCCTTCTCACTTGCGGGATCGACGGCGTCGCGCGGGCCCTCCTTGACGGGATCTGGATGCGAGGGAGGCTCCGGTGCCACCATCAAGGCGGTTGCCGGGCCAGTGTTCTTGGTCGTACTCATCGCCAGGACCTCCTGCCGTCACGAACGCAAGAGGCGTGCCGCGCAGGACGCTGCTAGGCCGCGTAGGTTTCGAAGATCTCGCGGAACGCCGGGAGGTCCTGCTGGAACGCCGAAAGGAGAGCCGGGTCGAAATGCTCCGGACGGGTCCGGCCGTCGCCGCGCGTCATGATGTCCACGGCCGTGGAATGGTCGAAGGGGGGCTTGTAGGGCCGGGCGCTTCGGAGGGCGTCGTAGACGTCGCAGATGTTCATGATGCGCGCCGCCAGAGAGATGGCCTCGCCCCGCTTGCCGGCGGGATAGCCTCCGCCGTCCCAGCGCTCGTGGTGGTCGAGCGCGATCTCGGCGCCCATCCGGAGGTAAGGGGACTTGCTGCTGCCGAGAATCCTAGCGCCCATCGTCGTGTGCCCCTTCATCACGATCCACTCGTCCGCCGTGAGGGGACCCGGCTTCAGGAGGATGTGGTCGGGAATGCCGATCTTCCCTATGTCGTGCATCGGGCTCGCGAAGAAGATCCTGTCGACGAACTCGCCGCCCAGGCCGAGCACGCCGGCGAGCTCGCGGCTGTAGTAGCTGATGCGCTGCACGTGCGCGCCGGTGTTGGCGTCCTTGTGCTCCGCGGCCCGCGTCATCGCGAAGATGAGCTCCAGGTAGCTCTCCGTGACCTCGGCCGTCCTGTCCCGGACGCGCTGTTCCAGGAGGTCGTTGTTCGCGCGCAGCCTCTGGTGCAGGAGGCGCACCTCCAGCATGTTCCTCACGCGCGCGAGCACCTCGGGCAGCTCGAACGGCTTGCTGATGAAGTCCTTCGCGCCTGCCTGGAGGGCGCGGAGCTTGTGACCCGGCTGTGCCGTGATGACGAGCACCGGAAGGTAGCCGTCCGGCTCTATCTCCTTCAGGGCCTCCATCACCTGGAACCCGTCCATGACGGGCATCTGGAGGTCGAGCAGGATCAGGTCGTAGCGATTCTTCAGATGAAGGGCGCACACCTCGGCGGGATCGGTCGTGGACGCGATGGAGGAGTAGCCGGCGCCGCCCAGCATCCGCTCGAGCAGGAGGACGTTCGCGGCCTGATCGTCCACGATCAGGAGATTGCCGCCGAGAACGTCCGAGTCCTTCACCACGCTTCCTCCAGCGTCCTAACGGCTTTCGGCAGCCCGCGGCGCCACGAGCTCGAGCGCCAAACGCAGTGTCTCCATGAACTCGTTCACCTTGATGGGCTTGGTGATGTACCGGAAGAAGCCTGCCGTCTCGCCTCTCGCGATGGAGACGGGCATCGCGTTGGCGCTGACGGCGATGACCGGGATGTGGGCCGTGGCCGGGTCGGAGCGCAGGAGGTTCACGGCCTGGAAGCCGTTGATCCCGGGCAGGTTGATGTCCATCAGGATCACGTCCGGCAGAGCAGTCCGGGCGATCGCGACGCCGCTGCTCCCGTCCACGGCCGTCAGGAGTCGGAGGTCCGGATGGCGGGATATGATCTGCTCGACCAGTCTCAGGTTCGCAGGGTTGTCCTCGACGTAGAGCAGGGTGTGCCGGCGGAATCCGCTGGACACGGTCCTCTGCTCCCTCGGAGCGAGGGTTTCGTCCTCGGCGGAAAGACCCGGCGCCGCCACGGCCACCAGCTCGAACCAGAAGACGCTCCCCACGCCCAGGGTGCTCCCGACGCCGATGGCGCCCCCCATGAGCTCGACGAGCCGCTTGGCCACGACGAGGCCGATGCCGGTCCCTTCCTCGGGTCCCGCTTCCTGGCCGAGCCGATGGAACGGCTGGAAGAGCTGCGGCAGCTGCTCGGGAGACAGCCCCGGTCCGCTGTCCCCGATGCTCACGCGGACGCGTCCCCCCGGTACGGTCTCCTCGCAGGTGACCTCGACCGTGCCTGCCTTGACGTTGTACTTGACCGCGTTCGAAAGGAGGTTGATGACGACCTGCTTCACGCGGGTCCGGTCGGCGGAGACGAAGAACGGCGTGTCGAACCGCGGGAAAGTCATGCGGATGCGGCGCTGCTGCGCCTGGGGCTCGAGCATCCCCTGGCATTCGAGGATCACCTCGGCGAGCGACACCGGCTCCCGCGACAGCGGCACCTGGCCGGACTCGACCTTGGCGAGGTCGAGGATCTCGTCGATGAGGCTGAGCAGGTGCCACCCCGCCTGGAGAATCTGCGCGATGCTCTCCACCTGGGAGGGCGTCGGCGGCTGGGCGTCGGACTCCATCAGCTGGGCGAAGCCGAGGATCGCGTTGAGCGGGCTTCGCAGCTCGTGGCTCATGCTGGAGAGGAACTCCGACTTCGCGAGGTTGGCCCTCTCGGCAACCGAACGCGCCCACTCGAGCTCGACGTTCTTCTCCTCCAGCACCTTGTCCAGCCGTTTGCGTTCGGTCACGTCGCGCGCGGCGGCGAAGACGCCCTGCAGCCGCCGGTCCCGGTCGTAGAACGTGGTCGCGTTGAACGACACGACCGTGTCCCTTCCGTCCCGGGAGCTCGCGGTGAGCTCGTAGTTCGTGACCTTCTTCTCGCTCAGCACCAGGCGGATGCTCGCTTCGGCCCGATCCGGATCGGTGAAGTAGCTCTTGAACGGGGCACCGATCAGCTCGTCGCGCGTGCAGCCGGTGAGCGCCTCCATCTGCTTGTTGACGTCGGTGATGATGCCGCCGGGATCGGTCGTCATCAGCGCGTCGACGTTGGCCTCGAACAGGGAGCGCGTGTAGAACTGGTGATCGCGGAGGCGCTGGCCGAGCCTCTCCTGCTCCGCCTCGACCTGCTTGCGGGCCGTGTTGTCGGTGCCGATCAGCAGGTAGCCGATCACGGCGCCCTGGTCGTCACGGAGGGCGGTGACCGACACGACGGCCGGGAAGCGGGAGCCGTCCTTGCGGATGTAGGTCAGCTCGTAGATGTCCTCGATGCCGCGCGAGGCCTTGTAGACGAGCGCCTCGAAGCCGGGAGCGATGGTCGTGCCCAGCTCGGCGCTCAGCGCCTGCGCCCGAGCGATGACCTCCTGCGCGTCGGAGATGTCGGCCGGCGTGATCGTGTTCACGACGTCGGCCGCCTTGTAGCCGAGCATGCGCTCCGCGCCGACGTTGAAGATCTGAATCACGCCCTTCCCGTCGGTGGCGATGCTCGAGAAGTTGGCGCTGTGGAAGATCGCGTGCTGAAGGGCGCCCGCCTTCTTGAGCGCCTCTTCCGCGCCCTTGCGCGCCGTGAGGTCCCGCAGGAGAACGGTGAAGTGGCGCGTGCCTCCCAGCCACATCTCGCCGACCGCGATCTCGAGGGGGAAGAGGCGGCCGGACCTGCGTTGACCCGTGACCTCGCGCCCGAGACCGAGGGCGTTCTCCTCCCCGTTCGCGCGGCGTGCCGCGAGGAGTCCGCTGCTCCGGGTGAGGTCGAGCTCGGGGATGAGCAGGCTGAGGGGAAGCCCGATGAAGTCCGCCGTGGCGTACCCGAACAACCGCTCGGCCGCAGGGTTCGCGGTCTCGACGATGCCGTCGTTGGGTGCCAGCGTGATGATGCCGTCCACGACGGTGTTCAGGATCGTCTGGAGGAGGACGGCGCTGTCGCGAAGGGCGTGCTGCGCAGCGGTCTCCTCGGTGACGTCGCGAAAGACGAGGACGGCACCGACCACCTGGCCGTCGTCGTCGCGAATCGGGGCACAGCTGTCGGCGATGGCGCACTCGCTCCCGTCGCGCGCGATGAGGACCGCGTGCTCCGGAAGGCGCTGGTTCGATCCCTGCGCCAGGGCTTCCTTCAGCGGAACCGAGGTCGGCTGGCGGGTGTCCCTGTCGAGGATGCGAAAGACGTCGTCTGCCGGGCGGGCGGCGGCCTCCGCCAGCGTCCACCCGGTGAGCCTCTCCGCGAGCGGGTTCAGAACCGTCACGCGTCCGCTGGCATCGGTGGCGATCACGGCGTCGCCGATGGAGTGGAGAGTCACCGCGAGCCGCGCTTCGCTGACGTGGAGGGCGGCGTTCGCCCGCTGCAGCGACTCGTTCGTCTCCTCCTGGCGGGCGAGCAGGTCCGCCGTCTCGACGTGGACGAGGGCGTTCCGGCGATGCCGGGCGTCCCGGGAGACGAGGTACGTGAACGAGAGAATGGCCAGGACCGTGCAAAGGCTGACGACGACGACGAGAGCGAACAGCGTTCGCAGGCTCGACCGAAACGCGGCGTCCTGCAGCGCCAGCCCCTGTTCCTCTGCCTTCATGAAGGCGGTCATCTCGGTCTGGATCGAAGAAATCATGCGCGCGCCCTGGCTGCCGGCGACGGCGGACGCGTCGCTGCCGCGGCGAAGGTCGACGGCGTGCGAGAGCTCCGCGAGCCCGGCAGGCATCAACGAAGCCAGGGCGTCGAGGTGGCGCCGGGCGGTCGGGTTCAGGGTCAGTTGCCGGAGCTCGGCGAGGTGACCGGGGGCGTTCCTGCGGGCGGCCAGATAGGGCCCCAGGAGGGCCTCGTCGCCGGTCAGCGAATGGGCGCGCTGACTCGCTTCCGCGTCCTTCAGCTCGGACAGCAGGGCGTTCGCGCGCTTGAGGATCTCGTAGGTGTGCTTCCGCTCCGCCGCCGTCTCCTTCGAACGGTGCAGGGCCCAGAACGACGGCACCACGATGAGCCCGGCCAGCAGGGTCGCTCCAGCGAACGATGCAAGGGTCCTGGGAGACGCTTTCAGAAACACGGTCCCCTCCCTGGGGAGAGGCTCGGCGTCGTCGTCGGCCTGTCGGTTTTCATGGCCCGGCCTTCCGTACCGGGCTGACCGCCTGGGGGACGAGCCCCCGTTCGATCCGCCCGGCCCGCCGCAACGCAGCGGGTGAAGGACGACCGCAGCGACGCAAGCGCCGAGCCAGCGATCGGGTGCGTCCCGGCAGCAACGTGCGCGCTCTAATCGGCCGGTCGGGTCCGGGCCCGGCCGGTTCGGCGGCCTCGACGTTCCGGGACGTTTGAAAGATTTCCATCGGAGGACCGGTGGCCGTCGTCGGCGTTCGCGGAGACGACCGTCCCGAGCCGACGACTCGTCGCTTCGGCGGCGGACGAGAGGTGAGAGCCCCTGGCACCGGTATTGCACATTCCGTCACGCTGGAACTGCCGGCCCGCTTCCGAAACCGATCGGCAGGCCGGAGCGGCATTGAACCGCGTCCGCTTCACGGAGGCTGCCCGATGACGTCCACGGGAAAGACCCCGAGAGCCGCCCGATCCTCCCTCGTGAGATCGCCTGCCAAGGCGGCCACCGGGATTTCCGGTTTCGACGAGATCACGAGGGGGGGCCTGCCACGGGGTCGCACGACGCTCCTGGGGGGCGGACCGGGCTCCGGCAAAACGATCTTCGGGCTTCAGTTCCTGGTCCATGGCGTGCGGAGCTGCAAGGAGCCGGGGATCCTGGTTGCCTTCGAGGAGAGCGGAGGCCGGATCCTGGCGAACGCCGTGGACTTCGGCTGGAATCTCCCGGACCTCCTGCGCCGGAAGACGCTCTCCTTCATCGACGCCCGGCCGACAGGCGACCTCGTCCATACGGGGGACTTCGATCTCGGTGGGTTGCTCGCGGCCCTGGAAGCCCGGACGAGGGATATGCGGGCGCGGCGCGTCGTGTTCGACGCGCTCGACGTCCTCCTGGCGCTCCTTCCCGACGCCGCGTCGAGAACGCGGGAGGTCTACAGGCTGCACGACTGGCTGCTGGCGAGCGGGCTGACGGGACTCATCACCCTGCAGACGGACGGGAACGAGACGAGATCGATCAGCGAGCAGCCGTTCGGCTTCATGCAGTTCATGGTGGACTGCGGCGTGACGCTGAACCAGAGCATCGTCCTGGGGGTCTCGCAGCGGAACCTTCGCGTTCTCAAGTACCGCGGGTCGGGATTCGACGAGGACGAGGCTCCGTTCCTGATCGGCGACAGCGGACTCGAGGTCGCCGCGACGCGATCGACGGGACGGCCTGGAAGCCTGGTGACCAGCGAGCGGGTCTCCAGCGGCGTCGACCGCCTGGACACCATGCTGGGCGGCGGCTATTTCCGGGGCGCCAGCGTGCTGATCACCGGCTCTCCCGGGACCGCCAAGACGACCCTGAGCGGGGCCTTCGCGGAGGCGGCCTGCCGGCGCGGGGAGCGCACCCTCTTCGTCAGCTTCGACTCGGACTGTGCCGAGGTGGTCCGCAACCTGGCCTCGGTGGGAATCCGGCTGCAGCGCTACCTGAAGAACGGCTGCCTGCGGATGATCTCGGCGCGCACGATCAGCGGCAGCGCGGAGGGCTACGTGATGCGCATCCGGACGCTCGCCAAGCACCACGGCGCCCGATGCCTCGTGATCGACCCGGTCTCCGCGTGGTCGAACTCCGGCAAGGACCCGACCGCCCTGAACGTGGCGGACCGGCTCATCGACTGGGCGAAGGCCGACGCCACCACCCTCGTCTGCACCAGCCTTCTCGACGAGATGTCCAGCCCGTCGCGCGGCGGAGCCCGGCTGCAGATCTCGACGCTCGCGGACACGTGGATCCACCTCAGCTACGTGGTGCAGGCCGGTGAGCGGAACCGTGGCCTCTCCATCGTCAAGTCCCGCGGTACGGCGCATTCGAACCAGGTGCGCGAGCTCTTCCTCAGCGACGAGGGCGTGACGCTGGCCGACACCTACAGCGCGGGAGGCGAGGTGCTGATGGGCACCATGCGCTGGGAGAAGGAGCGGGCGGAACGGTTCGCGAAGGAGTCGGCCGAGGCCACGGGAGAGCTCAAGCGCGTGCAGCTCGACGCGGAGGAGGCCGAGCTCGACGTGCGGCTGAAGTCGCTGCAGGTGGAGCGCGCCGCGAAGCAGGTCGAGAAGGCGCTCCTGGTCCGCTTCACCCAGAACCGGGAGGGGGAGCTGTCGCGAGGCCGCTCCGGGATCCGGCGGCTGCGCGGGGCCGACGCGGCGAAGCCGGTGCGGAAGTGAGCCCGCCGTGAGCCGCCGACGCGTCCCGTTCCGGTTCCGGCTCTACGTCGCGGACGACGCCCTGAACTCCGCGCGAGCGGTGTCCAACCTCACGGCGATCTGCCGGGAGCACCTGCCGGGCCGGCACGAGATCGAGGTCGTGGACGTGTTCCGGCACCCGGAGCGCGCGCTGGCGGACGAGATCTTCATGACGCCGACCCTGGTGCGGCTCTCGCCGTCGCCCGTCCGGAGGATCGTGGGCTCCCTCAGCCAGACGGCGGACGTGCTGCAGGCCCTCGGCCTGGAGAAGCAGCCCTCATGAAGACGGGGAAGGCTCGTGCAGGCCCCGGAACACGCCGGCCGCCGTCGCGCCCGGCGGGAAGCCCACGGGCCACGGCCCCGGGTGAACCGACGCCTCCGGGGGAGACGAGTGAAGAGGTCCTTGCCCTGATCGAGGTGATGCACGAGACCGGGAAGCGGCTGGAGGAGCTGACCGCAGGCGAGGTGGACTCCGTGG
This sequence comes from uncultured Holophagales bacterium, assembly GCA_963696015.1. Lineage (GTDB taxonomy): Bacteria > Acidobacteriota > Thermoanaerobaculia > UBA5066 > UBA5066 > UBA5066. The sequence continues at coordinate 56,529 of CAVOJA010000030.1, forward strand.
CCGACCGCCACGGCCGGCCCCTTCTCCTGCGGCACGCCCAGGACGAGCTGCGGCACGCCGAAGCGGTCCGGCAGGCGGGGATCCTCGACGCCCTGCCCGCCCACATCGCGCTCCTCGACCTCCACGGGCGCATCCTCTCGGTGAACGAGACGTGGCGGCGTTTCGCCGACGCGAACGGGTTCCTCGGCCCGGACCACGGGATCGGCCTCAACTACCTCGAGGTCTGCGACCGTGCACGGGGAAAGGACGCCGAAGGGGCCGGCGAGGCCGCCGAGGGGATCCGGGCGGTGCTGGGCGGCGGAGCCGCGACGTTCGCCGCCGAGTACCCGTGTCACTCGCCGGAGCAGGAGCGCTGGTTCCTCATGATGGTGAGTCCGCTGGTTCACGAGCAGCCGGGTGGCGCCGTCATCGTGCACGTGGACGTCACGGCGAGGAGGCTGGCCGACGACCGCCTGCGCGAGAGCAAGGGACGGTTCCGGCAGATCGCCGAGACCATCCGCGACGTCTTCTTCCTTCAGGAGGCCGCCAGGGAGCGCATGCTCTACGTCAGCCCGGCCTACGAGACGATCTGGGGCCGCGCCTGCGAGAGCCTGTACGCGCGCCCGAGGTCGTGGATCGAGGCGGTTCACCGGGACGACCAGCCGGCGATCAAGCGGCAGTTCGCGGAGGAGGTGGCGGTGAAGCCCTCCACCCTGGAGTACCGGATCGTGCGTCCGGGGGGTGAGGTGCGCTGGATCGAGGCGAGGACGTTTCCGGTACGGGACGACGCCGGCACGGTGGTCCGGATCGCGGGCCTCGCGAAGGACGTCACGGAGCTCCGGCGAACGGAGCAGGATCTGCGCGAGATCGAGCGCCGGTTCAGCGAGATGCTGGAGAACGTCGACCTGGTGTCGCTGATGCTGGACCGGGAGCTGCGGATCACCTACTGCAACGAGTACCTGCTCCGCCTGACCGGGTGGCGGCGAGAGGAGATTCTCGGCCGGAGCTGCCTCGAGGTCTTCATTCCCCCCGACCGGAACGACATGAAGGGCTTCTTCGCGACGCTTCTCGCCAACGCCCCCGAAGCGGGACATCACGAGAACGAGATCCTGACGCGAGCGGGCGAGCGACGGCTCATCCGCTGGAACAACTCGATGCTGCGGTCGGAAACCGGCGAGGTGATCGGGATCGCGAGCCTCGGCGAGGACGTCACGGAGCAGAAGCGGGCGGAGGTCCGGATCCGGCGGCTGAACCGGGTCTACGCCGTGCTGAGCGCCATCAACTCGCTGATCGTGCGCGCGCAGGACAAGAGCGAGCTCTTCCGGGAGGCCTGCCGGATCGCGGTCGAGGTCGGGGGCTTCCGGATGTCGCTCATCGGCGTCGTGGACCCGGGCACGGCGGAGCTCGTGCCGGTCGCCTCGGCAGGCAAGGAGGACGAGCTCCTCTCCACGATCCGGGAGCGCCTTCTCTCCGCTGCGGGAGCCGCGAGCACCATGGTCGCCCAGGCGGTCCGGGAGGAGCGGCCCGTCGTGGCGAACGACTCGCAGAGCGACCCCAGGGTCCTGTTCGCCAGGCAGTACACCGAGGCCGGTGTCCGTTCGATCGCGGTCCTGCCGCTCATGGTCGCGGGAGGAGCTGTCGGCGTGCTCGCGCTGTACTCCGAGGAGCGCGAGTGCTTTCACGACGACGAGATGGCGCTCCTCACGGAGCTGACCGGCGACGTCGCGTTCGCGATGGACCACATCGAGAAGAAGGAGCGCCTCGACTACCTCGCCTACTACGACGCCCTCACCGGACTCGCGAACCGGGCACTGTTCCTCGAGAGGGTGGGGCAGTACGTGCGAGACGCGGAGAGCAGCCAGCGCCAGGTCGCCGTCTTCCTGATCGACCTGGAGCGGTTCCGGAACATCAACGACAGCCTCGGCCGGGCGGCGGGTGACACGCTCCTCAGGCAGGTGGCGGAGGTCCTGACGCGCCTCGCGGGGAATGCCGGACTGCTGGCGCGCGTGGGAGCGGACCACTTCGCGGCGGTCATGCCCGAGGTGAAGGGGGCCGGAGGCGTGGCGCGGCTTCTGGAGACGGCGGCCGCAGCGTTCCTGGAGCATCCGTTCCGCCTGAACGACGCCGTGTTCCGCATCGGCGCCCGGGCCGGAGGCGCCCTCTTCCCGGAGGACGGCGCGGATGCCGACTCCCTGTTCCGGAACGCCGAGACCGCGCTGAAGAGGGCCAAGAGGAGCGGCGAGCGATACCTCTTCTACACGCAGGGGATGACCGAGGCGACGTCCGGGAAGCTGACGCTGGAGAGCCAGCTGCGTGAGGCGCTCGGGAAGGGCGAGTTCGTCCTCCACTACCAGCCCAAGATGAGCCTCGTGACCGGCGCGCTCACCGGCACCGAGGCCCTGATCCGGTGGAACGACCCTCGAACGGGCCTGGTGCCGCCGATGCGGTTCATCCCGATCCTCGAGGAGACCGGGCTGATCCGCGACGTCGGGCGCTGGGCGCTCGGGAAGGCCCTCGAGGACTACCTTCGCTGGCAGGGCGCGGGGCTGCCGGCGGTGCGCGTCGCCGTGAACGTCTCACCGCTGCAGCTGCGCAGCCGCAGCTTCACCCGGGAGATCGGGGAGGCCATCGGGAGCGGCGGCCACGCGGCGGCCGGACTGGAGCTGGAGATCACGGAAAGCCTGATCATGGAGGACGTCAAGCACAGCATCGCCAGCCTGCAGGCGATCCGCGACATGGGCGTGACGGTCGCCATCGACGACTTCGGGACCGGGTTCTCCTCGCTCAGCTACCTGTCCCGGTTGCCCGTGGACACGCTGAAGATCGACCGCTCGTTCGTGACCGACATGACGGCCGGGCCGGAGGGCCTCTCCCTGGTCTCGACGATCATCAACCTGGCGCACTCGCTGAAGCTGAACGTCGTGGCGGAGGGGGTCGAGACCGAAGAGCAGTCGCGCCTCCTCCGCCTCCTGGGATGCGACGAGATGCAGGGCTTCCTGATCAGCAAGGCGGTGCCGGCGGAGCTCTTCGGATCGGGGTTCCTGGCCCCGCCCTCCGCCTGAAGGATGACCGGAGATCCCGACGGGTCCTGTCGCCTACGACGCGACCATCGTCTCGAGGGCGACGAGGAGCTCGTCCAGCTCGCGTCGGAGGTCCGAAAGCCGGGAATGAGCCCCGTCCAGGAGGCCCGACCGGCCCATCTGCTCCAGCGCGAAAGCCGTCTCCAGGACGTCGCTCGTTCCGAAGTTCGATGCGGAGCCGCGCAGCAGGTGGGCCGCCCGCTCGACGCCCCCGGCGTCTCCGGCGTCGACGGAGCGCTGGAGCTCGGCGACAGTTCCTGCGGCCTGCGGGACGAAGAGGTCCACCAGCTCCCGGAGGAGGGCGCGGTCCCCCTCGACGCGCGCCAGGATGGCCTCCGGAGCGAAGACCGGCCGGGGAGGCGCGGGAAGTACGGCCGCGGCCGGCAACACCCCCGGGCCTCCGGTCAGCTCGGTGATCGTCTCCATGAGCTCCGCGGCACGGTAGGGCTTCGGCAGGTAGGCGTTCATCCCCGCCGCCAGGCAGGCCTCCCGGTCTCCCTTCAGCGCACGCGCCGTGAGGGCGACGATCGGCAGGTGCTTTCCCGTGGCCGTCTCCGAGGCCCGAATCGCGGACGTCGTCTCGAACCCGTCCATCGCCGGCATCTGGACGTCCATGAGCAGGATGTCGAAGGTCCCGTCCCCGAGCGCCGACAGAGCCTCCCGGCCGTTCCCCGCGCAGGTGACGGCGTGCCCGTGCTTCTCGAGGACCCGCGTCAGGAGGAGCTGGTTCACGGAGTTGTCCTCGGCGACGAGCACGCGGAGCGGACGGCGCCCTTCGCCGAGCGAGTGGCGCGTGACCAGGTCGCATGGGCCCGTGGGAGCTTGCGTGGCCTTCCCGAGGACGGCGAGGACCGCTTCCAGGAGGACGGACTGCCTCACGGGTTTGACGAGGTACGCCGCGATGCCGAGGTCCCTGCACCGCTGGGCGTGGCCGCGCTGCCCCACGGAGGAGAGCATCATGATCGTCGTGGCCCCGTACTCGGGCTGCTTCTGGATCTGCTCGGCGACCTCGAAGCCGTCCATGTCGGGCATCTGGAAGTCGAGGAGCACGAGGTCGAAGGGGGCGCCGGACACCCGCGCCTTCTCGATGGCGGCGAGGGCCGCGGCCCCGCGGTCCACGAGGGTCGGCTTCATGCCCCAACCGAGGGCGATCTCCTCGACGATGCGGCGGTTCGTGGCGTTGTCGTCCACCACGAGGACGCGAACCCCGCGAAGGTCCTGGAACTCCAGCGACGGGGGCTTCGAACGGGCCTTGGCCCGGACCTCGAAGGAGAGCGTGACGTGGAATCGGCTTCCGCCGGCAGGCTCGCTCTCGACCCAGATGCGGCCTCCCAGGAGCGCCACGAGCTGGGACGCGATCGAGAGACCGAGCCCGGTCCCTCCGAACCGGCGCGTCGTGGAGGCGTCGGCCTGGGTGAAGGCGTTGAAGATCGACGCCTGCTTCTCGAGCGGGATACCGATGCCCGTGTCGGTGACGGTGAAATGCAGGAGCGCACGATCCGTCGTCCTCTCGGAGCATTCGACCGACACGACGACTTCGCCCTTCTCCGTGAACTTCACCGCGTTCGCCACGAGGTTCACGACGATCTGCCGGAGCCGCACGGGATCTCCGTGCAGCTCATGGGGGACGTCGGGAGCGATCCGGAGGGAGAGCTCGAGCCCTTTCTGGTGCGCCCGTGGAGCCAGCCCCCGGACCGCCTCGTCGAGCGCGTAGCGGAGAGAGAAGTCGATCCGGTCGAGCTCGACCTTCCGCGCCTCGATCTTCGAGAGGTCCAGGATGTCGTTGATGAGGCCGAGGAGCGAGTCGCTCGACGAACGGACGGTCTCCAGGTACTCCCGCTGTTCCGGCGTCAGGTCCGTTCCCAGCGCGAGCTCCGTCATCCCGATGATGCCGTTCATCGGCGTCCGGATCTCGTGGCTCATGTTCGCGAGGAACTCCGACTTCGCCCGGTTCGCGCTCTCGGCGGCCTCCTTGGCCTTGAGGAGGCTGTCGTTCGCGCGCTCGCGCGCGACGGCCTGACCGATCTGGATCCCGAGGGAGGCGCCCATCCGGAGGAGCTCCGGGTCCGGTTTCCTCGCCGAGCGATCGAAGAGCTCCAGGCAGCCGGTCAGCTCCTCCCCGATGAAGACCGGGCACCCGAAGGCGGCACGGACGTTCCCGAACACGTCCGGACCCCCGAGCCCGAAAAGGTCGGGTCTCTCGCGGTAAAGGGGGCTCGTCGAAATGTCCTCGATCCACACGGGCTCCCGACCGCTCCAGACCCTGCCTGCGAGCCCGAAAACCAGCGGAAGGGGCGTCTCGGCCGTCACCCTCGCGAAATCCTCGAGGTACGCCTTCGGCCGATACCAGATCTCCCGGCAGCGGACGACCCCGGCGCTCGCGTCGAGCTCGAAGAGGGCGCCCGCGTCCCAGCCGATTCCCTCGACGATCGTCCTGAGGAGCTCCGGGAGCGTCGCCTCGACCGTGGCGCTCCCCGCGAGGAGCCGCGTGACCGAGTGCTCGGTGCTCTGGAGCTTCGCAGCGCGCTCGCGCTCGGCGATCTCGGTCGCGAGCGCCGCATTGGCGAGCGACAGCGCGCTCGTCCGCTCCTCGACCTCCGCCTCCAGCAGCTCCCCGTGCCCGCGAACCTCCCGAGCCATCCGGTTGAAGGTCCTCGTGAGAACGCCGAGCTCGTCGTCGGAGCGCACCGGGACGTCCCGAAAGGCCGATCCGGAATTGCCGGAGAGGACCTCCGCTGCCCGCGTGAGATCGCGGACCGGCGCGAGCATGCGACGCGTCACGAGCGAGAGCAGCAGCGTCACGGACAGGCTGACCGCCAGTATGGCCAGCAGGATCGCGAGCTCGATCGCGCGCGCGGAGGAGACGAGCGAAGCGCGGCTGAGTCCGACGAAGACCGTCCCCACGATGCCGGCCAGGACCGGCCTGCGGACGGCCAGGATTCCGGCGCCCTTCCCCGGGATCATGACGACAGGGGGCCCGCCCGGACCCGTCCACCGGTCGAGCTCGGCCGGGAACTTCGGGGCGAACGTGTGCGCCAGGACCTGACCGTTCGGACCCCGGACGAACGCCCACTCGACGTCCGGAGCCGCGACCGCCGCGTCCAGGCCCGATTGGACGGTCGTCAGGTCCCGTTCGGCGAGAGCCGGCTCCACGGAGCGGGCCAGCGCCGCGGCGACGATCTCCGCACGCTTCGCGAAGTCGGCGGTCATGGCCTCGAGAGCCTGCCGGTGAAGGAGCGGGAAGAGCACGGCCACGGCGAGAATTCCGCCAGCGACCTGAAGCGTCAGGAGCCTCGACGTGATGCTCCTCATGGTCAGCCTCCTCCTGGCGGCGCGCCTTCGTCCGGGACCCAGCGCCCGTTTTCCGTGCGCGTGAGCCAGACCTCGTGGAGCGCCTGGTGGCGCAGGACGGCGCTGGCGCCTCGCGCGATCACGACGCCCCCTGGAAGAGCGTCCGTTCTCCCGTGGTCGGGCTTGCCGGGGCGCGTTCCCCGTCATCCAGGCTGACCGGCTCCGCGACGCAGTTGCGCCCCTCGGCCTTCGCCTGGTAGAGCGCCTTGTCGGCCGCCTGGATCAGGGCGTCCGCCGCGACTCCTCTCCTTCGCGAGAAGGCCAGCCCGATGCTCACCGTGATCGGGAGAGTCGTGGCGCCGGCCGCCACGGGCGAGGCCGCCATCCGCTGGCGGACCCGCTCCGCCACCAGGAGTCCGGCGATCCCGTCACAGCCCGGCAGGACGAGGAGGAACTCCTCGCCCCCGTACCTCCCGATGGAGTCGCAGTCCCGGACCGCCGAGCGCATCCGGTCGGCGGCCTCGCGGAGCACGGCGTCGCCGGCGGCGTGGCCGAGCGCGTCGTTCACCGCCTTGAAGTGGTCGAGGTCCGCGATGGCCACGGCGAGCGATTTCCCCTCGCGGCCGGAGCGGTTCAGCGCGCGCCCGAGCTGATCGAGGATCATCCCGCGGTTCCAGAGGCCCGTCAGCGAGTCGTGAATCGCGACCTCGCGAAGGGCCTCCCGCGCCTCGATCAGGCCCGCCTGCAGCTCCACGACCCGCTCGCCGGGGCGGAGCCGGGCGCGGAGCTCGAGGGCGTCGAAGGGCTTGGTCAGGAAGTCGTCCGCCCCGGCGTCGAGGCCGACGACGATGTCCTCGCGCTGGTCCCGGGCCGTGAGGAGCAGGATGTAGACGTAGGGCGCCGGGCGCTGCCGGATGAGCTGGCAGACCTCCAGCCCGGTCGCCCCGGGCATCATCCAGTCCAGGATCGCGAGCCGGGGCCCGTCGGGCGCGAGGAGGGCGGCGACCGCCGCGAGCCCGTCCCCGACGGCCGTCACCTCGTGGCCCAGGCCGACGAGGGTCCGTTCGAGCAGCCGCCGCGAGACGAGGTCATCGTCGGCGATGAGGATCTTCACGTCGATGTTCGCAGCAAGAACCGCGCCGGGGAGGTGGGCGAGGCGAGGTGCTCGCGTCGATCCCGGAGCGTCAGCAGAAGGACGAAGACGCAGGGCGTGGCCCGGCCGGCGTGTCAGGAGTGTGTCAAGACACGAGTCGAGACGCTCCGGACACATCCTGCGTACTCGTAAGTAACTGCGTATGAAAGGATTGGGCGTCGACACGGTCCGGCGCGGAGATTGCGGAGAGGGGGACGAGGGAAGAGACCTGCAAAGCGTGGCTGCAACAAGCCCCACAGCCTGACGGCAGGGAAGAGCTGGCGGGCGTTACACGCAGGTCCCGACCTTCGCGCCAGGCGACAACAGAACGGAAACCAGTAACGCAAGGCCCGGACATGACCGCCCGCGAGCACTCGTCCGATGAGAAAGCGGGAGGGCCAGACCTCCCTGTGCGGAGAGAAAGGAGACGCAGCATGAAAAGACGGACAGCCCTCGCGACGCTCGTGGTGGTGGTAGGGCTGTGCGCAGCAGCTCCCGCGAGCGCGGCCCAGGCGTCCGCGACCGCCACGATCGCGGCCGCCATCTCGCTCACCAGGATCCTCCACCTCCGCTTCGGGTACGTCGTCCCAGGCGGTACGCCCGGAACGGTCCTCATCGATCCGTCCAGTGAGCGGACGTTCTTCGGAGGGGTGACGCCCGTCTTCACCGACGGCGCCCAGCACGGAGCGGCGAGCTTCAACGTGGTGGGGACCGGAACCCTCACGTACGCGATCACCCTCCCGGGCTCCATCACCCTCAGCAGCGGGGGAAACCCGATGACCGTCGACGAGTTCATCAGCACGCCTCCGGACGCCGGTCAGCTCGCCGCGAACGGAAAGCAAAGCGTCGTCGTCGGCGCGACCCTCCACGTCCTCGCAAACCAGCCCGTCGGGATCTACACGGGAACCTTCGATGTGTCCGTCGCCTACAACTAATCGGCCCAATTCAACGACCCCCAACGTCAGACAGGAGAACACCATGAAGAAGCTCACCATCCTCGCCACCAGCGCCCTCGCGTTCGGCCTCCTCAGCTCCGGCTCGGCCTTCGCGGCCACCGCAAATGCCACGGCCACCATCACGAGCGCCATCGCGATCGCCAACGGCACCGACCTCAAGTTCGGCCTCATCATCCCGTCCACGGGTGTGACCACCGCGATCATCAGCCCGACGGAGACCGGCTACTCGAGCCGGACCGGGACCGCGACGTTCCTGACCGGCGCCGGCGGGGCCGGGCCGTCCTCCTTCGCCGTGACCGGCTCGGACGCGCTCACCTACAGCATCACGCTTCCCGCGGACGGCGCCGTGACCCTCACCGGCCCGGGCGCTGCCATGGCGGTCGACACCTTCAACAGCAGCCCGACCGTCGCCACGGGCGGAACGCTGTCGGCCGGCGCTCAGACCCTCACGGTCGGAGCGACGCTCTCCGTCGGCGCGAGCCAGGTGACCGGCAACTACACGGGCTCCTACACGGTCACCGTCGCCTACAACTAGATCCGGGTGCGTCCGGACCGGGTCCGGACGCAACGTCGTCATCGTCGGAATCCCCGGGGGCCTCGTCGGCGCTAAGATGATCCGCAGCGCCGATCAGGCCCCCGAGTCTTTGCGGCGCTGCCGCCCGGGGTCTTTCATGAGCACGAAGCGATACCTCCTCGTGGTCGCCATCCTGCCGGCGCTCCTCGCCGCAGGAGCTGCGCCGGGAGCGGCGATCGACCTCACGGCTCCCACCACCCTCGCGTTCGGTCGCGCCGTCACGTCGAGCTCCCCGGGAACGATCGTCGTCAGCCCGACAGGCGGCCGGACCTCTACCGGCGGAGTCACCCTCCTCGGCGGCGCCGCCAGCGCCGCTTCCCTTACCGTCACGGGCGACCCCGACAGGGCGTACAGCATCACCCTTTCGGGTTCCACGACGTTGTCGGCGGGATCGGGCTCGATGACCGTAGACACGTTCGTCCTCAGCCCGGACAGCTCCTCCTGGAACCTCGGCCCGGGCGGGAGCCAGATCGTCTACATCGGAGCGACCCTCCACGTGGGCGCCTCGCAGGCGGTCGCCGGCTACCAGGGCACCTACGCCATCACCGTCGCCTACCAGTGACCAGAGGGAAGGGAGCGATCATGAAGATGTCCAGAGCAGGTCCCGTCGGGAGTCCGAGGTCTCCGTGTCCGGTCCCGAGCGGCCTTCGAGCGCTTCTCCTCGCCGCCGCAGCAGCTTTCCTCGCGGTTGCGGCTCCGGCGATCTCGGAGCAGCCGATGGGCGGGGCGGGCGACCTGCTGGTCGCGCCGCCGCGGATCGTCTTCGAAGGGCGGACGCGGACGGCCGAGATCACTCTCGTGAACACGGGGACCCGTCCCGCGACCTACCGCGTGTCGTTCGTCCAGCTCCGGATGGACGAGAACGGCGTCACGAGAGAGATCGAGAAAGCCGAGGGGGGCGAGCTGTTCGCCGACGGGCTCGTCCGGTTCTCCCCGCGCCAGGTCACGCTCGAGCCGAGGGCGTCTCAGACGGTGCGGCTCCAGGTCCGCAAGCCGGCCGACCTGCCGCCGGGCGAGTACCGGTCGCATCTCCTCTTCCGCGCGCCCCCGCCGGCAGCCGGCCCCGGCGCCGACGGAAGCGCTCCCGCGGCGGAGGAGGGGATGAGCATCCAGCTGATCCCGATCTACGGGATCTCCATCCCGATCATCGTGAGGCAGGGAGAGGCGTCGGCCGTCGTCAGGTTGTCCGACCTCGTGCTCGCCCCTCCGGTCGGCACGGACACCACGCCGTTCCTCCGCCTCCGGATGAGCCGGAGCGGCCAGATGTCGGTCTACGGAAACCTCACCGTCACGTTCCGGCCGCGGGCGGGCAAGCCGACCGTCGTGGGCCTGGCGAACGGGGTCGCGGTCTGGGCCCCGTACCCCGCGCGAAACGTGGGGATCCCGCTCCGGCCTCCGGCGGGCCTCGACCTCAGGGACGGAGTCTTCCACGTGGCTTTCACGCGGCCGGACAAGCGCGATGAGACGCTCGCCGAAGCCGAGCTCCGGATTCCGTGACCGGGGCAGCGCAGGACGTCACCGCGCTTTCGCGAATCTCATCGTCCTCGTCGCCCCAGTCATCGCCGCGCTGAGCCTGCTGCCTGGCCCGGCCCGCGCAGAGCAGGCTCAGGTCGCGACGAGCCCGTTCGTCCAGCGTTCGGAAGCAGACGTTCTGCTCCTGGCGGTCCGGCTCGACGAGGAGATCCTGACGGAGGCGCTCACGGCCTACGCGGATGGCGGAGAGCTCCTCGTACCGTTCGGCCAGCTCTGCGATCTCCTCGGTCTCGCGATCACGACCGACGTGGCGCACGGCACGGCGGCCGGCTTCTTCATCAGCGAAGGACGGCTGTTCGACCTCGACGTCGCCACGGGAGCCGCGACCGTCGAGGGGAAGCCGAGTCGCTTCGACGCGGCAGGTGTCGAGATCCACCAGGATGACCTCTACATCCGCGCGAGCCTCATCTCGGAGTGGTTCCCTCTGAGGCTCGACGTCGACCTCTACGGGGCGGTCATCGTCGTCCGTCCGCGCGACCGGCTGCCGATCCAGCTTCGCCTCGACCGCGAGCGAAAGCTCGCGAGCTCGCTCGCGGGCCGGGCTCGTACCGAGGCGAAGTTCCCCGTTCAGGCCCTTCCGTACCGTCTCCTGGACGGTCCGTTCGTCGACCAGTCCGTCCGATTCCTCAGAGTGCCGAACGCGGCGGGCGGAGGCACGAACAGCCTGCAGTACTCGACGAACGTCACGGGGGACCTCCTCTTCGCGGAAGCGAACGCGTTCCTTTCCGGGACGGAGCAGGGAATCTCGGACACGCGCCTGAGCCTGAGCCGGAAGGACCCGGACGGCCAACTCCTCGGGTTCCTCGACGCGCGCGACGTGACGGTCGGAGACGTCCTCCACCCGGGGCTCGACCTCGTCGCCTCGGCCCGCTCCGGTCCGGGCTTTCTCGTCAGCAACTACCCCCTCCAGGCCCCGACCCAGTTCGACCGCCAGAGCTTCCGCGGCAGCCTTCCGGCCGGGTGGGACGTCGAGCTCTACCGCAACGACGAGCTCCTTGCCTACGGGAGGTCGCGCCCCGACGGGCTCTACGAGTTCCTGGACGTCGCCCTTCTCTTCGGGATGAACATCTTCCGGCTGGAGTTCTACGGTCCGCAAGGGCAGAAGCGCCGCGAGACGAGCCTTCTCAACGTCGGGCAGTCTCAGACGCCACCCGGAGAGCTCCGCTACCGGCTCGTCGGGAACGACCCGTCCCTCCGGCTCGTCGGTACCGGTCCGGCGAATGCCGGGAGACGCGCCTCTCTCGAGACGAGCGTGGGGCTCGCCAGGAACGTCTCGGCGACTCTCGCCGTCGCCAGCGTCGACCTCTCAGACGGCCGGCACGAGTACGCGAAGGCGGGCCTTCGGGGTTTCTGGAGCTGGCTCTTCGCGAACGCGGACTTCGCGGCAGACCGGAGGGGAGGGTCAGTGCTGCAGGCGACGCTCCAGTCGCGGGTCCGCGCGTTCGGCTTCTTCCTTCAGCACGCCGAGATTCGCGACTTCAGGAGCGAGGTCTTCTCCGACGCGGCCGGGGCCCTCGAGCGGAGGACGACCCTGCGCCTCGACTCGGCGATCCCCGAGACGTTCCTGCCACGGCTCCCGATCTCGCTGGAGCTCCGGCAGGACCGGCTCGTCGGCGGGCAGCTCACGAACCGGTTCGTCGGCCGGATCTCGGCGTTCCGCAGGGCGACCTTCCTCTCGAACCAGGTCACCTGGAGCTTCTCCCCGGGGGCCGAAACGACGTTCCGCGAAACCGCTCAGGGCCAGCTGCTCGCGAGCCAGCTGATCGGCCGGTTCGCGCTCCGAGGCGAGATGGCCTACGACCTGAGGCCGACCCAGGCCGTCACGACCCTCGCGCTGACCGCCGAGAGGGGGCTCGGGACGAGCTATCTCGCCACGGGCGGCATCACTCGGCTGCTTCGCGAAGGTCGAACGACGTACTCCGTCGGTCTCAACAAGCTGGAGGGCGCTTTCGGTTTCGGAGTCTCCGTCGACTACGTCTCGCCCGACGGGTTCGGCGTGAACGCCCTCGTGTCGATCAGCTTCGGGCGCGATCCGCGCCGGGGGAAGTGGCACAGCCGGGCCCGGACGATGGCCCCTCTCGGCGCGCTCTCCGGGCGCGCCTTTCTCGACACGAACGGCAACGGCGTGAGGGATGCGGGCGAGAAGCCCGTCCCGGGTGCCGGTATCCTGTTGAACGGGTCGAACGCGCCCGGCGTGACGGACGCCGGCGGCGACCTCTTCGTCTCGAACCTCCCGCCCCACCGGCACCTCGACGTCTCGCTCGCGACGGCGACGCTCGAGGATCCCTACTGGAAGCCGGGTGTCGAGGGGACTGGCATCGTTCCTCGGCCCGGGAAGACCGCGCTGGTGGACTTCCCGGTCATCGTCTCCGGTGAGATCACGGGGACCGTCTACGTCGCGCGAGGCGGAGTGCGAGGCGCCGCCACGAACGTCGAGCTCGAGCTGGTGGACGCGACGGGGAGCGTCCTGAAGAAGACCCGCAGCGCCTACGACGGCTTCTACGAGCTGACGGATCTGAGGCCCGGCCGCTACGCGCTGCGGGTGGCGGCGTCGTCGCTCACGCGGCTCGGGGTCGAGACCGGTCCGGCGCCACGCCCCGTGGAGATGTCGCCCACCGGGACCGTTCTCGAGGTCTTTGACTTCGTTCTCGAGCGGGCCCCGGAGCCCGCCACTCTCCCAGGCGTGGCCGCGCTGCCGGACTCCGCACCGCGGGTCGCTCCGCCGGCGCCTCCGGCGGCGGTTCCGCCGCCATCGGTGCCGTCGGCTCCGGGTTCCGGCCGCGCGTCGACGGTCGCCGTGCCCGAGGGGACGGGGCCCGAACCCATCTACGGCGTCCACCTTTCCTCCTACCGCGAGCGTCTCAAGGCCGAAGGAGATGCCCGGATCGTCGGCGCGCAACTGGGCATTCCGACGCACGTCTCTGCGTTCGACCTCGGCCCGAAGGGAGTCTGGTATCGCGTCCTCGTCGGAGAGCTGAGAAGCCCGGCGGAGGGTCTCGCGCTCCAGGAGACACTGCGCCGGAAGGGCCTGCCCTCTGTCGGTCCCGTCTACCGGGTCGAGCCGACAGGTGTCCAGGCGCCGACGTCGCAGCCATCGCCGGCCCGAACGGCGCCCGTCGTCCGCCGCGGCACCTTCGGAGTACAAGTCAGCTCTCACCGCGATCGAGACAAGGCCGAAGCCGAGTCCCGCCGAATCTCGGCACGGCTCGGCCTCCCTTCGCGCGTGATCGAGGTCCCGCTTGGTGCGAAAGGAACCTGGTACCGCGTGATCGTCGGTGATCTGGAGACGGCCGTGGAGGCGTCGGCGCTGGTCGAGCGGCTCGAGAAGGACGGCGTCCCCGTCGGACCGATCCAGCGAATCGGTCCGAAACGCTGATTCGGCAGCAGGCCCGGCGGGGGGGCGTGCGCCGCGCGGGCGAGGTCTCGGGGAATCGGGCTGCTTTCGCGAAGCCGGGGACGCGGTCCCCGTTTGGACCTCCGCTGCCAACCGGAGGGGGACAGAGGGCCTCCCCGGCGCGTCACGAGAGCCGGTGGAACGGCGATCACGCGCGGGTACGCCGCAGCCTCGTCTGAGTCGTTTGCAGCGTTCGGGGAGAAGAAACCCGCCTGAGGAGGATGTGCCTCATGGACGCGGACCTGGTGGTGCTGGCTTCCGGCGGACGTCGTTACCTGCCGTCTCGCTTCCGGGGAGCCGGCGCCCGCGTTCCGCTTCGCGACGGTGACCCGCGGGGCCATCCAGGCCCTCGCCTCCTCGACCGGCACGCTCCGGGCCGTCACGACCGTGAGCGTCGGCCCCCAGGTCTCGGGCCAGATCTCCCAGCTCCTCGTCGACTTCGACGACCAGGTGAAGAAGAGGCAGCTCATCGCGCGGATCGACCCGACGATCGCGCAGCAGGTGGCCGACGCCACGGTGAGGTCGGCCCGGGTGGCCCCGGAACGGGCGAAGCAGAACCTCTCGTTCACCTCGATCTACGCGCCCATCGACGGGGTCGTCGTCGAGCGGAACGTGAACCTCGGGCAGACCGTCGCCGCGAGCCTCTCCGCGCCGCAGCTCTTCCTGATCGCGAACGACCTCTCGCGGATGCAGATCCTGGCGCTGGTGGGGGAGAGCGACATCGTCCGGATCAGGCAGGGGCAGGCCGTGACGTTCACTGTCCAGGCGCTGCCCGGCCATAAGTTCCCGGGCACGGTCCAGCAGGTGCGCCTGCAGTCCACGACGGCCGACAACGTCGTGAACGACACGGTCGTCGTCACGCTGGAGAATCCCGGAGGGAAGCTGCTCCCCGGGATGACGGCCCGCGTCGACTTCCTCGTCCAGCAGGTGCCGGGGCGGCCGCTGCCACGACCACCGCGGCTCCTCCCCGGGCCGGCGCGAGCGGCAGCGACTCCGACGACGTGATCCTCGTCCCGTTCACGACCGCGGCGACGCGCCTCACCGGCCGGCCGCGCATCCCCCAGACCCTGGCGAGCACCGCCTCGGAGGGCGACCTCCCGGCCGCGCAGGAGGAGATCCGCATTCTCCTTCGCGAGTCCCACCAGCCCGGCGGAGGGGACGACGACGACTTCACGGCGCGCAACCAGACCGACCTCGCGGCTGCGGAGAGCAGCACCCGCGTGATTACGCTCCTGATGGCGGCGATCGCGTCGATCTCGCTCCTCGTGGGCCGAATCGGGATCATGAACAACTGCTCGTGTCGGTCACGGAGCGGACGCGGGAAATCGGCATCCGGCTCGCGATCGGGGCCCGCGGCTCGGACGTCCTGATCCAGTTCCTCGTCGAGAGCGTCGTTATGGGGGCCCTCGGCGGCGCGGTCGGCCTGCTCGTCGGCTTCGCGGGCTCGAAGGTCCTGGCGCAGGTCACCGGCTGGGAGGCGGTGATCTCGCCGCTCGTCATGATCGGCTCCGTGGCCTTTTCGGGCGCGGTCGGGGTCCTCTTCGGCATCTACCCGGCACGGAAGGCGGCGGCCCTCGACCCGATCGAGGCCCTGCGATACGAGTGAATCCCCGCGGCCGGCGAGAGCCTGGCACGGCCCGTGCTCCCCACGGAAGTGGAAGGGAAGGGAAAAGCCATGAACACCATCCTCATCGTCGTCGTTCTGATTCTCCTGTTCGGGGGCGGCGGCTGGTACTGGAACAGCAGGCGCGGGTAGCGACGGCTGAATTCGGGTACGCTCCGCGCGGATGATCGAGGCGTCCTCCCGGGCTCCTGCCCGCATCCGCGCCGTGAGCCGTGCGCTCCCGAAGCACTACGCCGACCAGGAAAGCCTCACCGCCGCCCTGAGCGAGGCCTGGGGCGAGGCCCATTTCAACCCGGAGCGTCTCGAGGCGCTCCACCGGGCCGTCCAGGTGTCGGGGAGACACCTCGCGCTGCCGCTGGCGGCGTACCGGGACCTCACGTCGTTCGCCGCTCGCAACAACGCGTGGACGTGGGCCGCGGTCGACCTCGGGGAGGCCGCGTTTCGCGACGCGCTCGCGCGGGCCGGGCTCTCGCCGGCCGACGTGGATCACCTCGTCTTCGTGACGACGACCGGGATCGCGACGCCGAGCATCGACGCTCGGCTCGTCAACAGGATCGGCCTGAGGCGCGACGTGCGGCGCTCGCCCCTCTTCGGCCTGGGCTGCGCCAGCGGGGCGGCCGGGCTCTCGCGCGCCTCGGACCTCCTCGCGGCGGTTCCGGGCGGGGTGGCCGTCCTCCTCTCGGTGGAGCTCTGCTCGCTGACGCTCCAGCGGGACGATCTGTCGATCCCCAACATCATCGCGTCCGGTCTCTTCGGCGACGGCGCGGCCGCGGTCGTCCTGACGGGGGAAGACCGCGACCGTCAAAGCCCGGCGGGCGGCCCCGCCATCGTCGCGTCCGCCTCGTCGTTCTATCCCGGCACGGAGCGCGTCATGGGGTGGGACGTCGTCGACTCGGGCTTCAAGGTGGTCCTCTCGGCGCGGGTGCCCGACGTCGTGCGCGAGAACGTCGGCGTCGACGTCGACTCCTTCCTCGGCTCGCACGGCCTCGATCGCTCCGACATCCGACACTGGATCGCCCACACCGGCGGTCCGAGGGTTCTCCAGGCGTTCGAGAGCGCGCTCGGGCTCCCCGAGGCCGCCCTCGCCCGCTCCTGGAAGTCGCTGAAGGAGGTCGGGGACCTCTCCTCCGCGTCGGTCCTCTTCGTCCTCGGGGAGCTCCTCGCGTCGGGTGAGCCGGCGAAGGGAGACCGCGGACTCCTCCTGGCGATGGGGCCCGGCTTCTGCTCGGAGCTGGTCCTCCTGCAGTGGTAGCGGAGAGGCTGACTTGGCGACGTCCACCTCCGCTCTGATCTACCTGGGTCTGCTCTTCCTCCTCGGCTGCGAAAGGGCCGCGGAGCTCGTCGTGTCGCGCCGGAACGCCCGCAGGGCGCTCGCGGCGGGCGGCGTCGAGACGGGGCGCCGCGCCTACGCCGTCATGGTGGTCGTCCACACCCTCTTTCCGCTCGCGTGCGCGGGGGAGGTCCTCCTCCTGAAGCGGCCCTTTCCAGGTGCCGCGGGGCTGGCGGCGCTGACCGTGGCCCTCGGGGCCCAGGCGCTGCGCTGGTGGGCCGTCGCGACCCTCGGGTGGCGCTGGAACACGAGGATCGTCGTCGTCCCGGACGCCCCGCCGGTGACCGGCGGTCCCTACCGCTTCCTGAGGCATCCGAACTACCTCGCGGTCGTCCTCGAGATGGCCGCCGTGCCGCTGACGCACGGCGCCTGGCTCACCGCGCTCGCCTTCTCGGCCCTGAACGCGGCGCTCCTGGCCCTTCGCATCCCTGCCGAAGAGCGGGCCCTCGGCCGGCCGTACGCCGAGGCCTTCGAGGGACGCCTGCGGCTCGTGCCCAGAGGTCCGCGTGGCTGAGCTCCGCGAGGAGATCCTCGGCGAGATCCGTCGGACTCTCGCGACCGACCTGGAGTTCCGCGGCCCGGTCGAGCTGCAGCACGGCCTCGCGACGGACCTCCAGGTCGACTCGCTCGGCGCCCTCGTCCTGGCCGTGGCGCTGGAGGACCGCTTCCGGGTGAAGCTCACGGGCACCGAGGCCGCCTCCGTCGAGTCGGTCGAGGACCTCGTCGGCGTCGTCGAACGCGCCGTCCTCGAGGAGCGGGTCGCCAGCGGGTCGCGGGACGGGGGCGGAGGGGAGGCCTCGTGAACGGGCCTCTCCTCCCGCGCCCGAAGCACCGGGCCGTCAATGAGTCCCTCGCCGCGAGCGCGACGAGCGGAGCCGGCCTCACGTTCGTCGACCTCGCCGAGCGCGAGACCTTCTTCCCGTACGGAGAGATCCACGGGCGCGCCCGCCGGACGGCCGGGGCGCTGCGGGCCCGGGGGGTCGCGCCCGGCGACCGGGTGGCTCTCGTCTTCCCGACGTCGCCGGGGTTCGTCGACGCCTTCTTCGGCGTGCTCCTCGCCGGCGCCGTGCCGGTTCCGCTCTACCCGCCCGTCCGCCTCGGGCGGCTGGCCGAGTACCACGTCGCGACGGCGAGGATGATCGCCTCTGTCGGCGCGCGCCTCGTCCTCGCCGACGGCGCGACACGGAGGCTGCTCGGCAAGGCGGGCGAGTCGTCTCGCCCGAAGCTGGGCTGCCTGACGCCGGAGGAGCTCGGCGACGGCGGCGAGCTCGAGGTGGACGTCGGGTCCGACGAGCTGGGGCTGATCCAGTTCTCGTCGGGATCGACGGCGGATCCCAGGCCCGTCGCCCTTTCTCACGAGAGCCTGATGGCGCAGCTCGCCGCCCTCCGGGCGCTGCTCCCCGCGGAAGAAGGCGTGCCGCAGAAGGGCGTCTCCTGGCTGCCGCTCTACCACGACATGGGCCTGATCGGCTGTCTCCTCCAGGCCGTCTTCTACCCGGCTCCGCTCGTCCTGATTCCGCCCGAGCTCTTCCTGGCCAGGCCCTCGCTCTGGTTGCGGGCGATCGCCCGCCACCGGGCCACCATCTCCGTGGCGCCGAGCTTTGCCTATGCGCTCTGCGGCCGGAGGGTGCGGGACGAGGAGCTGGCCGGGGCCGACCTCTCGAGCTGGCGGCTCGCCCTCTGCGGGGCCGAGCCGGTGTCGCCGGATGCGCTCGAGCACTTCGCGAAGCGTTTCGAGCCCTTCGGGTTCGACCGGCGCACCCTGCGCCCGGTCTACGGCCTGGCCGAGGCATCCCTCGCCGTCACCTTCACCCCCGGGGGGCGTGAGGTGAAAGCGCTTCGCGTCGACCCCGTGCGTCTGGCCGCCACGGGCGAGGCGGTGGACGGCACGCGGGCGATCGCGTCGGTCGGGGCCCCCGTACCGGGGACCGACGTCGAGGTCCGGACCCCGGATGTACGGGTTGCCGGGGAACGCCGGGTCGGGCGGATCTTCGTTCGCGGGCCCTCGGTCATGACGGGGTACTTCGGCCTTCCCGAGGCCACCGGCACCGTCCTGACGAGGGGGTGGCTGGACACGGGGGACCTGGGATTCGTCGCCGGCGGCGAGCTCTACGTATGCGGCCGCGAGAAGAACGTCATCGTGATCCGGGGAGCGAACCACCTGCCGCACGAATTCGAGGAGTGCCTCGCCGGGGTTCAGGGGGTCCGCGCCGGGTGCGCGGTGGCGGTCGGGTTCGTCCCGGAAGGGGAAGACGGCGAGCAGCTGCTCGTCCTGGCCGAACGGGTCCGGGACAGCGGGAAGGTGGACAGCGACGGATCGGCGGCCGACCGGATCCGCCGCGCGATCCTCGCGCACACCGGAATCCGCCCCCACACCGTGCGTGTCCTGGCCCCGGGGACGATTCCTCGCACGTCGAGCGGCAAGCTCCGGCGCAACGAGGCGTTGCGCCGGTTCCTTGCGGGAGAGCTGACGCCGCCCGCGAGGGTCACCCGCCTGCGCATCCTTCTCGAGGTCGTCCGCTCCGCCCTCGCGTTCGCGAGGGCCCGGCGCGGCCGGGTCGCCCGGCGAGGCGGGTTCGCGAGCTGAGAGGTGCCTCGAGGGGGACGTCAGCCCGGTCGACCGCGGAACGCGACCCAGGCCAGGACGACGGCGAAGACGACGAGGACGCCCCGGGCGATTCCCATCATTCGGGAATGCGCGACGGGTCTCGTCTTGTCGGGCTTGATGCCCGTGACGGCTGCGACGACCGCAATGACGACCGCGAGACCGAGCAGAAGGAGCCAGTTCATAGCATTTCTCTAGCAAGCGGCGTGCTAGCTATCGCCCGGGAGACGACGGCCTGGGGGCGGGACCGGGCGCGCTGGGAGCGGATCGCTTCTCATCCTTCTTCCCCTCGTCCGGCAGGCGCTCCAGCTCGCGATCGAACCCGGGAAGGATGGAACGGAAGAAGGCGTTCCCGATGAGCCGGACCGCGATCTGCCAGCCGCTCGTGTCCGGCTGGTCGAGGCGCCCGGAGACGGTCGCCACCGTCGCCACCTGCTTTCTCTCGCTGTTCCTGAGGAGTCCCGCGACCCCTCCGACCAGCATCTCGTAGACCTTGCGGAAGGCCGGCTTGTCCCGGTCCTGCCTACGGTCGTAAACGTTCATACCCTTGAACAGCGGCTTGACGTAGCCCTCGATCCTGCCGTCCCGGGCCTTCAGCTCGGAATAGAACGAGAAGGAGCCGGCGACCACGTCGAACTTCCCGTAGGACCTGAGCAGGTCGTTCATGCGCGTCATGTCTGTGCTCTCGATCCGAAGATTCAGGTCGAAATCGGGGCTCGCGGCGCCCTCCCGGAAGGACCCCGTGAGCCGGGTCTCTCCGCTCCCGAGGAATCGCCCGCGCAGGTCGTAGCGCGCCCGGGCCCCCGATGCGCGGTTTCCGAGATCCGAGATCGAACCCTCGAGCCGGGAGAAGTACGCGCGGTACCCCGGGTCCTTCTCGCGGTTCACGAAACCGAGCTCGCTCGACGAGATCAGGGCCTCGTCCAGCCAGATCGCCCACTCCGGGTCTGGCGACGGCGCCCCCTTCGCGTTCGCCGCTGCACTGCCGGGCGAATGCGCGGCCGCGGCGCCCGGCTCGGCGGAGCCGGCCTTCGCCTGCACGTAGTCCAGCTTCACGCCTGAAAGCGAGAGTTTCGAGAGCCGCAGGTTCCGCACCGCCGGGGACGTCTCCAGGTCCCCGGCGGCGGCGAGAATCCCGCCCGCGAGAACGAAGGACGTGTGCGATCGGACCGGCAGGGAGAGCGCGTCGAGAGGTACCGCGTCGAGGTGAAAGAGAGCATGAAAACCCGGGTACGGCTCGGCCAGGAAGTTGGCGTGGCCGTCGAGAACGCCGTGGCCTGACCCGAAGAGGGTGGCCTCGGCGTAGATGGGCGAGGGATAGACCAGGGGCTTCGACTTGACGTTCCGGATGTCCTTCGCGCGTATCCGCAGGGACGTCAGGCGAACGGGACGAGCCGCGTCGCCGTCGACGTACGTGACCGTCCCGTCCTCCACCCGGAAGAGGTCGATCTTCAGGGGCGTGACCTCCTGGAGCGCCTCCTGCCAGCCCCGTTCGTTCACGGGGACTCCGTCCTTCACCTCTTCCCGCAGCTGGACGAGGTCCATGTCGACGCGGGGCCGCTCCAGGAGGACGTCCGCGACGAGACGGGCCGACAGCAGCGCGCGCCAGTGAACGCTCGTCGTCAGGCGCTCGACGTTGAGAACCGGGGGGTCGGGGTGCGCCTTCTGCCTTACGGTTAGGCCCTCGAGAGCGATCGAGAGCGTGAAGACGCGAACCCGCAGCTTCGGAAGGCGGACGTCGTAGCCCTGGAGCCTGTCGTTCATCCGGCGCTCGATGCTCCGGCGAAGGGGTTCGTCCACGAAGGACGACGCCACGAAGACGATCAGCACCAGGGAGAGCACGACCACGAGCGGACGTCTCGCGAAGCGGAGGGCGCGAGGCAGTATCTTCACTTCGGAGCGTAGATCTTTCACGCGCTCCTCAGCTTGCAGCGGCTTCCTCGCTTTCGACGTCCGACAGACTGCCGTTCGCGGGCCCGTTGACGGCGTTGCCGCGGCGATCGAATCGGGAGCCGTGACAGGGACAGTCCCACGTCTTCTCGAGAGGATTCCAGCCCACGAGTCCGCCGAGGTGCACGCAGACGGCGGAACACTCGTGGAGGACGCCAGCATGGTCCCTGTAAGCAGCAATCTTGCGTGCTCCCCGCCGGAGGATCGCCCCTTCTCCGCGGCGGATCTCGTCGGCGGAGCTCCTGTCGCCGGGAGTCACCCAGTCGGCATATTGCGCGACGACGTTGGCGTTCTCCCGGGCGTAGTCCACGGCGGCGCCGAGCGTCATGCGCGTGGGGTCGTAGAGCTTCAGCCAGTCGTGATCCCGACCCTGGACCAGCGCAGAGAGCAGGATCCCGGCGATCGTCCCGTGCGTCATGCCGTTGCCGGAGTCTCCCGTGGCGATGAAGACGTTCTGATCGCCGGGATTGCGGCCGATGAAGGCCAGGGAATCGACGGACTCCATCACCTGGCCCGACCACCGGTACGCGATCGAGTCGATCGGGAACCTCTCGCGAGTCCACGCCTCGAGCCGCGCGAACCGGTCGGGAGCATCGTGCGCCTGCCCGGTCTTGTGATCGCCCCCTCCCACGATGAGGAGCTCCGTGCCGGGTGTGCCGGCGATTCCCGCGAGTCGAACGTAGTGATATGGAGCCTTCGAATCGGACTGCGATTTCGCCTCCTCGCAGGTGTCCCAGTAGAGCGCTCGCGGCACCGATCCGGCCTGGATCCTGGCGCCGATCACGTAGGTCCGGTAGGCGGCCTGCTTCGTGTGGATCACGAAACGGTCGTTCACGGGGCTGTTCGTGGCGACGACGACGGCGTTGGCGCGAACCGTGCCCCCCTCGGCCTTCACGCGCACTGGAATCCCGTCTTCGATGGCGGAGACATGGGTGCCGGTGCAGATCTCGCCGCCGGCCTTCTTCAGCGCAGTCGCCAGTCCGGCCATGTAGTGCAACGGATGGATCTGGGCTTGATCGGGGAATCGGAGGCACGGTCCGGTGTCGAAGGTCGCCAGCGGCGCGCACGGAACTCTCTCGACGAGCGTGAGACCGGCGCGGTGGGCCGCGGCGAGCTCCCGATCCAGGACGGGGGGATCACCCCCGGGTGGGACGAAGAGGAAGCCGTCCAGGCGTTCGAACTCGCAGGACCCGCCGATCTCCGACGCCATCGCCTCTATCCAGGCGATCGCCGCGGTATGGCTCGTCGCGGCGACGCGCGCGCCGCCCTCGCCGTGGAGCCTTTCGAGCTGGTAGTAACGCTCGCCGAGGACGGCGCTGAGGTGGGCCGTCGTCCGCTCGGTCTCGCCACCGGCGATGGGGCCGTCGTCGAGGACGAGGACCTTCTGACCGGATCGCTGGAGCTCGAGGGCCGTCGTCAGGCCGGCGATACCGGCGCCGATGACGCACACGTCCGCGACGCGGTCTCCCGCGAGCGGCTTGCCTTCCGCGATCTGCGCCGTTCCCATCCAGCACGAGCGGCTCCTGCCCGAGTGCCTGATCATCGTCGTCTCCCTTGTCCTGGTGCCATGGAGCACCTCCGTAGCCGGAAAGGGGTGCAAGGGTCGAGCCAGTGAAGCCCTGGAGAAGCCGCGCTGAAAGACCCGGATGGCTGGCTCGAATCTTGCGACCTACCCGGAGGTAGTTTTCCTGCAGGCCGGACCCGCCGATGGTCCTTTCGGGCGAGAAGGGCGGAGATGAAGGACGTCGGTCTGTCGGTAGCGACCAACTTCGACGACGGGCTTCTCGATGCCTTTGCCGGGTATCCGGTCACCGAGGTCTTCGGCAAGCTCCCGTCCGACGCCGTCGGCGGCGGCAGGGCCTCCTTTACCCTCCCGCCGCTGTCGC
Source organism: uncultured Holophagales bacterium (assembly GCA_963696015.1). GTDB lineage: Bacteria > Acidobacteriota > Thermoanaerobaculia > UBA5066 > UBA5066 > UBA5066. The sequence continues at coordinate 79,863 of CAVOJA010000030.1, forward strand.
GCGGGCGATTCGAGCGTCACGTCGAGAAGGCGAGGTCGAAAGGGATCGGCTTCAACTACCTGCTGAATCCTGCGTGCATGGACAACCGCGAGTTCTCGAGGCAGGGACAGCAGGAGATCGAGGCGCTGCTGGAGTATGTCGAGGCCGCCGGGGTGAACGCGGTGACGATCTCGCTTCCGTCCCTTCTTCCGGTGATCAAGAAGCGCCATCCCCGGCTCAAGGTCCGGGTGGGCGTGTACGCGAGACTGGACGGAGTGACCAAGGCCAGGTACTGGGAGGCCGGAAACGCGGACTGCATAACGCTCGAATCGCTGAGCGTCAATCGCGACTTCAGCCTCCTCGCGGCTCTCAGGAAAGCGGTCAGGATCGAGCTGCAGCTGATCGTAAACGCCAACTGCCAGCTCTTCTGCCCGCTCTCCGGGCAGCACATGGTGAATCTCTCCCACGCGTCGCAGAAGGGGCATCCCTCGCGGGGCTTCATGCTCGACTGGTGCGTGATGAAGTGCTCCTACGACAAGCTGAAGGACCCGGCTCAGTACCTGCGCTCCGAGTTCATCCGGCCGGAAGACCTGGGGCTGTACCGCGACCTGGGCTACGACTCCTTCAAGCTGCTGGAACGGGGCGCCCCGATGCCGGTCCTCGCGAAGAGGGTCAAGGCCTACAGCGAAGGACGATACGAGGGGAACCTGCTCGATCTCATACAGCCCTTCGGGTCCAAGGAAAAGAGCGAGGTCTCGCCGTTCGGAGACCTGGCTGGCAAGCTGAAGTACTTCTTCCGGCCGCGCACGGTCCGGCTGTCGAAGCTCATGAAACTGAAAGAGGTCGCCGCCTGGCGCGGGATGCTGGAGCCGCTCGAGGGCGAGCCCGTCTATGTCGACAACAGCGAGCTCGCCGGTTTCATACCGGGATTCCAGGGCCGGGATCGCCGGTCCGCTGATTGTTCCGCCTGCGGATGGTGCAGCTCGTACGCCAGGAAGGCGGTACGGGTCGATGAGGTGTACCGGGCAGAGCTTCTGAGGCTCTACGAGGAGGTGTTCGCAGACATGACTTCGGGCGAGATGTGGGGAATTCGAGGAACGACTTCGGAAACAGAACAGGAGATAGGGAAATGATGCGAAATCGAACCGGGTCCTTCGTCATCGCCAGTGCGGGAGCCCTGGCGATCGCCTTCGCCGTCCACGGCGAATCCACGAAGGTCGTTTCCAGCTTCGGGCCCACCAACCAGGACGTGACCTTCAGCCAGATCAAGGCGGACCGCCTCGCAGTGAAGGCCGACCGCGCCAAGGCGCATTCGGCGCTGCTCGCCTCGAGATACGACCTGAAGAAGGCGTCGGGAGATGCCGTCATGTCGGGCGGGAAGGCGGTCCCGGCGGGTCCGACGGCCCGTCTCGCCGGCACGTGGGAGCAGCTCGACAAGATGACGCCCGATCAGATCAGGGAGAAGGGGCTCTTCCCGTACCTGCCGCTCCCGTTCCCGGATCATGCCGAAGGGGGAATGCTCTTCCCGAAGATGACGATCGACGTCCTCCCTCGGCTGACGCGCTTCGATCTCGACTTCGACATTCCCGAGCAGTTCCTGCCGGACAAGGCGCCCCCGATCTACCTGACGACGCGCCCGGATCTCGGCGACGTATCGAAGGGCAAGGTCATCACGCTCGAGAACTACTACGAGATCTTCAACGGCCTCCTGAACCCCAAGCAGCTCGAGGGGCTTCGCCTGCTCCTGACGCAGTTCCCGTAGCAGCAGTTCAACTCCACCGAGGACCGGCGGACGGACCGGGCCGACGGCATGATCGGCGTCGCCTGTTTCGACTGTCACGTCAACGGGCACACCAACAAAGCCACGCATCTCGTCGGCGACATTCGTCCTCAGGAGCTCCGGCACCGGATCGTCACTCCGTCCCTCCGTGGAGTGAACGTTCAGCGCCTCTTCGGCTCGCAGCGCGCCATGAAGACCGTCGAGGACTTCACCGAATTCGAGCAGCGCGCGGCCTACTTCGACGGCGATCACGTCATGGCCGCCAAGAAGGGCGTGAACGTGCTCGAGAGAGGCTCCCAGGTCCATTTCATGTCGGAGTTCATGGCGATCCTCGACTTCCCGCCGTCCCCGAAGCTCGACATCTACGGAGAGCTGGATGCGAAGGCCACTCCTTCGGAGGCGAGAGGCCAGGCCCTCTTCGCGGGCAAAGCGCGATGCGCAACGTGCCACCCCGCCCCGTATTACACCGACAACAGCATGCACAACCTGAAGGCCGAACGGTTCTACGAGCAGACGCTCGCGGGCGGCATGATGATGTCGCACGACGGCCCCATCAAGACGTTCCCCCTCCGCGGCATCAAGGACTCGCCCCCGTACCTGCACGACGGGAGGTGTCTGACGCTGGAGGACACGGTGGAGTACTTCAACCTCATTCAGCAGCTCCATCTGACGGCACCGGAGAAGAAGGACCTCGTGGCCTTTCTCCGCTGCCTTTAGGAACAGCCGCTGACCGAGGGGAGAACAGAACGCGCAGCAGGACGGAGGACAGATGAAAGCCCTGATCGTAAGTGCCGACAATTTCGAAGACTCCGAGCTGCTGGTGCCCTACTACCGGCTCGAGGAGGCCGAAATCGAAGTGACGGTAGCCTCGCCTGGTCGCTGGGCCATCAAGGGCGAGCACGGCTACGAAGTGGCCGTGGCCAAGAGCCTCGACGAGGTGGACGCAGACGAGTACGCGATCCTCGTCCTGCCAGGAGGGGCTGCGCCGGCGGTGGTGAGAAAGGAGCCGAAGGCGCTGGAGATCGCGCGGACGTTCTTCGCTCTCGGGAAGCCGGTCGCCGCGATCTGCCACGGACCGCAGATCCTGATCAGCGCCGGTCTGCTGCAGGGCCGGCGCGCCACCTGCTGCAAGTCGGTGGCGGAGGAGCTGAAAGAGGCCGGCGCGCTCTACGAGGACCGGGAGGTCGTCGTGGACCGAAAGCTCGTGACGTCCCGGCAACCGGCCGACCTGCCCGCCTTCATGCGGGAGACCATGAAGCTCCTCGGCCTCTAGCGTTCCGCTCCGAAAGAAGGGAAACCCTCTGGCCCGAGGTCCGCGCGTGTGACGTCTGCAAGGGATGCCTCGCGCGCGGACCGGGCTGGATCCAGACGCTCTTCCGACAGGAGAACGAGATCATGAGCTCCGCGAAGGCTCTGACCATCCTTCAGCTGAACGACAGCCATGCCTATTTCGATCTCCACCAGGAGGTCTTCTGGGAGGGTGGGCAGGCCGTCTGTCGGCCGGCGGGCGGGTACGCCCGCATTGCCGCACTCGTGAAGCGGATTCGGGCCGCGAACCAGGAGGGCACCCTCTTCTGCGATTGCGGCGATACCTTTCATGGCACGTATCCCGCCCTGGATACCAGGGGAGCGGCGTTGATTCCCGTCCTGAACGCGCTGGGCCTGGACGCGATGACGGCCCATTGGGAGTTCGCCTTCGGTCCCGGAACCTTCAAGGAGCTAGCCGCGGACCTAAGCTACCCGATGCTGGCGATGAACGTTTACGACAAGGCGACGAGGAGCCGGTCGTTTTCACCCTACAGGGTGGTGGAGAGCGGTGGCTGTCGCGTTGGCCTCGCCGGCATCGCCTCCAACATCGTCGACAAGACGATGCCGCCTTCCTACAGCGAAGGACTGGAGTTCACGCTGGGCCGCGGCGAGCTTCCCGGGATCATCGACGTCCTAAGGACCCAGGAGAAGGTAGACTTGGTTCTTCTCGTCTCTCATCTGGGGTTGCCGCAGGATCTGAAGGTCCTGTCGGAGGTGCCCGGTGTGGATATCTGCCTGAGCGGGCATACGCACAATCGGCTGTACACCCCGGTGCTTCAGGGGAAGACGCTCGTCATTCAGTCGGGCTGTCACGGGTCCTTTCTCGGTCGCCTGGATCTGAAGGTGGACGGTGGCCGGGTCGTTGAGTGGCGGCACGAGCTGATGGAGGTGAAGGCCGCCGTCAGCCCCGATCCCGAGGCGGAGGACCTCGTCCGGCACGCACTCGCCCCATATCGGGAGTTGCTTTCGGAAGTGGTGGGCGAAACCGCGACCCCGCTCAATCGGGCGACCATGCTCGAGTCGACGATGGACAACTTCCTGCTGCAGGCGTTGCTGGAGAGTACGGGCGCGCAGCTGGCCCTCTCGAATGGCTGGCGCTTCGGCGCGCCGATCCCCGCCGGGAAGGTCACCGTCAACGATCTCTACGACATCATTCCGATGGATCCACCCGTCTCGACGGTCGAGTTGCGCGGTGACGAGATCGTTTCGATGCTGGAGGAGAACCTGGAGCGGACGTTTGGACGGGATGCGTATGACCAGATGGGCGGCTACGTCAAACGTGCGCTGGGGCTGAACGCCTTCATCAAGATCGAGAACCCGTCGGGACAGCGTGTCCAGCAGGTTTTCGTGGGCGGTGAGCGGCTACAGCCCGGGCGCCGCTACTCTGCGGCCTTTGTTACGGAGCAGGGAGTTGCGCAGAAGTACGGCCGAGAGCGCCAGCAGCACCCCGAACGAAGCATTGGCGCGCTGAGAGCGTATCTGGCGAGGCACCGGCCGCTGCACGCGGAATTGCGGGGAACGTTCGTCGCGGTATAGATCGGGATGCGCCTGGCCCGGCCGCCTGTGAGACGACCGGGCCAGGCACCCGATGCCCTGGCTATTCCGTCGTCTTCCCGTCGAAATGCTCGTAGTCGGCTTCCGCGTCGGCGCGGGTGTGGTGGACGACGCCGTCCCGATGGTTCGGCGGCGCATAGAGCGTATAGAGCTTCAGCGGGGCCTCGCTCGTGTTGACGATGTCGTGCTTCGTCCCGGCCGGGACGAGGATCGCGAAGCCGGCCTGGATCGCCGTTCGAACGCCGTCGAGTACGGCCTCGCCGGTCCCCTCCTCCACGCGAAAGAACTGATCGAGCTCGTGGACCTCCGCCCCGATCTCTTCCCCGGGCTTCAGCGCCATGACGACGAGCTGGCAGTTCTTCGCCGTGTAGAGCACCTGGCGAAAGTCCTGGTTCTTGACGGCGAGAGCTTCTATGTCTTTCACGAGACCCTTCATGACCGTTCCTCCTTCTGCGGCGCCTCGCCGGCCGTTCTGTCGTCTGCAAGGCGGATGTCAGGTCGACAGCCTTCTCGTCACGTCCGCGACGTGGGCTCCCTGGAAGCGGGCAATCTTCAGCTCGTTCTCCGTCGGCGTACGGTGCCCGTCGGGCCCGGCGAGAGTGCCCGCTCCATAGGGGGAGCCGCCGGTGATCTCCGTCATCTCCATGAGCTCCTTGCAGGAGTAGGGGACTCCCACGACGATCATGCCGTGATGCAGCAGGGTGCTGTGGAAGGACGTGATCGTCGTCTCCTGGCCGCCGTGCTGGGTGGCCGTGGATGTGAACACACTTCCCACCTTGCCGACCAGGGCGCCGCTCTGCCACAGCCGGCCAGTCTGGTCGAGGAAGTTCCGCATCTGAGCGCACATGTTCCCGAATCGGGTCGGCGTGCCGAAGATGATGGCGTCGTAGAGCGGCAGCTCTTCCACGGTGGCGAGCGGCGCGGCTTGGTCGAGCTTGGCGCCCGCCTTCCGGGCGATCTCCTCCGGCACCAGGTCGGGCACCCGCCTGATGGTGACCTCGGCGCCCTGGACGCCGCGCGCGCCCTCGGCCACCGCGTTCGCCATCGTCTCGACGTGGCCGTACATGCTGTAGTAGAGAACGAGGACCTTCGCCATGTGTCGCCTCCGTGTCGTGTTTCCGTGCGCGGCGTTGCCCCGCGCGGGCGCGCTGATGTCGTGGACCCGACGCTTCAGGACCGCCTCACGCCTTCAGGAATGCCAGAAGGTCGGCGTTCAGCTGGTCCCGGTGGGTGTACGCGAGGCCGTGGGGCGCGCCCGGGTAGACCTTCAGGGTCGCCTTCGGGACGAGCTTCGAGGAAAGGAGGGCGGAGGCGCCGATCGGCACGATCTGGTCGTCGTCGCCGTGAAGGACCAGCGTCGGCACGTCGAACTTCCCGAGGTCTTGGGTGAAGTCGGTCTCGGAGAACGCCTCGATGCACTCGAACGTGTTCCTGTGTCCGGTCCGCATCCCCTGTAGCCAGAACGAATCGATCATCCCCTGCGAGACCTTCGCGCCCGGCCTGTTGGCCCCGAAGAACGGGCCGCTGGCGAGGTCCCTGTAGAACTGCGAGCGGTCGGCGAGGCAGCCGAGGCGGATCTTGTCGAACGCTTCGCGCCCGAGTCCTCCGGGATTCGATTCCGTCTTCAGCATCAGAGGCGGGACGGAGGCGACCAGGGCGGCCCGGGCGACGCGTTTCGTGCCGTGGCGACCGATGTAGCGGGCCACCTCTCCGCCGCCGGCGGAGAAGCCGACCAGGGTGGCGCCCTTCAGGTCGAGAGTCTCGATCAGTTCCGAGAGGTCCTCGGCATAGGTGTCCATGTCGTTGCCGTCCCAGGGCTGGCTCGACCGGCCGTGGCCTCTGCGGTCGTGGGCGATGCAGCGGTAGCCGTTGGAGGCCAGGAAGAGCATCTGGGCTTCCCAGCTGTCCGAGTTGAGGGGCCAGCCGTGGCTGAAGACCACGGGCGTGCCCGTGCCCCAGTCATTGTAGTAGATCTGCGTGCCGTCTCTGGTCGAAATCGTGCTCATCGTTCGTCTCCCTGGCTCATCGGCCGATCCCGTGGGTGCGCGTGCGCGTAAAAGCTACAGTCGCCCGTCGAAAGAACTGCATCAGGCCGTCTTCTTCGGGTCGAAGGTGACGAGGAGATCCGCCATGTCGTCGGCGTGCTCCTCCTCCTGGGCGAGGATCTCCTCGAGGACCCGCCGGGTCGTCGGGTCGTCGGCGCCGATGAACCGGACCATCTCGCCGTAAGACTCGATCGCGATCCGTTCTGCGATCAGGTTCTCCCGGATCATCCCGGTCAGGTTCTCCGACTCGAGGTACAGGGTGTGGCCCCTGGAGAGAAGGCCCTCCGGGTTCAGGTTCGGGGCGCCGCCGAGCTGCCGGATGCGTACGCAGAGCTGGTCGGCGTGGGCCTGTTCCTGAGTGGCGTGCTCGAGGAATTCGGCCGCGACTGGCTGGGCGTGTATGCCAGTCGCCATGAAGTGGTGACGCTTGTAGCGCAGGACGCAGATGATCTCGGAGGCGAGGGCGGTGTTGAGGAGCTCGACGACGAAGTCGCGGTCGGCCTTGTAACCCGGAGTTACGGCTCCATCCTCGATCTGCGTCCGAGCGCGCTGCCGCAGCTCGTCGAAGTCGGACAGGAAGGCGCCGGCAGAGGACTTCTTCGCGTTCGTGCTCATGCTCCTCCGCTTAGCACGGCGCGTACCAGGAACGCCGGGCCGGCGGGGAGGGCCAGGCCGCTCGCTGGCGCCGCGTTTGCTACCTTATAGGCAGAATGGAGCCCGCGACGGGGCGTGCGAGGAGTCCGCTGCGTGACAGCGGTCCGGTGGCGGGGGCTGCCTGCAGGGCTACGCTGCGGCGCGTTGCGCTGGGCCTCGCCTTCGTTCTCACCGGGCTCGGCGCCCGGGGCGCCGTGGTGGGGGACGTGGCGGCTGGCACCCCCATCGTGGCGGTTCGGGTCAACCGGCACGACGTCTTCGACCTGGACGACCCGGCCACCTCGGCGTGGCCCTATCGCTGGGTCGACGCGCTGCACATGCTGTCCCGCGAGGACTTCATCCGTCGCCTGCTGCTCTTCAAGGTCGGCGACGTCCTCGATCCGGCACGGCTGGAGGAAACCGAGATCATCCTGCGAGGGACGGAGTTCCTGAACCCGGTGAGCATTTCGGCGCGGCCGGCCCCCGGCGGGGCAGAGGTGATCGTCGAGACGCACGACCAGTGGACGTTGGCCTTGAACCTCAGCTTCGGCGTGGAAGGGGATCGCCGGTCCGGCACGGCCGGAATCAAGGACGACAACTTCCTGGGGCTCGGGAAGAGCCTCCTCTTCGACATCAAGGACGACCCCGAACGGACCTCCACGACGTTCCGCTACAGGGACATCACGTTCCTGGGCAGCCGCTGGCAGCTCGAGCTGGAGCACCAGGAATCGACCGACGGTTCGGCGGATCACGTCCGGGTCGAATACCCGTTCTTCTCCCTGTCGACGCCGCGGGCCGGAGGCGTCGAGTGGAAGCGCGAAAAGTCCACGGAGTACCTCTGGTCGGAGGGAGAGCGGCGGGTCGCCGGTGACACGGACACGCAGGAGTGGGAGGTGTGGGGAGGTCTTCGCCTGCCGGGTGGCGACGTTCGGGTCAACCGCCTCCTGCTGGGAGCATTCGGCGAAAGCGCCCACTTCAAGAACTGGGAGAGCCTGTATGGCCCGCCCTATCGACAGCCCCAGGACCGCGACCTGGTGGGTCCCCAGCTGGGCTGGGAGCGCACGACCTTCCGATGGAAGGTCGTGCGCGGTTTCCGCGCCTGGTACAGACAGGAAGACCTGGCTCTCGGGCCCAACTGGAGGGTCATGACGGGGCTCTCGCTGCCTCTCTTCGGCGGTGACAGCGCCAAGCTTCGCTATCGTGCCGCGTTTGACTCGGGACAGCTCACGGGGCGGGTCTTCACCTGGCAGCGCGTCGGCCTCTCGGGACGGATCGAGAACCGCGGCCTGGCCAACGCGATCAGTCACGTCGAGCTGGGGGGCGCCCTCACCGGTGCGGCGGGCCTGAGAGGACGGATCGCCGCCGACTTCGGCAACGCCCTCGACGGCGAAAGGCAGCTGACGCTCGGAGCCGACACCGGGCTTCGCGGGTACGACCCGAACACCTTCGACGGCACCTCGCGGGCGCTGGGCAACGTCGAGTGGCGGCGGCGCCTGACCGGCGAGGTGCTGTCCCTGGCGGCGCTGGGGGTTGCGGTGTTTGCCGATTGCGGCAAGACGTGGGGAGAACGCGTCGGGCCGTCCACGGAAGGCTGGCGGAGCGACCTCGGGGCGGGCCTCCTGGTGGAGCTCACTCGTACGTCGAACGTGCGCATCGTCCGTTTCGAGGTGGCGTTCCCGGATCGCGGCGGCGGTCCCGTCTACCTGATCACGACCGAGTCGCTTTTCTGAACCGAGCTCGAAAGGCGGTCCGTGCGCCTCAGCACTTCTCGTACTTCCAGTTACGTGACCTTCCCTCGGCGAGCCACTCGAGCGTCGTCGCGAGGCGCCTCCGGCGGGTCTCGTCGCGCTTCGCTTCGGTGATCCAGGCGACGGCGAGGAGGCCGAGCGGTCGGCCCGGGAAGCGGATCTACGTCTTGATGGCGGTCCCGAGCCGTTCGATCATTTCACCGAAGCGGCGCCGCATCTCGCCGACGAAGGTCTCCAGTGTCCCCTCGGCCCGCTGCTGGGCGCCGTGGCGCTCGAGCCTGGGGTCCTCGGTGAGAACTCCACGGGCCACGTTCATGCGTCCCCTGCGGCTCTTCGACTTCCCCTTGATTTCCTGCCTGTTCATGGCGTCACCTCTGTTCGTGCTGCGACGCATATAGCGTGCCAGACGACGGTGCGCGGATCGGCCGGGTGAGGTCCTGTGCCGAAGGCAAAGGGGCGCCGCACGGCCCCCGAGCGCCAGCTCGGAAGGCGGACGAGTGGCTATCGCCGGCGGCTGAAGAGGTGCAGGAGCGCCACGAAGAGAGCGGCCCCGACGATGGACCAGAGAATCGGGAAGGCCTGTCCGGCGGCTCGGAGCACGAACGGCTCCGGGAGGTTCATCTGGCGCGCAATCCAGGAGCCGAGCAGCGCTCCGATGAACCCGAGAACGATGGAGACGAGCAGGCCGCCTCGGGACCCGCCCCCGAGGGCGCTGCCAATGGCGCCGCAGATCGCGGCGATGAGGATGAGGAGGAGAAGACCTGGTATGGAAATCATGCCCTTAGCGGCAGCACGTTCGATGCCAGCGAAGCTCGCTCACCGGCACGGGAGCTGCGGCGAACCAACGGAAAGGGAGTCGACCTGGACAGCACGAGCAGCCCCGGACCGTTCCGCACGCGAGAGCCCGGCAGGGCCGCAGGCGCGGCGCACCTGAAGGAGAGGTGGGACCAGGGGAAGGAAGCGGCTCGCAACGCCCGGCGAGCCGCCAGGAAGGGCTGGCGCGATCTTTCCCGGAATGTCGACCAGTACATCGAGGTCCGCCCGAAGACGGTCGCGTTGGAGGCGCTGGGGGTGGGGCTCCTGGTGGGCGTCGTCACCGACATGCTCGTCAGCCGTGCCGTGCACACGGCGTCGGCGAGAGCCTGGAGCCCGGCGCTCACGACCTCGGACCGGCCTGACCTTCAGCGCTTTCCGGAAAGGGGATATCCATCTGAGTGCGGTACCCACTACCGATTGTGGTGGTGGAACCAAGCCTCTCAAGCTAGGCGAGGCAGGCAGCGCCGTCAAGGAGCCAGCTTGGTAGCCCGGCGTAGCCGAGCGGGTCGTCGCGTCAAGCTCCCGACGGGTGCCTGAGTCAGCACCCCTACATATTGTGCCGACCGCACTCAGATGGATATCCCCATTTCCGGAAACTGCCAGGTGTGCTCGTCAGAAGCGGACCGCGCCCGGCCGCGCCTCCGGCGCGGGATGATGCTGAGCCAAGTGGCTTGTCGCTGACCGGTGGCCACGCTCGGCCGGCAATAAACAAACGAGCGAGGGTGGTCACTTTCCGACGAGTGTTGAAGGCCTGACCGTCGAGACCGGTCTCGTATCGGTCGGTACGGGACGGCCACCCGTCGCGGAGCTTGAAATCCCTTCGATCCGGAGTGCACCGTTTTCAACGACTGGTCCTCGCGGGCGCCGGTGCCGTCGCCCCCCTCGGCCGGGCCCGGCGGGCGATGCCGTTCAGGGGACGCCGGCCCGGAGAATCCGGCCACCGCGCGCACCGCCTTCCGGCCCGAGCTCGACGAGCCAGTCGGCCGAGGCGAGGACGTCCCGGTGGTGCTCCACGACCGCCACGAGGTGGCCTTCCGCTGCGAGCCGGCCGAGCGCACGCAGAAACCGGTCGACATCCTCGAACCCGAGACCGCGCGTCGGCTCGTCGAAAAGCACCGCGGTTCGGCCCGCGTGCGGCTGGGCGAGAAGCCGCGCCAGCCGAAGCCTCTGCCTCTCGCCCGAGGAGAGAGCGCCGGCCTCCTGGCCGAGGCGCAGGTAGGACATTCCGATCTCGCAAAGGGCCCGAATGGGAGCGGCCACCTGGCGGTCGCCGTCAAACCAGGCTTCGAGAGTGCCGACCGGCGCGTCGAGGATGTCCGTCAGGTTCCGTCCATCCAGCTGGCACGCGAGGACGTCGTCCGAGAACCGCCGCCCGCCGCAGGCCTCGCACTCGACGGTCACGTCGGGCAGGAGGCCCATGGCGACGGTGATGACGCCCCGGCCCAGGCACGTCTCGCAGCGGCCTCCCGGCGAGTTCGTCGAGAACGCCTTCGCGGTCAGCTTGCGCGCCTGCGCTTCGGGGGTCGCGGCAAAGCGCCTGCGCAGAGGCTCGGCGACCTGGACGAGCGTCGCGACCGTGCGTCCGCTGCCGATGGCCAGTACGTCCTGGTCGGAGGCGAGGACGGCCTCGAACGGCGCGTGCAGCTCCAGAGCGCGACACCCGACGGGAGCACCGCCTCGTATCGCGGCGCGAAGGGAGGGCGCGAGCACCTCGAGGACGAGCGTCGACTTGCCGCTGCCCGAGACGCCCGCGATGACGACGAGTCCGCCGGCCGGGATCTCCACGTCGACGTTCTTCAGCGTGTGGCGACTCGCCCCTCGGATCGATACGCCCGGCGAGAGGCCGCGCCTGGGCCCGTGTCTCTTCGTGTCCGTGCGTCCCAGGAGTCGCCCGTTGTACGTCGACGGGTCCGCTGCGAGAGCCGACGGCGGGCCGGAGGCGACGACGAGCCCGCCCTCCGGACCGGAGCCGGGACCGAGCTCGACGACGTGGTCGGCCGCCCCGACGAGATCGGGGTCGTGCTCGGCGACGACCACGGCGTTCCCGGCCCGGGACGTGTCAACGACTTTGAGACAGCGACGGGTTGAATTTACTGAACAGCCGGTTCCTTCTCGATGGTGTCGTTCTTCGGGGGGTTGATCCAGGCGGTCAAGTCCCGAATTTTGTGTAGAAGCGGATTTCGCGGAGACGGCGTGAGGGACCTCGGTGCGGGTTGACGATCCTGAGAGAAGGTCGAGCCTGGGAAGGGACCGAGGTGGCCCTTCGGGGCCCGGGCGTCAAGGGCAAGCGGCCTTCGGCCGTCGCCTTCGGCGACCCTTGACCCCCGGGCTCCTCGGGCCGGGGATTCCGATATCGAAGGGATCTTCGATCCCTTCCTCTGGACGAGGAGGGTCGGCGAGGACGAAGACGTCGTCATGCGGCTTTCGGATTCTTCTGTCCGAGCAGAGCCATGTCGAGGTAGCGGCGTTGGCCCCAGACAGCTGTGGTTTCGAGGGCGACTGCCGTGATCAGGCGCAGAGCGCTGTCGCGATCGGGGAAGGCGCCGACGGCGCGGACGCGTCGTTTGATCTCGGCGTTGAGGCGCTCCAGGCCGTTGTTGGAGCGGATCCGTGGCCAGTGCGGCCGAGGGAAGTCGAAGAAGCGCGTGGCGGCCGCAAATCCGTCCCGAAGACAGGAGAGGGCTTCGGGGATCTGGGCACCGAGTCCGGTGGCGAAGTCTTCCAGCGCCTTCTGGGCACTTTGACGGGTGGCCGCCTGGAAGATCTTGCTCAGCTCGCTGCCTACGCGGCCGCGAAGGCGATGAGGCGTCTTGGCCAGCACGTTTCGCATCAGGTGGACGGTGCACCTCTGGTGCGGGACCTCGGGAAGAAGCCGACGGACGGCCTTGATCAGCCCGGCGTGGGCGTCAGAGACCACCAGCTGCAGGCCCGACAGGCCGCGCTCGAGCACGCCCTCCAGCAGCGCCGTCCAGCTCGCCTCGCTCTCCTCCGAGCCGAGTTCCACGGCGAGAAGATGCCGCTTGCCGTCGTCGTCGACGCCGTAGGCCACCAGGACCGACACGTTTTCCACGGCACGGGCCCAGCGGGCGTTGATGAAGGTGGCGTCGAGAAAGAGATAGGGGAAGCGTTCGGTGATCCGGGCGCTGCGCAGCTGCTCGACGCTCTCGGCCAGCCGCTGCGTGACGCGGCTGACTGTGGAGCGCCCGACGCCCTCGCCCATCAGAGCCTCCGTGACCCGACTCATGTCCCGGGTCGAGACGCCCTGTACGTACGCCGACGTGACCATCTCGTCGATCTCCGACGTCCGACGGTTGTACCGGCCGATCGTCTCCAGGGGAGAGCCCTGGGTACGCGTCCGGGGGACCTCGATCTGCACCAGGCCCATCGATGTCAGCAGTCGCCTCATGTAGGTTCCGTTTAGGTGGTCCTTCCGGCTTCCCAGCCGCTCGTACCGGCGAGCTCCGACCATCTCTCGGACCTGCTGCTCAGGAGCACCTCGAGCACCAGACCGATGGCCCCACGAAAGAGTCCGAGAAGGTCGGACTGAATGACCGGTTGCGTCGGAAGGACGCACGGCGCAGAGTTCGCCATGGGGAACGCTCCTCTCCTCCCTGGCCGGGGAGGTTTTTGTCTTGCACCGAGGAGCTTCCCCCTTTCTTCATCTCTTCGTTAGACCCATTTCCCACAAGATTAGGGACGGAACCGGCCTCTCCTGCCGCCCGGCCGCTCTCCTCTTCACGCCACGCCTCTTCGCGCCTCCCGCGAGACTCGGCAAAAACCTCTTCCCTTGGCTTGCGAGCGACCGCGGTGCGGCGTGGCCCGAAGGCCGCGCTCGGCCGCAGGGACGCGACGCGCCGGGGATTCACGGGGCGTGACGGCGAGGGGCGTACGGGGCCCCCGCCGGCGCGACCCGTGAAAAGCGGCAGCTCGACCGCCCCTCCGCCCGGAGCCGAAGGCGGCGCCCTTTCGTGCTCGTTCTGGGAGTCGGCCTCGGCCGTGGTCCGGGATCCCCGCTTCGCGTCCTCGCAGGGCGAGTCCGCTGGCTTCAAGTCGACCAGGGTCTCGTCGTTCCCGACTTCAGGTCGTGGCGGGCGCCAGCTGGATCGCGAGCGTCTCGAGCGAGAGAGTCAGGTCGACGTTCTTGACCGTCGTCCCGGCGAACGGTCCGACGGTCGCAGGGGCGAAGTTCAGGATTCCCCGGACCCCGGCCTCCGCAAGCGCCCGGGCCGCGGCCTCGGCGCTCTCGGGGGGCACGGCGAGCACGCCGATCTCGGCGCCAAGCTCCTCGACGGACGCCCGCAGCGTCCCCGTGTGGCGGATCGGGACACCCGTCCTCGATCTCCCGCCCACCTTCCGGCCGTCGACGTCGAAGAGGGCGTCCACGCGGAACGACTCCCCGTTGAAGTTCTTCGAGTCGGCGAGGGCCTGACCCAGGTGCCCGGCACCGACGATGACGACGACCCGGACCCGGTCGAGCCCCAGGATTGCGCCCAGGCGGGCCCGAAGGTCGGCGACGTGGTAGCCGACTCCGCGAACGCCGAACTCTCCGAAGTGCGCGAGGTCCTTTCGGATCTGGGCCGCGTTCAAGCCGAGGCGCTGGGCGAGTCCGGGCGAGGAGATGGTATCCACGCCCTCGGCCTCGAGGATCCCGAGGCTTCGCAAAAGGAGGGAGAGCCGGTGGGTCGCGGCCTCGGAGAGTCCCTCCCGACGCTGCCGGGACGCCGCGGAGGTCACGGGAGAACCTCCCTCGGTTCTCCCGTTTCCATCGGCGTCTCGTGCATCGGTCAGCGGGGGAGCGACTGGACGGCGGCCCGGGCCATGTCCAGGAGCGGCCGGGGGAGGACGCCCAGGACGAGGATCGCGACCGTGACGAGGATGTAGGCGGCCCCGGAGAGAACGTCCTCCTGGGGGGCGTCCACCTCGCGGCTCGGCTCCTTCATCCAGAGGTAGTAGACGACCCTGAGGTAGTACCCCGCCGAGACGAGGCTCCCGAAGATTCCGACGAGGGCGAGCGTGAGCAGGCCCGCGTCCACCGCGGCGCGGAAGACGAGGAGCTTTCCGATGAAACCGACCGTCGGCGGCAGGCCCGTGAGAGAGAACATCGCGAGCGTCAGCACCGAGGCCGCGAAGGGGCGCTGGCGCCCCATCCCGGCGAGGTCGGCCAGGGGGTGAGGCTCCTTCTCCCCGTTCGAGAGGGCGGCCACCGCGAGGAACGCCGCGACGTTCGTGGCGAGGTAGCCCGCGAGGAAGACGAGGATCCCCTCGAAGGCCGGACCGTCGAAAGTCGCGAGTCCGATGGCCACGTATCCCATCTGGGCGATGCCCGAATAGGCGAGCATCCGCTTCAGGTCGCGCTGCGCGAGGGCGACGATGTTCCCGAAGAGGATCGACAGGATCGCCAGGATCGAGAGGAGGGGCCGCCACGGCTCTCCGAGCCCGGCCGGTGCGAGCGTCGCGAGGACCTTTACCGCGACGACGACGGCGGCGGCCTTTGGCACGGTCGAGAGGAACGCGACGGCGGGCGTCGTCATCCCCTGGTAGACGTCCGGGGCCCAGGCGTGGAACGGGACGAGGGCGATCTTGAACGCGAGGGCCGAGAGGATCGCGAGCAGCCCGATCTGCAGCATCGGGTCGGAGAAGCCCTCGCCATTGGCGAGCGCGCCCTTCAGGGTCGTGAGGCGCGTCGAGCCGAGGCGCCCATAGACCGTCGCGAGACCGTAGAGGAAGAAGGTGGACGCGAAGGCGCCCATCAGGAAGTACTTCATCGCCGCTTCGGTCGCCTCGGGGACGTCCCGATACCAGGCCGCCAGGACGTAGAGGGCGATCGACATCACCTCGAGTCCGATGAAGACGACGAGGAGGTCGTTCCCCTTCACCATGAGCATCAGGCCCGCGGCCGACCAGAGGAGGAGGGCGTAGAACTCCCCCTGATTGCGCTTGTCGCGCGAGAGGAGGGCGTCGGCGCCCAGCGTCACGAGGGCGACCGCCGCGAGCGCGAGGAGGTCGATGAACCGCGTCAGCTCCGAGCCCTCGATCGCGCCTGCAAAGGCGCTCCCGGGGGCGTAGCCCCCGAGGAAGCTCGCCGCTGCCACGCCCGCGAGGGTGAGGTAGGGAAACGCGGGACGGAGGCTCCGGGCGAAGGCGTCGAGAAGGACGAGCGCGATCCCCAGAACGCAGAGGAAAGTCTCGGGGCCGACCGTGGCGAGGTCGGCGGGGGAGACGTGAAGGAAGCCGGTCACGTTCAGCAGCTCCTCTCGGCGGCGGACGTCACGGGACCATCCGGACGGCCGCGATCTGGACGACCGTCTCGACGGAGTTGCGGACGAGATCGAGGACCGGCTGCGGCCAGACCCCGAGGACGACGACGAGGACGATCATCGGGAATGCCGCGGCGAATTCCCAGGCGTTGATGTCGGTAAGCCCGAGGTTCGCGCTGACCCGGTTGGGTCCCCAGAAGACCTTCTGGACGAGCGTGAGGAGGTAGATGGCTCCGAGGATCAGGCCCGTCGCCGCGACCGCGGCCCAGACGACGTTCGCCTTGAAGACCCCGGCGAGGATCAGGAACTCGCCGACGAAGCCGTTGAGGCCGGGGAGGCCGACGGAGCCGAGGACGGCGATGACGAAGAGGGTCGTCGTGATCGGGACCTGCGAGGCGACGCCGCCGTAGTCGGCCATCTCCCGCGTGTGGCGTCGCTCGTAGAGGACGCCCACGAGGAGGAAGAGCAGCCCCGTCGTCAGACCGTGACCGACCATCTGCATCACGGCGCCGGAGACCGCCGTGACGTTGCCCGCGAAGATCCCGAGGACGACGAGCGCCAGGTGGCTGACGGAGGAGTAGGCCACCAGCTTCTTCATGTCTTTCTGGGCCGCGGCCACCCACGCTCCGTAGACGACGCCGATCAGGGCGAGGACGGCAATCAGGGGCGTGTATCGGGTGGCCGCGCCGGGGAAGAGCGGGATCGCGAAGCGGAGGAGGCCGTACGTCCCGAGCTTGAGGAGGACGCCGGCGAGGATGATCGAGCCGCCCGTCGGCGCCTCGACGTGGGCGTCGGGGAGCCAGGTGTGCAGCGGCCAGAGGGGAACTTTCACGAGGAAGGCGAGGGCGAAGGCCCAGAAGAGGAGCGCCTCCTGCGTCCCGGTCAGGCCCCACGCGCCGGTGGAGGCCGCCGGAATCCACTCGAGGAGCGAGAACGTCAGGATCCCCGTCGACCGGGCGTGGACACCCGAGGCGAACAGGATCGCGACGAACATCAGGAGCGACCCGGCCAGCGTGAAGAGAACGAACTTCATCGTCGCGTAGATGCGACGCTTGCCGCCCCAGATCCCGATGATGAAGTACATCGGGATGAGCATGACCTCCCAGAAGACGTAGAACAGAATCGCGTCGAGGGCGACGAGGCTTCCGAGCATTCCCGTCTCCAGGACGAGGAACGCGGCGACGTAGCCGCGCAGCTTCGGAACCGTCTGCCCGAACGAGTAGACGAGGACGAGGAACGTCAGGAACGTCGTCAGGAGGACGAGGACCAGAGAGATCCCGTCGATCCCCATCAGGTAGCGGATCCCGAAGCGCGGAATCCAGGGATGGTCGACGAGGAGGGGGCGAAAGGCCTCCATCCCGGCGATGGCGGGGTCGAACTTCTGAAGGACGGCGACCGAGACGACGAACGTGGCGCCGCTCGCCAGGAGCCCGACGGCGCGGATCGCGTTCTTGGCCTCGCTGGAGAGAAAGAGGAGGAGCAGGGCCCCGAGCGACGGCAGGAAGACGAGCGTCGTCAGGATGTCGGCCCCGAGCCACTGGATGGAGGTGCTGGACTCGAGCATGCTCTCCTACCGCAGGAAGACGTAGACCGCGAGGGCGAGAACGCCGAGCGTGAAGCTCAGCGCGTAGTTTCGGACGTTGCCGGTCGTGAAGAACCGGAGAAGGTCGCCGGTCAGCTCGACGAGAAAGGCGGAGGCGTTGATGACGCCGTCGATGACGAGCGAGTCGAAGCCGCGCCAGAGGAAGGTCCCGATCTTCCGGAACGGAGCGAGGACGCCGGCCTCGATTCCTTCGTCGACGTACCACCGGTTCTCCACGAGGCGGCCGAGGAGGCCGCTCTTCAGGTAGAAGGCGTTCGCCGCGGCGCTCGGGACCTCGGCGGTCGCCCCGCGCTGGCCGTACCAGCGCCACGCGAGGACGATGCCTCCGGCCGCGATGACGACCGAGAGGCCCATGAGAATCCACTCGGTCAGGTGGGTGACCTCGTGCGGGTGCGCCACGGCGAGCGACGGGGCGAGGAACTCCACGAACCGGTTCTTCCCGCCGAGCGCTTCCGGCACTCCGAGGACGCCGGCGACGACCGAGAAGAACGCCAGGACGACGAGCGGGACGGTCATCGTGGCGGGGGACTCGTGGACGTGCTCCTCCGCGCCCTTCGGTCCCCGGAAGGTCCCGAAGAAGGTCATCCGCGCGAGCCGGAACATGTAGAAGGCCGTCATGCCGGCCGTGAAGAGCCCGACGGCGAAGAGGACCGGGTGACCGGCCCCGAACGCCGCACCGAGGATCTGGTCCTTCGAGAAGAAGCCGGCCAGCGGCGGGATCCCGGCGATGGCGACCGTGGCGAACATCATCGTCCAGGCCGTCCACGGGATCCTGCGCCACAGGCCGCCCATCGCCCGCATGTCCTGCTCGTGGTGCATCGCCATGATGACCGAGCCCGAGCCGAGGAAGAGGCAGGCCTTGAAGAAGGCGTGGGTGAAGACGTGGAACATCCCTGCGCCGAACGCCCCGACGCCGCACGCCAGGAACATGTAGCCGAGCTGCGAGACCGTGGAGTAGGCGAGGACCTTCTTGATGTCGTTCTGGGCGAGGCCGATCGTCGCGGCGAAGACGGCGGTGAGGGCGCCGATCCAGGCGACGAGCGTCATGGCGTCGGGCGCGAGGACGAAGACGGCCGAGCAGCGCGCGACGAGGTAGACGCCGGCCGTGACCATCGTCGCGGCGTGGATGAGGGCCGAGACGGGGGTCGGCCCGGCCATGGCGTCGGGGAGCCAGACGTAGAGCGGCACCTGCGCGCTCTTGCCGACCGCGCCGAGGAAGAGGAGGAGGCAGACGGCGTAGACGCTGATCGGGGCGTTGCCGTTCATCGCCCCCTGCTTCGCCAGGTCGACGAAGGAGAAGTCCGTCGTCCCGAAGAGGGCCAGGATGCCGAAGATCCCGAGGACCATCCCGAAGTCGCCGATCCGGTTCGTGACGAACGCCTTCTTGCCGGCCGCGTGCGCGAAGTCCTTCTCGTAGTAGTAGCCGATGAGGAGGTAGGAGCAGAGCCCCACGCCTTCCCAGCCGATGAAGAGGACCGGAAGGCTGTTCGCAAGGACGAGCGTCAACATCGCAAACATGAAGAGGTTCAGGTAGGCGAAGTAGCGGCCGTAGCCCTCCTCGTCCTGCAGGTAGCCGACGCTGTAGACGTGGATGAGGGTCCCGACGAACGTGACGAAGGACAGCATCATGGCCGACAGCGCGTCGAGCCGGAATGCCAGGTCGACCGTCACGTGCCCCGCGGCCATCCAGCGGTACGCCGTCTGGATCACGGGGGCCAGGCCCCCTTCGGTGGCGAGGGAGCCGGCGACGTAGGGGACGACGTTCGCGAAGGCGACGACCGAGGCGAGCCCGACCGAAAGGACGCCGACGACGCCGTGGAAGAGGCGCTGCCAGTAGGGAAGAAACGGCCCGGCGGGACCGTGCGCGGGGTCGTCATGCCCATGGTCGCCGTGATCGGCGTCGGCGTGGTCGTCGTGCGCGTGGTCGTCGTGCCCGTGGTCGTCCGGGTGGACGGCGCGCCAGTCGGCGGTCGTCCTCGCGGCCCGGCGCCACCCGCAGAGCAGGGCGACGAGGCCGTTGAGGAGGAACCCCGCGAGCGGGAGGGCGGGGATGAGCCAGAGGGGGAGCGTCATGGCGTCGTGTCCCTCACCACTTCAGCGAGCTGAGCCGGTCGACGTCGATCGTCCGCCGCGCGCGGAAGAGGGCGACGAAGATCGCGAGGCCGACCGCCGCCTCGGCGGCGGCGATGGCGATGACGAAGAAGACGACCATCTGGCCGGTCGCGTCTCCCCGCATCCGGGCGTAGGCCAGGACGAGGAGGTTGACGGCGTTCATCATCAGCTCGATCGAGAGAAAGATCGAAAGGGTGTTCCTCTTCAGGAGCGCCCCGGCGAGCCCGATGACGAAGAGGATCGTCCCGACCGCCAGGTAGGCGTTCAGGGGAACGGTCATCGGGACGACGGCGTTCATTGCGGCGCCCTCCATCTCAGTCGAACTTCCGCTTGGAAAGGATGAGCGCGCCGACGGCCGCGAGAAGGAGCAGCACCGAGAGCGCTTCGAAGGCGAGAAGGTGGTCCGAGAAGAGGAGCCTGCCCAGGATCGGGATCTCGTCCTTCACGTTGGCGATCGGCCCGCCCGCTGCCGGCACCGGCGGCGCACCGGCCTTCAGCGTCACTCCGAGGAGGAGACCCCCGAGGGCGACGACGGACACGAGGCCGAGGAGCCGCTGGATCGGCCTCTCGTCGTGCCCCTCCGCTTCCTGCGTCAGGTTCAGGAGCATGACGACGAAGAGGAAGAGGACGAGGATCGCGCCGGCGTAGACGATCACCTGGAGCGCCGCGATGAAGGGGGCGGACAGGAGGATCGAGAGGACCGCGAGCGCGAAGAAGGTCAGGACGAGGGAGATCACGCTCTTGACGGGCGTCCTGACGACGACCATCGCGAGGGCGGAGACGATCGCGAGCCCCGAGGCGATCGCGAAGACGACGAGCTCGAGCGACATCGGCTTCAGTCCCTCATTTCGCGGCGACGAACGCCGCCACGACGATCAGGTGGATGAAGGAGAGCGGGAGGAGGACCTTCCAGCCCAGGTCCATCAGCTGGTCGTACCGGAAGCGGGGGAGCGTCCAGCGGACCCAGATGAACAGCGCGATGAACATCAGCGTCTTCGCGAAGAAGACGGCGATCGAGGCGAGGGCCCCCCAGACCCCGGTGAACGCGATCCCGGGGAGCGACCAGCCGCCGAAGTAGAGCGTCACCACGAGACCCGAGGCGGCGATGATGTTCGCGTACTCGGCCATGAAGAACATGCCGAACTTGAAGGCCGAGTACTCGGTGTGGAAGCCGGCGACCAGCTCGGCCTCCGCCTCGGCGAGGTCGAACGGGAGCCGGTTCGTCTCGGCGAAGACCGCGATCAGGAAGATCAGGAACCCGACGAACTGGGGCACGACGTTCCAGACGTGCGTCTGCTGCCACTCGACGACGGCGGGGAGGCGGAGGGATCCGGCGACCAGGAAGGTCGAGGCGGCCGCGAAGCCCATCGAGAGCTCGTAGCTGATGATCTGGGCCGAGGCGCGGAGGCCGCCCATCATCGAGTACTTGTTGTTGGACGACCAGCCGGCGAGGACGATGCCGTACACGCCGAGCGAGGCGAACGCGAAGATGTAGAGGATCCCGATGTTGACGTCGGCGATGACGAGCGGGACGGTCCGGGTGACGCCGCCGAGCGTCACGTCGAGCGGCGCGCCGAACGGGATGACGGCGAACGTCACGAGGGCCGGCATCATCGTGATCCAGGGCGCCAGGTTGTAGATGAGCTTGTCGACGTAGGTCGGCGTGACGTCTTCCTTCATGAAGAGCTTGATCACGTCCGCGACGGCCTGGAAGAGGCCGAAGGGTCCGACCCGGTTCGGGCCGGGCCGGTCCTGGATCATCCCGGCGCCGCGCCGCTCGGCCCACACGAGATTCGGCAGGAGGCCCGCCAGGGCGATGGCCCAGATGAGGAGGATCTTCGCGATGGCCGCGACGACGGTGAAGGTGGCGTCGCTCACTTCTCTCCTCCCATGCCGGCGGCTTCCGCGACCGCCGCGAGGATCTCGGCGGGATTCGCGAGACGCCGCTCGAGGAGAACGTCGTAGGCCGAGGTGGGCGAGGCCGACGCGTCGTTCCCGACCAGCTCCGGGGAATCCCACTCGAGGCCGCCGTATCCCGGCACGGTGCCCTTCATCCGGTCGAAGACGGCCTTCGCCGTCCACTGGGGGTCGAAGGCGCCCCACCTCTTTCCGAGGTGGAGGAGGACCTCGAGGTCGGTCCTCACGATCGGCGGCGGGACGATGGCGAGCTGGAACCTCTGGACGAGCCCGAGGACGTTGACGAACGTCCCTTCCTTGCCCGCGAGGCTCGCCACGGGGAGGAGGATGTCGGCGGCATCGGTCAGGAGGTTCGTACGCCTCCCGTGGACGACGAGCGTCTTCGCCCGGCAAAGAGCCAGGATGAACTCCGGGTCGGAGACGCGGGACGTGAACTCCGCGTCGGCGACGTAGAGGACGTCCGGCGTGTACGACCCGTCGAGGAGGTGGGCGAGGGCCGAGTCCTTGGCGGCGCGGGCGACGCCCGCGGCCTCGGCACCGCGGGAGTTCGGCGCGGCTTCCTTCCCGACGAGCCAACCCCCGGGAACGGCGGGATTCTTGATCTTCCGCTCGGGCCCGAGGTCGGCGTGGAACTCGACGTGGGGGACACCCACGGTTCCCTTGAAGAGCTGCGCGAGGAGCCAGCTCTCCTCCGTGGACAGGCGCGCCGAGCCGAGGACGAGGACCGACGCGGGGTCCTTCGCGACGGCGGCGTCGACGGCGGCCTTCACCGCGTCGAGCGCCTCGCCCCAGTGCGTCTCGCGGGCCGTACCGGCTTTCCTGAGGACCGGCCGATCGAAGTCGTTCCCGTTCAGCTCCTCGGCGCGGAAGCGGCCGTAGTCGCACATCCAGAAGTCGTTCACGGCGAGGTTCACGCGCGGCAGGAACCGGTAGACGGCGCGGTCGCGGTGCTCGATCGAGACGTTGCAGCCGATCTCGCAACCGTCGCAGACCGAGCTGGCCTTGTCGAGCCACCAGACCCGTTTGCGGAATCGGAACTCCTTCGTCGTCAGAGCGCCGACCGGGCAGACGTCGGCGGCGCAGCCGGACCAGGCGTTGTCGAGCTCCTTGCCCTCGTGCGTCCAGACGAACGCGTGGCCGCCCCGTTCGATCAGCGACAGCTCGCCGGTGCCGGAGATCTCGTTGCAGAACCGGATGCAGCGCGTGCACTGGATGCAGCGCGTCATGTCGGCGATGACGTGGGGGCCGATGCTCGTCCGGTCGTAGCCCGGGAACTGCCGGCGGGGCTCGACCGTCCGCGAGACGGGGAGGCCCGCCGCGACGGCGTTGTCCTGCAGCTTGCACTCGCCCGCCTGGTCGCAGATCGGGCAGTCGAGCGGGTGGTTGATGAGGAGGAACTCCATCGTCGCGTTGCGGGCGGCGAGGGCCTTCTCGGAGCTGGCGAGGACGACCATCCCGTCGCGCACGGGGACCGTGCAGGAGGCCTGGATCTTCGGGACCCCCTCGATCTCGACCATGCACATCCGGCACTGGCCGACGACGGAGAGGCGCGGGTGGTAGCAGAAGTGGGGAACGTCGACCCCGGCCGCCCGGCACGCCTCGAGGACGTTGGCGGTGCCGGGGACCTCGACGGTCCGTCCGTCGACGGTGACCTTCGCCATCAGGAGTGCATCCCTTCCGCCGTCCGCTCGGCCACCTTCGAGGTGATCCCGGCCGCGGCAGGCTGGTCGAAACCGGGAGTCGCGGACTTCGTGACGTACGCCTCGAACTCCTCGCGGAACTTCGGGATGGCCGAGAGGACCGGCGCGATCGCCGCGTCGGCGAAGACGCAGATCGTCATGCCGTTCCCCATCTGCCCGGCGACCTGGAGGAGCATTTCGACGTCGGCCTTCTTCCCCTGACCGTTGACGATCCGCTTGAGCATCTTGTGGAGCCAGGGAGTCCCCTCGCGGCACGGCGTGCACTGTCCGCAAGACTCGTGAGCGTAGAACTTCGCGATGTTCGTGACCGCTTTCGGAATGTCGGTGGTCTCGTCCATGACGATGATGGCAGCCGAGCCGAGCATCGACCTCGCGGCGGCGACGCCGTCGAAGTCGAGCGGGACGTCCATCATCTCGTCTCCCGTCAGCATCGGTGCCGAGGATCCGCCCGGGATGACGGCCTTGAGCTTCCGCCCGCCCTTCATCCCGCCGCACATCGCGAGGAGGTCCCGGAAGGGGACCCCCATCGGCGCCTCGTAGACGCCCGGCTTCTCGACGTGCCCGGAGACGCAGTAGAGCTTCGGTCCGGTGTTCCGATCGTTGCGGCCGATCCCCTTGAACCAGTCGGCGCCGCGGTCGAGGATGTGCTTGACGCAGCAGAGGGTCTCGACGTTGTTGACGACGGTCGGGGCGTTCCAGACGCCCGAGACGGCAGGGAATGGGGGCTTGATGCGCGGGTGGCCGCGCTTGCCCTCGAGGCTCTCGATGAGGGCCGTCTCCTCGCCGCAGATGTAGGCCCCGGCGCCACGGTGGACCGTGATGTCGAAGTCCATCCCGCTGTCGAGGACGTTCTTCCCGAGGAGGCCGGCCGCGGTGGCCTCGTCGATGGCGGCGTTCAGGATCTCGGCGCCGTGGACCATCTCCCCGCGGATGTAGACGTAGGCGTGTGTCACGTCCAGCGCGAAGCTCGCGAGCATCATCCCTTCGAGGATCTGGTGGGGGTCCTGCTCGATGAGGATCCGGTCCTTGAACGTCCCGGGCTCGGACTCGTCGGCGTTGCAAAGGAGGTAGACGGGCTTGTCGCCCCTCTTCTCCTTCGGCGGGACGAACGTCCACTTCATTCCCGTGGGGAAGCCGGCTCCGCCCCGGCCCCGCAGGCCCGAGGCCTTGACCAGGTCGGTCACTTTCGCCGGGGTCCACTCGCCCGTCTTCGAGCCGGCGAGGACCTTCTTCCACGAGGCGTAGCCCCCGTCGGCGACGTAGGTCGCGAGGGCGCAGGAGTTCTTCTTCCCGAGGCGGGCGGAGAGGACGGGCTGGAAATCGCTCATTTCAGCTCGGAGAGAAAGGCGTCGAGGTTCTCGAGCGTGATGCGCGCGTGGTCGTCGCCGTTCACCATGACGGCGGGCGCCTTGTCGCACTGGGCGAGGCACTCCACCTCGACGACCGTGAACTTTCCATCGGCCGACGTCTGGCCCGGCTTCAGGTCCCCGAGCTTCTTCCTGCAGGCGTGGAAGACCTCCTCCGCGCCGTTCAGGTGGCAGGAGATCGAGGTGCAGACCTGGATCAGGTGTTTCCCGACCGGGGCCCGGTTGTACATCGTGTAGAAGGTCACGACGCCCCAGACGAAGGCCGAGGAGAGCCCGAGGCGGGTGGCGACATAGTCGACCGCCTCCCTCGAGATCCATCCCCACTCCTCCTGGGCGATCCAGAGCGTGGGGAGAAGCGCGGCCTGCTTCGTCGGGTAGCGGGTCAGGAGCCTGGCGAACCGGGTCTCGGCCCCGGGGGAGAAGGTGAGCGCCTTCCCGCAGGAGAGAGCGCCATGCTCGCCGACGGGGGGCTGTCCGGGGAGGGTCTCCACGGGTGTGTTCGCGCCGCCGCTCATTCCCAGTCGAACGCTCCCTTCTTCCAGAGGTACGCGTCCGCGAGGGCCAGGACGGCGAGGAAGACGACCATCGGCCAGAAGACCACCCAGCCGCCCTCGTCGAGGACGGTGGCCCACGGCCAGAGGAAGCCCGTCTCCACGTCGAAGAGGATGAAGACCATCGCGACGATGAAGAACTTTACGGATATCCGCTTTCGGCTCTCGTCGAGGAGCGGCAGGCCGCTCTCGTAGGGGCCGAGCTTGCGGAGGGTCCGGACCTTGCGGCCCATCACCCCGTTCAGGAACAGCAAAGCGGCCCCGATGATCGCGGCCGCGGTGAGCATGAGGAGGATGGGGAGGAAGGCGGAAGGTGTGCCCATGAGGCGCTCGTGCTAATTTTCACAAAGTTGCGGGGCACGTCAACTACCGAAAGTGCTTTTCGGCCCGCCGCTCTCGTCGCCGCGTTTCAGTGTGAAGCGTGGGTCGGTGACGTGGCGTGGGGCCTTCTCCGGCACGTTCCGGAGGTCCTGGTCGTCGACGACGGGAGCGATGACCGGACTTCCGAGGTCGCCCGGGCGGCCGGCGCGAAAGTTCTCCGCCGTCCCGTGAATGGTGGTAAAGGGAGGGCCCTTCGCGACGGGCTCGCCCTGCTCCTCGCCGAAGACTGGACCCACGTCGCCTTCGTCGACGGCGACGGCCAGCACGACCCCGACGACCTGCCGGCTCTCCTCGACGCCGCCCGGAAGGGGGCCGATTTCGTCATTGGCTCCCGCCTCGCCAGCCCCGAAGGCATGCCGGCGAAGAACCGCCGGGCGAACGAGATGGGAGACACGGTCCTCTCCCGGATGACCGGCCTCCCGGTGGAGGACGGACAGTCGGGCTACCGGGTCCTCTCCGTCTCCCTCCTCCGTCAGCTTCGCCTCACCTCGAACAGGTACGCCATCGAGAACGAAATGCTGATCCGCGCCTCTCGGCGCCTCCGGAAATTCGAGGTCGTGCCGGTCCGCTCCATCTACATCACCGGGCCGCGCCACTACAGGCCGTTTCGCGACACGTGGGTCACGGCCTGGGCCTCGGTCCACTTCAAGACGCTCGATTCCGACGAGTCATAATTCGCGGCCATGCCCGGTCCGAGCCTCGTCCTGACCGTCGACGTCGAAGAGTGGTTCCACGTCTGCGGCCACCCGAAGTACGACATCCCGGAGCTGTGGGAGACCTTCCCCTCGCGGGTCGTCCCGTCGACGGAGCGGATTCTCGAGCTTCTCGAACGCGCTTCCTCGCACGCCACGTTTTTCGTCCTCGGCTGGGTGGCCCGCCGGCACCCGGGCCTCGTTCGGAGGATCGTGGCGGCCGGGCACGAGATCGGCTGCCACGGTGACCTCCACCGGCGGGCGAGCACGATGAACGCGGAGGAGTTCCGCGCGGACCTTCGCGCCGCGCGGGCCGCGCTCGAGGAGGCCGGCGGAGCGCCGGTCACGGCCTATCGTGCCCCCGAGTGGTCGCTGCGATCGACCTCGAGCCCGCACCTGCCGACCCTCGTCGAGGAGGGGTTCCGCATCGATTCCTCCCTCCTCGCGGTTCCGCCGATCGGAGAGCCCGGCAATCCCCGACGCCCTACGGTCCTTTCCACCCCCGCCGGCGACCTCCTCGAGGTGCCGCCCCTCGTGGGGACCTTCTTCGGCTTTCCCGCGATGCTCGGCGGCGGTTGGACCTCCCGATTCTCGCGCGAGGCCCGCGTCGCGGCCTCTGCCGAGGCCTCCCTGGCGCGGGGCGAGAGCCCCGTTCTCTACCTCCATCCGTGGGAGGTGGACCCGGAGCATCCTCCGATGGAGCTCTCACCCATCGCCCGCCTCGTTCACTTCGGCGGGCGCGGGCGCGTCGTTCCCCGCCTCACGCGCCTCCTCTCGCGGAACCGCGCGAGCTCTCTCGTCGAGGCCTTTCCGGGCGGCTCGATACGGCGAGACGTGGCAGCGTGAGGTTCGCGGCGCTCGTCCCGGGGCAGCTCTCGGAGAAGGCGGGAATGGGAGAGGCGCTCGCCGCCGCCTACCCCTTCGTCGCCTCCTGGTTCGACGGGATCGCGGAGCGGACCGGGGTGGACGTCCCGGCGATCTTCTTCGGAGAGGGGCGCCCGGACCTGCACGACGATCTTCCGGCGCAGGTCGGCGTCTTCGCCGTCTCCGTCGCGGTCCTCGACGTCCTCGCCCAGGCGCACGGCCTCGAGCCTTCGGCCTGTGCGGGGTACAGCCTCGGTACCTACGCCGCCTTCGTCGGGGCCGGCGTCCTCGACCGCTGGGTGGCCCTGGACGTCCTCCTCGAGGCCGAGAGGCTCCTTCGCGAGCGTGCGCCGGCAGGCGGAATGGGCTTCGTGATCGGTGTGCCGGAGGCGGAGGTCGCCGCCGAGCTCGGACTCCTCACCCGCGACCCGCATGAGATTGCCATCGGAAACGTCAACGCGGCGCAGCAGGTCGTCCTGACGGGGCGGCGCGAGCTGGTCCTCCGGGCCCTCGACCACCTGGCGGCCCGCGCGCTCCGGGCCGAAATGCTGCCGCTCGGCTGGCCCATGCACTCGCCTCTCCTCGAGCCGGTCACCGACCGTCTCGCCGAGTACGTCGCCCACGAGGTCCGGACGACGTGGCCGGGCCGGGCGGTCCTCTATGCCCCGATGCTCGGCGGCGTGGTGAGAAGCGAGGAAGAGGCCCGGAAGGTCCTCGGGCTGCAGATCTCCCGCCCCTCCCGCTGGTCCGACGTCCTCGCGGCGATGGGGGCGGCGGGGGAGAGCCGGTTCGCAGAGACTGGTCCTGGCGACATCCTGTCCAGGATGCACCGGTGGACTCTGCGGCGTTCGAAAGCGGACGCACTGGAGGAGCCGGCCGGAATCGCCCGTTTCTCATCCGAAGTCGGGGAGACTTCGGAACGAATGCGGGCCGAAGCCGCGGCGCGGGAGGAGACGACGTGATCGAACGCCAGAAGGTGGCTTGGGTGACGGGCGGGTCACGCGGCATCGGCCGGGCGATCGCCGAGAGGCTCGCCGCCGACGGGCTCCACGTTCTGGTGAGCTACCGGTCCGACGAGTCGGGCGCCGCCGAAACGGTCCGCCGGATCACCGGGGCCGGGGGGAGCGGCGAGGCCGCGAAGGCTGACGCCACCTCCCGGGAGGAAATCACTGCCGTCGCCGACCGGCTGGACGCCGAGCGTGGCGGGGTGGACGTCCTCGTGAACAACGCGGCGGTCCTGAGGAACGGGCTCTTCGCGCTGATGCCCGAGGCCAGCTGGGACGAGGTGATCGACACGTCCCTCGGCGGCAGCTTCAGGGCGACCAAGGCCGTCGTCCGCGGCATGCTCCGGCGCCGCTGGGGGCGCGTCGTCAACATCTCGTCCCTCGCCGCCCTCATGGGCTCCGCCGGTCAGACGAACTACGCCGCGGCCAAGGGGGCGCTCGTCTCCTTCACGAAGTCGCTCGCGGCCGAGGTGGGCCCCTACGGGGTCACCGTAAATTGCGTCGCGCCGGGCTTCGTCGAGACCGAGATGATCTCGTTCCTGACGAAGGAGGTCCGGGAGGACTTCGCGAAGCGGATCCCCCTCCGTCGGTTCGGCGTCCCGGCCGACATCGCGCCCCTCGTCTCGTTCCTGTGCGGGGACGGGGCGGTCTACATAACCGGGCAGACGATTCGCGTCGACGGCGGTTTCGTCGGCTGACGGGCTCCTCGTCCGCCTGGTCCCGCGCCTCGTATACTCCGGCCGATCGCCCGGAAGGAGGCGGAATGGAGCAGGTTGAAGAGCTGAAGGGGCGCGTCAAGGCGCTGATCGTCCGGCAGCTGAAGCTGGAGATCGAGCCGGAGTCCATAAAGGACGACGCACCCCTGTTCGGAGACGACCCGAGCGGGCTCGGGCTCGATTCGATCGACGCGCTGGAGCTGGTCCTCGGCATCGAGAAGGAATTCGGCATCAAGGTCCAGGACGAGGAGGTGGGGGTCAAGGCCTTCGCTTCCGTGAACGCCCTCTGCGAGTTCGTAGAGTCGAAGGCCGCGTGAACCCCGTCAGGGACGACCTGCCCCACGTCTACCCGTTCCGCTTCGTCGAGCGTACGGTCGAGAAGCGCGGGCCGGCGGAAGGGCGCGTCCGGGCCCTCGTCACCAAGAACGGAAGGTGGACGGACCCGGACGGGCTCCTCCCGCCGCTCACCCTCGTCGAGGTCGTCGCCCAGGCGGCGCTCCTGCTCGAAGGGGGAGACCCCGGTATCGGCCGGAGCGGCTTCCTGGCGGGGGTCTCGGACTTTACGTTCGACCGGACGCCGGACAGCGGTGACCTCCTGAGCGTCGACGTGCGGATCGTCGGTGTCCTCGGCCCGATCGTCAGGTTCGAGGGAACCGTGACCGACGCCCAGGGTCGGCGCGTCTGTACCGGGGCCGTCACGGTCCGGAAGGGCGTCGCGGCGTGACGGCCGCCCCCGTTCGCCGCCACGTCGTCCTCGCTGGGCAACGCGGCGGGCTTCTCTCCCGCGGCGAGGAGATCCTCGTTCGGGCCGACTATCTCGTCACGCCGGTCGGTACCCTGGAAGGGCTCGACGCGCTTCCCGCCTCGCCGGCTGCGGACCTCGTCGTCCTGGACGAGGGGTTCGGACCCGAAGGGGGAGTGCGGGCGGCCCAGCATCTCCGCGACGTCCCGCGCTGGTGCGCCACCTCGATCATGGTCGTCGTCCCGTCCGGCTCGACGCACCTCGAGGAGTGCATCGTCTCCGGCATCAACGACTTCCTCCTTGCCCCATTCCCGGACGGCGAGCTGCTCGACAAGGTTCGCCGGCTCACCGAGGTCGCCGTGCGCCGCGAGGTGAACACGATGCTCCGGGTCCACGAGGTGCGGGCCGAGGGGATGACCGTCCACGGAAAGAGCCTCAACGTTTCCGTGAACGGTCTCCTGGCCGAGGTGGACGGCGAGCTGAACGTCGGCCGGGTGGTCGACGTGGAGTTCTTCCTCCCAGAAGACCCCGACTCCGTCAGGAGCCGCGGCCAGGTCGCCCGGCGGGCCTACGAGGCCTCGTCGTTCCGCCCCGTCTTCGGGCTTCGTTTCCTCGAGCTCTCTGCCCGCGACCGCGACCGGATCGGGCGATTCGTCTCCGCTCGCGAGCGGGCCGCCGGGGGCGGGAAGTGATCATCATCCGCGAGCGGCGCGACGGCGCGACGATCCTTAGGATCCAGGGGATCGTCAAGCTGGGGGAGAGCGCCCGGCAGTTCTCCGAGTTCCTCGAGAAGGTGCTCGAGGAGGACGAGGGGCCGGTCCTGCTCGACTTCGAGAAGATCGACACCCTCGACTCCACCGGCCTCGGAGAGCTCATCGGCTACCTGCAGCGTTTCGAGGAGCGGGACCGCCGGATGGCGATCGTCAAGCCCAGGGACCGAGTCGTAGCGCTGCTCAAGCTGACGCGGCTCGACACCCTCATCCGCATCTTCCCCGACGACCAGGCCGCGCTGGCGTACCTGGCGGGGTGAGCGAGCGGGACGCGCCTGCGCGGCGTTCCTGAGGCCTTCCGTTGTTTGACGCCATCTCCCTCGCGTCGTATCCTCCCGCTCCCCGCTCGTGCGAAAGTGGCGGAACTGGTAGACGCGCAAGGCTCAGGACCTTGTGGCTCTTAACAAGCCGTGGGGGTTCGAGTCCCCCCTTTCGCACCACTCCTCCTCGCCTCGTGCGGTGGAGGCCTGCCTCGGCGGAGCGCCCCGAAAGGACACCGTGACCCCTGTGAGCCCTGATATCCCCGAAAGCCGCGTCCTCGCGGCCCTCTCGCCGCGCGGGCGGCGCATCCTCTCCTTCCGCGACCTCGCGAAGGAGCTCCTCGGCCCCGCTCCCGACGAAGCCGCCCTCGACACCCTCCATGCCGAGGTCGAAGCCCTCGAGCGCAAGGGCCTCGTCGTCCGAACCCGCGGCGAGAAGCTCTCCCTCATCCAGTACACGAACCTCGTGGCCGGCCGCATCGCGATCCGGGGCGAGGGGAGGGCGTGGCTCCTCTCGGGCGAGCGGGGCGTCCCGGACCTCCCCATCGTGCGGGGCGGAGCGGGCTCGGCCCTCGACGGCGACTTCGTCCTCGTGCTCGTCGAGAAGGCGAGGCCGCGGCGCGGCTTCCGCGGCCCGACCGAGACCGGCACCGTCACGAAGGTCCTCGTGAGGCGTCGCGAGACCGTCGTCGGGCGGATCGCCCGCGGCCCCGACGGCACCGTCATCGTCCCCTACGACACGAAGATCGACGCCCTCCTGCGCGTTCCCGACGGACGGGACATGGCCGCCCCCGACGGCATCTACGTCGACGCCCGCATCACCGCCTGGCCCGACGAGCACCGCCTCGCCCAGGCCGAGGTCATCGAGCTCATCGGGTTCCCGGGCGACCCTGGCATCGACGTCGAGGTCGTGGCCCGGAAGTGGGGAATTCCTCGCACGTTCACGAGGGAGTCGGTCGAGGAGTCGGAGCGCGCCGTCGCCGCGATCCAGGACGGCGAGTGGCGGACCCGCCGCGACAAGACCCGTGACTGCATCGTCACGATCGACGGCGAGACCGCCCGCGACTTCGACGACGCGATCTCGGCCGAGGAGCTGCCCGGCGGCGGCTTCCGCCTCGGCATCCACATCGCCGACGTCTCGCACTACGTCACCCCCGGCTCGGCCCTCGACGCCGAGGCCTTCGAGCGGGGCACCTCGGTCTACTTCCCCGACCGCGCCGTCCCGATGCTCCCCGAGCGCCTTTCCAACGACCTCTGCTCCCTGCGGCCCCGCGAGGAGAAGCGGACCGTGACGGCCCAGCTCACGCTCGACGCGAAGGGCGAGACCACAACCGCCGAGTTCTACCGCAGCGTCATCCACTCGAAGGCGCGCCTCACCTACACCGACGTCGCGGCGTTCTTCCAGGGCGAGAGGCCCGGCGAAGAAAAGGTCCCCGCCGAGGTGAGGCCCATGCTCCTCGTGGCCCGCAAGGCCGCGTTCGCTCTCCGCTGGATGCGCAGGGGCAGGGGCTCGCTCGACTTCGACCTCCCCGACGCCGACCTCGTCCTCGGCGAGACGGGCGACGTCGTCGCCATCGTCAAGGCGGTTCGCAACGAGGCGCACCGGCTCATCGAGGAGTTCATGCTCGCGGCCAACGAGGCCGTCGCCCGGCACCTCGTCTTCGTCCCGACCCCGGCGATGTACCGCGTCCACGACAAGCCCGACGAGCGCAAGCTCGGCGACCTGCGGGCCGTCCTCGAGCCGCTCGGCTACGACATTCCCCAGGACGACGACCTCGTCAGCCCGGCGGTCTTCCAGGCGATCCTCGATCAGGCCGAGGGCAAGCCCGAGGAGCGCTTCGTCTCCGACCTCGTCCTGCGCGCGCAGAAGAAGGCCCTCTACGCCCCGGTCTGTCGAGGCCACTACGCCCTCGCGGCGACGTACTACGCGCACTTCACCTCGCCCATCCGCCGCTACCCCGACCTCGTCGTCCACCGGGCCCTCTGCGAGTGGATCGCCTCGCACGGGTCTCCCGCCGCGGCCGAGGCCGATGGCCGAGAGCGCTGGCTCGTCGACGCGTCGACGCACTGCTCCGAGAGAGAGCGGCGGGCCGAGTCGGCCGAGCGCGAGGCGCAGTCGTGGAAGAAGTTCGTCTATCTCTCCAAGCGGGTGGGGGAGGAGTTCGACGCTTACGTCTCGGCCGTCGTCCCCTTCGGCCTCTTCATCACCCTCGAAGGGGTCTACGCCGACGGACTGCTCCCGATGGAGGCCCTCGAGGACGACTTCTACCGGTACGAGGACGTCGAGCATCGCCTCGTCGGTACCTCGACGGGTCGCGTCTTCCGCCTCGGAGACCATCTCCGCGTCAAGCTGACCCGCGCCGACTTCGACAAGCGCCTCCTCGACTTCCGCCTCGCGGGAGCGTCCGCCCCCCAGCGCACCTCGCGCCCCGCAGTCATCGAGCGCGCGGCGCCCCGCCGCCCGGCGCCCCGCGGTCCGCGGGGACCGGAGCGGACTCCTGGCGGGCCGGTCCGCAAGCCGGCCGGTGGCCCGCCCCGCAGAAGGCGCCGGTAGTGGCGAAGCCCAGGCCGCCCGCCGGCCCCCACAGCTACTCCGTCGCCCTCGTCGGCCGGCCGAACGTCGGCAAGTCGGCTCTCTTCAACCGGCTCTCCGGCACGCGCAAGGCCCTCGTCCACGACCGCCCCGGCATGACGCGCGACTCCTTCTCCCTCGACCTCGTGAGCGAGTCGGGGCGGCGGTGGCGGCTCGTCGACACCGGCGGCCTCGACCTCGACGCGGCCGGCGGTTTCGCCGCCTGGACGAGCGAGAAGGCCCTCGACGCCGTCGTGGACGCGGACCTGATCGTCCTCGTCCTCGACGGAGCCGACGGCGTCCTCCCCGAAGACCAGCGGATCGGCGGGCGCCTCAGGGCCCTCGGCAAGCCCGTCGTCATCGCGTGGAACAAGATCGACCGCAAGGAAGCCGAGCAGGGCCTCGAGCAGGGTTACGAGCTCGGCTTCGACGACCTCTTCGGCGTTTCGGCCGTTCATGGCATCGGCACCGACGAGCTTCTGGAAGAGCTCGAGAAGCGCCTCCCGGAAGACCTCGACCCCGAGACCCGCGTCGAGGGGCTCCCCGTCGCCATCATCGGCCGGCCCAACGTCGGCAAGTCGTCGATCGTCAACCGGATCCTGGGCTCCGAGCGGGTCATGGTCTCCGAGATCGCCGGCACGACCCGCAACCCCGTCGACGTCCTCCTGACGCGTGGCGGCAAGAGCTACGTGCTCGTCGACACCGCCGGCATCCGCCGCAAGGGGAAGACCACCGACTCGGCCGAGCTCCTCTCCGTCGTCGCCGCCCGCAAGGCGATGGAGCGCGCCCGCGTCGCCATCATCATCTTCGACGCCTCGGAAGGGATCACCGCGCAGGACGCCCACATCGCCGGCTACGCCGAGGAGGCGCGCCGGGGCCTCATCCTCGTCGCGAACAAATGGGACCTTCTCGCGGACGACGAGAAGGCCCAGGAGGACCTCCGCGACGACGTACGCCGCCGCTTCATCTTCACCCGCGGCGCCGCCTTCATGACCGTTTCGGCGAAGACGGGCCTCGGGATCGACAAGCTCCTCCCCGAGGCCGACGCCGTCGCGCGCCGGTTGGCGACGAAGTTCCCGACGGGCGAGCTGAACCGCGTCCTGAAGAGAGCGTTCGAGGCGCAGCTTCCCAAGGGTAAGTCCGGGCGCGAGATGAAGATCCGCTACGCCGTCCAGGTTGCCTCCGATCCCCCGCTCATCCGGCTCTTCTCCGACCGCGACGAGCCCCTTCACTTCTCCTTCGAGCGATTCCTCCAGAACCGCCTCCGCGAGAACTGGGACCTCGCCGGCGTCCCGCTGAAGTTCATCATCCGGAAGGGCGACGAGGGTCCGCCGCGCACTGCGAACCGTCCTGCTCGACAGCGAAAGCGGTAGACGCACCTCGCAACGGAGGGCCGGGACGCGGCATCGTCTAAACTCCGTCCGGATCCCCTGGAGGTAGCACACGGCGTGAGCGAGATCGAGGCGACAGCAGAAGCCCGGTACAAGGTGGCCGAGGTCTGTCGGCTGGCCGACGTGCAGCCCTACGTCCTGAAATACTGGGAGAGCGAGTTCCCGGTCCTCTCCGCCCCGAAGGGGGCGTCCGGCCCCCGCCTCTACAACGGTCTCGAGCTGAAGATCATCGAGCGGATCAAGAAGCTCCTCTACGACGAGGGCTACACCATCGCCGGCGCCAAGAAGCGCCTCGAGGCCGAGCTGAAGGAAAAGGCCGCTGCGCCCGAGCCGCTCGTCCTGACGCCGGCTCCCGAGCCCGCCGACTCGACCGCCGCGCGGCGCCGTCGCGCGAAGGCGGCACCGACGAAACCCGTCGAGAGCGAGCCGGAGCCCGAGTCTTCCCTGGAGCTCGCCGACGCCCCCGTATTCTCGGTCCACGCCGGCGCCCCCGCGCCCGACCTTTCGACCTTCCTCGAGATCGACGAGAGCGCCACGCCCGCCGGGGACGTCGAGATCGCGCCGCCGGCCGTGGCCACGTCCGTGAAGACCGCTCCCGTCGCCCGCAAGATTGACCCTGCCCCTGCTCCGATGGCACAATCCCCAGACCCCCGGGTGGCGAGGGCCCTCGCGGAACTCAAGGAGATCGCAAGCCTCCTGTCCCGCGAAGAAGCCTGACCCCCCGTCGTTTTCGTCCGGGTCGGGACGTGGCGCAGCCTGGTAGCGTACTTGAATGGGGTTCAAGGGGTCGCGGGTTCGAATCCCGCCGTCCCGACCATCTATATCCCGCCGCTCCAATAACTTCCAAAACACTCCGATAAGCCTCCCGGACAGCTGGTGCTGTTCTGGTGCTGTTGGCGCTGCACCGCCAACTGTTTCGATCTCCCGACCGGGTAAACAGGCGGCCAGTTCTACGGTGTCCCCGGAGGGATGCCATGGACGCTCTCGAGGAACGCCTGCAGACCCCGGACGTTGCCCGGCTCACGGGCCTGTCGGTCGCCACGATCCAGAAGCTGCGCCGGACGGGCCGGTTCCCCGGCTGGGAGGAGGTCGCGCGGAACCGGAAGGTGATCGCCCGGCGTCTCGTCCTGGACTGGCTCGTCGGCCGGCGCACGTCGACTCCGGCGAGGTGACGCGGTGAGGGGCCCGGTACAGGGCCTCTCGTGGAATCCCGTGACGAAGCGCGGCGAGGTCGTCGTCTGGCTCGCCGGAACGGGCGGCCGGCGGCGGAAGCACCGGTTCCGGGCGCCAAACGAAATTCAGGCCCGCGCCGTCGCCCGGGGGTTTGTGGAGACGGTCCGGCGCGAGGAGGTCCTCGCAGAAGTGACGCCCGCGTCCGCTCCAGCGTCGAACGTGGCGCCGCCACCGGGCCTCACCCTCGCGGACCTCTTCGCCTCGCAGCTCACGCGGTTCCTCGAGCGGAAACGGCCCTCGACCGTGGAGTTCTACGGGGCGGTACGGAAGATCGTCGAACGAGACGGCGTCCTCGGGTCGCGGGAGCTCGGGTCATTCCGGAAGCCCGACATTGAGGACTTCATGCTCCGCCTCGAGAAATCCGGCCGCTCGTCGACCACGGCCGCGAGCTACGGGGCCGCCGTCGTCTGTCTTCTCCGGTGGGCCGTGGACCGCGACCTCCTCGACGAGTACCCGATCAAGAAACGGATCGTCTACCCGACCCGCCAGAAGCCCGAACTCGAGCTGGCACCCGTAGAGGAGCGACAGCTCCTCGCAGCGTTCGACGAGCCGACCTTCCGAGCGCGTCTCGCGTCTGACGAGCGCCTCCGGGGTTTTCGCTCGAAGCCGGAGACGTTCGGCCGGCTGCGCGCCTTCTACCCGCTCCTCCTCGCCGGGATGCGGACGGGCCTTCGGAAGGGCGACCTCCTGCGGCTCACGTGGGGCCACGTGAATCTCGCCGAGGGCTGGATCGAGGTCGTCACGGCGAAGAAGGGGGTCCCGGTCGCCATCGGCATCGCGCCCGATCTCGCTGCCGTGCTCGCCGGGATTCGGCCCGAGGAGCCACCGCCGGAGGCGCGCGTCTTCCGGCGGCAGGATGGCGAGTGGTGGACCGTGCAGAGCGTGAAGGACGTCTATGCCCTCGCGAAGCGGGTCGCCGGCATCGAGCGCCGGCTCCGCTTCCATGACGCGACGCGCCACACGCTCGGCTCGACGCTCGTCACGGCGGGGATGACCTTGGAAGAGGTCGCGGCCGTCCTCGGCCACCGCGACTACCGCAGCACCCAGCGCTACGCCCGCGTGCGCTCCCGGGCGGTCCGGGAGAAGTTCCTCGCCGCCCTCGCGCGGCACGAAGCCGAGGCGCCGGCCCTTCCGAGTGCTCCATCTGTTTCGATCTGTACGCCGCCCGCGCCCGAGCCGGCCGTAGGGTGAACCCCGGAGGTGACGCATGCAGATCGTCCGAGTCGAAATGGCAGGCGACGGCGGCATTCGGCAAGCCGCCGTGCGCGAGATGGACGACGGCCCCGCGATCCAGCTCTACATCGAGCTGCAGCAGAGGCTGAACGCGGACGAGGCCGTTCCGGCGCCGCCGCGCAGGCGAGTGAGGAAGGAGGCTTCGGCGCCCGTCGTCGAGGAGACGCCGACGACCGGGGAGACGGAGTAGCGCGTGCCCGAGCTCGTCGGCCTCGCTCTCGCGGGCGCCTGCATCCTCTTCGCCCTGTCGCTGCCGCTCGGGAAGCTCCCGGTGGCAGCGACCCTCCGGCGCTGGGCGGGCGTCCTCGCCGTCCTCGCATTCGGGCCAGCGCTCGTCGGGGCGATCGCCGGGACCGCCACGCCGCGTGTCCCGGGCGAGGGCGATGTCTCGGTCGTGGACGTCCTGGCCGGCATCGGCGGATGCGCGCTCCTGAGCCTGGCCGCGTGGGCGACGCTGGAAGTGCGCGCCCGGCTGGGGCGCGGTAAGCGCGACGCGATGAGCGACTACTTCTCCCAGCGCTCGACGGGGAAGCGGCCAGTCGAGCGCGACGACGAACCGCCGGGCGGGGTCTTCTAGGGGCAGTGATGCTCGACCAGCTCCTCTTCCGCTGGAACCAGCCGCGCGCCTACGCCGAGGCGCGCCGGCTCGCGTTCCGGCCGGCAGAAATCGCCCCGGAGCCAGCGGACCCGTACGCCGACACGCTCGCGCAGCTTCGGGGACGGACGGCGATCCGGTTCGGAGCGCTTGCCGACGGCCGGACGCTCGACCTCGACACGGGGATCGGGCTGCAGACCGGGCTCGTCATCGGGGCACCCGGCTTCGGGAAGACGCGGCTCCTCCTCTACCTGATGAAGAGCGCGCTCCGGTGGTCGCTCGGCCAGCGGCCGGCGGAGGCGACGGGGCCGGAGCGGCTCGTGCTCCACGACGAGCTGTCGGACACGAAGGGGGAGACCGTCGAGGAGATGAAGAAGCATGTCGCGGCGCTCTACCTCCGGTCGGACGATGCGACCCGCGAGCGGCTCGCGCGCTCCGTCCGGCTCCTCGAGTGGTCGCGGGACGCCGTCTCGCCGACGGCGCCGTTCGACAACGCGACCGCGACGGTGAGTGACGCTTTCCTCGCCGACCTGCGGACCGGGATTGAGGTCGCCGTCAGCACGCAGACCTACACCGACAGCGTCCGCCAGGCGCTCTTCATGCTGTACCGGCTCCTCATCGCGAAGCGCTTCCCCCCGAACTACCGCTTCAGCCAGCGGCTCCTGACCGACGTGGCGTACCGGACGCACATCCTCGAGGGCGTCGCCGACCGGGACGTCCGGGCGTACTTCCACCACCTCGAGGACACGCTCCCGAACCAGACGCGCGACGCGCTTCTCCGGCGGATCCAGTACGGCCTCTCGTTCCCGGAGATCCAGCTCTCGATCGGGGTACCGCCCGCCGCGCTCGACCGGCTCCTGCCGGCCACGGACCCCCTCCTCACGCTGGGCAACTTCGGGCCGGGCGTGAGCCTGCCGCCCTCGAAGGCGCGCGAGCGGGCGAGCCACCGAATCGTCGACCACCTCCTCGAGGCCCCGCGGCGCGTTGGGCAGGGGCACCGTCGCCTCGTGCTCGAGGAAGCGGCGGCCTTCCTGACGACGGCGGGCGAACTCGTCGAACCGCTCGCGAACGCCTCCCGGACGCACCGCGTCTTCAACGCGTCGGTGGTCTACGCGGCCCAGGACTTCGAGAACGCCCTCCCGCGGCCGCTCGTCGAGACACTCACCTTGAACTCGGCCTGGTGGGCGGTTTTCCAGTCGCGGCGAGAAGGGGAGTGGATCGCGCCGTACGCCACCGAGGCGGCCGAGGGGGCGAAGGGCCGGACGGCGTTCGTGGAGCACGTCCGGGCGCTCCCGCGCCAGCACTACTACTTCTACGCGAAACGCGGCCGAGCTCTCCCGCTGAAGGCCCCCGACGTCGTCGCGCCGGAGCAGGAGACCGGCCGCTTCAAGGACGAGCTGCTCGAGCTCTTCCGAACGAGAATCGCGGTCGCGTCCCTCATTCCGGCCCGGGTTGCCGCCGCCGAGATCGAGCGGTGGGAGGCCGAGACGGTCGAGGCGTTCGCCGCGCCGGCCGCGAAGGGGCGCACGCGGCCGGCGGCGCGCAGCATCGGGGACCTCCTGCACGACATCGAGGGAGACGCCGATGCGTGACATCGAGAAGCAGGTCCTGAAGACGGTCGGCCTCGGCACCCTCTACGTCCTCGCGGCGCCGTTCTACCTCCCGCGCTGGGTGAAGCTCGCCCGGGGAAGCCTCGCGCTCCGGCGTGCCCTCAAGGCGGGGTGGATCGACTGCCCGCACTGCGGCGAGCGCAACCCGCTGAACGACCTCGCCACGTGCCGGAGGTGCGGGTTCACGGAGTTTGGCTCGCGGCTCTGGTGCTCCAACTGCAAGCAGGTCGTCGCCCGCTGGGTCGACTGCCGGCGGTGCCGGAGCTCCATCAAGGTCTGGTGATGACGACCGGACTGGCCTTCCCGTGGGACGACCCCGCTCCGCGCTCTCCCGAGCCGGTCGGCGGCGTCTCGTCGCACTGCGTTCTCGACCACCTTCCTCCACCTGCCCATGGTCTACGTCTGCATCATTCCCCACCAGATCCCCGGTGCCCGACGGTCCATCCCGCCGGCCGACTGGGACGGGTTCCGGACCGTGCTCGAAGCGGAGCTCCCCATCGAGACCCGCGTCGAGCTCGCGGAGCCGACCCGGACCCGGCCGCTCGCATGGGTCTTCTGGGCGCGGCCGCGCGCGGACGCCGGCATGCCGGAGTTCGTGCAGCACGCCCTGTACCACGACGTGTCGAACCGGATCGACGCGTTCCTCGCGACCCACGCGACGGACGAGCCCGCCGGCTCGCGTTGAGGCAGGAGCGGGGGATCCGGATCCACGGGACAGGATGCTCGGGGCCGTTGGGGCCCGCCGCTCGATCGGCCCGCTCCGGCGCGCTGCTCCCTCCGCAGCCGCGCCGGGACGGGACACCCCGGACAGCGACGGTGCCCCTTCGGTTCCCGACATGGGGACTGGCCTCTCCCACCCCGCCCGGGGCTGCCGGGCGTTCGTTGTCCTCGTCCCTTCCCTCCCACCACCCATGCGTACCACCACCCACGTCGACCTGCTCCTCCCCGTCGCCGACAACGACGGGCACCTCTTCAGCCCCGCTGCGATCGCATCCTTCGAGGCCCAGCTCCTCGCCCTCGCGGGCGGCTTCACCCGGAAGGGGGAAGTCGCCGGTGTCTGGCGCGATGACGCCGGGCGCGTCTACCAGGACCGGTCGCGGCTCTACAGCCTCACCGTGCCCCGTCGCGGGGCCGGCGCCCTCGTCCGGAAGCTCGACCGTTTCGTGCGGGAGGCATTCCGGCAGAAGGCGTCGTTCGTCGAGCTCCTTCCGACCCTCGCCACCGCGTTCTAAGGTCCGGCAGCCACTCGGGTGGGACTGGGTGTCGACCTCGCGGCCCCGCTTCTCGCAAGAGCCGTCACGCCGTGCGGACCGTCGATCACGCGCCGGGGACGGAACAACTCCGAAGCGATGCGGGGCTGTCGAGGGCCGCCCGGGAGGGGCGCGTGGCGCATGACCCTCGGATGGAGGCCGACCTGCCCAGCCGGGACCTCGCGGCCCTCGCGTTCATCGGTCGGGGCTGGGAGGTGGCGCAGTACCAGCTGCGGGAGGCGGTGTTTCCGGGTCTCTCGGAGGTCGTGGCCTCTCGCCGTGTCCGGCGGTGGGCCGCGCACAAGCTCGTACGTGTGGAGCGCTGGATGGGGATGGGCATGAACCTCCTGCGGCTCACCCCGGTGGGGCGCGATCGGGTCGTTGCGGCCGGCGTCGCGAAGGAGCGCGAGCTCTTCACGCCCGACCGGTCCGTCGCGCTCAAGGACCTGCGGCACCTCCTGTACGTGAACGACGTCCGGACCCTCGCGCTGCGCGGCATCCCGATGGCGGCCGACCTTGTCCAGACGGCGTGGGCGCTGCAGCGCGAGCTCCAGCCGCCGCCACCGGCGATCCCGGACCTCCTCCTCGCCCGGCGCGCGACCGAGCGGCGGCCGAACCGGCTGCTCGCTGTCGAGATCGACCTCGGCGGAGAACGCCTCGTCGCGACGTTCCTGCCAAAGCTGCGGCTCCTCGCCGAGGTGCTGACGGGCTGGGCCGACGGCGGAACGACGGGCATCCTCATCCTGACGAGGGGCGCGCGCCGGGCCGTGGCGCTTCGGGCCGGCATCGAGGAGCTCGGCCTCGACGTGCCGGTGCTGGTCGAGGAGCTGCCGTCGGCCAGCGGCGCGGAGGCGCTCCGGCGTCTCGAGAAGCTGCTCAGTCCCCCTGTATCGGCGTCTACACAGGCGGGGGGTGCCTAAGTGCTGCAAGCACGCGGGTTGTGTGCGACCGGCTACCGGGGGGTTATCAGCGCGAAAGCGGGTCGCGCGAATTGCGTCGTCGAAGTCCCTCTCGAACGAAAGGAGGTGTCGGTCCTCGCCACGGGTTCCTCACTGGCCACTCGACTCCCTTCAACCCTGGTTTCTTCCCTCACTCCCACGATCATGCAATCCCTCAAGACCCTCATCCCCCTCGTCCAGCCCGGCGGGCTGCTCTCCGTCCCGACCGACGACTGGGAAGCCCTCAACCAGCTCCTCGCAGCGCAGCACGGCGGACACCTCCACGTGCGCGAGACGCGAGAGCCGGGCTTCACGCTCGTCGGCGACGACGGCAAGACCGGCCTGCAGTGCTACGAGCTCATCGTCGAGATTCCAGATGGCGTCGAGCTGGACGCCGTGACGACCGGCGCGTTCGACGCGAACCTGATAACAACCCTCCAGCGAAACGTGCGCGCGGGGCGCGTACTCGAGGCGGCGTGAGGTCTCCCGTGGCGTGGCCGGCTTCCTGTTCGAGTTCTCCCCGTCGCCCTGCCGGCGACTCCTCCGACTCAATGGCTCCGACGGATCCGGCTCGCTCCCAGCGGCCGCTCCGTGCGGGCAGGCTGGAGAGGGGAGGATCGCCGGCAGGGAGGGCGGGCGAGCGGCAGGCGAAGCGCGGCGGTCCACCTGGACTCCGGCCCGGCGGCGCGGCAGACTGCGCTCGTACCATCCCTCCCCGATGAAGCCGAAGAAGCCGTCCATTCGATCGCCGCGGGTGCCGGCCCCGACGCCGCAGGGCGGGTCGGAGCTTCTCCTCTACACGACCCCCGATCACCAGACGCGGATTGAGGTCCGGCTCGAGGAGGAGACCGTCTGGCTCACGCAGCGCCTGATGGCAGAGCTGTTCGACAAGTCGGTGAAGACGGTGAACGAGCACATTTCGAACGTCTACGCCGAGGGTGAACTCACCCCGGAGGCAACTATCCGGAAATCCCGGATAGTTCAGGAAGAGGGCGGACGGCAGGTCGCGCGCGACATCGACCTCTACAACCTCGACGTCATCATCTCGGTCGGCTACCGGGTGAAGTCCCACCGGGGCACGCAGTTTCGGATCTGGGCGACCCAGCGCCTTCGCGAGTACCTCGTGAAGGGCTTCGCGATGGACGACGAGCGGCTCAAGGACGTCCGCACGCTGCCCGGAGGGCGGGACTACTTCGACGAACTCCTCGAGCGGATTCGCGACATCCGCTCGTCCGAGCGGCGTTTCTACCAGAAGGTCTGCGACATCTACGTGACGGCGATTGACTACGACGCGGAGCACGAGACGACGCAGACGTTCTTCGCCACGGTCCAGAACAAACTCCACTGGGCGATCCACGGCCGGACGGCGGCCGAAGTGATCGCCGAGCGGGCCGACGCTTCGAAGCCGAACATGGGACTCACGACCAGCGCTTTCAAGGTCGTAACTTACACACCTGACGTCTGTTAGCTGTCCGCTGTGCTCGAAGCGCACCTGGGTAGACTCGGGATCATCGCGTCGGGAAGGGGTGGACGACGCACCCGGCGACTGGACAAAAAGGCCTCGATTCCGGAAGATCGGCTGGGTCTGCGTACCCGGAATCGAGGTTCCGATGGAACGAAGGTTCAGCGAGATATTCGAGTACTGCCGCGCCAAGGCTCCGATGCCGCTGATCGCGAGACTGGTCATGGAGCGGAT
Organism: uncultured Holophagales bacterium; assembly: GCA_963696015.1. Classification (GTDB taxonomy): domain Bacteria; phylum Acidobacteriota; class Thermoanaerobaculia; order UBA5066; family UBA5066; genus UBA5066. Next base: position 123,180 of record CAVOJA010000030.1, read on the forward strand.
CCTGACGGCAGAGAAGGTCGACGCGTGGTTCGAGGCGAGCCGGAACCGTCAGTACAAGCGGGAGCTTCTCTTCTCGACGGTGTTCGAGCTGATGAACCTGGTGGCGGTGAAGGTCTTTACCACCACCCATGCCGCCTACCAGGCCGACAAGGAGGCGATAGCGGTCTCGGTGACCTCCCTCTACAACAAGATCAACGCGGTGGATCCCAGGACGTCCAGGGCGGTGGTGCGGGAGGCCGCCATCGAGCTCGGCAAGACGGTTCTGGCTTTGAAGGGCCAGCGGCCGGAGATGCTCCCGGGCTATCGGGTCAAGCTTCTGGACGGGAATTGCCTCGAAGCCACCGAGCATCGGCTGGCGGTTCTGCGCCGCACCCCTGCGGGACCCCTGCCGGGCAAGTCGCTGGTGGTCTACGACCCGTCGCTAACCATGGTGATCGACGTCTTCCCCTGCGAGGACGGTCACACGCAGGAGCGAGCACTTCTGGGAGATGTCCTCTCGACGGTCGAGCCCCGCGACGTCTGGATCTGGGACAGAAACTTCTGCGTCCGCGACTTCTTGGCCGGCATTCAGGAACGCGAAGGCTACTTCATCGGACGCCATCACAAGGGGATGGCGTACACCCCGGACGGTGAGGAGCGCTTCGTCGGATCGACGGCCACCGGCGCCGTCTACGAGCAGTACGTCACGGTCACGGGAACGGGCGAGCGCCCGCCTGCCAGATACCGGCTCATCCGGGTCGTGCTCAAGACGAATACGCGAGACGGCGAGACGGAAATCCTTCTCCTGACGAATCTCTCGAAGTCGGCGGCTAACGCCAAGCTGGTCGCGGAACTGTATCGCCGCCGGTGGGAGATCGAGACGACGTTCCAGAAACTGGAGAAGTACCTCCACTCGGAGGTCAACTCGCTGGGGTATCCGAAGGCCGCGCTCTTCGCCTTTTGCATTGCTCTCGTTGCCTACAACATCCTCGCGGTGGTGGCGGCGGCGCTCCGGCGCATCCATGGAGACGAGGTGATCGCGACGAAGGTATCGGGGTTCTACATCGCCGGGGAGATCTCGCGCGGATACCTGTTTGTGGAAGCCGTGGCCGCCTCGCCGGAATGGTCACGGTTCAGCGACCTCTCCGATGCTGCGTATCTCGCGCTGCTCCTCGAGATTGCGGAGACGGCTAACTTGGAACGATACAAGAAGCACACCCGCGGCCCCAGGAAACCAAGGCCCGAGAGGACCGAGTATCTTGACAAGCCTCACGTCTCGACTGCCCGCTTGCTCCGGGACAGGAAGTGACACCTTGAAAGCGCTGGACTCACGACCTGGAAGGGCGCGCCCGCGGCCCCGATCCGCCGCGCCGACGTCGAAGTCGCGAAGAACTACCTCGCCGAGCCGGAGCTGCGCACGCTGAACCTCCTCGTCGACCAGTACCTCTCCTTCGCCGAGTTCCAGGCCCAGCAGCGCAAGCCCATGACGATGAAGGACTGGGCGCGGAAGCTCGACGACTTCTTGAAGCTGAACGAACGAGACATCCTCACCGACGCGGGCCGCATCTCGCACGAACTCGCGCTCGCAAAGGCGCGCGAAGAGTTCGCGAAGTACGCGACGGAGCGGCGCCGGCTCGACGCCGCAGACGGCTCCACCTTCGACCGAGCTGTCGAGGGACTCAAGAAGCTCGTGCCACCGGGACGCAAGAAGCGGCGGTAACCCCTCCAGCAGCGCAACGCCTGTTCACCGGTCGACGGGTCGGCGTCCGCCCCGGTATGCTGGACAGCGTGACCCCTTCACCCTCAGACCAGGACATCGCCGCGTTCATCAAGCGCTGGCAGGGTTCGTCGGGCGCAGAGCGCGCGAACAAGGATCTCTTCCTGTCCGAACTGTGCGACGTGCTCGGCGTGCCTCGGCCGGACCCGGTCTCCGGCGTCGCTGAGAACGACCGATACGTCTTCGAGAAGGACGCGCCGAACCCGCGAGAAGAGGGCGGGTCCACGACCGGGAAGATCGATCTTTTCAAGGACGGCTGTTTCATCCTGGAGGCGAAGCAGGGCTCGGACGCCGGGACGGAGAAGGTCGGCACGGCGAAGCGCAGTAGTAGTACCTGGTGGAAGGCGATGCAGAAGGCCTACGTCCAGGGGTACCAGTACGCGCAGGCGTTCGACGCTCCGCCGCCCTTCCTCATCGTCTGCGACATCGGCTACTGTTTCGACCTCTACGCGACGTTCGACGGCTCGTGGAACTACCGGCACTTCCCGGACGCGAAGCGTCACCGGATCTTCCTCGCGGATCTTCCGGCCCACGCGGACACGCTCCGGGCGATCTTCACGGACCCGCATCAGCTCGACCCGTCGCGGAACGCGGCGAAGGTCACGCGGGACATCGCGGCGCACCTGGCGGACCTCGCCCGCGGGCTCGAGGCGACAGGATTCAAGGGGCAGCGTATGGCGACGTTCCTCATGCGCTGTATCTTCACGATGTTCGCGGAGGACGTCGGGCTCTTGCCCGCGGGCCTTTTCGTGAAGGCCCTCGAGCGCGACTGGATCGCGGACCCGAAGCGGTTCCCGACGGAAGCTGTCGCGCTCTGGCAGACGATGAACACGGGCGGCACGCTCTTCGGCGTCGGGAAGATCCTCCGCTTCAACGGCGGGCTCTTCGCGAACCCGGAAGCGCCGTCGCTCACGCGGAAGCAGCTCGAGAAGCTCCTGGAGGCGGCGAAGACGGACTGGGTCGATGTGGAGCCGGCGATCTTCGGCACCCTCCTCGAGCGGGCGCTCGATCCGAAGGAGCGCCATGCCCTCGGCGCCCACTTCACGCCACGCGCCTACGTCGAGCGGCTCGTCCGGGCGACTATCGAGGAGCCCCTCCGGGCGGAGTGGGACGTGACCCGTGCCGAGGCGTACCACCTGATCGAAGCGGGGAAGGAGGCCGCGGCGCGAAGCGCGGTCCGGACGTTCCACAAGCACCTGTGCGAAGTCCGAGTTCTCGACCCTGCCTGCGGGACGGGCAACTTTCTCTACGTGACACTCGATCTAATGAAGCGTCTCGAGAGCGAGGTGCTCGGCCTACTCGCCGACCTCGGTGAAACGCAGGCCCCACTCGAGATCCAGGGGATGACGGTCACGCCGGCGCAATTCCACGGCCTCGAGATCAAGCCGTGGGCGAAGGAAATCGCGGAGCTCGTGCTCTGGATCGGGTACCTCCAGTGGCAGCTTCGGTCGAAGGGCGACAGCGGCGTCATCCAGGAGCCGGTGCTCCAAGAGTACGGGAACATCGAATGCCGCGATGCGGTTCTCGCGTACGACCGTCGCGAGCCGGTCCTGGACGAGAAGGGTAAGCCCGTTGTTCGCTGGGACGGCGAGACAACGAAGCCGAGCCCGGTCACGGGCGAACCGATCCCGGACGAGTCCGCCACGATGAAGGCGGAGCGCTACGTGAACCCCCGAAAGGCGGAGTGGCCGGAGGCGGACTACGTGGTGGGGAATCCACCGTTCATCGGTTCGAAGCTCATGCGAAATGCACTGGGTGACGGCTATATCGATGGGTTGCAGGAAGCATGGCCGGAGATTCCGCAGGCGTCAGATTTCGTTCTGCGCTGGTGGCACAGCGCGGCCGTGCTCGCGAAGCGCGGGGCAATCCGGCGTTTTGGCTTCATCACGACGAACAGCATTTCTCAGGCCTACAACCGACGCGTTCTGGAACCGCACCTCGATGGCACGACGCCACTCTCGATCGTGTTCGCGATTCCGGATCATCCCTGGGTGGACTCGGCGGAAGGTGCCGCCGTGCGAGTGGCGATGACGGTCGGGGCGCCCGGCTCAGTAGCGGGCACACTCCGGAAGGTCGTCCGAGAGCGTGACTCATTGAGGGATGAAGGCAACGAAGACCTCGTGGAGGAGCTCTCCACGCAATTCGGGCGAATAGGCCCTGATCTTCGCATCGGCCCAGACGTGGGTGGGGCTTTAGCGCTCGAATCAAACCTCACCCTCTGCTCTGTCGGCATGAAGACCATCGGCGGCGGTTTCCAGATTTCGGAGGCGCGAGCCCGGGACCTCGGGCTTGGATGCGATCCGGAGGCGTCCGCGGTGATTCGGCCGTATCTCAACGGCCGCGACCTTGCCTCGAGCTCGCGCGGGATCTTCGTCATCGACACGTTCGGAATGGCGGAAGCAGAGGTCAGGACGCGAGTTCCGGCGCTTTACCAGCATCTTGTCGATCATGTCCGGGCTGAGCGGCTTCAGAACAGGAACAGCGTGTTCAGGCAGCGATGGTGGATCATCGGCCATCCGAGACCGCAGTTCCGTGAGTTCACGGCAGGGCTTTCGAGGTTCATCGCGACAATCGAAACCTCGAAGCACCGGTTCTTCGTGTTCCTGCCGACTCTGACCGTGCCTGATAGCACCCTGGTGACCCTGGGCCTCGACGACGGATTCCATCTTGGGGTCCTGTCGAGCAAGCTCCACACTCTGTGGGCACTGGCCGCTGGCGGCAGGCTTGGTGTAGGCAACGATCCGCGCTACAACAAGACTCGGTGTTTTGAGACCTTTCCTTTCCCATCCCCCACGCCAGCCCAGTTCGCGCGAATCGGAGATCTCGGAGAGACACTCGACTCCCATCGGAAGCGTCAGCAGTCCCTCCACCCGAGCCTCACGATCACCGGCATGTACAACGTGCTCGGGAAACTCCGGTCGGGCGAAGCGCTGACGGCCAAGGAGAAGGTAATCCACGAGCAGGGGCTGGTCTCGGTGCTGAAGCAGATTCACGACGAACTGGACGCGGCAGTCTTCGATGCGTACGGATGGCCGTCGATGCTCACTGACGAGGAGATCCTCGAGCGGCTCGTCGCGCTGAACGCCGTGCGGGCAGAAGAGGAGAAGCGCGGCATCGTCCGCTGGCTCCGTCCCGAGTTCCAGAACCCAGGCGGGACGAAGACCGCTTCGCAGGGATCGCTTCCGACTGCCGATGAAGACGAACACGGGAATACCGCTCCCGTCGAGAGGCCGCAGCCCTGGCCAACGACACTCCCGCTACGGATCGGCGCCGTGCGCGACCTTCTCAGGCAGGGCGGCGCACCGACGTTCGCGATGATTCGCACATCGTTCGCTGGGGCGAAGCCGAAGGAGCTGCAGGGCATACTCGACAGCCTCGCGGCGCTTGGCCTCGCCGTGTCGCACGAGGAGCCCGATGGTCGGAAATGGACGGCAGGTGGACGGAGCGCGGGCGGCGACAGTATCGGATGACTGAAAGCACCGAGCAGCCCGGTTCCGGCAAGCCGGATGCGCTCGACGGGAAAGTGTCTCCTGCAGCTGAGATCCTCGTCTTTCCAGATACGAACGTCCTGCTGCATGGGAAGGGGCTCGAAGAACTCCCGTTCGTATCCATAGTTGGCGAAGCGAGCTCGATTGTCGTCGTTCTGACGAGAACTGTGATTCGGGAGCTTGATGCGCAGAAGGTGAAGAACCCGAACAACGGTCTCCGGGAACGAGCGACGAAGCGCGCCCGCGCTCTTTGGCGGCGACAAAAGGAGAGGAAGTGGGTGCTCCGCCCGGGCGTGTCGCTCTCGTTCGCACAGACTGCCGCGGTTGATAACCTCGCGCAGCTCGGCCTGGACTCGTCGCTCGGAGACGACCGCATCATCGCCGAGGTGCTCTCGGCAAGGGACGCGGCACCGAATCAGCGCGTCATCTTCCTGTCCCGGGATACGGGGATGCTTGTGAAGGCGGCTGGCCTCGGCCTCGAGGTCGTCGAGTTCGACGACGAACACGTGCTCCCTGTCCCAGACGAGCAGCAGGCGAAGCTTCGAAAGCTCCAGGAGGAGAACGAGAGGCTCCGATCCCGTGTACCGCGTCTCTCGGTGACGTTCGAGGACGGGAAGGATGTCTGCGACCTTAGCGTCGAGCTACCACGACGGCTTAGCGAGGCGGAGATTCGGGAGCGTTGCGAGGAAGCGGGACGAGCGATCCCGGCGATGCGGGTGGCCGGGTCGACGGGACTCGAGCGCCTGACCGGTGTGAATCCTTCGATATTCGGAGGCCTCGCCCAGCCTTCGGAAGCGGCGGTGCGGAAGTTCGACGAAGACCGAGACGCGTGGCTCGCGCGCCTCGCAGACTACTACCGAACGAGCTGGGAGGAAGACGCCAGCCGTGTCGCGCGGACGGTGTGCGTCTCGCTTGTACTCGTGAACAGCGGCACCTGCAGCGCGACAGACGTGCGTGTCGACCTCGCGTTTCCAGAGGCTATCCTTCTCAGTGAGGAGCGCCCCGCGATCAAGGGACGCCCGCCGCAGCCGAAGCGGCCACGGTCGATTCTGGCGTCGCTCGCGCCAGACATCGGGGCGTTGTCGAAGGGGACATCGCTCGAGCGCCTTCTCGGGGCCTCCGGATCGCCGCCGAATACCCGTGGTCCGTGGTTCGACAAGGACGAGGCAGGGCGACCGAGAGTGCGGCTCGAGGTTCGGAAGGCAACGCAGCAGTGCGAGCTCCGGCTTCCGCGATTCTTCGCGCTTCTGCCGGCCCTGGACGTGGCGAGCTCGTTCCACGCGGAGGTCTCGATCCTCTCGGAGGAACTGCCGGAGTGGGCGGAGAGCCGGCTGGACGTTCATGTCGTGGTTTCTGCTGACCACACAGAGGCGGAACGGGACGATCGTCCATTCGAGGCGTGACCGGTATCGGCAGACCCCGGCGAGAAGGCGGCGCTCTGGGATCGGGTCCATTGCCAACAGCGCGGACGACGGGCGGGCGACGTTCGCGCTACGCGCCTGGGTGGAGGACCACCTGGTGGCCGCGTAGAATCGTGTCGACGTAGTACACCGCCCGGCGCGGGACCAGCCCGTCCTTCGTTCCCTTCGAGCGGCCATAGCGACTCGGGCGTTAGGTGCAGAGAACCGATGGAGAAGAAGAGGAAGAAGTCCCAGTCACTCACGGTCTACCTCCTGAAAGCAGGGATGGGGGAGCGTGGCGCCCTCGTGCAAGGGAAGGGCGTCATCAGCCGTGACGTCGCTGTCGGCAGCAGGAAGATCGGCACGCTCGTGATCAAGCCGTCGTCAGCTGACGGGGAACCGCGCTGGCGCAAGTACTTCGACGGTGCCTGTGACTTGTCCGGTATCTCCCTGACGTCTGCCCATCCCTCCGCCGTCCTCTTCGTACCGGTGGGTGATCGCACGTTTGCCCTCACGTTCGGGTACGGGCGCCATCTCCTCGAGGTGGGTACGTTCGAGGAGCGCTTCGGCCTCGTGGTGACGCTGAACTGCATTCGAGAAGACAGCGTGCGGAGCCTCGACCGGAAGAGCTTCGATGCAATCTCGCGGCACACGCGTGAGCAAGGCAGCCGTGAGGCGAGCCTTCGAGACTTCGGGCTCGACGTCGAGCAGGACCTTCTGCGCGCCGTGACGGGCGTTCCGGGGGATGAGAGTCTTGGGAAGACGATGACGGGGATCGATGCCCTCGTGACGAGCGTGCCCATCGGCCTCGAAGAGCTGGCGGCGCTGCTGCAGCGATATGCCGAAGCATTCGCGGACGATGGTTACCTCACGCGGTTCCCGTGGGTGGAGCATGTCCGCGAAGTTCGCGAGCGGGGGCAGATCGAGCTGCTCGACCAGCAGCTCGCCTCCCGGATTGAGCAGGGCGAGCGCACACGCATCTGGATGGCCGTCCCGGAGATCATCGACTGGACTGCGGTCCATGGCTTTCGCTATGTGCCAGGATCTCGAAGGGGCACGCTCGAATCCGATCTCCATCTCGATCGCTTCATGGCTCTTCGAAGCGGTGACGGGGTGCTCGAGCCGGGGGCGCTCCGTCGCAGCAAGGTGCAGTGCATCGGCGATACCGACTCGGCGATCCTGGATGCATGGTCGGTATACGACTGCCTCTACGGCGACCTCGACGACGACGGCTCCCGATACCTCCTAAACGGCAGCAAGTGGTACCGAGTCCAGCCGACCTTCTACCTTCGCGCGATGGAGGAGTTCAAGCGGATCCCTGCTGCTGCGGTCCAGCTGGCCGACCACTGGGACGGGGAGATCGAGAGGGACTACAACATCCGGGCGGCCGAGAACGACCCAGAGCTCATCCGACTCGACCGGGAGCTCGTCCGGTATGGTTCAAGCACGAGTCGGTTCGAACTCTGCGATCTGCTCTCTCGGAAGCGCCACCTCATCCATGTGAAACGATGGGGGCAGTCCGCACCGATCAGCCACCTGTGCGCCCAGGCGCTGAATGCCAGTCAGCTCCTGCTCGAGGACGACTTCCGGGAGGCTGTGAACCGGCAGTTGCTTGG
>CAVOJA010000031.1:0-18023 GCA_963696015.1 uncultured Holophagales bacterium
GCCGACGCGGCGAAAGCGATGAACCGTGACTACTCCATCGCCCGTAAGCGACGGCTTCCAGGAGAAACCTGAGAACTCTCAGGCTTGTCCTCCTCTGGCCGAGTCCGGGCCAGTCCTCTCGCGAGGATGACTTGAGCGGGAACATGATCACGATGAAGAGACAAGCCGCAGGCAGGGCAGTCGTGCCAGCGAATAGACAGGTTCTTACGGACCTCTTCGCCGCACGTGCATGTCTGGCTTGTTCCTCGCGGGTCAACTTCCACGACCTGAACGCCAGCGTATTCTGCTTTGCATTTCAGGATTCCAATGAAGCTGGCCCATCCAGCGTCACTGATCGCACGGGACAACCTGCCGTTCTTGAGCATATTCGATACGTTCAAGCGTTCGACAGCGATGAATCCGTAGCGACGGACCAACTTGATCGCAGCCGCGTGGTGATGTTCGCGACGGAGATTTCTGACTCGATTGTGTATTTTTCTGAGCCGACAAGCAAACTTGCGTCGCCTGCCGCTACGCTTTCGCTTTCTGCTAACAGCTCTCCCTGCGCGGCGAAGTCCCGGGATTGCAGTCCGGAGGTATCTCGGATTCGGCTCGTGGTCTCCGTCGCTAGTCGTAAAGAACGACTCCAGTCCAACGTCAACGCCCACGCAGCTGCAATTACTGGATGGCGGAGTGCTCGGAATCTCTATCGAAAAAACAGACGAACCATTTGTCGTGATCGCGAATAATCAACGCCTGTTTTATTTTTGCATCTTCCGGAAGCGGCCTGTGCCATCGGACACGAATCGTTCCGATGTTTTGCAGTCGCAACTTACGGCTGATGATTTTGCAGCCACCTCCATTTCCACCCATGTCGAACGCAAAGGAATTGAATCGATCCTCGGGCTTGATCTCGAAGAAGAACAGGGAGGTAGATCGAGGCTTCCACGTCGCGGAGGCGCCCGCAGGTGAGGGCGGCGCGGCTGCGCACCCACGGGTCCTTCGAGGCGGAGGCCCGGCCGACGACGATCGGGTCGTAGTCGCGCCGGTCCTCGACCTGAAGCAGTTCCGCCACGAGGGAGATCCTGTTCTCGCGCGTCGCCTCGGCCGGCCCGCCCCGGCCGAGGCCGGCGCACGCTGTCAGGACGAGGACCAGGACGAAGACGCCGAGGATCCCCGTGACCCGTGACGGACGCGGGCTACGGCCCGCAGACGTTCGCAACCTGGCCGGCGGCGAACCCTGGCACCCGGCGGGCCGGTGGGTCATGGCGCCTCAGAGCCCGAGGAGGAGGCGTTCCCCGAGGATCGGCGGGAGGCCGGCCCTGAGGATCTTCCTGCGGGTCGTCCTCACGTCGTACGGAACGCGGTCGAAGGTCACCGTCCGCTCTTCCGAGTCGAAGATCGCGTAGCTCGCCCTCGGGTTCCTGTCCCGGGGTTGTCCCACGGAACCCGGGTTGACGAGATAACTCTTCCCCGGCTCGAGGAAGAGCTTCCTGCGGCTCCCTCGCACGGCCTCGACGAGGATTCCGTCCGGTTCGAGCGTGAAGATCGACGGGATGTGGCTGTGCCCGAAGAAGGACACGGAGACGGCCGGCGCGACGCGGTTCATGTGAACGAAGTTCACCTGGGCGTCCCAGTCGGAAAAGATGTAGGCGTCCTCGTCGAGCGGCGAGCCGTGGCAGATCGCGAACGCCTCGTCCACGAGGATCGGTCCGCACGGAAGGCGCCTCAGGAACTCCAGGTTCTCCTTCGAAAGGCGCTCGGTGGTCCAGCGCGCGGCAAAGAGCGCCGGGGGGTTGAACATCTCTCCCGAGTCGATCCCGGCGACGACCTTGTCGTGGTTGCCGCGGATCGAGACGGCGGGACGCGGCAGAGTCCGGATTTTGTCGAGGATCTTGTTGGGGTCGGCAGCGTACCCGACGAAGTCGCCGAGACAGACGACGCGGTCGAGCTTCTTGCGCCGGACGCGGGCCAGCACCGCCGAAAGCGCCTCGTCGTTCGAATGGAGATCGGAGATGAGGAGGTACCGCACGGTGTGGCGCCCTCTCAGCTCTTTCTCGGAACGTTGAGCGTCCCGACGATCCGCTCGACCACCGCGTCCACCCCCTCGTCCCCCTGAAGTGACAGGATCCAGTCGCAAAGTCTATAGGAAGCGAGGCGGGCCTCATAGAGCGCGCGGGCCTCTTCGACCGACCGAAAGAGCGGCCTGTCCGCCGCCTTCGCCCCGAGCCGGGCGGCGATGACGTCGAACGGGACGTCGAGGAAGAGGGAGCGGCCGGCTCGCTGGACGACCGCCCGGTTCTCGGGGAACGTGTAGGTCCCGCCGCCGAGCGCGACCACGGCGTCAGGAAGCGCTTCGGTCCCCCGAAGGAGCACGGCCTCCCTCTCGCGAAACCACGCCTCGCCGCGTTCTTCGAAGGCCGCACGGATCGTCAATCCCGAAAGCGTCTCGAACGCCTCGTCGAGGTCGACGAAAGGGACTTCGAGCCCGGCCCCGAGGGCCCGCCCGACGGTCGACTTTCCGGCCCCCATGAAGCCGACGATATAGACGCGACCTGCCCCGGGACCCACGGCGCCCCGCCGCTCAGCGCTCGGGGGCGTCCCCGGCAAGCCACCTCTCGAGCCACTTGGTCGAGATGCGTCCGAGGCGAACGTCGGGGTGGTCGAGGAGCATCAGGTGGAGCGGGATCGTCGTCTTCACCCCTTGCACCACGAAGAGCTCGAGCGCTCTTCGCCCGCGGGCGAGCGCCTCCTCGCGCGTCTGCCCGTGGACGATGAGCTTGGCCAGGAGCGAGTCGTAGTCGGGAGGGATTCTCCAGCCGACGTAAGCCGCCGTGTCGACGCGGACTCCGGGTCCCCCCGGGACGTGCAGCGTCGTGATCGTGCCGGGAGACGGCGTGAATTTCTCCGGGTCCTCCGCGTTGATGCGGAACTCGATCGCGTGACCGCGCGGCCGGAACTCTCCGTCCCCCATCCCGACCCGTGGAAAGGAGAGCGGCTCGCCCGCGGCGACCCGGATCTGTTCCTTCACGAGGTCGAATCCCGTCACCATCTCGGTCACGGGGTGCTCGACCTGGATCCGTGTGTTCATCTCCATGAAGTAGAACGAGCCGTCCTGGTCGAGAAGGAACTCGACGGTCCCCGCCCCGACGTAGTCGACGGCACGGGCTGCGGCGATCGCCGCAGCCCCCATCCGCTCGCGGAGTTCCGCCGAAACGGCGGGCGACGGGGACTCCTCGAGAATCTTCTGGTGACGCCTCTGCAGCGAGCACTCGCGCTCGCCGAGGTGGACGATCTTCCCGAGGCGGTCACCGAAGACCTGAACCTCGACGTGCCGGGGCTCGGCGAGGTACTTCTCGATGTAGAGGGCACCGTTGGAGAACGCACGTTCGGCCTCGTTCGAAGCGAGCCCGAACGCCGCGGCGAGCTCCTTGCCGTTCCGTGCGACCCGCATCCCGCGTCCGCCACCGCCGGCGATCGCCTTGAGCAGGACCGGGTAGCCGATCCGGTCGGCGATCTTCAGCGCGTCGTCCGCCGACTCGACCGCACCCGGGCTGCCGGGGACGGTCGGGACGCCCGCCTTCTTCGCCGTGTCCCTCGCGACCGACTTGTCGCCCATCTTCCGGATCGCCTCGGGAGAGGGCCCGATCCAGGTCAGGCCGACCTCTCCGAGAATCTCGGCGAAGTGGGCGTTCTCGGCCAGGAAGCCGTATCCCGGGTGGACCGCATCGGCGCCCGTGATCTCCGCGGCCGCCAAGATCGAGGTGACGTTCAGGTAGGAACCCGAGGGCGAAGCCGGCCCGATGCAGACCGATTCGTCGGCCGCCTCCACGTGGAGCGCCGACCGGTCGACCGTCGAGTGGACGGCAACCGTCGCGATCCCGAGCTCCTTGCAAGCCGCGATGATCCGGAGGGCGATCTCCCCGCGGTTCGCGACGAGGACCTTGCGAAACATCAGGCCGGCCGGATCGCGAAGAGCTTCTCGCCGAACTCGACCGGCTGGCCGTTCTTCGGGAAGATCTCGACGATCGTCCCCGCCGCGTCGGCCTCGATCTCGTTCATCAGCTTCATCGCTTCGACGATGCAGAGCGTAGCGCCCTTCTCGACGGAGTCTCCGACCGACACGAACGACTCTGCGTCGGGGTTCGGGGATCGATAGAAGGTCCCCACGATCGGAGAGGTGACGAGGTGGAGCCCCGAGTCGACCGCCGGAGGAGGCGCGGCCAGGACGCCGCCGGGCGAGGCGGACTCAGGGATGGAGCTCTTTTCCTCCCACGAAACGGGCACGGCCGGATACGTCGAGCCGCGCGCTGGGCCCGCCTGATGAGGGACGGGGTGCGGGCCTTCGATGCGAAGACGAAAGCCGCCCTCCTCCAGCTCGAGGCTGGCAAGACCACGGCGCGCCACGAGGTCTGCGAGTTCCCTGATTTCCTTGACGTTCATTTCCTTCTCTCTGGGCTTCTCTCTCGTCTTCTCTCGTCTTCTCTCGTCTTCTCTCGGGAGGAAGACCCCCGGTCAGACGAGAGCTGGGCGGAGCTTCCCTGCGGCGCGGACCGCCTCGAAACGGAGGCGACCGATTGGGACCCCGGGTCCGGCTTTCAGCAGCAGCGCATAGGCCGGAGTGATGGCCTTGACGGCAACCGACCCGGCCGAGCCGGAAAGGACGAAGCTGTCGAGCGCCCCTTCGCCGATTTCCGCACGACTGCGGCGCACGTTCTTCCAGAATGCAGTCAATTCGGCCGAGAGGTTCTCCATTGCTTCTGCTTCGGATCGTGGTCCGGCATCGACGACCGGAACTCCCTCGAAATCCGTGACGACGGCTGCCGAAGGGCCGAGCCGTCCCACGACCTCCTCGACGGCCACAGAGAGGTCCACGTCCCGCCGGCCGATGGTTCTCGAGAACGGCTCAACCCATGCCTCGAGTCGACCGCGGACCGTCCCGGCGCGAACAGCGGAAATCTCCTCCACGACGTCGAGGAGCCTCCGGGCACGTTCAGGATCGGCTTCCGTGCGGGCAAGTTCCTGGTAGGCCACGTGGGCCTCTCCGAGATGCCCTTGTGCGCGGAGCAGGGTCGCGAGCGTTTCGGTGACGGCTGGAACGCCGGGAGGTTCGGCGCCGAAGGCGGAAGCACTGGTGAGGTCGTCGGATCCAGGCCGAGCAGACTCGACGGACTCCTCGGACTCTGCAGGGGACGACTCCGCGCCTTCGAAGCCTGTCGGCTCGGTCGCTGGTGCGACGAGGGGCAGCAGTGGCGTCGAAGGCGCGGGTCGTTCGGGCGGCGTCTCCAGCCAGTCATGAAGCTCCGATGCAGGCGAAGGATCCACGTCCGGTGCTTCGAGCACCACGGGCAGGGGTGGAACCGCGGGGAGGGCCGAAGGCGCAATGTCCCTGGCAACAGGCGCAGTCGCGGCCGGTCGAGCCCGCTGGACGGGAATCCCTCCGGTTCGGAGCTCCGGAGCCGGCGGAGGGGGAGCCTCCCTGTCCGCCCGGAGCGTGGGCCGCGGGGCAGCAGCAGCCGCCAGCTCGCCGTCCAGCTGACGGATGAGCTCGTTCACTTCCCGATCACCCGGGCTCAGGCCACGGAAGAGCTTCAGCTTCTTGATTGCCTCGACGGTGTCCCCTCGCGAAAGGTGCACGTCGGCCGTCTGACGCAGCGCCACGAGATTCTGCGGGTCGAGCTTCAGCGCCGCGTGGAACGAAGCCAGCGCTTCGTCGAGGCGCCCACCCTGCTGAAAGAGGCGCCCCAGTGCCACGTGTCCGGCGACCGCCGAAGGGTCCTGTGCAAGACCGCGTTCGAGGACGCCGATCGCCTCGCGCGTCTGCCCCTGCTTTCGGTACTCGTCCGCCAGCGCCAGGAACTGGCGCGAGGCCGGATCCCGGGTGAGAGCCTTCTTGAGCTCCTCCAGGCGGGACAGTGTGCGACTGAAAAGTCCCATGTGTACCGATCAGTGTACGGCAAAGGCCGCGGAGGAAAAAGGTCGGGCCGCCCCACAGGGCGGCCCGGGCCGATTAGAAACTGGGTCGAGCCTAGTAGTTGAGAGTCAGGGTGACCGTGCCCTCGTGGCGAGTTCCACCACATCCCACGTCCGCCACGGTCACGTCAACCGTCGATGTGCCCGTAGCGCCCGCAGCTGTCCGGTTGAGAGTCGCCGTGCCGCCAGCGAAGCTGAACGTCACTTCGGGCGGGAGAGCCGGCGACGGAACCGTCGCCGAGTAGGTGAGAGCTCCGAAACCCGGCTTCGAAGCGCTGACGGTCGTGCTCACCGCACCCACCAGGCTCGCATCGAGCGTCGTCGCCACGGCCGAGACCAGGAACGGCGCGTTCGAGTCGTTGAGGACGAGCGTGTAGCTCGTCGAGCCGGTGCTCGTCGGCGTGGACGCATCGGTGGCGTTGATCGTGACGCCGAAGGTCTGCGACGCCGTGCCCGCTCCGGAGATCGCCAGCGCGGGGGTCCCCGAGATCGTCACGGTTCCACTGGCAGTCGCGGTGTAGGAAACGCCAGTGGGCAGGCCGCCTACGGCGATGTTGTAGGGCGCGGTACCACCCGCGGCGGTGAACACCACCTGACCGTAGGGGGAGCAGAGAGTGGCCGTCGGTATCGCGACCCCGGTGAACGTGATCGGCGCACGGCAGACCGTGTTTGCCGGGCTGGGGTTGTAGATCAGGACGTTCGGCAGGTCCACCGTGCAGCCTGTGCGCGAGTTCCGCAGGCGGATGCCGAAGGAGGTCGGGACATACTTGATGCCGCTGACGACGCTCCCGCCCGGTGGAACGCAGGGCTGGGTGTTGAGATAGCTGTCCAGCATCGCCGGCGCCGTAAAGGTGAGCTGTGAGGAGTTAGCGACGATCGCGTTGTTGACCGGGATTGCGGCGCCGTTGCCGCCATAGACCTGGACCGTCATGGGATCGAGGAAGTTGGTTCCTACGACGGTGATGGTCGCCGGCAGCCCCGCGATATCCGTGCCGGCCGGCCCACCGGCCTGGTTCAGCTGCGTCGGCGACGCGCCGATGGCCGTCATGGGGTTGACGTTGTAGGTGAACGTGCTCGTAGCGCCCGCCGGCTCCGGGCAGGCAATGGACGGGAAGCGGACCTTGAACTGCCCGACCACGTTTGCGCAGGCTCCTGCACCTCCCAGGCCCGGGTCGATGGCCGGCATCACGACGGTGATGAGGGAGGACGAAACCGACGTGACCGTCGGCCGGAACAGGATGCCGGCGGCCTCGTACGTGACTTCGACCGGTTCCTCGAACGCCTGGCCTGTGATCGTGACGACGGTCGACTGATTCCACGGCGCGGTCAGAGGAACCACGGTGTTGATCGTCGGGCAGGCGTAGTAGCGGAACTGGACCGGACTGATCGTGTCCTTGCCGGTGTAGGGATTCCGGACCACCACGTCGACGGTCTGTCCCGCGAGAGAGCTGTTCGGACCGGTCGCCTGTGGCGTGAGGAAGATGATCTGGCTGGCCCGGATCTCGACGACCGCGGCCTCGACGCCGCCGACGAACACCTGCATCGGGAGAGCGAAGTTCCTCCCGAAGATCGTGACCCTCGTCGAAGCGTCGTTCGGGCCCGTCGAGGGAGAGATCGAGGTGATGACCGGCTCGAGATATCCGCCGGGGTAGTACGTGTACGCTCCCGCCGACTCGACGCAGGCCTCGGCCGGCCCGCCGGCATCGACGATGACCTTGACGGCGACGGTTTCTGGCCGGTCCGGGCTCGTGAGAGTGCGGCGGGGCGTCGAAACCCGGATCGAGTTGTCCGACACGCTGAGGGTCACGCCCTGGTTTCCGCCGAAGAAGACGTTGGTCCGCTCGAGGGTGGTGCTCGAGCCGCCTGCGGTATAGCCGCCACCGGAGATCACGACGATGTCTCCACCGTCCGGGCTCCCCGTGTTAGCGGGGTTCTCCGGCTGGACCGTGGCGATGAACAGCCCCGGCACGCCGACACACGACCCCGCTCCTCCTCCGGACCTGTAGGTGTAGGCCTGCGCCAGAAGACCGGCCTGCTGCGACACGAGCCCGAGGTCGACGAGCACCGACACATCCACGGTTTCCGGGACAGCCGGGTTGGCCAGGATGTGGCGCGGGGTGAGAACCGTGATCGTGGTGTCGGTGACCGAAACGACGGAGGCGGACGCGCCACCGAAGGTGACTCGGGTCGTCGCTGCCGAGCTCGTTGCGCTCGGGAGGAGATTCGTCCCGGTGATCACCACCTGCTGGCCGCCGTCCGGCGGCCCGGAGTTCGGAGCGATTGCGATCACCGTCATCCGCCGGTTCGGGTCGACACAGTAGTAGGTGAACGCCTTGGTGGCGGTCACCAATCCGGTCGGGATGTCGTTCACGAAGAACCGGACTGTGACGTCGACGGCCTCGGGGACCTGCGGGTTCGCCAGGGTCCGCGCCGGGGTCAGGACGGTGAGCTTCGTATCCGTCACCGACTGGACCGAAGCCGGCTGCCCCCCGAAGAGGACCTGGATGCCCTCCAGGCTGGTGCCGAAGCGCCCACCGTTGATCGTCACGACGCTGCCGCCTGCGCAGCTTCCGGACGTCGGGTCCATCGACGAGATGAACGGCCCGTTCGAAGGGACGGGCTGGTACTGGACGGACTTTTCGGCTGAGCCGCATTCGAACGTCGCCTTGAGCTTGGAAAGACCCGAAGAGGTCGCTCCGAGAGTCACGTCGGCGAACCCGTTCTGCGTGACCTTCGAGACGCTGGACAGCCCCGTCTCGAGAAAGAAGCCGAAGTCGGTCGTGAAGAGAACGGAGGTCCCGTCGGGGACGAGCGAGCCGCCCTTTCTCACCGTGGCGCGGACGATGATCGCTGTCCCGGCCATGGGCGTCACCGAAGTGGCGTCCAGAGCGACCGTGACGGTGCACGCGCCGCTGCCGTTGCCGCCGTCGCTGGGCGGCTTGGGCGACGTCGGGGACTCACCCCCGCACGCGGTGAGGAGGACGGAGAGTCCCGCGACAGCGAGGAGGGGCTGGAGGGTTCGGCGCATCGCTTTCACCTCGGAGATTCCACGCACCTGCGTCATGCGGTCCTCAGTTCACCCGGCCGACGACGGCCTGCGTCGCAGCGCTGTAGAGGAATGTCATGCCGAAGTTGCCGACGCCCCGGACGGGCTGGCCGGAGAGCGTCCGTCCACGATAGGTCACCGTCGCCTGGCAACGAATCTCGTTCCGGCCGGTCTCTCGATCTATCCCGCCGTTGAAAGGGAGAAGCTGATCGAGCGGCGCACGAATGAGGGCCGTACGGGACATGTAGGGGTAGTTCGAGAGGGTGGAGGTGCCACCAGCCGGGATCAGGACGTTCCCTGCGAAGGTCTCCGGATCGGGCACCTTCGTCCCGCCGTCGATCCGCTTCCACTCGACGATGTAGTCGTCGAGGCGCGTGTCGAGAAAGCTCGAAGAGCCGGCGCCGGGGTTCTTGAGTACAGATCGGAGATCCGTCGTATCCAGCTGCAGCGGCGCCCCGCTACCGACGTTCCAGGACTCCGGCAGCAGCGAGTACCCGACGGAGAGGAAGACGGGCGAGGCATCATCCCCTTGGGAGTTGGACGAGCAGCCGGTCACGGCGAGGACTCCTGCGAGGAGGGTGGCGGCAAGTGGGGTTCGGTTCTTCATCTTCGGCTCCGTGTCCCGGCCTCAGAGCGTCTTCATGATGCGCGGCGTGATGAAGATCATGAGCTCATCCGTTTCCTCGGACGTCGTTTTGTTCCGGAAGAGGCCCCCGAGAAGCGGGATCTTCCAGAGCCCGGGAATCATGCTCTGTCCGTCGTTGGCCGTCAGCTTGAAGATACCGGCGATCATCCCGGTCCCGCCGTCGCGCACCATCAGGGTGGTCGTGGCGTCCCGGGTGATGAGCGGGACGTTCTGGCCGCCGGTCACGTTCGTACCCGGAGCCGGTTCTCGTCGCTGGATCTTGATGTCGAGGATGACCGTTCCTTCCGCGGTGATCTGCGGTGTCACGTCGAGCCGGAGGGTGGCGTCGATGTAGAGGACCGTCGTAGTGTTGTTGACGGTCGTCTGGACCGGGATCTGGAAGCCGGACTGGACCGAAGCCGCCTTGTTCGTCTGTGTCAGGATCTTCGGTGAAGAGACGATCTTCACGAGCCCGCGGGCCTCGGCAGCGCTCAGGGCCATGTCGAGGCGGAACGTGTCGAGGACGTTTCCTACGGACGCCCGCAGGATCTCGTTGCCGTTCGGCAGGGAGACGGTCCCTGTAATCGAGCCATTGTTCGGGAAGACCAGTCCGGTCGTGTTTCCCGTCGTCTGGTCGGCTATCGCGTTGAAGCCCCAGGAAATCCCGAGCCTCCTGCTGAACGTCCGGGTCGCTTCCACGATCCGCGCTTCGATCATGACCTGCGGCACCGCGGTGTCGAGGCTCTTGATGAGGTCGAGAACCGTCGGGAGGTACTCCGGAAGCTCACGGATGATGAGGAGGTTCGAGCGCGAGTCCACGAAGATGTCTCCCCGCGCCGACATCACCTTCTTCGCCGTCGCGGCGGCTGCGTCCGCCGTGGCGTACGAGAGCTTCTGAATGACCGTCTTCGTCGGACGGTTGTTCTCCTGGGCCTTGAGGAGCGATTGCCGGCCCGTCTCTTCCGACGCCAGCTTCTGCGTCCCGGCGATCCGCATCACGTTGCCCTCGAGAACGTACCCGAGGCCGTTGATCTTCAGGATGAGCTCGAGGGCCTGGTCCCAGGGGATGTCCGTGAGCGAGACCGTCACGGTCCCGCGGACATCCGGGTCGAGCACGATGTTGAGGTTCGTCAGCTCGCTGAACTTCTGGAGAGTGTCCTTGATGTCGGCGTCCTTGAGGTTCAGCGTGAGCGGCTCGCCGGTGTACTGCCGCTCGGTCTGGCCGATCGCCCGGGACTCGAACGGGTTCGAGATGTCCCTCGGCTGCCCGTCCCTTTCCTGCTGCACCGCGAGCGTCTCCGCCGCTTCGAGAAGAGCGGTGTCCTCGGCGGCAACCCGTTTCCTCGTGGTATGGGCGGGCGAGGCGGGCGCGACCACGGCGATCTCGGGCGAGGCGACGGTCACGGCCTCGGGGAGCCGCGCGCGCTCAGGGCCCGCGGGGACCGCGACCGGCAGTGCCGCTGACACCGCAGGTGCCTCGGGTTCGGGAGGTGCGACGGGTGCCCGGTCGATCTCATGGGCCACGGCGAAAGGCTCCGCCGGGCGCTCGGGTTCTACCGGGATTGAAGGCGCGGCCACCGCGACGGGCATCGGGGCCGTGACCGCTTCGGGGGTCACCGTCGGGGTCTGGACGACGACCACGGTCCGTGCCTCGGCTACTGCCTCCGGCTTCGGAGCCTCCACGACCGGCTGGTCCGCGTCGTCGGCCTCGTGAGCCTCATAGGAACCGGCAGCGGGAGCGGCGGGAATCGGTGCGATCGGAGCGGGAGTCGCCGACGCGACCTGGACCGAAGAAGCAGACGCTTCGATCCTGCCGGCGAAGGAGACCTGAATCCCCGAGGCGCTCTGCCGAAGTGTGGGGAGCGACTCTTCGGCGAGGTCGAAGACGACCCGCGTCACGGCGGTCGGCTCGGTCCGGAACTGCGAGACCCGCACGCGGGTCACGCCTCCGGAATCGACGTCCTGCGCCCGGAACCTGGAGGCGTTCTGCACGCCGCTCAGGTCGAGGACGAAGCGCGGCGGGTTCGACAGCGTGAAGGCCTCGTACGAAAGCTCTCCGTCACCTTCCAGCTTGACCGAGAGGGCACCGTCCGCTCCTCGGGCGTCGACTCGCGCCAGCCGCGTGGCTGGCCTGCCCACCGCCGCGTGCTGGGCCACGACGACCGGTTCGGAGTGACCGGCCGCCGAAGCGACGACCGGGACGGGTGAGACCCGCTCGACCGGCGACGGTTCCGGGAGCGATTCGGCAGCACTCGACGGCGTGTCGCCCGCCGAAACGGCCTGGGCGACGACCGGTTCGTCGATTCGGGGGATCAGGGCCACCGTCATGGCGCGCGAGGCCGGGTCCCCTGAGATCTTCGCGTCCAGCGCGCCCCGGCCCGTCAGCTCGAATCGGATCTGCGGCCGGCCAAGCTCGGTGAACGACCTCATGTCGAGGTGCGTCAGGAGCTTGCCGTCGGCTCGCGGGGGCTCGAGGCCAGGACTTGCCACGGTGCCGGGCAGGTCCACCACGAGGGTCCTGGACCCCTCGCGGGCGTATACCATCGGCTGCAGAGGCCCCTCGGCGGACAGCAGGAGGCTGCGAGCGTCGCCGTCGATCAGGAGCGAGGCTCCCGTCAGGACGACCGGCGCCGAGGCACCTGCTGCCGACGCTACGGGCTCCGCGTTGAAAGCGGGGCCGGCGTGTGAGGAGCAGCCCGCGGCCACGAGGGCCGCGACGAGGATCCCCGCCAGCCCGGGTACCGAGAACCTTCCAGTTTGAAACATGGTTCCTCCCCACGCGAGGTTCGAGGTGCCCAAGCTCTGCCGGGGTTCGAGGCGGTTGGTCTTCCTCATCGATCTTCCTTCGCTCACGGCTTCGCCTGAAGAGCCAGCGCCTTGACGACGTCCCGAAAGGGCTTCGGGCTCGTCGGGTCGTTGACGTTCTGCCGGAAGACGACTTCCGTCGGGCCGATTTCCATGACCTCGCCGTCGAACACCATCGTCCCCTTCCGGAGCAGGTAGGAGCGGTTGTCCCCACCCCTCATCATCGCTATCCAGCCCTGTCGGGTCCGGATGGTCCCCTGAAGTTCCAGCTCTTCCACGAGCATCCCGGCAACCCCGGGCGGCCTCTGCCGATCCTTGTCGTCCTGGGTCCTCAGGAGAAGCGACCGAAATGGATCCCTGCGCCCACGGACCTCGTACGCGTAGGCGGGCGTCGACATGTCCTGCTCGCCGGGCACCGGAACCGCGATCCCGGTTTCCACCGGAGGCGGTGCGGGTGCCGCAGCAGGGACCTGCCCCTCGGCCTGCGGAGCGAGGAGGCCAACGAAGAGTGCGAAGCCTGTCAGGGACTTCACGAGATGCGCGCTCTTCATCAAACGCCTCCTCCGCGATTCGCTCCGGACGGAATCGGCCCGACAGGCGCTGCGGCCGGAGGACCTCCCGGTCCGCCTGCCGGCGCCGCCACCTGGTCGCCCAGGTATATGAACGTCTTCAGGACGAACGTCGCCGAGAGAGTCCGGCCGAGCTTGGCGTCGGGATAGCCCTCCATGACGAGCGACTCGACGTTGATGATCCGCGAGAAGCGCGCCATCTTGTCGAAGAAGAGCGCGAGGTTGTGGTAGGTGCCGTCGAGCCCGATCTCGATCGGCCACTCCGCGTAGAAGTCTTTGTTGACGTATTCCTTGGGCGAGAAGCTCTTGAGGAAGAAGTCTCCCTGGCGCGTCAGGGCCTCGATCTTCTTGATGAGCTCTTCCGTGTTTCGTTTCGTCGGGAGGATTTCGAGGAGCCGGTTCAGGTCGAGCTCGATCCGCCGGACCTCTTCGCGCAGCTGCGGGAGGCGCCGCTCGGCGACCCGGCCGCGTTCGATCTTCTCCTGCAGCTGCCCGTACTCTGCCTTGAGTCCGGCGAGCCTGCGCTGCATCTCGGTGAAGCTCGGGTATTGCCAGTTCGCCACGGCCCACAGACCGCCGGCAAACGCGACACCGATCAGGAGGCCGTAGTACCAGGGCTTGTCTTCGAGCTGTTTGAGTTCGATCGCCACGTCCTACCCCTTCAGTTCCCCGCGACAGGCGCGGCGGGCGCGGCGGGCGCCGGGTTGGCGGGACCGCCGGCCGGAGCTCCCGCGGTTTCGAACTGGGTCCGGTCGAGGTCCGCGAAGACGAACGTCAGCTTGTAGTTGTAGAGGTTCGCCGATCCGGCGCTGACGGCGGAGAGAATGGTCAGCTTGGGCTCCTGGAAAGCCTGGACCAGCTTGAGATTCGTGAAGAAATTCGCGACGGCGGGCGGATTCAGCGCCTTGCCGTCGATGGAGATCTGGTTGCCATTGAGCTCCATCCGATCGAGCCAGAGGAGGTCCGGCAGGGCATTGGAGACCTCGTCCATCAGGCGCACCGGACCGCGCTGGCTCGCCTTCAGGGAGTTGATGAGGTCGACCTTCTTCTGGAGCTTGGCCTTCTTGTCCTCGAAGTCGGCCACTTCCTTCAGCACCGCCTCGAGGCGGGTGACTTCCTGCTGCGCGAGGCGGTTCTTCTCTTCCTGCTCCTTGAGACGCGAGGACTCGACCCACCACTGGACGCCGACGACGAGGAGCCCGAGCAGGAGTCCGCCGATGATCAGGAACAGGTTCAGCCGGCCGGCTCCGCCGAGAGCGGAGACGCCCCGCTTCTTTTTTGCGGGCTTGGCCTCGGAGAGGAGGTTGATCTTGATCATTTGGCCTCCTCCGTCACTCGCCGAGCTTTCGCACGGCGAGCCCGACGCCGATCGCGAGCGACGGACCGTTCTCCGACAGCCACGCGGAATCGACGACCCGGTCGTCGGCAGTGACGGAGCGGAAGGGGTTCATGATCTCGACGGGAAGGCCGAACTTCTCCTTCAGCACCTCGTCGAGCTGCGTCACCCGCGACCCACCGCCGGACAGGATGATCGTGTCGACCTTGTCCGAGCCGGAGGTGGCGTGGAAGAAATCGATCGTTTTCTGCAGCTCTCCGGCTACGTCCTCGCAGACTCCGGTGAGGACCGGCTGTATGCTCTGGCCGGACTGCCCCCCGACCGGTTCCCCTTTCTTGAGGGCCTCGGCCTGTTCGAAGTTGAGAGAGAAGGATTTCTGGAGAGCATCCGTGAACTGGTTGCCGCCGAACGTGATGTCGCGCCAGAAAACGGTCTGGCCGCTCGCGAGGATGTTGACGTTCATCACGGAGGCGCCGATGTTCAGGAGTGCCACGACCCGGGTCGGATCGAGGCCATAGTTGACCTCGTAACAGTTCTGGAGGGCGAAGACGTCGACGTCGACGAGGCCGGGAGTCCGTCCGGCCTGGGTCACGACGTTCTTGTAATCGTCGACCTTCTCCTTCTTCGCCGCGACGAGGAGGACCCCCATCGTCTCCCCCGGAGCACCCGGATCGAGGACGACGTAGTCGAGGTAGACGTCGTTGATGTCGAACGGGACGTACTGCTCCGCCTCCCACCGTATCGACTCGGAGAGCTCCTCTTCGGGCATCGTCGGGAGCTGGATCTTCTTGACGATGACCGAGTGGCCCGAAACGGAGACGGCGACGTTCGAGTTCTTGACCCCCGTCGACGCGAGAAGGCGGGAGATGGTCTCGACGACGAGCGAGGAATCCATGATCGCGCCATCGACGATCGCCTCGGGAGAGAGGTTCTCGAGCCCTGCCTTGACGAGCTGGAACTTTCCCTCTTTGCCCGCCTTGAGCTCGACCAGCTTGACGGCAGACGAGCCGATGTCGAGACCGACGAGGTTCTTGGCCTTGCGGAACAACACGGTGCGGTCTCCCTCCCTCTACGTTCCGGAACCGACGCGACGCCTTGGCACGAGCTGAGTAAAGCCTTTGTGCCGGGTATGTTGCGCGGGTCCACCAAGACTGTCAAGGACTCGGAGATCCCAACTGGCCACTGGACAGGGAATCCGCGGGGCGCTATAAGTCACAGTCCCGGCGTCGGCCCGGCTCCGCATTTATGGAACGGAGAAGGAAGCCTCCGGAAATCGCGTTCAGGAATCAGAGGGAGCCGCCCAATGCCCCAGATGTGTGAGATCTGCGGAAAGTCCCCGGTCGCCGGACACCGGGTCAGCCACGCCAACAACATCACGAACCGCCAATTCCGCCCCAATCTCCGGAAGGTCCGCGCAGCGGTGCCCGGCGGCTCGAAGCGGGTCACGGTCTGCACCCGATGCCTTCGGTCGGACAAGGTCACGAAGGTCGTACGCTGACGCTCCCGCCCTCGACCGGGGCCTGAAGCTCACGCGTCGCACCGGCCCCTGCTCAGCGGGGGCCGAGCCGGGAGACGTTGAACTTCCGTCTCACGCTGGCGACTCCGGAGACGGACTGGATCGCGATGAAGAGCCGGTCGAGGTGTCTTCGATCCGGGGTCGTGACGCTTCCCTCGATGACGGCGGTCTTGCCCGGGCTCGTCCGAGCCTCGATCGACTCGATGTTCGACCCGGCGTCCGAGATGACCTGAGTGATCCTGGCCAGGATTCCCGGCCGGTCCTCGACCTGGACCTCGAAATCGACCGTGAAAGAGACGCCTTTGCCGACGTGCCAGTCCACTTCGATCTCGCGGCTCGGGTCGAAGAGGAGGTTGCGGACGTTCGGACAGGCCGCGGAATGGACGGACACGCCGCGTCCGCGGGTCACGTAGCCGACGATCTCCTCTCCCGGGACAGGCCGGCAGCACTTCGCCAGGGTCGCGAGGAGGTCGTTCTCCCCCCTCACGAGGATCCCGGCCCCGCCGATCGGGAGGATCTTCCGGACGGCCTTCTTCAACGCGTCGGCGCGGGAGGAGCCGGCCTTCTCCGCGGACGGCTCCAGCTGCGGGAAGAGCTTCTGAACGACGGCGCGGGGAGGGATCTTCCCGTAGCCGATCTCGGCGAGGAGGTCGTCGACGCGCGCCACGCCCAGGTCCGGCAGGACGGCGTCGAAGGCTCCGGCGTCGGCGAGCTTCCCGAACGAGCGCTTGACCTTCTTGAGCTCCTTTTCGAGGAACCGCCGCCCGATCTCGATCGACTTCTGCTTCTCCTTCGTCTGGAGAAAAGCCCGGATCTTGTTCCGCGCCCGGGACGTCACGACGAAAGCGAGCCAGTCGCGCGAGGGCTGGGGAGCCGCCGCCGTGAGGATCTCGACGATATCGCCGTTGACGAGCTGCGTCCGCAGCGGCACGAGCCGGCCGTTCACCCGTGCGCCCGAGCAGCGATGGCCCACGTCGGTGTGGATCCTGTAGGCGAAGTCGATCGGCGAGGCTCCGCGCGGGAAGGAGTAGACCGCACCCTTCGGCGTGAAGGTGTAGACCTCGTCGGCGTAGAGGTCCATCTTGAGCGACGAAAGAAACTCGCGGGGGTTCGCGATGTCCCGGGTCGTCTCGAGGATCTGCCGGATCGCCGCGATCCCCTGCTCGTCGACGCGGCGGCTCCCGCGCCCTTCCTTGTACTTCCAGTGGGCCGCGATCCCCTGCTCGGCGAAGAGGTCCATCTCGCGCGTCCGGATCTGGATCTCGAACGGGGGCTCGCCCTCCGGGATCACCGTGGTGTGGAGGGACTGGTAGAGGTTCTGCTTCGGCATCGCGATGTAGTCCTTGATCCGGCCGGGGACCGGCCGCCAGGCCTGGTGGACGATGCCGAGGGCGCTGTAGCAGTCGCGCAGCGAGTCGACGAGGACGCGGAAGGCGAGGACGTCGTAGAGCTGTTCGAGCGGAATGGACTGGCGGACGAGCTTCTGGCGAATCGACCAGAGTCGCTTCACCCGACCGCTCACCTCGGCCGGGATTCCCGCCTCGGCCAGCTTTCCTGAAATATCGCTCCGGAGCCCCTCGATGGCGGCCCCCGAGGCCTTCATCCGCTCGTCCACCGCGCCCGAGAGGGCCGCGAACTCGTCCGGGTGGAGATGCTGGAAGGAAAGATCCTCCAGCTCCCCTTTGATCCGTCCCATCCCCAGCCGGTTCGCCAGGGGCGCGTAGATCTCCATCGTCTCGGCCGCGATGGCGCGCCGCTTCTCCTCCCGCAGGTGACCGAGCGTCCGCATGTTGTGCAGGCGGTCGGCCAGCTTGACGAGGATGACCCGGAGGTCGCCCGTCATCGCGAGGAGCATCTTCCGGAACGTCTCCGCCTGCTGAGCCTCCTTCGACGTGTAGGCGTACCGGCCGATCTTCGTGACGCCGTCGACGACGTCGGCGACCTCCTGGCCGAAGAGGGCGGCGAGCTCCTCCTTCGTCGTCTTGGTGTCTTCGAGGACGTCGTGAAGGAGGCCCGTGGCCACGGAGACCTCGTCGAGCTTCAGCTCGGCCAGGAGCATCGCCACCCCGATGGGGTGAACGAGGTACGGCTCCCCCGAGGAGCGGAGCTGGTGCCGGTGGGCCTGGGCCGAGAAGATGTACGCCCGGCGCAGGAGATCCTCGTCCGCCCCGGGC
>CAVOJA010000032.1:0-49438 GCA_963696015.1 uncultured Holophagales bacterium
CCCTTTCGGACTACGTGCCTCACGAGGTCCAGAGGTTCGCTCCACGGCTTCCGTATTCCTGGCGGTATCCTCGCCGTCCTGATCGCCTTGCCTGTGGTTTGTGGCTCGCTAGGTCTGCGATGGCGCGAGTTCGGGAGATACGGAAGCAGTGGTATCCGCGGTCGCGCTTGTTTTCATCAGGCTGGGTTGCCTGCTGAACGGCTGCTGTTTCGGCGCAGTCTCCGATGTGCCGTGGGCTACGAGATTTCCGCGTGGAACGTGGGCGTTTTGGTACCAATACTCGCACAACTGGGTCGAATCTGAGGCTTCGGCTTCTCTTCCCGTACATCCGCTGCAGCTCTACTTCGTGGCTGCGGCCGGCTCCTCGGCGTCGGCCTCGCGGTGATGATCGTCGTCCAGGCTCTCTTCAACATCTCCGTCGTCCTCGCCCTCGTTCCCACCAAGGGGATCCCGCTGCCCTGTTTTCCTACGGGGGCTCGGCTCTGCTGGCCGACCTGATCGCGGTCGGGATTCTCCTCAACGTCTCGCGCACGCGCCATGACTTCCTTCGCGTTCGCCGCGTCCACTTCGTCGGGATCGGGGGGTCGGGATGTCCGGCCTCGCCGAGAGTGCTTAAGCGTCGGCTGACCGTCACCGGGTCGGACCTGCGCGAGGGGGAGGAGACCCTCAGGCTCCGGGCCTTCGGCATCCCGGTCTTCGCGGCGGGGCACCGCGCCGAGCACGTGGCCGGGGCCGACGTCGCTCGTCTACTCCTCCGCCGTCGCCGAAGAGAATCCCGAGCTCGTCGCGGCGCGGACTGCGGGCGTCCCCGTCATCAAGCGGGCCGAGATGCTCGCCGAGGTGATGCGGGTGAAGACCGGCATCGCGATCTCCGGCTCGCACGGCAAGACGACGACGACCTCGATGTCGGGGTCGATCCTCCAGGCCGCCGGCCTCGACCCGACGATCGTCGTCGGCGGGCGGGTCCGCGCGATGGGGACGAACGCGTGCCTCGGCAAGGGGGAGTACCTCGTCGCGGAGGCCGACGAGTTCGACCGCTCGTTCCTGAAGCTCCGCCCCGTCGTGGCGGTCGTCAACAACATCGACCTCGAGCATCTCGACACCTACCGCGACCTGGACGACCTGAAGGCCTCCTTCACCCAGTTCGCCTCGACCGTTCCCTTCTTCGGCGCGGCGCTCCTCGGCCTCGACGACCCGAACGTCCAGGAAATCCGGCCGGCCCTCGCATCCCGCGTGCGGGTCGCGACGTTCGGCCTGACTCCGCAGGCCGACGTGACCGCCCGCGACCTCTCGCTCGAGCGGAGCGGCTCGCGCTTCACGGTCGTCGCGGACGGCGAGGTGATCGGTCCCGTCGAGGTCTCGCTCCCGGGCTCCACAACGTGAAGAACGCGCTCGCGGCGATCGCGATCGCCCGCGAGCTCGACGTCCCCTTCGACGCGCGCGAAGGCGCTCGCGACGTTCGCGGGCGTGGCCCGCCGCTTCGAGCGGAAAGGCGAGCGGGACGGCGTCCTCGTCGTCGACGACTACGCCCATCACCCGACGGAGGTTTCGGCGACGCTCGGCGCCGCCCGCCAGGCGTATCCGGAGCGGCGCCTCGTCGTCCTCTTCCAGCCGCATCGTCAATGCGGACGCGGGACCAGGCGGCCTGGTTCGCAGGCCTTCGCCGGCGGCCCGCCGCCCTGGTCTATGCCTCCCGTCTACCCGTCGCGCGAGGCGCCGATTCCCGGCATCACGTCCCGTCTCGTTTCCGACGCGGCGCGCACGCGCGGCCACAGCAGCGTCTGCGCACCTTGACGTGCGCACCGAGGTCGTCCCGCGCCTCCGGGAAGACCTGAAGGAGGGCGATCTCCTCGTGACGATGGGCGCGGGAGACGCCAACCGCCTGGGCGAGGAGCTCCTCGGGACGCGGGGAGCCTGCGTGACGGGCCCCTCTTCTACCGTCCCGGAACGATCCGGTCCCCGCGCCCCTCCCGTCGTCGCGAGACGATCCGTCGTGCCGTTCTCCGGTCTCTCCTCGTCGTCCTGCTCTGCGGGGGCGCCGCGGCGGCCTGGGCGGCCGTCCACCGGCACCCGCGCTTCCTCGTGAGGCGCGTTGTCCTGACCGGCGTCCCCGAGCCGCACCGCAACGAGGTCGAGGCCCTTTCGGACCCCTGGATCGGACGCCCGCTCCTCTCCGTCGACCTGGACGCGGCGATCGCCAGCCTCTCGTCGCGCCCGTGGGTCGCGCGCGTCTCCGCCCGCCGCGCCGTTCCCGACACCATCTCCGTGCAGGTCGAGGCCCGGGTGCCGGTGGCGCTCGCGCGGAGGGGGGACGAGCTCTGGACCGTCGACCAGGACGGCCTCTGGCTCTCGGCGTACGGCGGCGGCGCCGGCGCGCCCCGCTTCGTCGTCCTCGACCCGTCGGGCGCCCCATCGCCGGAGGAAGGGGTGGTCCGCGGCGCCCGGCTCCTCGCCCGCCTGGGCTCGGAGGATCCCGAGCTGCTCGCGCGCATCTCCGAGGTGGAGGTCCTCTCCGTCGGTTTCGCCGTCGTCGACGTCCCGGCCCGCCTGAAGCTCCGCCTCGGCGACGACGCCCTCGCGCCCGGGAGGGCCTTCGCTCGTGGGCGCGCGTTCCTCGCCCTCGCGCCCGAGCTGACTCGTCTCGGCCTCCTCCCGCGGGAGGTCGACCTGCGATTCGAGAACCGCATCGTCCTGAAGGCTCCGGGGACCGAAGGCCCCCGGACCGCGACCTGAGGAAGGAACCTTGCCGAAGACCACCCCGTACCTCGTCAGCCTCGACATCGGCTCCTCGAAGGTCTGCGCGCTCATCGCGGAGACCGGAAGCGAGGGACGCATCGACGTCGTCGGCAAGGGAGTCGCCACCCACAAGGGGACCCGGAAGGGGGCGATCATCGACGTCCCCGCCACCGTGGAGGCGATCAAGCGCGCCACCGAGGAGGCCGAGATCATGGCGGGGGTCCAGATCGAGCGGGCCGTCGTCGGCGTCTCGGGTCCCGTCGTGAGGTCGTTCAACAGCCGGCAGGTCGTGGCCGTCGCGGCGAGGAGCCGCGAGATCTCGCGCGAGGACATGGTCGCTGCTCGACGCCGCCCGTTCCTGTCCGATCCGTCCGACTACGAGATCCTCACCGTCCTGCAGCGGCAGTTCGTCGTGGACGGCGAGGACGGCGTCGCTGACCGCTTGGGACGGTTGGCAGCGGCTCGAGGCCGACGTTCACGTCGTACCGTCCGGTCGCCGACCACGCGCACCCTCCTGATGCGTCAACGGCGTGGCGTCGCGGGACCGAGATGATCCTCGAGCCGCTCGCGGTGAGCGAGGCGATCCTCACGCCCGACGAGAAGGACGACGGTGTCGGTCTGCCGATATCGGCGGCGGGACGACGGAGATCGCCGTCTGGCGGAGGGGGCGCTCGCCGAGACCGCCGTCACCCGATCGGCGGCGACCTCTTCACGAGCGACCTCGCCGTCCTCCTGAAGACCCCCGTTCCCGATGCGAGCGGCTCAAGAGGAAGTTCGGAGCGGCGATCTCGGGCCTCGTCGCCGCCGACGAGACGATTGACGTCCCGCGCACGGGAGGGCAGGGGGTCCACCCGGTGAGCCGCGCCTACATGGCGGAGATCCTCGAGGCGCGCGCGGGAGCTCTTCGAGGTCCTTGGCGCGAGGCGACGACGGACATCCCCGCGCGGGAGCTTCGTGCCGGCCTCGTTCTGACCGGGGGAGGCGCGCTGCTCGACGGCATGGCCGACGAGGCCGAGCAGGTCCTCGGCGTCCCGGTGCGGATCGGCTCCCCCCGCGGGCTCCTCGGGGCTCACCGACATGGTCAACGGGCCGGAGCTGGCTGCGCGGTGCAGGTCGTTCTCGTCGGCCGGGGCCGCGCCGCCGCGCCGAAGACGCGGCTGAAGGACTCGGGCGGCCTTCTTCTTGAACTGAAGAACTCGCTGGGGCGGATTCTCCGATTTCGCTCGCCACTACTTTCGGAATCTGGTTGATGTCTTTTCCTCGAGCTACTGAGATGTTTCAGTTCACCCGGTTCGCCTCGCATACCTATGTATTCAGTATGCGATAACCTTTCGGTTGGGTTTCCCCATTCGGAAATCTCCGGATCAAAGCTAATTTGCCAGCTCCCCGAAGCTTATCGCAGGCTATCACGTCCTTCGTCGCCTATCATTGCCAAGGCATCCACCACATGCTCTTATTCACTTGACCCTATAACTTTGATCTCTTTTGCAAGACACCATCGTTTTATCAAGGAATGTTTGATTGGTCTTTCACCAATCGCGTTATGCCGTATTCAATTTAACTTGAATAACTCGAATTTCAAACGTGAAGTCTGATATTCATAGCAAAGACAACCGTACCAAAAAGCAGTGACAAATTGTATTGCGTCAAAATGAATATCAGACTTCACGTTTGAAATTCGAGTTATTCAAGTTAAATTGAATACGGCATAACGCGATTGGTGAAAGACCAATCAAACATTCCTTGAAAACAACTTTTAGTTTCGCAAGAGACGTCAAAGTTATAGGGTCAAGTGAATAAGAGCATGTGGTGGATGCCTTGGCAATGATAGGCGACGAAGGACGTGATAGCCTGCGATAAGCTTCGGGGAGCTGGCAAATTAGCTTTGATCCGGAGATTTCCGAATGGGGAAACCCACCGAAAGGTATCGCATACTGAATACATAGGTATGCGAGGCGAACCGGGTGAACTGAAACATCTCAGTAGCTCGAGGAAAAGACATCAACCGAGATTCCGAAAGTAGTGGCGAGCGAAATCGGAGAACATCCGCCCCAGCGAGTTCTTCAGTTTCGAGAGAAGGCCGCCCGAGTCCTTCAGCCGCGTCTTCGGCGCGGCGGCGCGGCCCCGGCCGACGAGAAGCAGTCCCGCCGCGCAGGCCCACTCCGGCCCGTTGACGATGTCGGTGAGCCCCGAGAGCCCGCGGGGGGAGCCGATCCGCACCGGGACGCCGAGGACCTGCTCGGCCTCGTCGGCCATGCCGTCGAGCAGCGCGCCTCCCCCGGTCAGAACGAGGCCGGCACGAAGCTCCCGCGCGGGGATGTCCGTCGTCGCCTCGCGCCAGAGGACCTCGAAGAGCTCCCGCGCGCGCGCCTCGAGGATCTCCGCCATGTAGGCGCGGCTCACCGGGTGGACCCCCTGCCCTCCCGTGCGCGGGACGTCAATCGTCTCGTCGGCGGCGACGAGGCCCGAGATCGCCGCTCCGAACTTCCTCTTGAGCCGCTCGGCATCGGGAACGGGGGTCTTCAGGAGGACGGCGAGGTCGCTCGTGAAGAGGTCGCCGCCGATCGGGATGACGGCGGTGTGGGCGAGCGCCCCCTGCCGCCAGACGGCGATCTCCGTCGTCCCGCCGCCGATGTCGGCGAGGACGACACCGTGGTCCTTCTCGTCGGGCGTGAGGATCGCCTCGCTCGCCGCGAGCGGCTCGAGGATCATCTCGGTCACCGCGACGCCCGCGCCGTTGACGCATTTCAGGAGGTTCTGCGTCGTGGCGACCGGGACGGTGACGACGTGGACGTCGGCCTCGAGCCGGCTGCCGACCATCCCGAGCGGATCGGCGACGCCGTCCTGGCCGTCCACGACGAACTGCCGCTGCAGGACGGTGAGGATCTCGTAGTCGGACGGGATCGGACAGGAACGGGCGGCGTCGAGCGAGCGACCGATGTCCTCGCGCGAGATCTCGCGGCTCCTCGCCGCGACGGCCACGACCTGCCGGCTGTTGAACGACCTCACGACGGGACCCGAGACGCCGACGACGGCCCGCTCGATCTGGACCCCCGCCATGATCTCGGCCTCCTCGGTGGCGCGCTTGATCGCCTCCACGGTGGCGGGGACGTCGATGATCGCCCCCTTCCGGGTCCCCTTGTGGGTGGCGACTCCCTTGCCGACGACGTCGATGCGTCCCTCGCTTCCGGTCTCCGCGATGAGCGCGCAGACCTTCGAGGAGCCGATGTCGAGGCTGACGAGGTACGGGGTGGTCTTCGGCAAGGTTCCTTCCTCAGGTCGCGGTCCGGGGGCCTTCGGTCCCCGGAGCCTTCAGGACGATGCGGTTCTCGAATCGCAGGTCGACCTCCCGCGGGAGGAGGCCGAGACGAGTCAGCTCGGGCGCGAGGGCGAGGAACGCGCGCCAGCGAGCGAAGGCCCTCCCGGGCGCGAGGGCGTCGTCGCCGAGGCGGAGCTTCAGGCGGGCCGGGACGTCGACGACGGCGAAACCGACGGAGAGGACCTCCACCTCGGAGATGCGCGCGAGCAGCTCGGGATCCTCCGAGCCCAGGCGGGCGAGGAGCCGGGCGCCGCGGACCACCCCTTCCTCCGGCGATGGGGCGCCCGACGGGTCGAGGACGACGAAGCGGGGCGCGCCGGCGCCGCCGCCGTACGCCGAGAGCCAGAGGCCGTCCTGGTCGACGGTCCAGAGCTCGTCCCCCCTCCGCGCGAGCGCCACCGGCACCCGGGCCTCGACCTGCACGGAGATGGTGTCGGGAACGGCGCGGCGGGCGGAGACGCGCGCGACCCACGGGCGCGACGAGAGGCTGGCGATCGCCGCGTCCAGGTCGACGGAGAGGAGCGGGCGTCCGATCCAGGGGTCCGAAAGGGCCTCGACCTCGTTGCGGTGCGGCTCGGGGACGCCGGTCAGGACGACGCGCCTCACGAGGAAGCGCGGGTGCCGGTGGACGGCCGCCCAGGCCGCCGCGGCGCCCCCGCAGAGCAGGACGACGAGGAGAGACCGGAGAACGGCACGACGGATCGTCTCGCGACGACGGGAGGGGCGCGGGGACCGGATCGTTCCGGGACGGTAGAAGGGGCCCGTCACGCAGGCTCCCGCGTCCCGAGGAGCTCCTCGCCCAGGCGGTTGACGTCTCCCGCGCCCATCGTCACGAGGAGATCGCCCTCCTTCAGGTCTTCCCGGAGGCGCGGGACGACCTCGGTGCGCACGTCGAGGTCGACGACGCTGCTGTGGCCGCGCGTGCGCGCCGCGTCGGAAACGAGACGGGACGTGATGCCGGGAATCGGCGCCTCGCGCGACGGGTAGACGGGGAGGACGTAGACGGCGTCGGCCGCCAGCAGGGCCGCGCCGAAGCCGGCCGCCTGGTCCCGCGTCCGCGTGAAGAGATGCGGCTGGAAGAGGACGACGAGGCGCCGCTCCGGATACGCCTGGCGGGCGGCGCCGAGCGTCGCCGAAACCTCCGTCGGGTGATGGGCGTAGTCGTCGACGACGAGGACGCCGTCCCGCTCGCCTTTCCGCTCGAAGCGGCGGGCCACGCCCGCGAACGTCGCGAGCGCCTTCACGCACGCATCGAAGGGGACGTCGAGCTCGCGGGCGATCGCGATCGCCGCGAGCGCGTTCTTCACGTTGTGGAGCCCCGGGAGCGAGACCTCGACGGGACCGATCACCTCGCCGTCCGCGACGACCGTGAAGCGCGAGCCGCTCCGCTCGAGCGAGAGGTCGCGGGCGGTCACGTCGGCCTGCGGAGTCAGGCCGAACGTCGCGACCCGCACGCGGGATGCGAGGGCCGGCCGGATTTCCTGGACGTTCGGGTCGTCGAGGCCGAGGAGCGCCGCGCCGAAGAAGGGAACGGTCGAGGCGAACTGGGTGAAGGAGGCCTTCAGGTCGTCCAGGTCGCGGTAGGTGTCGAGATGCTCGAGGTCGATGTTGTTGACGACCGCCACGACGGGGCGGAGCTTCAGGAACGAGCGGTCGAACTCGTCGGCCTCCGCGACGAGGTACTCCCCCTTGCCGAGGCACGCGTTCGTCCCCATCGCGCGGACCCGCCCGCCGACGACGATCGTCGGGTCGAGGCCGGCGGCCTGGAGGATCGACCCCGACATCGAGGTCGTCGTCGTCTTGCCGTGCGAGCCGGAGATCGCGATGCCGGTCTTCACCCGCATCACCTCGGCGAGCATCTCGGCCCGCTTGATGACGGGGACGCCCGCAGTCCGCGCCGCGACGAGCTCGGGATTCTCTTCGGCGACGGCGGAGGAGTAGACGACGACGTCGGCCCCGGCCACGTGCTCGGCGCGGTGCCCCGCCGCGAAGACCGGGATGCCGAAGGCCCGGAGCCTGAGGGTCTCCTCCCCCTCGCGCAGGTCCGACCCGGTGACGGTCAGGCCGACGCTCGAGAGGATCTCGGCGAGGCCGGACATCCCGACCCCCCCGATCCCGACGAAGTGGACGCGGCGAACGCGAAGGAAGTTCATGGCGCGTGCTGCGAGACGTTGAGGAGAATCCCGACCGCGATCAGGTCGGCCAGCAGAGCCGAGCCCCCGTAGGAGAGGAAGGGCAGCGGGATCCCCTTGGTGGGAACGAGGGCGAGGACGACGGAGATGTTGAAGAGAGCCTGGACGACGATCATCACCGCGAGGCCGACGCCGAGGAGCCGGCCGAACGTGTCCGGGGCGTTCACCGCGGCGCGCATGCCGCGGGCGAAGAGCAGCCCGAAGAGACCGAGGACGATGGCGCAGCCGACGAAGCCGAGCTCCTCGCCGACGATCGCGTAGATGAAGTCGGTGTAGGGGTAGGGGAGAAAGAAGAGCTTCTGCTTGCCGTCGCCGAGGCCGAGGCCCGTGAGGCCGCCGGTGCCGACCGCGATGAGCGACTGGAGCGCCTGGTAGCCCGTGCCGAGCGGGTCCGACTCGGGGTGGAGGAAGGCGAGGATGCGGGCCCTGCGATACGGCGCCGACCAGGCGTAGGCGACGAGGGCAGGGAGCGCGAGGAACGCCCCGGCCGCGAACCAGCGGAGCCGAAGCCCCGCATAGAAGAGCATCACCCCGGCGATCGCGAAGAAGGAGAGCGCGGTGCCGAAGTCGGGCTGGAGGAGGACGAGGCCGCCGAGCAGCGCCAGGAGGCCCGCCGCCGGAAAGAGCGTTCGCCGGACGTCGTCCATCTCCCCCTCGCGCCGCGAGAGGAGGGCCGCGATGCCGATGACGAGGCCGATCTTGGCGAACTCGGAGGGCTGGACGGACAGAAGGCCGACGTTGATCCATCGGCGCGTGCCGTTGATCGGCGGCCGGAAGAGGACGACGACGAGTGCCAGGGAGAGAAGGCAGAGCCCCGCGGCGACGAGGCGCGGGTCGTTGAGCTTGCGGTAGTCGAGCTTCATCGCGCCGATCGTCAGGAGCCCTCCGAGGAGGACGGCGATCCCCTGCTTGATGACGAAGTGGAGGGGCTGCGACGGGCCGCCCGCCGAGGGGAGGTAGATCTGCATCGCCGAGGCGCTGTAGACCATCAGGAGACCCAGACCGACGAGGGCGACGACCGGGGCGAAGAGGAGGCGGTCGATGGCGAGCTTGCGCGCCACGTCAGCCTCCCGCCTCGGGAAGGGCGAGGACGAGGCCCTCGAAGACCTCGCCGCGGTGCTCGTAGTTGCGGAACTGGTCGTAAGAGGCGCAGGCGGGCGACAGGAGGACGACGTCTCCCGGACGTCCCTCGGCGGCGCCCACCTCCACCGCGCGAGCGATCGTCCCGGTCTCCTCGCACGGCGCCCCGCCTTCGAGCGCACGCATCACGGCGGGGCCTGCGGCGCCGACGGCGAGGACCCTCCTCACCTTCTTCGAGACGAGCGGAAGGAGGCGGCGAAAGTCGTCCCCCTTGTCCTTCCCGCCGAGGATCAGGAAGACGCTCCCGTCGGGAAAGCCCTCGAGGCTCTTGAGCGTCGCGTCGACGTTCGTCCCCTTCGAGTCGTTGTAGAAGGAGACGCCACCGCGGGTCCTCACGAGAGCCGTCCGGTGAGGAAGCCCCTTGAAGGTGCGGAAGGTCCGGACGGCGGTCTCGGGGGTGACGCCGAGGGGGATCGTCGCGGCGAGGGCGGCGAGGGCGTTCTCGGCGTTGTGCGAGCCCGGGAGCTGCAGGTCCTCGCGCCGGGCGTAGACGCGCGGCCCCTTTCCGGTGGGGTCGGCGAGGAAGACGCCGTCCTTCAGCCACGCGCCGAGGGGGAGGTCGCGGGTCCGGCTGAAGGCGAGCCGTCTCGCCCGCGTCCGGATCCGGGCCACGAGCGGATCGTCGGCGTTCAGGACCGCGACCTGCGCCTCGCCCTGGTTCTCGAAGATCCGGGCCTTGGCGGCGCCGTAGTCGTCGACGGAACGGTAGCGGTCGAGGTGGTCGGGGGTCAGGTTCAGGTGGACCGCCACATCGGGCGCGAACCGGCGGAGCCCCTCGAGCTGGAAGGACGAGAGCTCGACGACCCAGACCCGGCTCGGCGGCGGCAGCTCCCCGGCGGGCGAGTCACCGTCCGCGGCGTAGCGGATCCACGGCGTGCCGAAGTTCCCGCAGGCGACGGCCTCCCGGCCGGCGTCGCGCAGGAGAGCCGCGGCCAGGGCCGTCGTCGTCGACTTCCCGTTCGTCCCGGTGATTCCGACGACGAGCCCCGGGACGAGGCGCGAGGCGAGCTCGACCTCAGCGATCACGGGGATGCCGGAGGCCCTCGCCGTGTCGAGCACCGGGAGCGACATCGGCACGCCGGGCGAGACGACGCAAAGGTCGACGCCCGAAAGGAGCGACGTCGGGTGGCCTCCGAGGACGAGCTCGAGGCGCTCGTCCTCGGGAACCGCGCCGAGCTTCTCCGCAGGGGCCGAGTCGGTCGCCACGACCGAGACGTCGCGCGAGAGGAGCGCCCGGATCGTCGCGAGGCCCGACTTCGCGAGGCCGAAGACGGCCGCACGGGAGACCTCGGGGAGGTCCGGACCGAGAGAGAGGCTCACTTCTTCACCTCTCTCCGCGTCCGCTCCAGCTCCGCGAGCGTCTCGCGGGCCACGAGCCGGTCGTCGAACGGCTCGTTCCGCCCGGCCGTGACCTGGTACGTCTCGTGTCCCTTCCCGGCCACGACGACGACGTCGCCCGGCGCCGCCGACCCGAGGGCCCGGGCGATCGCCTCGCGCCGGTCGAGGACGACGACCGCCTCGCGCCCGGCGGACCGGGAGCCCGCGGCGATCTCTTCAGCGATGGCGGAGGGCTCCTCCGATCGCGGGTTGTCGGACGTGATGATGACGCGGTCGGCCAGCTCCGCGGCGATCCGCCCCATCTGGGGGCGCTTGCCCCGGTCGCGGTCGCCGCCGCAGCCGAAGACGACGTGGAGCGCTCCCCCGCGCGAGGTGGCGAGCGAGCGGGTCGACTTCAGGACCCCCTCGAGGGCGGCCGGCTTGTGGGCATAGTCGACGAGGACGAGGAGCCCCAGCTCGTTCGGCACCCTTTCGAGGCGGCCCGGCACGATGGAGACCGCGCCGAGGCGGGCACCGATCTCGACGGAAGGGAGACCGAGCGCGAGCGCCGCCGACGCGGCGGCGAGGAGGTTCTCGGCGTTCGGGGCGCCGACGAGAGACGAGGCGAGCTCCACGACGTCCCCCGTGTCGCGGCGGACGACCCGGAGGGAGATCCCTTCCGCCGAGGGACGCACCTCGCCGGTGACGTCCGCTCCGGCGCCGGCCGAGAGCGAGAACGAGAGCGTCCGTTCTTTCGGAAGCCGCTCGAGGAGTCTGCGGCCCCACGCGTCGTCGGCGTTCACGACCGCCCGTCCGCCCGGCTTGAGGAGCGAGAAGAGCTTCGCCTTCTCCTCGAAGTAGGCCTCCATCGTCCCGTGGTCGTCGAGGTGGTCCCGCGTCAGGTTCAGGAAGACCGCCACGTCGAAAGCGCAACCGGCCAGCCGCTCGAGCCAGAGGGCGTGCGAGGAGCACTCGAGGGTCGCCGCCGTGCCGCCCCAATCGACGAGCGCGGCGAGCATCGGCTGGAGCTCCGTCGCCTCGGGTGTCGTCCGCGACGCGTCGAGCGTGCCGGCCGTCCCCTCTCCCCACCGGTAGACCAGGGTCCCGAAGAGACCGCGCTTCGGATGCGCACCCCCCAGGACCTCGTCGACGAGAAGCGTCGTGGTCGTCTTGCCGCTCGTTCCGGTAACCCCCGCCATCACGAGCCGGCCGCTCGGGTCCCCGGCGAGGCGCGCGGCGAAGAGCCCCGCGGCCAGCCTGGGGTTCTCGACCTCGAGATACGGCACCTCGACGCCGTCCGGCGCGGGAGCGGGGCCGAGGGCTGCCGGGGCGCCCGACAGGACGGCCTCGGCGACGAACGCCCGTCCGTCGAGCTTCTTTCCCGGGAAGGCGGCGAAGAGGATGCCGGCCCCGGCGCGGCGCGAGTCGTGCGTGACCCCCCGCACCTCCGGGTCACCCGGCGGCCCCGCCTTCCTGTGAGGGAACCCCGCGGCCAGAGAAGAGAGCTTCATGGCTCGAGCGCCTCCGTCGGGACGGCGAGCGGGAGGGCTCGGAGCGCGGCGTCGTTCACCGGAGGCTCGAACGAAAGGGTGAGGCGGACGACACTCCCGCGCACGAGCGCGGTCCCCGGGGCCGGCTCCTGACCGACGACGAAGCCGTGACCGGCGAGCTTCACGGCGAAGCCGCGCTGCGCCAGCTCCTGAACGGCCTCGCGGGCGGGACGGCCGGAAAGGTCGGGGACGAGCCGTTCGCCCGCGGCGAGAAGGTCGAGGGTCTCGGGCTCCGCCGGCTCCCGAAGCGCCGCCGGAACGAGCCCGGACGACAGCGTGCCCGAAGCGAGGGCGGCCCCCCGCGAGAGGTCGGCCGTCAGGATCGCCGGCATGACGCGGTCTTCCTCGGGGAGGCCCGGCTCGCCGAGGACACGCATCGCCTCGGCCGCGATCACCGCGAAGACCGGCGCCGCGACGTCGCCCCCGTAGGTCCGCCCGCGCGGCTCGTCGACGAGGACGCCGATGACGACGCGCGGCCGGTCGGCCGGGAGGAAGCCGTAGAACGACGCGACGTAGCGGTCGTTCGAGTACCCGACCCCCGGGATCGCCTTCTGCGCGGTCCCCGTCTTCCCTGCGACGGTGAATCCTCCCACCGCCGCTTTGCGGCCGGTTCCCGCCTCGACGACCTTGACGAGAAGTCGGCGCATCGCAGCGGCGGTGACCTCGGAGATCACGCGCCCGCCGGCGGGGGGCGTCCGAAGCTCGGGCGCCGAGCCGGGGCGGGCGATCTCCGCGACGAGATAGGGCGTCGGGAGTGTGCCGCCGTTGGCGATGGCGGCGAAGGCGCGCGCGAGCTGCAGCGCGTTGACGCCGATCTCCTGGCCGAAGGAGATGGTCGGAAGCGAGAGAGCGCTCCACGTCGACGGGTCGCGAAAGAGGCCCCCGTTCTCGCCCTCGAGATCGACGCCCGTCTTCTGGCCGAACCCGAACGCGCGGACCGCGCGGTGGAAGGCGGTCTTCCCCATGCCGAGCCCGATGTGTGCCGCCCCGACGTTCGAGGAATGGGCGAGAACGTCGACGAGCGGGAGGGCGCCCCAGGCGGCCCGGCCGTGCTCGTGGATCGTCGTCCGGCCGATCGTCAGCGTCCCGCCCCCGCAGTCGATGATGTCTTCGGGGCCGATCGTCCCGGCCTCGATCGCGGCCGCCGCGGTGATGACCTTGAACGTGGACCCCGGCTCGTAGGCGTCGGCGATCGGCCGGCATCGGCGCGCCTCGGCGTTCGCGTCCGACCAGCGGTTCGGGTCGAACGTCGGTACGGACGCCATCGCGAGGATCTCCCCCGTCCGAGGGTCGAGAACGACGGCGGACGCCGCACGGGCGTTCGTCTCCTCCCTCACCTTCGCGAGCTCGCGCTCGGCGACGTGCTGCAGGCCCGCGTGAAGCGTCAGCCGGAGGGAGGCCCCCTCGACCTCGTCGGTCGTCCGCGCGCCCGCGCCTCCCGGCGCGCCGCGCTGGATGGCGTACGAGCGCTGCGCCGCGTCGCGCAGGACCGTTACGCGCGCCGGCCGGCCGCGCACCTCGCCGTCCCAGCGGTGCTCCAGCCCGCCCAGCCCCTGACTGTCGGTCCCGACGTATCCGACGACGGAGGCCGCCAGAGAGCCCTCCGGGTACTGCCGCGCCGACTCCTTCAGGAGCCTCACACCCGGCAGCGCCCGCCTCTTCACGGCGAGAGCGGTCTCCTCGTTCACCCGCCGCGCGATCCAGACGAAGTCCCGCTCGCGTTCGGAGAGCTTGCGCTGCAGCTCGCGCACGGGCTGGCTCACGAGCGGCGCGAGCGCCCGCGCGACGATCTCGGGCTCGTCGATGTCGGACGGGATGGCGAAGACGGACTCCACCGCCGTCGTCACGGCGAGGGCGCGCCCCTGGCGGTCGACGATCGCTCCGCGCCGCGGCGCCAGCTCGACGGTCCGCTCCTGCTGCTTCTTCGCGCGCTTCACGAACTCGTCGTGCCGAAGGACCTGCAGCTCGCCGAGCCGCAGGAGGAGGACGAGGATCCAGAGACCGGCGAAGCCGACGAGGACGTAGGCGCGGAGGGCGGTCGACCGCCCGGGCGGGGCGCTCAGAAGCCCTCCTCCGTCCGGACCGGCGCGGGTGGCCCCTGCGTCTCGGGACCGGCGGCCCTGGAGGGAACGACCAGCTGCGGGGACGTCCCGGACGGACCGTCCTTCACGAAGACGACCTGACCGCGGCCAGGCGTCACGAAGCCGAGTCGCTCCCTGGCCACGTTCTCCACCCGGGAGAGGGCGGAGATTCGCGCCCGCTCCATCTCGAGCTGGCGCTGCCGCTCGACGAGCGTCTCCTTCTGCTTCTGCAGGCGCTCGATCTGATAGCCGAGCCGGAAGGTCTCGAGGTTCGTCCAGATGGCGGCGAACAGGACCGCCATCGGCGGCAGGGGAGACAGGAGGAGGGCAAGGAGCTCCCGGGTCCGCCGTCGGTCGGGCTCGCGGACGAGGTAGACGTTATCGACGGGGCGGCGGACGGTGTACACGGCGCCTCAGCCGGACCTCGGAGGCCCTGGTACGACCCGTTCCGCCACACGCATCCGCGCCGACCTGGCACGCCTGTTGTCGAGCACCTCTTCGGGCGACGGCCGGACCGGCTTCTTGGTGACGAGGGCGAGGACCCGGCGGCGCGAGCAGACGCAGACCGGGAACGAAGGCGGGCAGCTGCAGCCGGCCGAGCGCTCCCGCAGCGTGTCCTTGACGATCCGGTCCTCGAGCGAGTGGTAGGAGAGGACGGCGAGGCGAGCGCCGAGAGAGAGCCGCGCGATCGCGTCGTCGAGGAACCGCCCCAGCTCGACGAGCTCGCGGTTCGTTGCGATGCGCAGCGCCTGGAAGACGCGCGTCGCCGGGTCGCGGCCTTCCTCCCGCCGGCCGCCGATCGCCTTGGCGACGAGAGTCCGGAGCTCGCCCGTCGTCCGGATCGGGGCCGTCTCGCGGGTCTGGACGATGGCCCGGGCGACGGCCCGGGACCGGGGCTCCTCTCCGTATTCGAAGAAGACTTTCGCCAGCTCTTCGGCGGTCCGTTCGGCCACGAGGTCGGCTGCCGTCGGGCCCGACGGGCCCATGCGCATGTCGAGAGGTCCGTCCTTCATGAAAGAGAACCCCCGCTCGGCCCTGTCGAGCTGCATCGAGGAGACGCCGAGGTCGGCCAGGACCCCGTCCACTTCGTGGAGGCCCAGCCGGTCGAGGTGGAGAGCGAGCTCCTCGTGGCGCCCCTCCACCGCGACGAAGCGATCGCCGAACCGCCGGAGACGTTCCGACGCGAGGACGAGAGCTTCGGGGTCGCGATCGATCCCGACGAGGCGAACGCCCTCGCCGGAGGCGAGGATCGCTTCGGCGTGCCCGCCGAGGCCGAGCGTGGCGTCGACGTAAACCCCGCCGCGCTCCGGCCGAAGCGCTTCGAGAACCTCTCGAAGGAGGACGGGGACGTGCGCAGGCAGCTCCACGGCGCCTCCACGTCAGAGATTGCGGGCCAGATCGTCGTAGTCCTCATCGGTGATCGGCGCGGCGGCGAGGGAGGCGAAGTGCCGCGCCTTGTCGACGACTTTGAGAGAGTCGGGCTGCGCCAGGACGAGGACCTCGCTGCCAATTCCCGACGTTTCGCGCAGGAGGGCCGGGATCAGCAGACGTCCCTGTCCGTCCATCTGGACCGTCTGGCCGAACGTGTTGTAGCGCTCGAGGAACTTCGTTCGGCCACGGTGGACGAACGGGAGAGCCGCGAGCTTCTCCTCTATGGCCGCCCAGACCGGCAGCGGATAGACGAGAATCTCGATGCCCGTGACCGACGTGACGAAGAACTCCCCGCCACCCGCCGCCTCGATGGTCTCGCGGAACTTCGCCGGGACCTTGAACCGGCCCTTCTCGTCGACTGTCGACTCGGCACTGCCGCGGAGGCGTTCCATCTTTTCGTTTCCGGGAGAAGGGGCGACAGAGGTGATTTGGGCATCCTTTACGCCCACCATCGACCACTGTTAGCCACTTTTTCCCACGCGGAGTATCTGCCCCCGTTTCTTGGCGAGTCAAGGAGAAAGGTCCGCGGAGTGCTACCCTTCCGCCGACCTGTGTCCGCCACAAACGACGAGACTTACGCCGAAAAGACGCCTCACCTCATCGCCGACGCCGATTCCCTCGAGCGCCTCGTCGAGGATCTCTCGGCGCACCCCGACGACGACGTCGCGCTCGACACCGAGGCCGACTCTTTTCACCACTACTTCGAGAAGGTCTGCCTCCTGCAGCTCGCGAGGGCCGGGACGGCGTGGCTCGTCGATCCCCTCGCCGGCCTCGACCTCGCTCCCCTCTTCGGCCTCCTGTCTCGCAGACGCCTCCTCCTGCACGGCGCCGACTACGACCTGCGGCTCCTCTCGCGCGGTTACGGCTTTCACCCCCGGGAGATCTTCGACACGATGCTCGCCGCACAGCTCCTCGGGCAGAAGGAGATCGGCCTGGCCGCGCTCCTTCTCGGAAGGCTCGGCGTCACGCTCGACAAATCGAGCCAGCGTGCCGACTGGAGCCGCCGGCCCCTCACGACGATCCTCGTGACCTACGCCGCCGCCGACGTCCTCCACCTGCATGCGCTCGTGGCCCTCCTCGAGGCCGACCTCTCCGCGAGGGGCCGGCTCGACTGGCACGCAGAGGAGTGCACCCGCCTCCTCGCGCAGGACCTGGCTCCCGCTCCCGAGGATCCCGAGACCGACTGGCGGATCAAGGGCTCGAACGCCCTCTCCGCGAAGGAGCGCGCCTTCCTCCG
This sequence comes from uncultured Holophagales bacterium, assembly GCA_963696015.1. Taxonomy (GTDB): domain Bacteria; phylum Acidobacteriota; class Thermoanaerobaculia; order UBA5066; family UBA5066; genus UBA5066. Next base: position 17,004 of record CAVOJA010000032.1, read on the forward strand.
GGAGCTTTGGAGCGCCCGCGAGGAAAGGGCCCGCGCGCTCGATCTCCCCCCGTTCCGTGTCCTCCACAACGAGACGCTCCTCTCCCTCTCGCGAAAGGCCGCGTCCGGAGAGCAGGACCTCGCAGCGCTCTTCCCGAGGCCCGTTCCCTCGGGCTTCGCCGGTCGCATCAGGGTGGCGCTCGAGACGGCACGGGCGCTTCCGCCCACGGCCTGGCCTCCCGCGCGACGCGGCGAGATCGTCCGCACCGAGCCGGAGCTCGAGAAGGCCGTCTACGCGCTGAAGGCCCGGCGGGACGCCGTCGCCGCACGCCTCGGCCTCGACCCCGGGGTCCTCGCGTCGCGTGCCGCGCTCGTCGACGTCGCCCGCGCCGAGCTCGCCGCCCGGGCTCCCCTGGTCCCTGCCGAGCTCGTCGGCACCACCGGCCTCTCCCGCTGGAAGGCCGAGCTTCTGGCTGGGGCCAGGCCCTGATCTGGCGGCATCGCTTCTCGCCGTCAGCGGAAGCCGTCGAGGAAGGGACACCCTTCCGGGCCGCCTTCCCTCGGAGGGTCAGAGCTCGACCTGGAGACCCAGCTCGACGACGCGCCCCGGCGGGATGCTGAAGAACGCCGTCGCGCGGCCCTCGGAGCGGGCCATCCAGGCGAAGACGTGCTCGCGCCAGAGCGCCATCCCCGGTCGCTTGCTCGCGATGAGCGTCTCGCGGCCGAGGAAGAACGTCGTCTCCATCGGCTCGAATCCCTTGCCGTCGAGCTTGAGCTTGCGGAGCGCACGAGGGACGTCGGGGTTCTCCATGAAGCCGTAGTGGAGGGTGACGCGCCAGAAGCCGGGGCCGAGGAACTCGGAGCGCGTCCGCTCCTTCTCCTTCAGGCGCGGCACCTCGTCGGTCACGACCGTCAAGAAGACGACGCGCTCGTGAAGGATCTTGTTGTGCTTGAGGTTGTGGAGAAGGGGCGGCGGAATCCCCTCCGGCGTGCGGTCCATGAAGACCGCCGTCCCCCTGACGCGCGTCGGTGACCGCTTCTCGACGTCCTGGAGAAAGACGTCGACCGGGAGCGACGCCTCCCTGAGGCGGTCCCCGAGGATGAGCCGGCCCTTCTTCCAGGTCGTCATGACGGTGTAGACGAAGAGGGCGATGACGAGAGGAACCCAGCCGCCGTGCCCGATCTTCACGATGTTCGCACCGAAGAAGGCGAGGTCGACGACGAGCAGCGCGGCAGCGATCGGCGCCGCCACGGCGCGGGACACCTTCCACGTCTCGCGGGCGTAGACGTACAGGAGCACCGTCGTGATCCCCATCGTCGTCGTGACGGCGACGCCGTACGCGGCCGCGAGGGCGCCCGAGGTCCGGAACGAGAGGACGAGCCAGATGCAGGCGAGCGCGAGCGCCCAGTTGATCGAGGGAAGGTAGATCTGCCCGATCTCCTTCTCGGACGTATGGTCGATCCTCAGGCGCGGCAGGTAGCCGAGCTGGATCGCCTGGCGCGTCAGCGAGAAGGCGCCCGAGATGACGGCCTGCGACGCGATGACGGAGGCCGCCGTCGCGAGCAGGACGAGCGGCAGGAGACCCCACTTCGGCGCGAGGCCGAACAGGGGATTCGCGGCGGCGGCCGGGGTCGTCAGAAGGAGCGCTCCCTGACCGAAGTAGTTGAGGAGAAGCGACGGGAGGACGAACGCGAACCATCCGACGCGGATCGGCTTCGCCCCGAAGTGGCCCATGTCGGCGTAGAGCGCCTCGCCGCCGGTGACGACGAGGAAGACCGACCCGAGCAGGAGGAAGCCGGTCAGCCCGTTCTCGACGAAGAAGCGAATGCCGTAGACCGGATTCACCGCCGCGATGACCCGCGGCGCGTCGAAGACGTGGACGACTCCGAGGACGGCCAGGACGATGAACCAGAGAACCATGACCGGGCCGAAAACGGCGCCGACCCCCGCCGTTCCCTTCTTCTGGATGAGGAAGAGGACGATGAGGATGACGACGACGATCGGCTGAATGAAGGGCTTGAACGCGGGCGTGACGATCTCGAGCCCCTCGACGGCCGAAAGGACCGTGATGGCCGGCGTGATGATGCTGTCGCCGTAGAGGAGCGCCGCCCCGAAGAGGCCGAGGGCGACGAGGACGACGTGGCGCGAGGCCCCCGATCCCGACGGCGGGCGAAGGAGCGCCATGAGAGCGAGGATGCCGCCCTCCCCCCGGTTGTCGGCCCTGAGGACGATACCGAGGTACTTGATCGAGATCGTCAGGACGAGCGCCCAGAAGATGAGGGAGAGGATACCGAGGACGTTCGCGGGCGTCGGCGGAATCGGATGATGCCCGGTGAAGCACTCGCGAAGAGCGTAGAGGGGGCTCGTTCCGATGTCGCCGAATACGACCCCGAGGGCGCTGACGGTGAGGATGGCGAGGTACTTCCCCTCGGGGGCCGCCGGGACATGGGACTTCTCCGTCCCCGCCAGGGCGGTCTCGAATGCCCCGGAGGGCGTACGAGATGGAGGGTGCGACCCCGAGGACTCGCCGGAATCCGTCTTCAACGCGGCGGAAGTCTAATGCAGGCGGTCCGTCAGCGTACGGGCGTGCCTCCGGCGGTGGCCCGGGAGCCGAGGATCGCGGCGATCTCCGCGTCTTTTTCCCGGAAGAGAGCCCTCACCCACGCCTGGACCCCCTCGCGGAACGGAGCATCCTCGGCGTAGTCGCCCGTGAGCCACTCCTCGGGAATGGCCCTCTCGCGGACCCGGACGACGACCTCAGGGAGCCCGCGCGAGATGACGTCCCAGAACGTCGGAGCGCCGTACGGGTAGACGATCGTCACGTCGACGAGCCCCTTCAGCTGAGCCCCCATGGCGCTCGCCGCGTAGGCGAGGCCGCCCGCCTTCGGCGAGAGGAGATGGCGGTACTCCGCGCCGCCCCGGGCGTGCTTGGCAGGAGTGAAGCGCGTCCCCTCGACGAAGTTCAGGATCGCCGCAGGGGCGTGACGGAACTTTTCGCAGGCGCGGCGGGTCGCCTCGAGATCCTCGAAGCGCAGGGCGGGGTTCCTCTCGAGCTCTTCTCGCGAGTGCCGCTTCATGAACGGGAAGTCGAGAGCCCACCAGGCCAGGCCGAGCACCGGAACCCGGATCAGCTGCTGCTTGAGGAAAAAGCGAAGGAACGGCAGCCGCCGCAGGAAGATCCCCTGCAGGACCGGAATGTCGCCCTCCGAGAGGTGATTCGAGACGACGAGGTACGAGACGTCCCGCCGGAGCCCTTCAAGACCCCGGACGTCGTACACCGTCGGCTGCGTGACGCGGAGGCAGAAGGTGTTGACGGCGATCCACGCCTCGCCGATGGCGACGAGAAACCGCGAGACGCGGCGCTTCCAGGCGGCGAGCGGGACGGCGAGCTTGAGGAGCGTGACGAGGTAGAGGAACGAGCAGAGGACGACGGTATTGGTGGCGAACAGGAGGAAGGTGAAGCTCCCGACGACGAGGCGGACGGCGGACGACGGGGCGAGGCGGGCGGAAGGCATCGGGGACGAATCGTAATGCGGCCGCGGGGAGGGTCTTGCTGCAATGCGGAATCCGCGTAACATTCCTGCCGAGGCGGCCCCCCTCCCACGCCGTTGACGGCGGAACGGGCTCGCCCTCACGAGCCGCAATTGAGCGTCCTCTCCCTTCCCGCTCCCTCCGTCGCCGCCGCTGCCGGCGCGTCCACGTTCGCCCCGGGGTCGAGGAAGCTCGCCGTGCCCGGACGCCCGGTCGACCGCGCGACGCTGGCCCACCACCTCGCCGTCCTTCCGCTCCCCGCCCGCACCATGGCGCTCGTCACCGGAAACGCCCCCGGCGAGCTCCCGGCCGACGCGGTCCTCGTTCGCTGGATTGCGGCGCGCCTTCGGGTGCTCTCGGCCCGCCTCATCGCCGGGGAGACCTCGGGCAACGCGTTCCGGCAGGAGGCGGCCGGTCTCGTCTCCCTGGGCTCCGAACCCGCGCCTGCGGGCGAGGAGATGCTGGTGGGACTCGCCGCCGCCGCCCGACGGCTCGCCACGTGGGGCCTCGTTCCCGTGCCGGCCGTCGCGGTCTTCCAGGCCTCGCTCGTCGGCCTCTCGGAAACCGGCGCCCCGCCGGCGACGTCGAGGGCTCTCGACGACGCCGTCCGGGGGGGCTTCCCGGCGCACGTCGCCTCGGTCGTCGAGCTCCTCGGCGATTCGGAAGCCGAGGACGGCGCGCTGAAGGAAGCGGCCCTTCGACTCACCGGCGGCGGAGCCCGCCCGGGGGCCGACATCCTCGCCGGAATCGTCGCACTCGTCCGCGACGTCGCCCTCGGGCCTCTCTGAGGCTCGGAGGGCTCGGAGGGCTCGGAGCGTTCAGAGCGCCTTCACGCCGACGACCGCCACGTCGTCCGCCGGCCGCGACCGACCGGTGACGCGTGACACCTCCGTGACGATCGCGTCGCGGACCTGGCGCGCCGGGAGCGTGGCAGCGGGAAGACCGCGAAGGCATCGTAGCCCCACTGCGCGCCGCCGCGCCCTTCCGCCTCTGGGATGGCGTCCGTGCAGAAGACGAGGACGTCGCCCCGGGGAGAGCGGGACGGTCCGGCTCTGGTCGCTCACGTCGCTGTAGGCGCCGAGCGGGGAGAGCGTTCCCTCGGAGGACGGGCACCTCGCGGCGTCCCCTGCACGCAGGAGCGGCTTGCAGAGACCGGCATTGACGTCCGGGGCGGAACCACCACGCCCCCCACAGGTGCGGCGCGACCACGATCCTCAGGCGAGCTTCCTCTTCACCCCAGACGCCGTCGGGGTTGGCGGCCTTCACGCGGAGGAGGTACTCGCCGGGCGCCAGGGCGGCGAAGGTCGCGACGCGCCGGCCGGCCCGCGCGGGGATCCCGTCGCGGTCGAAGCCGTCGAGCCGGAAGGCGTACCGGATCTTCTCGGGCGCGGCGAAGTGGAGCGCGGCGAACTCGATGGAGACGACGTCGTCCTCGTGGGAGAGGACGATCTCGTCCTGGTACGCCACGAACCGGGTCGGGGGCCGCGGCCGCCGATTCGTTCGCCCGGAGCGACCGGCCGGTTGAAGAGGAGCCGCTCCGTCAGGACGACCGGGACCGCGTCGGTCCGGACGGCGATCTGCGACGGGAAGTACGCGCTGAAGCCGTGGATGCCGCCGAAGAACATCTCCTCGCGCGAGCTCCGGTAGACCGCTCCCCCGTTGAGCTCGTCGGCCTGCAACCCGTCGCGGCCGTCGTTCGTCTGAAAGGTCCCCTCGCGAGGGCCGAAGCAGGACAGCCCGCGAACCGTGCGGATCCAGAGACGGACCCTCTCGTCCTCGAGGATCCCGTGAATCGAATCGCCGGGCAGTCCTTCCTTCGAGGTGAACCGCGTGAACCGGCCCTTCGACCTGTCGAGGCGGGTCCGCCCGCCTCCGAACGTCCCGATCCAGAGAGTCCCGGCGCGGTCCTCGTGGAGGACGAAGACGTCGTCGTTCGAGAGGCTCCCGGGATCGGCCGGGACGTTGCCTGCCGGTCCCTGCGCGCCTCCCTCACCAGGACGCCGCCTCCATTCGTCCCCACCCCGAGGGCTCCGGCACGATCCACGAGGAGGGCTCTCACGTCGTCGTGCGCGAGGCTCGCCGGATCGCGAGCATCGTGCCGGAACCGCTCGAAACGGCCCGTCCTGCGGTCGAGCCGGACGAGGCCCCCACCCCGCGTCCCGACCCACATCCGCCCATCGCGGTCCTCGCGGAGCGCGCGAACGGTGTTCGCGGGGAGACCGGTCGGGTCGGCGGGGTCGTGCCGAAAGCGCGTGACGTCGCCCGTCGCCGGATCGAACCGGTTCGGTCCTTCCTCGAAAGTCCCGATCCAGATCATTCAGGAACGATCCTCGACGAGGCACCTCAGCTCGTCGCAGGAGAGGCTCCGAACGTTTCCCGCGATGTTCCGGAAGACCGAGAAACGACCGCCGTCCCATCGGTTCAGGCCATCCTCCGTGGCGAGCCAGAGGAGCCCGCGGCGGTCCTGCAGGACTCCGTCCACGTTGCTCTGCGAGAGTCCCTGCGCCAGGGAACCTTCTCGAACGGCACCGGGGCAGCGGCGGCAGAGCGCGCCAGCTGGACAGCTCCGAGGGCCGCGAGGACGGGGCGCGGACTCCTCACGTCACGGTGTACGGCTCCCGCGCCCGGCGGTTCGTCCTGTGAAAACGTCGCGAATCCTTGACGGCCGGGCCTTCACCCGGCACCCTCGCGGTCTCATTCGAAAACGCCCGCAGCAGCGCCCAACGGTCGCACCCGACGTTCTTCTCGTCTCGATGCCTTTCGGCCCCGAGATGTCCCCGTCCCTCGGCCTGTCTCTTCTGAAAGCGTCCCTGAAGCCGCACGGCGTTTCGGTGCGCGTCCTCTACTTCACCCTCCGTTTCGCCGAGCTCCTCGGAGAGAAGCTCTACACGAAGATCGCCACCGACGGTACCCGTTCGATCCGCGAGCTCGCGGGAGAGTGGGTCTTCCGCGAGGCGCTCTTCGGGCCCGACCCGGGCGCGGACGAGAGGTGGGAGCGCGAGATTCTCCTCGGCCGGGCCTGCTGGGGAGCGCGCGAGCTGGCGCGGCCCGTTCCCGCCTCCTTCGCCGCAGGGCTGCACCGCGCACGCCAGCGGGCCGGAGGGTTCGTCGAGCGGTGCCTCGCCGAGGTCCTCGCGCACCGGGCGAGGATCGTCGGCTTCACGAGCGTCTTCCAGCAGCACGTCGCCTCTCTCGCTCTCGCGAAGCGGATCAAGGAGGAAGCGCCCGGGACCTCCGTCCTTCTCGGCGGCGCGAACTGCGAAGGCGTGATGGGGGCCGAGACGGTGCGGCGCTTCCCCTTCCTCGACGCGGCCGTGTCGGGAGAGGGCGATCTCGTCTTCCCCGAGCTCGTCCGGCGCCTGCTCGAAGGGCGCGGCCTCGATGACCTGCCCGGCGTCACGACGCAGTCGACCGTCGCCGCGCGATTCGCCACGGGCCGCTTCCCCAACGCGCCGACGGTGACGCGGATGGACGACCTCCCCGTCCCCGACGACTCGGACTACTTCGAGCAGTTCCGGCTGAGCCGCTTCGCCGGGAAGTGGACACCCGGCCTCTTCCTCGAGACGTCTCGTGGCTGCTCGTGGGGCGAGAAGAGCCACTGCACGTTCTGCGGCCTGAACGGGACGACCATGGCCTTCCGGAGCAAGTCGCCGGCGCGCGCGCTCGACGAGCTCCGCGCACTCGTCGGGCGGCACCCCCAAAGCGACCTGCAGGTCGTCGACAACATCCTCGACACGCGCTACTTCGAGAGCCTCCTCCCCGAGCTCGCGAAGTCCCCGCCGCCCTCGCCCGTCTTCTGGGAGACGAAGTCCAGCCTGAAGAAGGAGCAGGTGCGGCTCCTCGCCGACGCGGGGGTCACGCGGATCCAGCCCGGCATCGAGAGCCTCAGCGACGCGGTGCTGAAGCTGATGCGAAAGGGCGTCACGGCCTTCCAGAACGTCCAGCTCCTGAAGTGGTGCCGCGAGCTCGGCGTCACGCCGTACTGGAACCTCCTCTGGGGTTTTCCCGACGAGCCGCCCGAGGAGTACGCGCGGATGGCGCGCCTCGTCCCGCTCCTCTCGCACCTCGTCCCGCCCTCGGGAGTCTCGGGCCTGCGGCTCGACCGCTTCAGCCCCGGTTTCGACGACGCCGAACGGCTCGGCTTCCTCGACGTCGCGCCGCTGCCGTCCACCGCCGCCGTCTATCCGTTCGGGCCCGAGGTCGCGAGGAACCTCGCCACCTCCTTCTCGTTTCGCGCGAGAGGTGGCGGGCACGCCGGCACGTACGTCGCGCCGCTCCTCTGCGAGGTTGCGCGATGGAAGCGCGCTGCAAAAGCGAGCGCGCTCTTCAGCGTCCCGGCCGGCGACGCGCTGCTCGTGTGGGACCTGCGTCCCGTCGCGCGCCACCCGCTCACCGTCCTTCGCCGCCTCGCGCGAGCGCTCTACGAAGCGTGCGACGTCTCGACGAGCCTGCGTGCCCTGGCGGACGCGGGCCTCTCGTCCTGCGGCTCCGGGCGCGAAGAGGTGGAACGCGCGCTCGAGACGCTCGTCGCCAATCGCCTTCTCCTCCGCGACGGCGAGAGAGTCCTCGCGCTCGCCGTTCCGCTCGGACGTTTCTCTCCCGAAGGGCGCGCGCTCGGTCGTTTCTGGCGCGTCGCGCGCTCGCTGGGAGAGAAGCGAGGTGACGGAATCGTGATTCCCGTTCAGAATGGCGACATGACGTTCTGTACGCTCCGTGCGTGCGAGAGGCCGGAGCCTCTGACCACGAACGAGATCTCTCCCACGCGAGAAACTCTCTCTTCGGCCCGCTTCTCCGTGAATCGTCGCGGGAAGCTGGCCATTTCCTGAACCCCCGTCCTTCGAGGGCGGACGACAAAAGGAGTTCCGATGGCAACGAAGAAAGCAGCGAAGAAGGCGGTCAAGAAGGCCGTGAAGAAGGCCGTCAAGGCCGTGAAGAAGGCCGTCGCCCCGAAGGCCGCCGCCAAGAAGGCCCCGGCGAAGAAGGCGGTCAAGAAGGCCGCGAAGAAGGCCTCCCCGAAGAAGGCCGTCGCCAAGAAGAAGGACGTCGGAGTCATCTGATCGTCCGTCGCGCCGGAGCCGGCTCTTGAAGGGCCGGCTCCGCGCGGCGCCTATTCCGCCGCGGCCGCGGCTGCTGGCGCGCCCGTCCCGCTACTTCAAGCCGGTGACGAGGTGCAGGTCGTTGCGGTACTGGAAGTAGCTGTAGACCCAGGAGCGCCCGTCGGGTGTCACTTGCGCGGCGACGATCGACTCGACCCCAGCCGGATCCGCCGGTGTGATGCGCGCGACGACCTCGCGCCCCGGACGGTCGAACGCCACCCGCCGGATGTGAGCCGGCAGCTCGTCGAAACGGAAGACGAAGAGCGCCTGCCCGTCGAGGCTCCAGCGCATAGGGACGTCGCCCGGCAAGAGCCCGGGGGCGAACCGTGGTTCGGCGCCATCGAGCGGGAACAGAACGACGCGGCCCTCGCCATCGGTCACGGCCGCATTGCGTCCGTCGGGTGAGATGACGTCGGAGGGCGGCGCGAACCTCAGCCCCGGTCCCGAGACGGCCCGCGGACCGCCCGCTTCGAGGCTCTGGACGTAGAGCCGCACAGGCTTCCCTTCCTCGTTGGCCGCGATGAGCAGCCGCTCGCCGTCGGGGAAGAACGCGACGGCCTGGTAGCTGACGATCGGCCCGCGCTCGAGCGTCTTCGAGCGGCCGGGGCCCGTCGGGAGGAGGACGAGGCCCGGGGGAGTCGAGGGGACGATCGCGACAGCCCAATGACCGTCGGGGGAGAGAGGCCCCGCCGTTCCCTCGCCCAGCCGGATGGACGGTGAGCCATCGCTGCCGCGCAGGTAGACGGAGTAGGTTCCGAGCCCGCCTCCGGCACCCTGCTCGGCGAAGAGAATCGTCTTCCCGTCGCGCGACAGGTCCGAGACGACGGTGGCATCGAGCCAGGAGAGATCTCTCTCGACGGGAGCCCCGTGGGATCCGAAGCCCATGCCGAGCCGCACACGCCCCTCCGTCACGAGGAGCTCGCCGGTGGGGATCACGTCCTGCAGCGCGAGGCGTCCCGGGCTGCGTGCCAGGAGCCGCCGGTTTCCTTTCAGGTCGACCGCCCAGAGCCCGCAGTTCAGCGAGACATCCCCCGCAGAGAACCAGACCTCGCGCCCGTCGGGGGACCAGTCGAGGCCGAGCGCGCTCGCCCACCCCTGGGCGAGGACGGTCGTCATGCCTTTCCTGTCGACGACGCAGATCGCCCCCCGGTCGTCGCCCGCTACGGGATGGTCGACGAACGCCACGCGCTCTCCGTCGGGCGAGACCCGGACGTTGCTGATCCACCCCTCGGCCTCGTGCAGGGTCTTCTCGATCGGGTACTCGAGCCGGTACCGCCCCTCGACGGCGCGGCTCACGGCGAGCTCGCGGCCGTCGGGGGAGAAGTCCGCGTCCTCGACGTCGGTCAGGATCTTCCGCGGCGCCCCTCCGATCAGCGGAACGCGCGCGAGGGTCCCTCGCGCCTGGAAACCATAGACGAACTTCCGGTCGAGGGAGATCGCGAGCTCGCCCGTCGACGAGACGGCGAGGACGTCTCCGGGAGGCAGGTCGAGCGGGCGCGATTCAGGGCTCTCCGTCCTCATCGACTGGAGCCGGAAGGCCTCGCCTTCCCAGCCCGCTCCGTAGACGATGGTCTTGCCGTCCGGGGAGAAGCGCGCCGACAGGACGAGACCGCGCCGGAAGGTCAGCTGCCGATAGGACGGGACGCCCGGCCCAGCCGAGCCGCGCCCCCCCCGCCACGCGAGCCCGGCGGCGCCGACCGCGACGAGCGCAACGACGACGGCCGCGGCGACCCGCGCGTAACGTGCGCGCGCAGTCAGGATCGGGCGCCGGCGGGAGCTCGACACCCTCGTGAAGCTCTCCCCGTACTCGCGAAGCTGGAACGCGAGGTCGGCCGCGGACTGGAACCGGTCGTCCGGGTTCTTGTCGAGACATCGCTTCAGGATCGGCTCGAGCTCCTCCGGAATCGGCGAGGGGTCCTGGAGCCGGCTGAGCGGGTCTTCCGCGAGGGTCGCGCTGAAGGACTCGATGGCGGAGGGCCTCCGGAACGCCATCTGCCCCGTCAGCATCTCGAAGAGAAGCGCTCCGAACGCGAAGATGTCGGAGCGGTGGTCGACCTGCGTCCCGCGAATCTGCTCCGGCGACATGTACCTCACCGTTCCGACGACGATGCCCGAGACCGTCAGCCGCGCGGCGGTCTCGGCCTCCTCCAGGCCCTCGAAGGTGACGGGTGCATGCGACTCCACGAGCTTGGCGAGGCCGAAGTCGAGGAGCTTCACCCTTCCGTCACGCGTCAGGAAGACGTTCTCGGGCTTCAGGTCGCGGTGGACGACGCCGGCGGCGTGGGCGGCCGCGAGGCCCTGTGCGATCTCGACCGCGGTGGTGGCGACGACCTTGACGGGAAGCGGCCCGCGGTCGAGGCGGTCCCGGAGCGTCTCGCCCTCGAGGAGCTCGGAGACGAGGTAGGGGACGCCGTCATGGCTCCCGACGTCGAAGACGGCCAGGACGTTCGGGTGGCTGAGCCGCCCGACCGCCTTCATCTCGACCTCGAACCGGCGGATCCGGTCGGCATCGGAGGATCCGGTCCGCGTCAGGATCTTGATGGCGACGTCCCGGCCGAGCCGGGTGTCCCGGGCGCGCCAGACCTCGCCCATGCCCCCCGCGCCGATGCGGGCTCCGACTTCGTAGGGACCGACCTTGTCTCCCAGCGAGAGTGCCATCGAACCCGGAATGTTATCCCGCCGCAGCCCTGTCAGATCACTCGCCGCACCGTCCAGAAGCCCCAGGCGAGGTCCGGGATGGCGCCGGCGGTCCCCAAGGACGGGCGCGTCGGGGGCCGCTGGCGCGAGGGCCGTCGGCGTCTGCCCGCACCTTGCTGGCAGGCCATGCCCGGGGTAACGTGAACCCGCACCATGAGAACCGTGACCAGACGGCGCCCCGGAGAGAACCCGCTGCGGGATTCGGCCATCCTACAGAGGACCCTGAACCGGCTCAGAGGCCCGGCGCTCGTCCCGCGCGGCGTCTACCGGTTCGCGACCCACGAGGAGGCGGACACGTGGATGACTCGCCAGATCGCGGCGACTCACGCGCGCCGGAGTTCGAAGACCTCGTAGAGCTCTGCCGGTCGCTCGGCCGGGAGAAGGTGCGGTACGTCCTGATCGGAGGGTTCGCCGTCATCCTGCACGGCTTCGTCCGGACCACGAAGGACGTCGACCTCCTCGTCGACCCCGCCCCGGAAAACGTGCGCGCTCTGAAACGCGCTCTCGGGACGCTTCCCGACAACGCCATCTCGATGATCGAAGATGACGAGGTCGGGAAGTACAAGGTCGTCCGGATTGCCGACGAGATCGTCGTCGACCTCCTTTCGGAGGCCTGCGGCATCACCTATCACGAGGCCATGCAGGGAGGCGTCGAGACGAAGCGGCTCGAGGGCGTCGACGTTCCGATCGCGGGAAAGCGGCTTCTGATCCGGATGAAGCAGACCATTCGGGACAGCGACCGCACCGACGTTCAGTTCCTCCGTCTGCGCATCGAGGAGGAGGAGAGGCTCTGAGTCGCGGCGCCGTCAGAGAACGCGCCGCACCGTCCGGAAGTCCGCGGCGAGGTCCGGGTGAAGGACGTAGTCCCACGGGAGGGTGAAGTAGCCCTCGTCCCCCCAGCGCCGCCCCCACGAGTTGCGCGCCACGAATCGCCTGCCGGGCTCGTGGTAGCCGACGACGAGGATCGCGTGGCCGCCGAGCGTCTTCTCGCCGCGCGCCGGGATCGGGACCCGCCCCGTCTCGCGGACCGCGCGGCTCTCGAAGCTCTCGTGGACCGAGAGGCCCAGTGTCAACGGGAACCCCTCTGCGAGGCAGCCGCGGAGGTGGTCGAGGTCGCGCGGGACCCGGTGGTGGGAAACGGCCCGGCTCTTCTTCGCCTCGCTGAAGCAGCTCTTCGACGGTCGCTCGGCGAACCGCTCGGGTCTCCACGGCCAGAGGCTCTCGGGGCAGACCCCGTTCTTCGCCGCCGCCTCGTAGCCGTCGCGCAGGGAGACGGGGGCGTTCGTCCCGACGGTGTGCTCCTTTGCCCGCTCGACCCCGTAGAGGAAGAGGCGCGAGGGGAGGGGCGCCGCCTCTCCCTGCCGCTTCTCGTCGAACCAGAGGGCCGCGCCGATGGCGTGCGCCGAGCAGGCGTTCAGCGGGAGCTGGTCCTCGACCGGCGGGCAGAGAGACCGCAGGTCGACCTCGCGCGGAAGCGCCCGCCGCACGTGGCGCGGCGCCTCGTATTGCAGGTCTCGGTGGTCGGGGACGTCGGAATGCGTGCCGTACGGCCGGGCTCTTTTCAGTCGCGGCTCCAGCGGAGGACGGGCGCTATTCTCCCTTCCCTCATGCATTCCGACGAGCGCCGCGTGGCCCCGTGGCCGAAGCTCGACCCGGCGCGCCGGAGCGCCGAGGTGCGCGCCTACTTCGACCGGCGCGCCGCCGTCTACGACACCGTCGCCGACCGGCCCTATTGGTCCTTCTCCGACAAGGTCCTCCTCTCCCTCCTGCGCCGCACGCTCCTGTCCGGCCTCGGCGAGGGTGAAGGGCTGCACATCCTCGATGCCGGCGGCGGCACCGGGCGCTGGGCGCTCCGCCTCCTCCGCGAGCTGCCGGGTGCGACCGCCCTTCTCGCCGACGTCTCGCCCGGGATGCTCGAGGCGGCCCGCCGCAAGGCTTCCCGCTCGGGAGCGCGCGACCGCCTCTCCCTCCTCGAGCTCGATCTCAACGCTCCTCTTCCGCGCCGCCTCGGCCTCTTCGACGTCGTCCTCTGCTTCCACAACGTGGCGGGTCTCGTCGCCGACCCGGCGGCCCTCGTCCGGCGCCTCGTCCGCGCCACGGCGCCCGGCGGCCTCATCGCCCTCGTCCTCCCGAACCTCTGGCAGGCGGCGGCCAAGAGCCTGCGCGACGGGCGTCCCGGCGAGCTCGGCCGGCTCGCGACGCGAAGCGCCGTCCGCTACGGCGACGACGTTCCGGAAGTCCTCGTCTTCACGCCCTCCGTCGCACGCCGGTGCCTGGAGAAGGCCGGCTGCGTGGACGTCGCCGTCCGCGGCTTTCCCGTCTCGGTCCACCCCGAAGGGCCCGACGAGGAGCTCCCCGCGCATCTCGACGACCCGCGGCTCCTCGGGCGGCTCGTATCGCTGGAGACGGAGCTCTGCCTGCCCGCGGAGGCCGCGGCGAGAGGAAACAGTCTCCTGGCGATCGGGAGACGGCCGGGGAAATAGCTGGCCTGCCCGAGCGGGCTCGAACCGCTGACCCTCGGCTTAGAAGGCCGATGCTCTATCCAGCTGAGCTACGGGCAGGCGCTCGAGCGGACGGAGAGGGACTGTAGCAGGTGGGGCCGGGTCAGCGGGACCGGGCGACGCGGCGGCGGAGCGACGCCGGCATCGCGGCGGGAAGGCAGCAGGCAGCGGAGCCGCCCGGGCCCGTCGCGGAAGACGTCCCCTCGTGCGCGCGGAGCCAGTCACGAAGGGTCACGGCGTCGGTGATCCCGACGTCGGCACCGGTCAGGGCGAACCTCTCGGGTTCTTCCCTGAAAGCGAGACCGCCCACGAGGATCGTGACGCCGGGCACGACGGCGCGGACTTCGGCGATCGTCTGGGCCGCCTCCGGGACGTGACCCGCCAAGGAAACCGAGAGCGCGACGGCGGCGGGGGGACGCTGCCGGACGAAACGGACGAGCGCCTCGCGAGGGACATTGGCGCCGAGCGACTCGGCGTCCCATCCGCATTCCCGAGCCACGTCGGCGAGGAAGCGGATGCCGAGGTCGTGGAATTCGCCCGCCAGGCAGGCGAAGACGATGCGCCGGTCGGGACCGGGTGGGGCACCGCCGCTTCCGGAAGAGCGTCCGAGCACGCGGCCGATGAGCGCCGTAGCGAGGTGCTCCTCCGCGATCGACGCGTCTCCCCGAGTCCACATCCGGCCCACTTCGCAGAGGGCCGGCATCACGAGGTCCCTGACGACGAGGGCCGTGTCGGCACCAAGAGCGCGAGAGCGGCAGACCAACCCCTCTACGGCCGCTTCGTCCCCTCCGAGGAGGGCGAGGAGGAACGGCCCGGACAGGTCCCCGAGATCGGGGCCGCCTTTCCGGGAGGTGACGACGCGGGGTCTACCTGTGGCCACGCTGCACTCTCGTCGCCCTACGCGGGGGGCTCGAGCATGGATTCCTCACGCCTTCACCTCCACCCTCGTCCCGCCCCAGACGTCGAGAACCGCCCCGGTGACGGTCTCGGCGGCGGGCGAGAGGAGGAAGAGGGCGGCGGCCGCGACGTCGAAGGCGTCGAGCTTCTCCTCGAGCGGCTTCTCGTGAGGGACCCCCTCGAGGTTGCGGGTCCGGTTGTCGGTCGAGCCGGGGCAGAGGGCATTCACCGAGATGCCGTGCGGGCGCAGCTCCAGCGCGAGGGCCTTCGTCAGGCCGATGAGCCCGAACTTGGCGGCGCAGTGCGCGACGACGTTCGCGTCGCCGGCGGTGCCGTGAACGGACGAGACGTTCAGGATGCGACCGCGGCTCTTCTTCAGCTCCGGGAGCGCCGCGTGGACGAGGAGGTAGGTCGATTTGAGGTTCGTCTCGAGGACCCGGTCCCACTCCTCCTCGGAGAGCTTCTCGAGAGGCTTCCAGACGAAGACGCCCGCGTTATTGACGACGGCGTCGATCCGCCCCGTCTCTTCCACGGCGCGCGAGACGAGACGCTCCACGTCGTCCCGGCTTCTCACGTCGGCCGTCACGGCGAGGCCGCCGCCGCCGAGGGAAACGGCCTCGCGCACCACCTCGTCGAGCTGCTCCAAGGTCCGCGAAGCGAGGACGACGGTGGCGCCGGCCCGGGCTGCGGCGAGCGCGATGGCGCGACCGATGCCGCGGCCGGCCCCGGTCACGACGACGGTCTTCCCGGAGAGCATCTTCTGGTCCGCTGGCACGCTCATCCCTCAGGCCTCCCGCGCCGGGACCCTCCGCGGCGCCGGACTTCTCTTCGCCGGACCGGCCTCCGCGGATGCCGAGCGCGAATCCGAAGGAGGCTAGCACGACGGACAGCACTCAGCGGGCACCTACAATCCCCGCCGGAGGCCCGCCTGAAGCCAACACCGATCCTCGCCGCGCTCCTTCTCGCCGCACCGCCGGCCGCAGCAGAGCCGCGCTTCGAGACGAGGCTCGTCGCCTCGCCCCACCTCCCCGCCCCCGCGCGCGTCGTCGTCCAGCTCCCTCCCTCCTACGACGAGGCGCCTACCCGCCGTTATCCGGTCGTCTACTTCCTCCACGACGCGTTCGGAAACGAGGAGACGCTCTCCAGGCGGGGGATCGCCGCACAGCTGGACGCCGAGATGGCGTCCGGCCGCCTTCCCGAGATGCTGGTCGTGTCGCCGCGCGGCGTCGGTACGTGGTTCACCGACTCGTACGACGGGAAAGTCCTCTACGGGGCGTTTCTCGCGTCCACGCTCGTACCGTTCGTCGACGGCACTTTCCGGACGCTCCCGCGCCGGTCGGCCCGCGCCGCCGCAGGGATCTCGATGGGAGGGTACGGCGCCGTCCGGTGGGGGCTCCGCTCGCCAGAGCTCTTCACCGTCACCGCCGGCCTCTCCGCGGCCGTGCAGCAGCTCTCGCGCCGCTCCGTCGAGAGCCTCCCGTTCTTCGTCCGCCCCGCCTTCCGACGCGTCTTCGGCGACGGCACCGGGACCGGCCCCTGGCGCAAGAACGACCTCGCCTCGATCCTCCTCGACGATCCCGGCCTCGCCGTCCGCGCACCCGAGCTCCTCCTTCGGTGCGGAACCGAGGACAAGTACCTCCTCTCCGACGTGGGCTCTTACTTCCACGAGCTCGTCACTGCGCTCGGGGGCCGGAGCGAGCTCGTTCTCGAGCCCGGTGGGCACGACTGGGCCTACTGGCGTTCCGTCTTCGTCCCGTTCGCCGCAGGCGTGTCGCGCCGTCTCGACCGGGCCGAGGAGGCCGGGTGAACAGCCCCCGCCTCGTACTGTTCGACGTCGACGGGACCCTGCTCTCCTCGGGGCGCAAGGGCCTCGACTCCTTCTCGGAAGCTCTGCGCCGGACCTTCGGGACCGAGGGCGACGTGGCTTCGTACCGGTTCGAGGGTCGGCTCGATCCGGTCATCGTCTTCGAGCTGATGCGAGACGCCGGGGTTCCGGACGACGTCATCGTCGAGCGCCGCCCGGCCGCCCTCTCCCTCTACCTCGACCTCCTCGAGGAGGCGCTCTCCGCCCACCCGCCGGCGCTCAAGCCGGGCGTCGCCGACCTCGTCGCCCGCGTCTCGGCGTCCTCGTCGGTCGTCCCCGCCCTCCTGACGGGCAACGTCCAGCGCGGAGCCCGCATCAAGCTGACGGCGGCCGGCCTCTGGGACCATTTCCACTTCGGGGTCTTCGGCGACGAGGCGCCGCGGCGCGTCGACCTCGGGCCGATCGCTCTCGCCCGCGCCCTCGAGCGGACGGGCCGGACGTTCTCGCCCTCCGAGACCGTCGTCGTCGGCGACGCACGCGCCGACGTGGAGTGCGGCCGCACGATCGGAGCCCGCGTGGTGGCGGTGGCGACGGGCCGAACGAGCGTCGAGGAGCTTCGCGCCGCCGGCGCCGACATCGTCCTTTCGAGCTTCGCCGACGTCGAGTCGGCCTGCGAGGCGATCCTTGCTTAGCACCGCGCTGGCTCTCGTCCTGGCAGCGGTTTCCGTCCCCCCGCCGCAGGCGGGTCCGCCCGTCGACGTCACGCGCCCCGTCGTGCACGACGTCACGATGACCGTCGACGTCGGGCCCGCCCGGGACGTCCTCACGCTCCTCGCCGGCCGTCCCGACGCCCCGGAGGCGCTGAAGCGGCTTCGTTCCTCCCGCGCCTTCCAGCAGGCGCTCTCCCGCGGCGGGCGCAATCCCGACGACGTCCTCGGCCGGCTCGTCTCCGTCGCGGCCGGTACGCCCGACCCGCTCCTGAGCGGCTACTCCAGCCGCGCCGCGACCTTCACGAAGATCCTCGACTCCCTCGAGACCGACGGCACGCCCGCGGCGATGATCGAGGCGCGCCGCATCGCCGCGCTTCTCCCTTCCTCGACGCCCGTCACGGCCCGCCTCCGCGTCGTCCCTCTCTTCAGCCTGGCCGGCTTCGACGACGTCGTGGCGGAGAGCGACGGCGAGACGACCTGGCTCTTCGCCGATCTGCCACGCCTCGCCCCCGAGGGGGTCGCCGACGTCGTTCCCCGCGAGGTCGTCCTCTCGCTCCTGCGCTCGGCGGCCGCCGAGTCGTGGAAGCGGCTGTTCGCCCCCTTCCGTGTCCCGCCGGCCTGGCCGGAGGAGAAGGGCTCCGATTTCGACGACCTCCTGGCCCGCACCGTCGCCGAGGGCCCTGCGACGATGTTTCTCTTCCCCGACGAGTTCTATCCGCTCGGAACGATGTTCGAGGAACCGATCGGGAGAAGTTTCGACCGCTGGAACGCCGCGGCCGAAACGCTTCTCGACCCGAAGGCGAAGGAGGAGGCCCGGCGGGAGACGCTCGCCGCCGTGACGCTGCGCGGCGACTTCTGGGGCCGGCACTCGTCCGTCGTAGGGGTGAAGATGACCGAGACGCTCCTCCGCCGCGCGGGGTCCGTGAAGTACCTCGAGGCCCTTGCCGCGGGCCCGCGGGCCGTTGCCACCCTCTACCTCGAAGTCACGAAGAAGACGAGGGAGCCGGCCCTCGGCAAGTCCGCGAGACGGGTGCTGGAGGCGAAGTCGCCCGGGAGCTGAAGAGGTCCGGTCTCTTCCGTCCAGGGTCTTCGTTTCCAATGCCGGGGGGCGTCTAATGTCCACCGGCCGAGCGCCGCCAGGGGGGATCTCGAGATGAACGGAACGCCTCGCTACCCAGGGATCCGGATCACGACGAACGGGAACCAGCTCGTCGCCTATCACACGGAAGCGCGCATCACCGACGGGGGCGTCTTCTACCCGATCACGCCGTCGACCGAGATGGGCGAGAACTACCAGCTCTCGTTCGCCGAGGGGAAGCTGAACGTCTTCGGCGCCAGCAAGCTCGCGGTGGAGACGGAGGGCGAGCACTCGGCGCAGGGGGGCGCGATCGCCTTCTCCGTCTGCGGGAAGCGGACGGTGAACTTCACCTCGGGGCAGGGGATCGTCTACGGCTCCGAGCAGTACTACCACGCCCCCGGCAAGTTCTCGACCATGGTCCTCGAGGTCTCGGCCCGCGCGCTGACGAAGCACGCGCTGAACGTCCACTGCGGGCACGACGACATCTACGCCGTCATGGACACCGGCTGGATCATGCTGTTCGGCAAGGACTCGCAGCAGGCGGCCGACCAGGCGCTGATCCTTCGGAAGGTCGCCGAGCTCTCCCTGACGCCCGGCATCAACATCCAGGACGGCTTCCTCACCTCGCACCTCGAGCGGACGTTCTTCCGCCACGAGGCCGGGCTGATGCGGGAGTTCCTCGGCGCGCCCCACGATCTCATCGACTGCCCCACCGACGCCCAGCGCGCTCTCTTCGGGCCGAAGCGCCGCCGCGTGCCGGCGATGATCGACCTTCAGAACCCGCTCCTCCTCGGCCCCGTGCAGAACCAGGAGCACTACATGAACGGGGTGGTCGCGCACCGCTCCGAGTTCTGCGAGCCGATCCTCCCGATGCTCGAGGCGGCCTTCGCCGAGTTCGGGGAGCTGACGGGGCGGCACTACGGTCTTCTCTCGCAGTACCGGTGCGAGGACGCCGAGACGGTCTTCGTCTCCCTCGGCTCGGCCGCCGAGAACATCGAGGCCGCCGTCGACCACCTGCGCGCGAAGGGTGAAAAGGCCGGGTCGATCCACGGGAACGTCCTCCGGCCGACGCCGGAGGCGGCCTACGTCGCCGCCCTCGCCGGCAAGAGGAACGTGATCGTGATGGAGCGGACCGACCAGCCGCTCGCGGGCGACAACCCGCTCGCGCGCGACATCCGGACCGCGTTCACGAAGGCCGTCCAGGCCGGGACGATCGCGGCGTCTGCCGTGCCGCGCTTCTTCTCGGGCGTCTACGGCCTCGGCTCACGCGATTTCCGCCCCGAGGGGATCCTCGGCGCCTACGGGTTCGCTACCGGATCGCTCGCCCGCACGGACGGTCACACCGAGGCCGACGGAACGACTCTCTTCGTCGTCGGCGTCGACCACCCCTACGAGGTGAAGGCCACCGAGCGGCCGTCGCTCCTCCCCCACGGCGCCATCGCGGTCCGCCTCCACTCGATCGGCGGCTGGGGAATGATCACGACCGGCAAGAACCTGGGCGAGATCATCGGCGAGCTGGGCGACCACGTCGCGGAACGCGACGGCGCCGTGGACGAGCTGGGCCGGCGCAAGGAAGTCGTCCACGTCTCGGCGAACCCGAAGTACGGGTCGGAGAAGAAAGGGGCGCCGACGGAGTACTTCCTCGTCGTCGCCCCGGAGCGGATCCGGGTCAACTGCGACCTGAGGCACGTGACCGTCGTCCTCTGCTGCGACCCGAAGGCGTTCACGCACACGAACCCGCTCGACGGAATGGAGGAGGGGGGCGCCTTCGTCTGGGAGTCGGACGAGAGCCCCGAGACGGCCTGGACGCGGATCCCGAGGAAGTACCGCCAGGAGATCCTCGACAAGAAGATCCGCCTCTACACCCTTCCCGGTTTCGACATCGCCCGCGCCGCCACCGAGCGCCCCGACCTGCAGCTGCGGATGCAGGGGAACGCCTTCCTCGGCGCGTTCTTCGCCGTATCGCCCTTCCTCGAGGAGTTCGGGATCGGCCGCGAGCACTTCAACGAGCAGGTCGAGAAGCAGTACCGGAAGAAGTTCGGCCGCTTCGGCGACGCCGTCGTCGCCTCGAACATGGAGGTCATGCTCCAGGGCTTCTCGCGCGTGAGGGAGATCGTCTACGGCGCCGTCGACGCGCCCGACCGCTCGAGCATGCGGGGCGAGTCTCTCTTCCCGCTCGCCGAGTGCGGGGCCACGTGCCGGGCCGTTCCGAAGCCCGCGGACCAGGCCGTTCGGGCTCCCGTCTTTCAGAGGGCGACGTTCGAGAAGGAGTTCCGGGCCGGGCTCGGCTATCACCAGCCGGCGTCGGTCCTGGCGGCGGCGGGCGTCGCGGCCGCGGCGACCGGCGAGACGGCGACGAAGTACGTCGCACGGCGGATGACCCCGGTCTTCATCGCCGAGAACTGCACGCAGTGCATGGAGTGCATCTCGTCGTGCCCCGACACGGCGCTCCCGAACACGGCGCAGGACCTGACGACGATCCTGACGACGGCCGTGCGGGCCTACGTGAAGGACCCGATGGACAGGGCGCGGCTCCTGGCGAGCGTGCCCGACGTCGAGAAGGCGGTCCGCGCGGGAATGGTCGAGGCGCAGAAGTCGAAGGCCGGGACGCCCGTCAAGGACCTCGTCCGCGCGGCGGTCGACCCGATCGGCGTCGTCTCGGACGCGAGCAAGGCGCAGCTCTACGCCATCCTCGACACGCTCCCGCTCGCCTACAACAAGGTCAACGCCATCTTCGCGAACCCCGAGAAGAAGGCGCCGGGCGGCGGCGGGATCTTCTCGATCTTCGTCTCCGACCTCTGCAAGGGGTGCGGCGAGTGCGTCACCGAGTGCGGCGACCACGAGGCGCTGAAGATGGTCGACGAGACCGAGGAGCTGAACGCCAGGCACGCGACGGCGACCGGATTCCTGAACCTTCTCGGCGACACGCCGCAGAAGTACCTCGGCCTCTACGACGCCGGGCACCCGCAGACGTCCCGCGAGGCGGCGCTCCGCAACCACCTCATGGTCCGCTCGACGTACGACGCCCTCGTCTCGGGCGACGGCGCCTGCGCCGGCTGCGGCGAGAAATCGGTCCTCCGCGCGGTCGCGTCGGTGACGGAGGCGTACATGCGCCCGATCTACCACGCCAAGGCCGAGCGTCTCGCGGGAAAGGCGAAGGCCGTCGCCGAGTCGGGCGCCGCGCGACTCGCGGCGCTGAAGGAGAAGAGCCCGGCCGACCACGCCCGGTTCGTGCGGGCCGTCGCCCACCTCCTGATGGGGCTCGGCGGCGAGACGGACGAAGACACGGACGCCCGCCTCGCGGAGCACGGGCCGGTCTCCGACGCGGAGATCGTCGACGCGCTCCGCGCCGTCCTCGCGCAGGAGGCGTGGAACCACCGCGAGCTGCAGGCGGTCGACGGCCGGCTCGCGAACGGGATGTCGGTCATGGCGATGGGCGCCCACACCGGCTGCAACACCGTCTTCGGCTCGACCCCCCCGAACAACCCGCACCCCTACCCGTGGATGAACTCCCTCTTCCAGGACGGAGCCACCGTCGCCTGGCTCTTCGGCGAGGCGTTCATCCAGGACCACGCCCGCCGCTCGGTCATTCCCGAACGGCTCGCCGACGCCCTCCTCCGCGACGACGGCTCGCTGACGACCGCCGAGTATTTCGACCTCGCCCACTTCTCCGACGCCCTCATGACCGACCAGGAGGTCGCCGAGCTGCCGAAGGCCTGGGCCATCGGCGGCGACGGCGGGATGGGCGACATCGGCTTCCAGAACGTCTCGAAGGTCGTCCTCCAGAACCGGCCGAACGTGAAGATGCTCATGCTCGACACGCAGGTCTACTCGAATACGGGCGGGCAGAACTCCGACTCGTCGGTCCTCACGGGCGGCTTCGACATGAACCAGATCGGCGCGGCGACGCAGGGGAAGCTGACCGAGAAGAAGGGGCTCGCCGAGATCTTCTGCGCGGGGCACGGCTCCCCCTTCGTCGCCCAGGTTTCGATGGCGAACGCCCCGAAACTCTACAAGGCGCTCCTCGACGCCCTCGAGTACCGCGGGACGGCGTTCGTCCAGAGCTTCACGCCGTGCCAGCCGGAGCACGGCGTCGGCGACGACGTCTCGACGACCCAGTCCCAGCGCTCCCGCGACAGCCGGATGCTCCCCGAGTTCACCTACAACCCCGGCAAGGGCGAGACGTACCGCGAGGCGCTCGACCTGAAGGGGAACCCGAACCACGACCGCGACTGGTGGGAGACGACGCTCAAGTCGACGGGCGAGAAGGTAAAGTACACCGTCGCCCACTATGCCGTCACCGAGGCCCGCTTCCGCCAGCACGTGAAGAAGGTCACCCCCGAGAAGGCGTCGGCGATGGTCGCGCTCGACGACCTCCTCGTTCTCCTCACGCAGGACGACGTCGTGAAGCGGCGCGTCCTCGACCCGAAGAGCCCGGCCTACGTCCCCGACTTTGGCGTCGTCATCAAGGCCGAGGACCACGAGGGGCGGCCGGGCTACTATTCGCTCTCGCGCCAGATGGTCCTGTTCTGCGTCGAGCGCCGGAAGGCGTGGCGCCTCCTCCAGAGCAAGGCAAGCATCGACAACCGGGAGTACCGGGCGCAGCGCGCCCTCCTCGCCCGGCTCGGGAAGGGCGAGCTGACGCGGCACGACCTCGTGAAGGGGGGCGCGATGCTCCTCGCGGAAGAATTGAAGACGCTCTCAGCGAGCTGAGAGCCCAGCGAAAAGGAGACACGAACCATGGAACGCACCGGAGTCGTCACGTTCGCCGGGACCCCCCTCACCCTCGTCGGCCCCGCGATCAAGGCCGGCGACAAGGCTCCCGACTTCACCGTCCTCGACAACGGCCTCGCCGCGAAGTCGCTGAAGGACTTCTCGGGGAAGACCGTCGTCCTCAGCGTCACGCCGTCCCTCGACACGGCCGTCTGCGACGCGCAGCTCCGCCGCTTCAACGAGGCGGCGACGAAGCTCGCCGACGACGTCGCCGTCCTGAACGTCTCGATGGACCTCCCGTTCGCGAACGCGCGCTTCTGCACCGTCGCCGGGATCGAGAAGGCGGTGACGCTGAGCGACCACCGCGACGCCTCCTTCGGGAACGCCTACGGTGTCCTGGTCAAGGAGCTCCGCCTCCTCGCCCGCGCGATCTTCGTCGTCGGCAAGGACGGCGTCGTCAAGCACGCCGAGATCGTCCCCGAGATGACCCACCACCCGGACTACGACAAGGCGCTCGCCGCCGCGAAGTAGCCTGCGGATCGCGTTGCGGTCATGGGCCGCCGCGACGGGAGCGTCGCGGCGGCATTCTCCTGGTTCGCGCCCTTTTCAAGCCGGGGCGTGCGCCGGGAGGGTCCGGGGCTCTCTCCACGCGGCGAACCGGCGGACAGGGAGCGAGCGGCCGGAAGAGGCCAGCGCGGGCGCTCCCCGGAGGATCTCCTCCTCGGCGCGCTTCGCCGACTCCCTAAAACCGTCTCGCAGGCCGGGTGACCCTTGGCCCAGGCGACGAGGTCGAGCGCCTCGCCGTCGCGTCCGGCGCGCCGCGAGAGGTCGGCCATCTTCAGGGCGGCCCGGACGGACGCGGGGTCGCCCGGGCTGCGGGCGGCGAGCGCCTCGGGCATGCCGAAGGCCCCGTCTTCGCCGCCCGCACGTTCCCGGCCCGACGCGGCCCTCGATCGCCGGGTCGATCCAGCGCTCCTCCACCCGAGAGAGCTTCAGTCCGATCGCCACCGCCATTCCGAACGCGAAGCCGCCGATACGCGCCCTCCAGGCGATCGGGGCGCTCGGGAAGGGCTTCGCGGAGAGGACCTGCTCGCCGAACCAGAGCGGCAGGACGACGAACGCGGGGAGCGCGAAGGTGAAACGGAACATCGGCAGGAAGAGGAGCGGGACGAAGAGGAAGCGGCCGTAGACGTCCTCCAGGAACGGGGCTGTGTCGAAGAGGAAGGGGACGTTCCCGAAGAGGTGCCAGAAGCCGCCGTGCAGGAACATGTGAGCGACGAGGGCTTTCGCCTCGGGCCGTGCGGGGACGTACGAGAGCCCGCGTTCGCCCCGCTGGCTCAGCAGGCGGGCGGCCCTGTCGAACAGGGCGTCGAGCTCTTCCTGCTGCTTCGCCGCCACGACGGGAATGGGAATGGTCCGGCTCCGCTCTGCCGCGCTCCGGGCCTCCGCGATCTCTTCGGAAACCTCGCCGAAGAGGCTGGCGCCGACCATGTCGGCAAGCCCTTCCGGTGCGCGCAGCCAGGGGTGCTCGTACCAGAGCTCCACGGTATGCTCGAGCTCCTGGCGGACGTCGCGCATCTGACTCGTGCTCACGCCGCCGTGGACGCCCGTCAGGAAGAGCCCCGCGAGGAGGACGAGAAGTCCGATCGACGCCCAGGGCGTGCGACGGACCTCACTCTCGACCACCCCGGTCGGAATCAACATGGCGGTCCCCTCTTCCCGACCGTCCAGCCGATCGCAGGCGATCGGTCCCGGCTTTCCGAGGCTGGTATCGTCTTTCGGTTCGGTGCGTCTCGCCTTCCGCGGCGAGCCGCTTCAGGGAGGCCATGAGCAGGATTCTCGTCACCGGCGGCGCCGGCTACATCGGTTCTCACACCTGCGTCGAGCTCCTGAGGGCAGGACACGAGATCGTCGCCCTGGACAACCTCTGCAACGCCCGCGAGGAGTCCCTCCGGAGGGTGACGGAGCTGACGGGGTGCACCTTCCCCTTCGTCGAAGCCGACGTGAGGGACCGCGGCGCCCTCGACGCCCTCTTCCGCGCGCACCATCTCGACTCGGTCGTCCACTTCGCCGGCCTGAAGGCGGTGGGCGAGTCGGTCGCCAGGCCCCTTCTCTACTGGGACAACAACGTCGGCGGAACCGTGGTCCTTCTCGAGGCGATGGCCGCGGCCGGGGTGAAGACGTTCGTCTTCAGCTCTTCGGCCACCGTCTACGGCGACCCCGCGAGTGTCCCGATCCGGGAGGACTTCCCCACCGGTGTTCCGACGAATCCCTACGGGCGCAGCAAGCTCGTGGTGGAGCAGGTCCTGTCGGACCTGGCGGCGGCGGAGCCCGACTGGCGAATCGCCCTGTTGCGCTACTTCAACCCGGTCGGAGCCCACGAGAGCGGACGCCTCGGCGAAGATCCCCGCGGCATCCCGAACAACCTCATGCCGTTCGTCTCGCAGGTCGCCGTCGGCCGCCGCGACGCCCTCAACGTCTTCGGCGGCGACTACCCGACCCCCGACGGGACCGGAGTGCGGGACTACATCCACGTCGTCGACCTGGCGGCGGGCCACGTGAAAGCCATCGAGAGGCTCGAGGAGGGGCCCGGCGTCCGGGTCTGGAACCTCGGCACGGGCCGCGGCACCAGCGTGAAGGAGCTCGTCCACGCGTTCGAGAAGGCCTCGGGCCGCGGGATCCCCTTCCGGGTCGTGCCCCGGCGGCCGGGCGACGTCGCGCAGTGCTGGGCGGACCCGTCGAAAGCCGAGCGGGAGCTGGGCTGGAAGGCGGTGCGCGGCCTGGACGAGATGTGCGCCGACAGCTGGCGCTGGCAGCAGAAGAACCCGAACGGATTCGGCGACGCGGACTAGGGACCGCGGCCAGGAGGACGTCTTGATTCTCGTGACGGGCGGGGCCGGCTTCATCGGCGTGAACTTCGTGCTCGACTGGGTGGCGCTCTCCGGCGAGCCGGTCGTGAACCTCGACAAGCTGACCTACGCGGGAAACCCTCGCAGCCTCGCGGGCCTCGAGAAGGACGGCCGTCACGTCTTCGTCCACGGCGACATCGGCGACCGGGCCCTCGTCGGCGACCTGCTCTCGCGGCACAGGCCCCGCGCGGTCGTGAGCTTCGCGGCGGAATCGCACGTGGATCGCTCGATCCACGGGCCCGAGGACTTCATCCAGACGAACGTCGTCGGCACCTTCCACCTGATCGACGCGGTGCGCGGCTGGTGGAACGCCCTCCCCGAGCCGGAGAAGTCCGCCTTCCGGTTCCTCCACGTCTCCACCGACGAGGTCTACGGCTCGCTCGGTCTCTCCGATCCCCCGTTCACCGAGACGACGCCGTATTCCCCGAACAGCCCCTACTCGGCGAGCAAGGCCGCGTCCGACCACCTCGTGCGGGCCTACCACCACACCTATGGCCTGCCGACGCTGACGACGAACTGCTCGAACAACTACGGCCCCTACCAGTTCCCCGAGAAGCTCATCCCTCTGATGATCCTGAACGCGGTCCGTGGCAAGCCGCTGCCGGTCTACGGAGACGGCATGAACGTCCGCGACTGGCTCTATGTCGGCGACCACTGCTCCGCCATCCGCGCCGTCCTGGCGAAGGGGCGGCCGGGCGAGACCTACAACGTCGGCGGCTGGAACGAGATGCCCAACCTGACCATCGTCCACACCCTCTGCGCGCTGCTGGACGAGATGCGCCCCGACGTGGCCGGCCCCCGCACGCGCCTGATCACCTACGTGAAGGACCGTCCGGGGCACGACCGCCGGTACGCCATCGACGCGGGGAAGATCCTC
The DNA here is from genome assembly GCA_963696015.1 of uncultured Holophagales bacterium. Lineage (GTDB taxonomy): Bacteria > Acidobacteriota > Thermoanaerobaculia > UBA5066 > UBA5066 > UBA5066. Next base: position 43,797 of record CAVOJA010000032.1, read on the forward strand.
TCCGAGCTGGGCTGGAGGCCCGCCGAGACGTTCGAGACCGGCATCCGGAAGACCGTGCGGTGGTACCTCGACAACCTCGCGTGGGTCGAGGACGTGGCGAGCGGCGAGTACCGGCGCTGGATCGAAGCCAACTACGGGAGCCGGGGGACGGAAGAGGCTTCGGAGACATGTCCGTAAAGGACAGGCCCCTCTTTCGTCGCATCCTCGAGTTCGACGACCTTCTGCGGCGCAGGCGCACCGTCAACGCGACGAACCTCGCCGCACGCTGGAAGACGTCGACGAAGACCGTGCAGCGCTTCGTCGGCTTCATGCGCGACGAGATGGACGCGCCGATCGTCTTCGACCGCAAGCGCGGGTCGTTCCGCTACTCCGACCCGGCCTGGCACCTGCCGTGGATCCCGGTGGAGGGGCCGGGCCTCTTCGCCATCGGCGTCGCGAGCAAGGTGCTCCAGCAGTACGAAGGGACGCCGGTCGCCGAAGGGCTTCGCGAGGTGTTCCAGCGCCTCTCCGACATGATGCCGGCGGAGATCCGCGTCAGCCCCGGCGCGTTCGTCGAGCGGCTCTACATTCACCCCCAGCCGATCCGCCTCGTCGACCCGTCGGTCTGGAATGGCGTCGCGACCGCGATCCGCGAGCGGACGGTCGTGAAGGTCCGCTACCAGAAGCCCGGGGGCGAGACCAGCACGCGACAGCTCGCTCCCTACGGCCTCGTTCTCGCCGCGGGCGACTGGCTCGTCGCGGCGCAGGATCGCGACGACGACCCGCGGACCGTCAAGACGTTCTACGTCGCCCGCATCCTCGACGCCGAGGTCGGTACGGAGCCCTTCACCATTCCCCGCGACTTCGACCTGAAGCGCCACTTCGGCGAGACGATCGGGATCTTCTCCGGGAGCGAGCCGTTCCGGTTCCGCGTCCGCTTCAGGAAGGCGATGGCGGCCTGGGTGGCGGAGGTCCGCTGGCACCCGAAGCAGAAGCTGACTCCGCTCCCGGACGGCGAGCTGGACCTCGAGCTGCCGGCGGGCTCGCTCTTCGAGGCGCGGCGCTTCGTCCTCTCGTTCGGGCGGGAGGCGATCGCGATCTCCCCCTCCTCTCTCGTCGAGGCCCTCCGGGCCGAGACGGCGGAGATGGCCGCGGCGTACCGGGAATGACGGCGTCGGAGAGCCGGCCCGCTGCGGCCCCTGCGTGGGGGCTCCTCCTCGCGGCCGCCGGCGCGAAGCTCGCCGTCCACCTCGCCTTCGCGAACCGGTACGGCTTCTTCCGCGACGAGCTCTACTTCCTCGACTGCGGCCGGCACCTCGCCTGGGGGTACGTCGACGCGGCTCCCGCCATAGGCCTCTACGCGCAGGTCGCGCTCCTGCTCGGAGGTTCGCTCCCGGTCCTGCGCGGGATCGCGGGGCTCGCGGGGGCCGCGGTCGTCCTCCTCACCGGCCTCCTCGCCTGGCGGCTCGGCGGAAGCCGTTTCGCGCAGGGCCTCGCGGCGGCGGCGGCGCTCGCGACCCCGATCTTCCTTGCCATCGCGGGTCTCTTCTCGATGAACGTCTTCGAGCCGCTCTTCTGGACGGGATGCGCCTGCCTCCTCGTCCGGCTCGCCGACGGCGCCTCCCCGCGCCTCTGGCTCCTCTTCGGCCTCGTCGCGGGGCTCGGCCTCCTCAACAAGCACTCGACGGCGTTCTTCGGCCTGGCCCTCTTCGTCGGCCTCCTCCTCTCGCCGATGCGCCGCACGCTCGCGAGGCCATGGCCCTGGGCCGGAGCGGGGGTCGCTTTCCTCGTCTTCCTCCCGAATCTCCTCTGGCAGGTGGCAAACGGCTTCCCGACGCTCGAGGACCTCCGCAACGTCGCGCGCACCGGGAAGAACGTCGTCCTCGGACCCGGAGAGTTCGTCCTGGCGCAGATCCTTCAACAGGGACCGCACCTCCTCCCCCTCTGGCTCGGCGGCCTCGCGTGGCTCTTCCTCGCCCGCAACGGCCGGTACCGCCCGCTCGCCAGCGCGTTCGCCGTCTTCTGCGTCCTGATGTTCGCGATGAGGGCGAAGGCCTATTACCTGACGCCGATCTACCCGATGCTCCTCGCGGCGGGGGCGGTCGGCATCGACGAGCTGTTCGAGCGCCGCCGCCGCCTCGCCGGACGGGTGTGGCCCCGGGCGGCGGTCGCCGCCTGGGCAGTCCTCCTCACCGTCCCCATCGCGCCGCTCGTCCTGCCGATCTTCGACCCTCCCGGATACGTCGCGTACACGAGGCGGATCGGATTCGAGCCGCCGAGGTCCGAGGTGGCCCACCGCGGGCCGCTACCGCAGATGTTCGGCGACCAGTTCGGCTGGCCCGAGCTGGTGTCCGACGTGGCGAAAGTCTGGAATGCCCTGTCGCCCGAGGAGCGCGCGCGCGCCGCGATCTTCGCGAACAACTACGGCGAGGCGGGGGCCATCAACCTCTTCGGTCCGGCGCACGGCCTGCCGCGCGCCATCTCGGCCCACCAGAACCACTTCTTCTGGGGTCCGCCCGCCTTCACCGGCGACGTCCTCGTCGTCCTCCAGGACGACCGCGAGAGCCTCGAGCGCCTCTGCGCGTCGGTGGAGGAGGCAGGACGCCACCAGGACCCGTGGGGGATGGCCGAGGAGAACGGACCGATCTGGGTCTGCCGCGGCCTGATGACGCCGCTCCGCGAGCTCTGGCCGCGGCTGAAGAAGTGGAACTGAGGCCGGGTCCCCGAAAACAGAAACGCCGGGACCTGCCCGGCGCGAACCCTCACGAAAAAAGAAATGGTGGAGCTGAACAGGATCGAACTGTCGACCTCTTGAATGCCATTCAAGCGCTCTCCCAACTGAGCTACAGCCCCACGCTTTGAAAGAACAGGGAGGCACGGGGGCCTCCGCGGACCGGGGAAATTAGCATTCCGGGTATCCCCGGTCAAGGCGTCCCGGATTTCCCTATGATCCCGCCCATGGACACGACACCGCGCGACCCCGAGACGCTCCGGAAGCGGGGATTCATCCAGAAAGTGCTGGGCGGGCTGAACCTGCGGTTCCCGGGACTCTTCGCCCTCTTGGCGACCGTGTTCGTCCTCGACCTCTTCATCCCGGACTTCATCCCGTTCGTCGACGAGATCATCCTGGCGATCCTGACGATGATCTTCGCCCTCTGGAAGGAGCGCCGGGCGACCGTCGTCACGACGGCGACGAGCGGTCCGCCCCTGCCGCAGGCGCGGCCGCCGTTTCCTCCTGCGCCTCCCGCGGGCCGCTGAGCCGGCGTCCGAGACCTCCCGGCCTGCGCACGCGAGGGCGAAGCGGCCCCGGGGGCCTCGCTGATTACCGCATCGCTCGGAAGGTGTCGCAGGCCTTCATGTCGCCCGATTCGAGCCCCTTGCGGAACCAGGTCCCCCGCTGGTCGGAGGAACCGTGGGTGAACGCATCCGGCGAGACCCGGCGCCCGGCGGCGCGCTGGATCCGGTCGTCGCCGATCGCCGCGGCGGCGTTCAGCCCCTCCTCGACGTCGCCCGTCTCCAGGATTCCCCGCTGCGCGGTCTCGTGCCCCCAGACACCTGCGAAGCAGTCGGCCTGCAGCTCGAGGGCGACCGAGTAGGCGTTCTCGTTCCTCGGGTCGGCCGCCTGCTTCTCGCGCACGGCCTGGTCGATCCCGAGGAGGTGCTGGACATGGTGGCCGATCTCGTGGGTGATGACATAGGCCTGCGCGAAGTCGCCGGGAGCGCCGAAGCGCTCCTTCAGCTCCGAGTAGAAGCCGAGGTCGACGTAGATCTTCTGGTCGCCGGGGCAGTAGAACGGACCGCTCGACGAACCCGCGGAGCCGCACGCCGAGTCGACGCCGTCGCGGAAGAGGATGAGCGTCGCGTCGGAATACGTCTTCCCGGCGGCCGGCAGGAGCTTGCCCCACGTCGCCTGCGCATCGTCGAGGACGAAGGAGACGAACTCGACGAGCTCCTCTTCCTGCGGGTCGGAGACGGACCCGCCCCCGGGGACACCCGAGCCGGCAGACACGTCGGCGCTCGGTGCGAGCGCCCCTCCGCCCCCGACGAGGGCAAAGAAGTCCTTCTTGAATACGAGGCTCAACACCGCGAGGAGGAGGAAGCCCCCGATCCCGAGCTTCAAACCCGGTCCACGACCGCCACCGGAGCCGCTTCCGCCGCCCCGCTGGTCTTCCAGGTTCGCGCTCCGTCCGCCGCGGGTCCACTTCATTACAGGGCCTCCTTCTCGCTACGCGAAAGATTAACGGACGTCCCGTCCATAGGTGGATAAGATCGGTGGCCTCTTGTCGCGCACTCCACCCTCCACCCCGCGCGCACTTCACCCCTCAAGGGAGATTCCTATGCACAGCCCGGCCCGGAGAACCGCCCTCTCTTCAATCGTCGCCATTGCCGTTGCAATCGTCGCGATCGTCGCGCCGCCGGCGGAGGCCCTATCGACCACCGTCGTCATCAGCCAAGTTTACGGCGGCGGCGGGAACTCGGGCTCCACCTATCGGAACGACTTCATTGAACTCTTCAACCTGGGGTCGACGACGGTCGACCTGTCGACATGGTCGGTTCAGTACGCCTCGGCCACGGGCACGAGCTGGCAGAGGACGAACCTCACGGGGAGCATCGCGCCTGGGCAGCACTACCTGATTCAAGAGGCCGCGGGTGCTGGGGGTACGACGAACCTGCCGACCCCCGACGCGATCGGAACCATCCCGATGAGCGGGACCGCCGGGAAGATCGCCCTCGTGAGCAACCAGACGACGATCGGCGTGGTTTCGTGTCCCAGCGTCGCATTGGGCGTGGTCGACTTCGCGGGCTTCGGCACGACCGCGAACTGCTTCGAGGGGACGGGCCCGACTCCCGCTCCGAGCAACACGAACGCAGTCCTGCGCGGTGCGGCCGGATGCACTGAAACGGACCAGAACGCGACCGTCTCGGAGCGGAACCCAAGTGCGTGCCCGCAACGCAGGCATTTGATGTTCTCGAAATAGACGGTGTTACCGCACGCTCCGCACTTGAACGTTCTCACCCGATCCGTATCCCCCCAACGCCAGCCTCGTTAACCGCAGCGCAAACGTGCGCACCTCGCAGCGAATGCTCAAAGTTCTTGCAGCACGCCCAACCAGCAGGCAATGCCTGATCTTCGTGCGCAGCAAAAGATGTTCTATTGTCCTTGCATTGCACTGCACAAGGGCACTTCTTCTGAACGGGTTCTGATGCCAATCCATGTCGCTCTCACGCACCGGACGGCCTACCACTATGACCGCATAATCGGAATGGGCCCGCAGGTCATTCGCCTGCGCCCCGCGCCCCACTGCCGGACGCCCATTCTCAGCTATTCGCTCAACATCGAGCCCAATCTCCACTTCCTCAATTGGCAGCAGGACCCGTTCGCCAACTATTGCGCGCGCCTGGTGATCCCCGAAAAGACCGACCGCTTCGTCGTCACGGTCGATCTCGTGGCCGACATGGCCGTCATCAATCCGTTCGACTTTTTCGTCGAGGAGAGCGCACGCGAGTGGCCATTCGCCTATGATCCCGACCTCAAGAAAGAGCTGACGCCCTATCTCGAGCCGGACCCGCCAGGGCCGCTGCTGCGCAAGTTCCTGGCTTCGCTGCCGACCAAGAAGGAAGGCACGGTCGACTTCCTCATCGACGTCAACCGGAGGCTTCAC
>CAVOJA010000033.1:0-11770 GCA_963696015.1 uncultured Holophagales bacterium
AAGAACCAGTCGGCGGAGATGAAGGCCTCGCCGATGTACCGTCAGCAGCGCATTCTGCTCTACGTGCTGCCACTGGTCTTCGCATTCTCCGGTTTCACCTTCCCGCTCGGCGTCATGACGTACTGGCTCGTCTCGAACTTCTGGACGATGGCGCAGCAGTTCCTCGTGATCCGTAACATGCCCACTCCCGGCAGCGAGGCCGCGCTCGCCCGCGAGGCGCGTCTGGCCAAGCGCCGTCAGCGCAAAGGCATTACCGAGGAGTCGCCCGAATCCGGCACGACCATGGTCGCCGAGCCGGTCAATCCGCAACGTCAGCAGCCGGTGAGCAAGGCCCGAGCGAAGAAGAAGCCGAGGAAGAAGAAGTGACCGACGTCAACGCGACCACAGGTTTGCCCGCAGAGCAGGTCGGCGTCGATTCCGGGTCGGTCGGTCCGCTGGTCCTCCGGTTTTCCCCGGCGGACCTCGGCCGCGTAGCGCTCGACGTCCCGCGCGAGGACGCGCTCGTCGACCGAGTCGAGGTAGGACGCGTAGCGGCCGCAGGTGAGGGCCATCTCGACGAACGCGCCGACGAGCCGGTCGGTCTTCACGAGCTCGGCGCGGAGGAGCTCGCCCGTGAACGTCGGGTTCTGCGCCGCGAGCTGCTCGATCTCTTTCCGTCGCGTCACGAGGGCCTCGACGCGCTCCCGGTCCGCCTCGGGAAGGCCCGCGATGAGACGGCCCCGCTCCTCCGCTTCGATCGCGTCCTTCAGCCGGGCGAAGCGGGGATCCCACAGGAGGTGCCGGAGGCGTTTGCTGTCCGGCGCCCAGAGGAGCCAGAGGACCTCGAGGCCGACGGCGCCGAGGATCGGCAGCGGGTTGAGCGTCAGGAGCGAGGCGGCGGCCGCGCCGCCGAGGAGCGAGAGGTTGTAGGGGTTGAGGAACGCGGCCTTGACATACGACGTCTGACCGAACGCCGCGTCGGCCGCCTTCCCCTTCAGGAACCCGATCGCCGACTCCGTCGCCGCGTCACGGATGGCGGGCGAGACGCCCGAGCGGGCGGCGGGACGCTGCGTCGTGGCGACCTTCGGCCGCGTGACCTGCTGCTCGGCCACGGCGCGCCCGTCCTACGCCGCCGGCTGCGGGGCGTAGAGCATGTCGAGGAGCTTCTTCTCGATCGCCCGGAACGCGTCCGACGACTTCAGGTGGACGTCCCGCTCGGCGAAGCTCGGGATGTCGACCCGGTGGAGGATGCGCGCGGGCCTCGAAGAGAGGACGTAGCAGGTGTCGGCGAGGTAGACCGCCTCGGAGACGTCGTGCGTGACGAAGAGGATGGTGTTGTCCTCGATCCGCGAGACGTCGAGGAGGAGCCCCTGCATCCCCCAGCGGGTCATCGGGTCGAGCGCCCCGAACGGCTCGTCCATCAGGACGACGCGCGGCTTGTTGACGAGCGTCCGCGCGATGGCGACCCGCTGCTTCATTCCGCCCGAGAGGTCCTTCGGGAAGCGCCCCGCGAAGTCGAGGAGGCCGACTTCCTTCAGGACCTCGCGCGCCCGCTCGCCGCGCTCCTTCGGCGCGACCCCCTGGAGCTTCAGGCCGTACTCGACGTTCTTCTGGACCGTGAGCCAGCCGAACGACGTGTAGGCCTGGAAGACCATCCCCCGGTCCCGCCCCGGCCCGCCGACCGGCTGCCCGTCGAGGAGGACCTTCCCCTTCGTGGGCGGCAGGAGGCCGGCCACGGCCTTGAGGATCGTCGACTTGCCGCACCCGGAGGGACCGAGGAAGACGACGATCTCCCCGACACCGGGCTTGTCGGCGATGTCGAAGGAGACGTCGCGGACCGCCTCGGTCTTCTCGCCGCCGCGACCGACGTACGTGACGGAAACGTCCTGGACGGAGAGGCGCGGGTGCGCCGCCTGCGGGGTCGCGCTCACGACGTCGCCTCCCGCCAGCGGAAGAGGAGCCGGGAGGTCGTGGAGATGAGGACGTCGGTCAGGAGGCCGATCCCCCCGATGACGAGGAGGCCCGCGAAGGACCACGACGCCTTCTGGTGCGTCCGGGCCAGCTCGACCATGTAGCCGAGGCCGTGCTCGGGGTTCACCGCCTCGGCGAGGATGACGTAGGTCCACGAGATCGCGTTCATGACGCGGAACGAGTCGAAGATCTCGGGCGCGGCGGCCGGGAGGAGGACCGTCCGGATCACCTGCCCGCGCGAGGCGCCGAGCGTCAGCGCCGTCTGGACGTACTCCTCGGGAACGGCGCGGATCGCCGTCACGACGACGGGGAGGAGGTAGACGAAGACGCCGAGGAAGAGGAAGGCGATCTTCTGCTTCTCGTAGATGCCGAACCAGAGGATGAGGAGCGGGATGAAGGCCGAGATCGGCATGTAGCGCAGCGGCGACACGATCGGCTCGAAGAGCCGGTTCACCGGCGTGAAGGCGCCCATGAGGATCCCCAGCGGCAGCGCCACCGCCGAGGCGAGGAGGAACGCGAAGGCGATCCGCCGCGTCGAGACGAGGATCGCCTGCATGAGGTCGTACTGGAGGAAGAGCTGGAGCGTTCCCTTCACGACCTCGGTCGGAGAGGGGAGGAAGTCGGCGGGTGCGAGGCCCCCGTAGCTCGCCACGCACCAGACGGCGAGGACGAGCGCCGGCATCACGAAGCCGAGGACGAGCGCCGTCGCCTTCGGCAACGGCGCCCGGAGCGCGAAGAGGCCTCGAGTACTCAACTCAGTTCGTCGCCAGGACGACCTTGATGTCGGTCCGGCGGTTGAGCTGGCGGCCGGCTTCGGTGGTGTTGTCGGCGACCGGGTTCGCCGAGCCCTTCCCGATCGTCTGGAAGCGGCTCGCCTCGATGTTCGGGAAGTTCGCGAGGACGTAGTTCTTCACCGCGAGGGCGCGCCGCTCCGAGAGGAGCATGTTCGAGGAGGCCTTCCCGGTCGCGTCGGTGTTCCCCTCGACACGCAGGTAGGTGTTCCCGAAAGAGGTCATCGTCTCGCCGAGGGCGTCGAGGACGAAGTACGAGCCTCCCATGATCTCGTCGCTGTTCGGCGTGAAGTGGATCTGGATCTGCTTGTTGATGATCGCCCGGTCCGTGGCCGACGGCGGCTTGGCGGCGACCTTCGGCTCCTCGACCTTCTGCGTCTGGTAGGCGGGGGCAAGGGCGGCGAGGAAGCGGGTGTCGGCCCAGTCCTTCGCGTTGACGGGCTTCGTGACGAGCCCCTTCTTCCGCCAGATGACGAACGCGGTGTCGAAGAGGGTCTCGTAGTGCGCCTTGCCGCCGGTCAGCCCGTAGAACTGGGCGTTGTCGGCGTAGGGGGTGAGCTTGAGGCCCGAGAGCATCCCCGAGACGGTCTCTTCGTCGAGCTTCAGCGCCTTGCCGACGACGTTGTAGGAGGCGGCGGGGTCGGCCTTCATCATCTCGATCCCGTCGAACCAGCCGTGGACGAAGTCGCGGACGGTCTCGGGGGCGGAGTCGATCAGGTCCTGCCGGACGCAGAGGGTGTCCGCGATGATGTTCGTGGCGGCGGCCGTGGAGACGAGGACGTGCGCCTCGTCTCCGCGCGCCTCGACGGCGGAGGAGAGGTCCGGCTCCCAGGTGACGGCGGCGTCGACCTGCCGGGCCTTGAACATCGCGGCGGCGGCGGGGGCGTCCTGAGTGAAGACGATCGCCTTCTCGACGGCCGAGCGGTCTTCGGGGGTGAGGCCCGACTGCGAAAGGAGGTAAAGGAGCAGGAAGTGGGACGGGGTGAACTGCGTGCAGGCGACCTTCTTCCCCTTGAGGCCCTCGATCGACGTGATCGAGGCGAGGGAGACGATGCCGTCGCCGCCGCGGGACCAGTCCTGCAGGAGGATCGACTTCGCCTTCGCACCCTGCTCGGCGAGGATCGACGCCTCGCGCGCCCAGTTGTCGACCGTGTTCCACATGATGTCGACGTCGCCCTTGCGGAACGCGGCGAGCTTGGCCGCCGGGTCCTCGAGGAGGACGAACTCGACGTCGAGGCCGTACTTCTTCGTGTAGCTCGAGGCCGGGGAGGGGTCCATGCCGGCGTTGAAGACGATGCCCGGCGCGTGGCCCGCCCAGGTGTTGATACCGACGACGAGCGGCCGGCCGAGCTTGCCGGAGCCCGCGAGCGCGGCGCCCGTGACGCCTTCGGAGCCCTTGCCGCGCTCGGCGTCGGCCGGGGCGTTCTTCAGGGCTGCGAAGTCGGTCGACTCGACGGCGGAGGTCGAGCTGGCCCCGCCTCCCTTCTCGGCGCCGGCCCACTTGCGGACCGTGTCCCCCTTGTAGTGCCAGAAGGCGTACCCGAGGACGCCGAGGACGACGACGGTGACGAAGAGTTTCGCAAACGGCGTGAGCTTCATGTCCCTCTCCCTGACGGGGAGGAGGAACGCGGCGGCCCGTGCTCGGGCCGTCCGTCCCCCTCCGTCGGAAACGCGCCCGGCCCCGTCTCCGGGGCCGGGCCACTACTACATCGTCTTCTGGCCCTGGGCCGCCTGGGAGGCGGCCCTCTTCGCTTTCAGCTCGGCGAGCTGCTGCTTGGCCTGGACGTCCCCGGCCTGGGTCTTCAACGCCGCGAGGCGCCCGTCGAGCGAGGTCTCCGAGAGCTCCTTTCCGAGGTTCGCCGCGGCGACCGTCGTCTTGATGTGGTCGCGGACGTTCTCGAGGGCCTTCACCTCGGCGTCGACGGAGAGGCCGTCGAGCTGCTCCTGGATCTTCAGGCGGGCCTGCGCCGACTGCATTCGGGCGAGCATCGTGTCGCGTTCGGCCTTCAGCTTCTTGATCTCGCCCTGCACCTGCAGGAGCGAGCTCTTGGCCGACTCGGCGTCCTTGGACGCGGTGTCCATGTCGGCCCTCATCTCGGTGATGTCGGCCTCGAGCTGGTTCTTCTTCTGGATCAGGATGACGGCGAGGTCGTCCTGGCCCGTCTCGACGGCCGCGTTCAGCTCGGCCTCGGTCTGGGCCAGCTCCCGCGTCGCCTTCTTGAGGCGCTCGTCGATGTCCTCGCGGCGCCGGATGATGGACGCGGTCGCCGTCTTGAGCTTCGTGTACTTCTCCACCATCGAGTTGATGGCGTTCTCGTAGGCGATCTCCGGGTGCTCCTTCTCGACGTCCGAGATCCAGATCGAGAGAAACCCTTTCCAGAGGTTGCCGATTCGCGCAAAGAAACCGACATTGGCCATTCTTCAGTCCTTCCTCTCGGGCACGGGCGCCGGCTCGATGAGCCGGGGGGATTCCTTGACCACCCGCGCCACCTCCTCCTGCCCGAAGAACTCGAGGACCTCCTGGACCTCGAGCTTCTTCGAGTTACAGCTCGTCTGTACGGACGCCTGCTCCTGCAGTTTCCGGTCGAGGAGAGAACGCGCGTCGGCGATCTTCTGCTCGTAGCCGGTGACGATCGTCTGGACCTCGCGCGCCATCCCGGCGGTGTCGGCCGCCGTCTTCCGCAGATACCCCTCGAGAGCCTGGATCGACTCGACCCCCGCCTCGATGATCTTGTCGACCGGGACTCCGAACGCCTTGAGCGAGGCCTCGACGATCTGCTTCCTCACGGTTGGGTCGGTGCCGGACGGGAGGCTGCCGAGGAGCGCCTGCGCCTTCGCGAAGAGGTCCCGCTCGGAGGCGTCGACTCCTGCGGCGTCGAGGACTCCATCGAAGTCGACCTTCCCCCCGGAGGGAGCCGGCGGCTCCGTCACGAAGGCCGCGGGCGCGGGCTCGGGGGGCGCAGATGTGGACGCATCCCCCTCCGGCGGGAGAGCTTCCGGCTCCGCGTGGGAGAGGGACGCATCGCCCCCTTCCTTCACGACGAACCAGCCGAGGACGGTGTGACCCCAGGTTCTCTTGTCGCTCATGTTCGGTTCCGAATTCGAGATCTTATCAAGCGGAGCCGCCCGAATCCGTTCCCCGTGCACTTCGTCGTAAAGTCGAGGACGGGATGAAGGCCGGGCACTACAACCGTTCGATCGGCGACCTGAAGCGGCGGCTCACCGCCGCGGTGCCGCACGAGGTCCTGAAGGAGCTCCACAGGAAGGAGCCGGTCCGCCATTTCGCGGTCGTCTTCCGCCAAACGCTCCTCTTCGCGGGGGCCTTCGCTGCCGGGTGGACCGTCGAGAGTCTCTGGGTCCGGATCCCGGCCGCGATCGTCCTCGGATTCTGTGTCTTCGACGGGACGGTCCTCCTCCACGAGGTCGTCCACAGGGCCGTCTTCCGGACGGAACGGCCGCTCGCCTATCGGGCGCTCGGCCTCCTCTACGCCCTTCCGTCGGGAATCTCACCGACGCAGTTCACCCGCTGGCACCTCGACCACCACGCCGAGCTCGGCTCGTCCGAGGACGACCCGAAACGGGCCCACCTCTCGCCGAAGCGAAACTCGCGGTGGCTGAAGGCTCTCTACGCGACGCCGGCCCTTTTCCCGATCTACTTCCGCGCGGCCCGGCAGGAGACGGCCACCTACCCTGCGCCGGTCCGGCGGACGATCACGCTCGAGCGGATCGCCGCGACGGCCCTGCACGTCGGGGTGGCCGCCGGGATCGGCCTCCTCGGCGGCTGGGAGCGGCTCGTCTGGCTCTGGGCCGTCCCGATCCTCCTCGTCTTCCCCCCCGCCTTCACGCTGAACCGGCTCGGCCAGCACTACGACGTCGTCCCGGAAGAGCCGGCGAAGTGGGGAACGCGGATGGCCCGCTCGCGTTTCTGGGAGGTCGTCTACCTCTGGTCGAGCTACCACCTGGAGCACCATTATTTTCCGACGGTACCGTTCCACCGCCTCCGGCAGCTGAACGCCGCGCTGACCCCGTTCTTCGATCGGGAAGGCGTGCGGGACCGTCGCTACCGGGATCTCCTGCTCGACTGGTTCGTGAGGAACCGCGCGCCCCATACCGACTGGAGCGCTTCCGAGGAGCGGGGCCGCCCCTCCGAGGCCACGCCGCGCTAGGTCGGTCCTCTTCACCTTCGGGCAACCCGTCGGCGCCCCCGCCGTAATACACTCCGAAGCTCCCTTATGTCGGAAAACCGCGGCCAGATCCTCGTCATCGACGATGAGCCCTTCGCCAGGACGGTGGTCCGGCGGATGCTCGAGCTCGACGGCTGGTCGGTTCTCGAGGCCCGCACGACGAAGGAGGCCGACGCCCTGCTCTCGCAGGGTCCCGAGCCGGTCGCTCTCCTGCTCGACGTCCTCCTCGAGGGCGAGAGCGGCCTCGAGTTCCTCGAGCGCTCCCGGGAGGCCGGGCTCCTCGTCCCGATCATCGTCATGACGTCGATGGAGGACGTCGAGACGGCCGTGAGGGCGATGAAGGGGGGGGCCTACGACTTCCTCGTCAAGCCGGTCACGCCCGAGCGGCTTCGCACCGCCATCCAGCACGCCGAGGAGCGCCGCGCCCTCCTCTCCGAGAACCGGGACCTGAGGAAGCGGGTGCGGCAGGAAGCCTTCGGCCGGACGCTCGTCGGAGAGAGCCCGGCGATGAAGGCCCTCTTCGCCGAGATGGAACGGGTGGTCGAGACCGACATCGCCGTCTGCCTCCTCGGGGAGACGGGGACCGGCAAGGAGCTCGTCGCGCGCTGGCTCCACGAGAACGGCCCCCGGGCGAGGGGGCCCTTCGTCGACATCAACTGCGCGGCCATTCCGGAGACGCTCATCGAGAGCGAGCTCTTCGGGCACGAAAAGGGCGCCTTCACCGGGGCCGCCGGCCGTCACAGGGGAAAGCTCGAGCAGGCGGACGGCGGCACGCTCTTCCTCGACGAGCTCGGGGAGATGGCCCACCCGACCCAGGCCCGCCTCCTCCGCGTCCTGCAGGAGAAGACCCTCGTTCGGGTTGGTGGGAGCGAAACCGTCCCGTACAACGCCCGGCTCATCTCGGCGACGCAGCGCGACCTGACGGCGGCCGTGCAGGAGGGGCGCTTCCGCGAGGACCTCTATTTCCGGGTCGTCGTCTACCCCCTCCGCCTCCCCCCGCTCCGGGAGCGGACGGAGGACATCCCGCTCCTGGTCCACCACTTCGTCCGGGTCTTCCGGGCGAGCACGGGTCGCGCCGTGGAGGGGGTCACTCCCGAAGCGCTCGTCACCCTCGAGGCCTACGCCTGGCCGGGGAACGTCCGGGAGCTTCAGAACTCGGTGTTCCGCGCCGTCGTCTCGGCTCGCGGGTCGTTCCTGACGACGGCCGACTTCCCGGACCTTTCCCCCGACCGGGTCCCGCGGTACCTGCCGCGTCCCTACCCGCCCCGATCCGACGACCCGGTGCCCACTGGCGCCGCTGCGCTCGTGGCGGCTCCGGGCCTGGACACCTCTCAACGGCTCGTCACGATGGAGGACCACGAGAGGGCCGCCATCCAGCAGGCGCTCGACCTCTCGAACGGGAGCGTGCGCGCCGCGGCCGACCGCCTCCAGGTCGCGCGCTCGACGCTCTACAGGCGTATCCGGGCGCTCGGTCTCTCCGCCGCCGCCTCCTGACCGTCCCGGGCGACGGACGGAGCCCCCGGGGCCGCTCTGCTACTCTCCTCTCCCGTTCGGGGCGGCTCTCCTGCGCCCACTTCCCGACCCGAGGATGCCGATGGCGACCGAAGTCACGACCCCGTCCCAGACGCCGTTCCATGGCCTGTCGCCGGACGATCTCGTCCGGGCGTACCGGATTGCGCTCACCTCTCGTCGCCTCGACGACCGGGAGATCCAGCTCAAGCGACAGAACCGGATCTTCTTCCAGATCAGCGGTGCGGGGCACGAAGCGGTCCAGGTCGCCGCGTCCCTCCTGATGAAGCCGGGGGTCGACTGGCTCTTCCCCTATTACCGGGACCGGGCGCTCTGCCTCGGCCTCGGTGTCACCCCCCTGGAGATGCTCCTCACGGCCGTCGGCGCGAAGGCGGGAGAGGCCTCGGCGGGGCGGCAGATGCCCTCGCACTGGGGTTCGCGGCGGCTGAACATCTTCACGACCTCCTCGCCGACCGGCTCTGAGTGCCTTCCGGGGGTCGGCGTCGCCGAGGCGGGGCGCTACCTCGCCCGCCCCGAATCGCGGGGCTTCCTCGCCGCCACGTCGGGCTTCGGCAAGGACGAAATCTCCGTCGTCACGATCGGCGAGGGTTCGACGTCCGAGGGGGAGTTCTGGGAGGCGCTGAACGCCGCCACCACCCGCCGGCTCCCGGTCCTCTTTATCGTGGAGGACAACAAGTTCGCGATCTCGACCCCGGTGGAGGTGAACACACCGGGCGGATCGATCTCGAAGGTCGTCCGCGGCTACCCCGGGCTCTTCCTCGCCGAGACGGACGGCTGCGACTTCCTCGCCTCCTACGACGCGCTGAAGTGGGCCTTCGCCTACTGCCGCGAGCGGAAAGGGCCGGCCCTCGTCCACGCCCACGTCGTTCGCCCCTACTCGCACTCCCTCTCCGACGACGACCGGCTCTACCGGACGGAAGACGAGCGCAAGAAGGACGCCGAGCTCGACCCGCTCGGGCGGATGGAGGCGCTCCTCCTGAAGCACGGCCTCCTCGACGCGGCCGGTCTCGAGGCCCTGAAGGCCGAGGTCGAAGCGGAGCTGATCGCCGCCACGGACACGGCGCTCGCGAGCCCGCAGCCCGATGCCGGCGATCTCTTCTCGCACGTTTTCTCGCTCGACGCCGACCCGTCGTCCGCGGCCTTCGACACGGAGGCCTCCCCCGCCTTCTCCGGGAACCCGACGACGATGGTCGACCTCATCAACGCCGCGCTGAAGGACGAGATGCGGCGCGACGGACGCGTCGTCGTCTGGGGCCAGGACGTGGCCGACGCGACCCGCGAGGAGGTCCTCGCCGAGTGCAAGGGGAAGGGCGGCGTCTTCAAGGTCACCTCGGGCCTGCAGAAGGCCTTCGGCGGCGCGCGGGTCTTCAACGCGCCGCTCGCCGAGGCGACGATCGTCGGGACGGCTCTCGGCTGGGCCGCGCGCGGCCTGAAGCCCGTCGTCGAGATCCAGTTCTTCGACTACATCTGGCCCGCGATGCAGCAGCTGCGGGACGAGCTCGCGACGGTTCGCTGGCGCTCCGGCGGGACGTGGGCGTGCCCCGTCGTCGTGCGCGTCGCCATCGGCGGCTACCTGACCGGCGGCGGGCCGTACCACTCGCAGTCCGGCGAGGTCGCGTTCGCCCACATTCCCGGGTTGCGCGTCGTCTACCCCTCGAACGCCCTCGACGCCAACGGCCTCCTGCGCACCGCCATCCGGTGCGACGACCCGGTCCTCTTCCTCGAGCACAAGCACCTCTACCGCCAGACGCACAACAAGGGGGCGAACCCCGGGCCCGACTACATGGTCCCGTTCGGGAAGGCGAAGACGGTCCGGCGCGGGCGCGACGCGACGCTCGTCACCTACGGCGCAACGGTCTTCCGGAGCGTCGTGGCGGCGCGAAAGATCGCCGAGGACTCGGGCAAGGAGGTCGAGGTGATCGACCTGCGCTCCCTCGCCCCCTACGACTTCGGCACGATCGCCGAGAGCGTGAAGCGAACGAGCCGCCTCCTCGTCGTCCACGAGGACTGGCAGACGCACGGCTTCGGAGCCGAGGTGGCCGCGCGGGCGGCCGACGAGCTCTTCGAGCGGCTCGACGCTCCGGTGCGGCGCGTCGGCGCCAGGGACGTCTTCTGCGGCTACGCGCCGCAGCTGGAGGACGCCACGCTCCCGCAGAGCGCGGACATCGAGCAGGCCCTGCGGGACCTCCTCGCATACTGAGTGTTCGAGCAGGAACCCAATGCGCCCATGTACGAATCGGGGGGTCCGGGGGGTCGCGAATAGCACCCCCCGGGAAGGCTGAGTGCCCGAGCAGGAACCCAATGCGCCCATGTACGAATCGGGGGGTCCGGGGGGGTCGCGAATAGCACCCCCCGGGAAGGCTGAGAGCCCGAGCAGGAATCCAATGCACCCATGTACGAACCGGGGGGGCCGCGTGGTCGCGTCTCGCGTGGCGCAGGTGGACACCAGAGGCGATGGCCGCTGCGCGGGGTCTGGGGGGCCGCGAGCAGCGCCCCCCGGAGAGCGCACCCCCCGGAAAGGCTGAGGTCACCCATGCGATTCACGCGTCCCGAGCGGCCGAGCCGGGGCCTCACGGCCTTCGCCCGAACGTGAGACGGACCCTCCCGGCCCTCGGCCTCGCCGCGCTCTTCGCCGCCTTCTTCGCCGCCGGCTCCTTGTTCACCGACCCGATCGGCCTCGTCGCCTCCGCCGCGGCCCTGCGCTACCGCTCCGCCGGGGCGCTCTCGACGTTCGTCCCAGGACCCGGCGGCACGCGCCTGCACGCCTGGGAGCTGGGTCCGCGGTCGGCCGAGGTGCCGGTCGTCCTCCTCCACGGCCTCGGGGCCGCCTCGCACTACTGGGTGAACACCGCGATCGATCTGGCGCGCTCGGGCCGGACGGTCATCGTCCCGGACGCCCCCGGCTCGGGGAAGAGCGACCCGCCCGTGCCCGGGAGCGGCTGGGGAATCCCGGGCCGCGTCGCCGCCGTGACGGCGCTTCTCGACGCCCTGCGATTCCGGACGGTCGACCTGGTCGGCCATTCCCTCGGCGGATGGACCGCCGGGGCGTTCGCCCTCGCCGAGCCGTACCGGGTGCGACGGCTCGTCCTCGTCGACTCGGCCGGCTTCACGAAGCTCGACCCGGGGGCGGAGAAGGCGCTGCGGCGAAGCCTGACGCCCGGAGACCGCGCGGGGGCGCGGCGTCTCTACGATCTCCTCTTCCTGCGCAAGCCGGCCCCGGCCTGGGGGTTCCTCGTCGACGCCTTCGGCCGCACCTACCGGCAGGAGAACGTCGCCGCGACCGTCGCGGCCCTCGAGGAGAAGGACGGCCTCCTC
>CAVOJA010000034.1:0-20591 GCA_963696015.1 uncultured Holophagales bacterium
AAAATATTTCGAGATGCACAAAGCCTTGTATGAAAGCAAGGCAGTCTGAGCGACGAAAAAGTGATCGGGATTGCGCGTGATCTCGGCCTCGACATCAAGAAACTTGCCGCCGACATGAAGAACCGCGAAATCGGCAAAATCATCGACAGGAATTATGCCCTGGCCGATGCGCTTGGCATTGAGGGAACGCCTGCCTTCATCATTGGCGACAAGCTCTATCCCGGCGCGCTGGATAGCGAGCGATTGAAGACCCTGATCGTCTCCGGGTGTTTCCTGATGACGTCGTTGATGACCATGTCGCGGGTGATGATTCCCATCGGCGGTTCCTCCCTGGATCGAGCCCTCGGTCTTACGGCCGGGGGGCGATGACGGCCAACAGGACGGACTTTTCGTTCGCCTTGAGGCCGTGCGGTTCGTTGGGCTCGGTGATGACGAAGCCCCCGGCGCGGGCCGGCCGTTCGCCGCTCCCGGTGAGAAAAGCGCCCTTCCCCTGCACCATGTGGAGCACGACGCGGGAAGGCGTCGTGTGCGGCCGACCTTCAGCTCGTCGCGCAGCCGCCGCTCGGGAAGGGAGGCGAGAAACGACGCATCGGGAAACGCCCCTCCTCCCTCGAACGCCGTGATCATCCGCGTCACCATCGCCTTCGTCAGGCCCCACGAGCAGTTCGTCGTGCAGAGGACCTTGACCGCGTCCTCGAAGAGCGTCGGGGCGCGAAGGATCCGTCCGGCGATCCGGTCGGCCATCCAGCCGAACCCCTCGATGCGTCGGGCCGCGCAGAGGGCATGAAACGGAGCGAGGTCGGTCGAAAGGTCGAGGACGCGGGCCACGACGGGCCTCACGGCCGGCGCAGGCGCGGGCGAAGAGACGGCAACCCCGCCCCTGCGCGAAGCGAGGAGAACGGGCACCGGCGATCCGCCCTGGAGAAATACGAAGGAGAGGCGACGCTTCCCTTCGTCCCACGCGAACGGCGGCAGGTCGTACCAACCGTGGCTCC
This sequence comes from uncultured Holophagales bacterium, assembly GCA_963696015.1. Taxonomy (GTDB): domain Bacteria; phylum Acidobacteriota; class Thermoanaerobaculia; order UBA5066; family UBA5066; genus UBA5066. The sequence goes on from CAVOJA010000034.1 coordinate 996, forward strand.
GGGCCACGAGGTCGAGGTCGAGGCCCGGGACCGTGAAGCGGGCGCCCGTCACCGGGCCCCGTCTGTCCCTTCGACTGGAGGGAGGTCCGTTCCCCCCGACGGCGGTGGGCTCCCGTCGCCGTGGACGGTGCAGCGTTCCGTCGGTTCCGTCCCCGCGAGGAACTGCTCGTTGACGGAGGTGGGGCAATCCTCGGTGACGAGCATCCCGGTCGTCGGGTCGACCGAAGCCGTGACGACACCCGGCACCTCGGGGAATGGCTCCTCGAAGAAGTGGGACGGCAGGCGCCGTGCGAAGTCGGCGTAGATCGGGACGGCGGCCGTCGACCCGGAGAGGTTCAGGCCGCGGTTGTCGTCGAAGCCGACCCAGACCGCCACGAGGAGGCGGGGGGAGAAGCCGATGAACCAGGCGTCGCGTCCGTCGTTCGTCGTACCGGTCTTACCGGCAAAGATCCCCTGTGCGCCGCGGCCCCGGGCCGAGGCCCCGGTCCCGCGGTTCACGACTCCCTGGAGGATCGAGTCGAGGACCGCGACGGCGGCAGGGTCGGCGGCGCGCTGCAGGGGGACGTCCTTCCGGTCGATTCGCCTCCCTTCCGGACCGACGAGGCCGAGAAGGGAGTTCGGTTTCACGAGGATGCCGCCGTTGGCAAAGACGGAATAGGCCGCGGCGATCTCCATCGGCGTGCACTCGAAGGCCCCGAGGGCGAGCGACGGGTAGGCCTTCATCGGCGACGAGATTCCCGCCTTGCGCGCCGCCGCGATGACGTCGGTGAGGAGCGTCTTGCCGCCTCCCGTCTCCCAAACCGCGAGGCGGACGGTGGGGATGTTCAGCGAGTGCTCGAGGGCGTAGCGGACGGTCACGGGTCCGCGGAACTGACCGTCGTAGTTGCGCGGCGACCAGGTCTCCTCTTCCGTCTTGCCGAAGACGAGGGCGATCGGCGAGTCCTGGAGCATCGTGATCGGCGTGACGGGCGGGACGAGGTCCCGACGCTGGAACGCGGCGAGGTAGACGAACGGCTTGAAGAGCGAGCCGGGCTGGCGACTGGCCTGGACGACGCGGTTGAACTGGCTCACCTGGTAGTCCCGTCCGCCGACGAGGGCCCGGATTGAGCCGGTGTGCGGGTCGAGAGCGATCAGCGCCGCCTGGAGCGGCTTCTCCCCCTCCTTCGTCCGGAGCCGCTTGTAGCGCTTCTCCAGCTCCTCGAGTCCCGTCCGGACCGCCGCCTGCGCCGCGGCCTGCATGTCGGGGTCGAGCGTGGTGTAGAGGGAAAGGCCCGCCCCCGAGAGGTCGCTTCGCGACTCCTTCACCTGCGTGAGGACGAAATCGACGAAATGAGGCGCCTCGATGCCGATCACGGGCTTCGCCACGCGGGTCAACGGTGCTGCCATGGCGGCGCCGTACGCGGCGCGGTCGATCTTCTTCTCGTCCAGCATTCCCTTCAGGACGAGCGCGCGACGTGCCGCGGCCCTCTCGGGATTGCGGAACGGCGAGAAGCGCCCGGGGGAGGAGATGAGCCCGGCGAGCATCGCGGCCTCGGAAAGGTCGAGCTGCGAGACGGGCTTGCCGAAGTAGAACCGCGCCGCCTCCTCGACACCCGTGACCGACACCGAGCCGCGCTGTCCCAGGTAGATCTCGTTGAGATAGGCCTCGAGGATCTCCTCCTTGCCGTACTTCGCGTCGAGGATGACGGCGAGGAGCGCCTCGACGGCCTTCCTCCGCAGGGTCCGCTCGGGGGTCAGGAAGAGGTTCTTGACGAGCTGCTGGGTCAGCGTACTGGTCCCCCGCACGGATCGGCCGCGGACCAGCCCCTGGAGGACGGCGCCGACGAGCCGCTTCGGGGCGAGGCCGGCGTGAGAAAAGAAGTCCCGGTCCTCGGTCGTCAGGATTGCGTCGACGACGACCTTCGGCACCTGGGAGAGGCGGACGAGCGTCCGATCCTCCATCTTCTGGTCGAAGACCGACCCGACGACCTCCGGCTCGAAGACGACGTACGGGAGCGGCGCTCCGTCGGCGTCTCGCTTGAGGCCGGCGATCCTCCTCCCCGAGAAGTCGATCCGGGCGACGACCCCGGGAAAGCGGCCATAAGCCGTCTCCCTCGGGTTGACGCCGACGACCATCCGGCTCCGTGAGAGGAAATACCGCCCGCCAGAGACCGGAGGCGCAGGGACCGGCGCGTAGCGGAGACGGGCGAGGCGCCGCTCGACGTCGTCGGACCCGAGGGCGTCACCGGGCCTGAGGACCCAGACGTCGGAATAGAGGCGCGTCGGGATGCTCCACCGCCGGCCGTCCATCGTCCGCGACACGACCCGGTCGTAGTACGCGACGACGAGCGCGAGGGAGATGGCAAAGAGGACGACGAGGCCAGCCGCCCCCCAGAGCGCCCACCTCGGGATCACCGACCAGACGCGGCGCAGGCGGGCGAGGAGGCCGGACCTCACCACGGGAGTGTAGCGAACGCCCCTCTCACCTCGAAGGCGGAGCGGCGCCGGAGAAGAGCGAGACGACCTGTGCGTCCGTCAGCGAGCGCGGCCCGCCGAGGAAACGTGCGGCGAGCGTCACCTTCGCGAGATGCTCGACGCGCTCCATCCGGTGCAGCGCCTCCCTCACGTCGCGGCCGAGCGTCAGGACGCCGTGGCTCGCGAGGAGGAAGGCGTCGTGATCGTCGACCCGGGGCTCGAGCGCCCGGGCGAGCGCCTCCGTCCCCGGCGTGGCGTAGGGGACGAGCGGGATCGCACCGACCGTCAGAACGATCTCGGGCATGACCGCCGCATCGAGCGGAATCCCCGCCACGGCGAAGGCGGTGGCGACCGGCGGGTGCGCGTGAACGACGCCCCCGACGTCTCCGCGCCGCCGGTAGCAGAGACGGTGCATCAGGGTCTCCGTCGACGGACGGCCCGTTCCCTCGACGACCGTCCCCTCGAGGTCGACGAGAAGCAGCTCGTCCGGCGAGAGCCATCCCTTCTCGCGCCCCGCCGGGGTGACGAGGAGAGCGTGAGGGCCGAGACGTGCCGAGATGTTGCCGTCGGTCGCGGGAGCAAAGCCGAGAGCGTCGAGCCTCCGGCCGCACGAGACGAGCGCGGCACGGTGGGCGGAGTCGTCCATCACGTTCTCCTTTCCGTCCGGCGGGCGAAGCCGGCAGCTCGAGCTCGCCTCGGCGTCCGCCCGGCTATCCCTGCTTCCAGACCTCGATCGAGTCGATGAGCCCCTCGTCTCCGAGGAACGACACGCGATCGCCGACCTTCCTCCCGAGGAGCCCCTTGGAGACGTCGGCGAGGTAAGAGTAGACGTCGGCTTCGGGCCTCGAGTCCCACGGACCGAGGAGAGTCACGGCGCGCGTCCCTCCGAGCAGCCGGAGCGTGACGCGCGTGCCGGGCCTCACCTCGGAGGTGTCGACGGTGGCCGGGTCGAGGACGCGGGCCTTGCGGAGCTCCTCCTGGAGGCGCGCGACGCGGACGTCGAGGTCCTGCTGTCGCTGCTTGCGGGCCTGGTACTCGAAGTTCTCGGACAGGTCGCCCTCTGCGCGGGCGAGCGCCAGGCCCTTCGTGTTCTCGGGAATGTCGACGTGAGCGAGCTTCTCGAGCTCCTTCTTCTTCCCTTCGAGCGCCTCCTCCGTCACGAAGAAGTAGTCGTCGCCCCCCTTGCGCAAATCGGGAAACCGCATCTCGGCGGCGGAGAAGAGGGCGGCCCGACGATGCGGCTCGAGGTCGTTGTGCCGGTCGAGCGCCTGGAGGAACTGCTGCGCGTCCTCGAGCGTCGCCTGCTTCACGAGCCACGCCGCGGCCATCCCGGTCCGGTCGAAGAGCTCCCGGATCTTCGCGCGGCCGCCGCCGAGGTCTTCCCACGAGGCGGCGTCAAGGAGGCGGCCGAGGACGGTCGGGGTCAGGCGGGCGCGGAAGGATTCGTCCTGGGCGGCGCGAAGGCCGAACCAGAGGAACGCCTTGGGTCCGCTCCGGGGAGACTTCAGGAGCTTGTCGAGAGTCGCCTCCCGCGTCGGCGGGTCCACCTCGCCGAGCCGACGGTCGATGAGGTCGAGCGTCCGCGCGTCCTCCTCGCGGAAGAACCACTCCGCCACGAGCCGCGGGCCGTCGTCCGGCCGCGAGGAGAGGAGCCCTTCCAGGAAGCGCTCGCGAGAGAGACGGTCCTCGATGCGTCCGAGCATCGGCAACGGGGACTCGGGGACCAGCTCCTCCGGCGCAAAGCCGAGGGAGACCCCTTCGACCTTTTCGGCGGCGACCGCGAGCTCGTAGGCGAGCGAGACGTTCGAAGCCCGGACCTCCCGGGCGTCCTCCGCGAGCTTCACGGCCATCCGGGAGGCGAGCACCGGGTCCCGCCTGGAGTTCTTGCGGTAGAAGTCGAGACGCGCCTCCGGAGAGTGCGCCTTCTCGAACTTCGCGAGGATCGCGGCGTCGGCGGCCTCGGTCGTGTTCGTCCACTCCACGGTGGCGCTCCGGCCCGAGCCGTGCAGGACGACGTGAGCGTTCTTGCGCGCGGCCGTCCACCACGAGGTCCAGCGCTCCTCGGGAACCAGGCCCGCGACCGCCTCTTTGACGTCCGCGAGAGGAAGCGGCCGCCCGAACGAGTCGAGAAGCCTGCGGAGGCCCTCGGGCGGGTCGGAAAGGACGAGAGCTCCGAGCGCCTCGCGCGACGTCAGCTTGTCGTGCAGGAAGTGCCCCTCCGGAAGGGGGGTGAGGCTCTTGGCGGCGACACCGATGGGGATCGAGACTCCCACCGACTTCTCGAAGTCGACCCGGACGGCGTCGAGGGCGAAGTTCATCTCGACGACCTTCCCCGCCCCGCGGCCCGCCATGAAGAAGCAGCGGCCGACCTCGAACGTGAGCCACTTCTCGGCCCGCTCCATGCGCGCGAGTCCGTCGACGGGCTCCTTCGCCTCCCGGAAGCGGAACCGGCCGAGGAGCGTCGTGAGAGACGGCGAATCGGGGTAGGCGGCCCGGATCGCTTCCTCGAAGTGCTTGTGGAAGCCGTCCTGCGTCGAGGGCGTCGCCCCGGCGCGGACCGCCTCCTTGAGCAGCGACCACCGGAGGCGGGTCGACTCGGAGGAGGTGCCCGGCCCTTTCAGCGTCGCGTCGGCGAGCGTCGCGAGGTTCTGGAGCCGCCCCTTCTGTCCCGAGGCCCGCGCCAAGCCGCGGAAAGCGGCCAGAAGCAGGTCACCGTTGGCCTCGGGGTCGAGGAGGGCATCCTTGACGGCATTCTCGACGACGTCGAGCTTCTTTTCGGAGAGGAGCGACGAGAGCTCAGGCAGATTCATGTTCGGGGCGGGAGTGTACCCGCCCCGCCCCGATTCTTCTCCAGGGGCCGCCTCAGCGACCGAGAAGCCCCTTCTGCAGGTCTCCCGACGGGGGCTTGGGACCGAGCCAGAGGGAGAAAAGCACCTCGGCGAATTCCTTGCCCTCGATCGTCTCGACGTCCTTGCCGTCCCGGTTGACGACGGTCCCGGTCCCGGGGGCGTACGTGTAGGTCGTCACCGAGCCTTCCTTCACGTCCGTCACCGTGGCGTAGAACTTGTCCAGGCCCGCCTTCTGGGCCGCCGCTTTCGGCCCGGCGTTCGCCTCGAAGCCCTCCTTGTACACCTCGACGAGCTTCTCCTTGTCGACGCTCCTGAGGAAGTGCATCTTCAGCGCCTTCGGAGCATCGGCGGCAAGGATCGCCTTGGCGTCGGACGACTGCGCCTCGAGGTAGAGACCGCCGACGTAGACCTTGAAGACCGCCTTCTTCCGCAGGCCCATGCCGTTCAGCTTCAGCGTCTTCCCCGCCACGGTGACCGTGTCGGGCATCGTCGCGCCGGCGAGCTCCTTCGCCGTCGCCGGTGAGGCCGCGAAGGCAAGCGAAAAAGCGAAGGTCAGGGCGAAGGACTGCCTGGACAGGTGCATTGGTCATCCTCCTAAGGGCTGGAGAATACTGCGTTAGCGCGGTGGAGTAGAAACGCGGCTCTCTCAGCGCGCCGGCTGAACCTGGCCCGTGGGGAGCGCCGGCGAGACCCGGGTCGCTCCCCGCGAGATCAGGCCGGAGTAGTCCTTCGGCCACGAGGAGACGGACCGCGAGGCGGCCTCGATCGCCGCCGGGGTTCCGATTCCCGGGGCCGCCCTCTCCATGTAGGCCCGGGCCGCAGCTTCCTCTCCGACGTCGCGGGCCGCGAGTGCGAGGACGGCGAAGACCGGAGGCGTCGAGCGGACGTCTCGCGGAAGCGAGTCGAGGTACGCACGCAGGGTTTCGTGTCGGCCCAGGAGCCGATAGCTCTCCGCTACGAGCGCGGCGGGCTCGCCCTTCGGGCTGATGCGGTACAGCCGCTGCGCCAGGTCGAGGGCCCGGTCCAGCTTCCGCTGCTGCAGCGCGCGAAGGACCTGGATCGAGAGCGCCTGCGTGTAGGCTTCACCCCGGGCCGGATCCGTTCCCCCGAGGGCCGATCGCCCGAGGAAACCGAACCCGAGCGGCGGGGCGATGATCCGCGCGAGGGGCTCCGGGAAAGGGATGGTCTCCGGAACGAGCTCCGGTCTGGCGGCACTCCAGGGAGGCCGTCCGAGCCGACGGGCGACCTCGGCCACGGAGCCCGCCGCGCGAACGCTCAGGAACCACGGGTAGACGACGAAATCCGACGCGCTCGGGACTTCCTGCACGACGAAAGCCCCCGGGATCGAAACCCGGCCGTCGGGCGCCGCTTCCGGTGGCGAGCTGCCGAACATCCTCGCGGTCCGCGCCGTTGCCCGGAACGCCGCGAGGCGGCCGGTATAGCTCGAGACCGGTCCCGCACTCTGGAGCAGAGGCAACGCGTTCAGAACGATGCTCGCGGCCACGAAGCCGCGCGCACGCAGCGCCGGCCACCGGGCGATCGCCGTCGCCGCCAGGGCGGCCGCTCCCGGAATCCCCGGGACGAGGAGACGCGGCCCCCAGCCGGCCACACCGTGCCAGGCCCACCACGAGGCGGCAGTGGTCCAGAGGGCGCCGAGAGGGAGGAGGGCGGCGGCGATCTCGAGCCCGGCGGAGTGACGGTTCGTGCCGGCCGCGGCGACCGTGGAAGACCGGATCCGCCGGAACGCCTCGATCGCCGCGATCGCGAGGGCGGGATAGAAGAGCAGCAGGCCCTTGTTCGGGCCGATGAGGAGGCGGAGAGCCCCCTCGAGCGGCGGGTACGAGAAGGACTCTCCACCGTAGCCGCGGAGGAGCCCTCCGAAACGGGCGAACTCGAAGAACGCCCAGGTTCCGAGGCACGGGAGCGCGGCGAGAGCGGCAACGCCGAGGCGAGAGGCGCGGGAGGCGCCGCCGGCGTCGCCCCTTCCGCCTAGAAGGGGGAGCAGGGTAAACGGTGCCACCACGATCAGATTGGGCTTCGTCAGGACGGCAAGGCCGGCCGAGAAGCCCGCCAGCGCCGCGCGGGAGAGCCCGGGGCCGGGCGTCGTTGCGCGAACGGACGCGAGGGAGGTCGCGAACGCGACCGCGAGTGCCGCCGCCTGGAGGGGTTCCGAGAGATCCAGCGTCCCGTAGGACCCGAGCGGGGACCCGAGGGACGCCAGGAGGACGGCGAACGCCGCACCCCTCTCGCCGGCGCCGAGAGAACGGGCCGCGTGGCCCGCCGCCCCGGCGGCGACGAGAGTGAGAGCGAGGGGCGCCAGCAGGAAGAGCGTCTGGGACGCCCCGGGGCCTGCTGCCCGTTCCAGGTAGGGCGCCAGCACCGCAGCGGGCACCTGCACCAGCGCCATTCCCAGCCCGTACCTCGTCACGGCGTCCCCTTCGGCCCGGGGAACGGTCGCCCGTTCGATGTCGCGCGCGAGTCCGATCTCGCCGGTCGTCGTGAGGGCGACGGAGGTCAGGATCATGTTCCTCGCGTCGCCGATCCGGCCGGCCTGGCGGTCGTCCGTGAAGACCGCCAGGACGAGCCCCACGACGACGAGGACCTTCGTCGACAGCCGGAGCCCTCGCGGTGACGGCTCGTCCCGCCGCGGCCCGCGCCGCCCCTTCAGCCTGTCGCGCGCCGCGGCCACGGTCCCGCGGCTACGCCTGGATCTCGCTCAGGCGCGCGACGCGGAAGAACTGGTCGCGCATCGCCGCGAGGAGAGAAAGGCGGTTCGATCGGACCGCCTCGTCCTCGACGAGGACCATGACGTCGGTGAAGAAGCGGTCGAGGCACGGGCCGAGGGAGGCCATGACGGAGAGGGCCTCCTCGTAGCGGCGCGCCACGATGAGCTCGTCGAGGATCCCCCTTGCCTGGTAGAAGTCGCTCGCCAGCTGCCGCTCCGAGTCGTCGGACATGAGCGCGGGGTCGAGCTCTCCGCCGGCGGGCGCTCCCGCCTGCGTCAGGATGTTCTGCACCCTCTTGAAGGAGGCGGCGAGCGGCCCGAAGTCGGGCTGCTTCCGGACGGCGGCGACCGCGGCGACGCGCTCGGCGGCGTCGGTGACGTCGGGACAGGCCGTCGTGAGGACCGACTCGATCTCGTCGTGCCTGAAGCCCTTCCGTTCGAGAAGGAAGCGGAGACGGTCGAGGAGAAACGGGTGAAGCGTGGCCGCGACCTCCTCGGCCGTCGCCCCCTGGACCTCGTGCAGCCTGCGGGCCGCGGCGAGCGCCGCCGGGAGGTCGAGCCGAATCCCTCCCTCGAGGAGGATCCGCACGACCCCGAGCCCTGCGCGCCGAAGGGCGTACGGGTCGCGCGAGCCCGTCGGGACGAGGCCGAGCACGAAGAAGCCCGCAAGTGTGTCGAGCCGGTCGGCGAGGGCGACGATCCGCCCCACCTCGTCGCGCGGGAGGGCGTCGTCGGCCCCCGCCGGGAGGTAGTGGTCGTAGACGGCCTGCCAGACGCTCTCGGCCTCGCCGTCGCGCCGCGCGTAGAGGCCGCCTACGACGCCCTGCAGATCGGGGAATTCCCGAACCATGTCCGTGACGAGGTCGGCCCGGGCGAGCCGCGCCGCGCGCGTCGCCTCGGGGACCAGGTCGCCGAGGCCGGCGTCGACCGCGAGGCGCTCGGCGAGCGCCTCGACCCGCTCCGTCTTCCGGAGCGTGTCGCCGAGCTTCTCCTGGAAGGAAAGGCGTGCAAGGCGCGGGACCCGCTCCTCGAGCGGGATCCTGCCGTCGTCGTCCCAGAAGAAGCGGGCGTCGGCGAAGCGGGCGTTCAGGACCCACTCGTTCCCGCGGACGATGTGTCCCTTCGGGTCGCCGACGTTGTCTGCGACGGCGAAGAAGTGGGGAGCGAGCGCCCCCGCGGCGTCGCGGGTCGGAAGGACCTTCTGGTGCTCCCGCATCGCCGTGACGAGGATCTCCTCGGGAAGCTCGAGGTACGCCGGGTCGAACGAACCGCGGATCAGCCCCGGCCACTCGACGAGGTGCGCGAGGGTGTCGAGGAGGGCTTCGTCGTCCACGGCGGAGCACCCCAATTCGGCGGCGAGCGCCTCGGCCTTCTCCACGAGGACCCGTCGCCGGACCCCGTAGTCGGTCTCGACGAACGCCGTCCGGAGCTTGGCGAGGTAGTCGTCGACGCCGACGACGACGATCCGGCCCGGCGCGAGCGTCCGGTGCCCGAAGGTCGTCCGGCCCGTCTCGACCCCGAAGAGGGAGAACGGCACGACGAGGCCGTCGACGAGGCAGACGACGGAATGGACCGGGCGAATCCAGGAGTTGCGTCCGTCTCCCCACCGCATCATCCGCGGAAACGACATCTTCGCGACGACGAGAGGGATCGCCTCGGCGAGGATCTCGGAGGTGAAGCGGCCCTCGACGACCTTCTTCACGCAGACGTACTCGCCCTTCGGCGTCGAGACGACCTGGAGCGCCTCGACGGCGACGCCCTGTCCCCTGGCGAACCCTTCGGCGGCGCGTGTCGGCCGCCCCTCGGTGTCGAAGGCGACTTTCACGGACGGGCCGACGGCCTCCACCTCGTGGTCGTCCTGCATCTCCGGCAGGTCGAGGGAAAAGAGAACGAGCCGGCGGCTCGTGGAGTGGGAGAAGAAGGTCCCTTGAATCCGCTCTGCGGCGAGCGCGTCGGCCAGGCCGCGTAGGAGGTCGTTGCGCGCCTGCGAGAGGACGCCCGCGGGGATCTCCTCGGCCAGGATCTCCAGAAGGAACTCTGCCATCTCAGGCCTCCTCTGCCTCGAGCCCGGAGGAGTCCGGAGCCGGCTGTTCTTTCGGAAGGAGCGGGTGGCCGAGCCCCTCGCGGGACGCGACCCAGCCCTTCGCGCAGCCGACGGCCAGGTCGCGGACTCTCTTGATGACTCCGACGCGCTCCGTCGCCGAGACGGCGCCGCGGGCGTCGAGGAGGTTGAACGTGTGGGAGCACTTCAGGGCGTTCTCGTAGGCGGGGACGACGAGGCCGGCCGCGAGGCACTTCCGAGACTCTCCCTCGTACTGCTCGAAGAGCTGCGTCAGGAGCACCGTGTCGGCCACCTCGAAGCCGTACTTCGAGACCTCGTACTCGTCCTGCTTGCGCACCTCGCCGTACTTCACGCCGGGGGCCCATTCGATGTCGAAGACGTTTCGCGTCCGCGTCAGGAACATCGTCAGGCGCTCGAGCCCGTAGGTGATCTCGGCCGTGCAGGGAGCGAGGTCGATGCCTCCCGCCTGCTGGAAGTAGGTGAACTGCGTGATCTCCATCCCGTCGAGGAGGACCTGCCAGCCGACGCCCCAGGCGCCGAGCGTCGGCGACTCCCAGTTGTCCTCCTCGAAGCGCAGGTCGTGGTCGGCCGGCTCGATGCCGATGGCCCGAAGGCTGTCGACGTAGAGATCCTGAATGTCGTCGGGTGACGGCTTGATCACCACCTGGAACTGGTAGTGCTTCACGAGCCGGAACGGGTTCTCTCCATAGCGCCCGTCGGCGGGCCGCCTGGAGGGCTGTACGTACGCGCAGCGCCAGGGCTCGGGCCCGAGGACGCGAAGGAACGTGGCCGGGTGCATCGTGCCCGCCCCGACCTCCGTGTCGTACGGCTGCTCGATGAGGCAGCCCCGGGAGGCCCAGTACTCGGAAAGTTTCAGGATCAGCGTCTGGAAGTCCATCGTCTCTCCCGTCGGGAACGCGCGGAAATCGAGGCAGCGGCGAAGGTTAGCAGGGCGGCGCGCCGGCGTCACGAACCGTCGCAGAGGGTTTCGAGGAAACGGTGGCTCTTCAGCTCGTGCCCCAGGAAGCGGCGGCGCACCTCGCGGAGGAGCCCCTCGAGCGCCCGGAGTGACGCGGCGTCCCCCACGTCGCGGCGGGCGAGGTCGTCCAGCTTGCAGCGCCGGATCTCGGCGAGGAGCCGGAGGGCGGACCCGGCGACGGGCACCGCGCCCGGGGGGGCGCACTCGTTCCCGACCAGCCCCGGCAGCTCCGGATCGAAGCGGGCGCCGCCCGCGGAAAGGTCCCGCCCGCAGGCGGCGCATTCGGTGCCCCCCGGCAGGAGACCGGCGAGGCGGAGGAGCCAGGCTTCGAAATAGCGCGCCGAGAGATCGGCGGGCGCTCCCGCCTCGAGGGCGTCGAGAACGTGCCGGACGAGCCGATAGGCCTCGGGTGCCGCCTCCGCCTCGGGAAGAAAGGTCGAGAGACTCTCGGCCACGTAGGGCAGGAGCATCGACGTCTCGGCGCGCGACGCCAGGCCGAAGGCGCTCCGGACGAGCTCGAGGCCGTCGGCGCGGGCCAGGTCGCTCCCCTCCTTCTGGAAGAGCGTCACCGAGATCTCCGTCAGGAGCTCGATGAGCGCCCCGTGCCGGAACCGCCGACGCGCGCCGCGCAGGGCGGCGCGGATGACGCCCCCGTCGCGCGTCAGGAGCGTCAGAACGACGTCCTTCTCGGAAAGGGGGTCGACGCGGAGAATGAAGGCCGTCGTGGAGAGAAGCGCCACTGCCCCGCATTCTCCCTCTCGCCTCCCGAGGACGGTCCTCGCGCTCGGGGCGGTGTCGTTCCTGACGGACGCCTCGTCCGAGATGATCTTCCCGCTCCTGCCGGTCCTCCTCGCCACGTTCCCGGGGGCGCCCGCGGTCGCGCTCGGGTTGATCGAGGGGGTCGCGGAGGCGACGGCCGCCGCGGTGAAGATCGTCTCCGGGCGCCTTTCCGACCGGGCCCCTCGACGCAAGCCCCTCGTCCTCGCGGGCTACGGCCTCTCGTCCGTCGTCCGTCCCCTGATCGCCCTCGCGGCGGCCTGGCCCCACGTCCTCCTCGTCCGCTTCGTCGACCGGATCGGCAAAGGCGTCCGCTCCGCCCCGCGCGACGCCCTCATCGCCGAGGTGACACCTCCCGAGAGGCGCGGGGCGGCCTACGGCCTCCATCGCGCCATGGACAACGCCGGGGCGGTGACCGGTCCGCTCCTCGCGGCGGCCCTCCTCGGCCTCTTCACCCTCGACCTCAGGACCGTCCTCGCCCTCTCCGCCGTACCGGCGGCGCTCGCCGTCGCCGTCCTCGTATTCGTGGTGAAGGAGAAGGCGCGGCCCGCGCCCGTGCATGCCGCCCACGACAATGGACCCGCCGCTCCGCTCTCCCCGCAGTTCCGCCGCGCCGTCGCGGCCGTCACGCTTTTCACCCTCTCCGCTTCGTCCGACTCGTTCCTCCTCCTGAAAGCACGCGAGGTCGGCATCTCCGCCGCGGAAGTGCCGCTCGTCTGGGCCTTCTCGAATGCCGTCCGCGCCGCGCTCGGGACGTGGGGCGGCGGCCTGTCGGACCGTATCGGGCGAAAGCACGTCCTCCTCGCCGCCTGGAGCCTCTACGCCGCCTGCTACGTCCTCTTCGCCTTCGTGAGGACGCCGGCCGCCCTTCTCGCGGTCCTCGGCGTCTACTCGGTCCACGCGGCACTCTCGGAGGGCGCCGAACGGGCGCTCGTCGCCGACCTCGTCCCCACGGAGAGCCGCGGACGCGCTTTCGGGTGGTTTCACGGCTCCCTCGGGCTGGCCGCTCTCCCCGCGAGCGCCGGCTTCGGAATCCTGTGGACTCTCTACGGCTCGGCAGCGGCCTTCCTCGCCGGGGCCGCGATCGCCCTCGCCGCGGCCGTTTTCCTGGCCCTGGCGGTCCCCTCCCCTCCGGACCAAACCGTCCGCTAAACTCCACGCCATGTCCGGACCCGTCTGGAAGCTCCTCAAGATGCCCGGGACGTGCGACTCGTGCGGCGAGAACGCGACCGAGCTCCTCTCCGTCGGAACGGTCGTCGACTATGCGTTCCGCCCCGATTACCGCTTCTGCCGATCCTGCTATGACCGCTACGAGGGCCGGCACGACGAGCTCCACCCGAAGGCCGTCGCCGCACAGCGGGCTCCTGCCCTCGTTTCGCGTCCCGACTCGCTGGAGGACGTCCCGGAGTGACCCCATCCGGGGCCGGCGCGCCGGCGGAGTCGGACGGGATGGACGAAGAGCGTGCGCCCGAGGCCCCGGAACGGCTGCTCGCCCGCCTGACCGACCCTGCCCTTCGCCCCGTCGCCGAACGGGCGCTCGCTGGCGAGAGGCTCTCGTTCGAGGACGGCCTCGTCCTCTTCCGGACGCCCGACCTTCTCGGCGTCGCCGCCCTGGCGAACCGCGAGCGCGAGCGCCGTCACGGCAACCTCGGCTACTACAACGTCAACCGCTACCTCAACCCGACGAACCTCTGCTGGGTCGACTGCGGACTCTGCGCCTGGGCCAGGAAGCCGGGCGTCGCCGGCGGCTACACGATGGCGATCGAGGAGGCGGTGAGCGAGGCCGCCGCGGGTTGGCACGACGGCATCACCGAGCTGCACGTCGTGGGTGGCCTTCACCCCTCGCTCCCCTACGACTACTACACGGGCCTCCTCCGCACGCTCCGCGTCCGCTTCCCCGGCGTTCACCTCAAGGCGTGGACGATGGTCGAGCTCGACTGGATCGCGCGCGTCGGCAGGAAAGACCTCCTCGAGACGATCCTCGACCTGAAGGACGCCGGTATGGACTCCTGCCCCGGCGGCGGGGCGGAGATCTTCGCGAAGCGGGTCCGCGACGTCATCTGCACGAACAAGATCGACGGCGAGAGGTGGCTCGACATCGCCCGCCTCTGTCACGTGAACGGCGTGAAGACGAACGTGACGATGCTGTACGGCTCCATCGAGACCGACGAGGAGCGCGTGGACCACCTCGTGAGGATCCGCGAGCTGCAGGACGAGACGAAGGGATTCCTGGGCTTCATCCCGCTCGCTTTCCACCCCGACGGGACGCCCTTCGCCCACCTTCCCGCCACGAGCGGCCACCTCGACCTGCGGGTCATCGCGACCTCCCGCCTGATGCTCGACAACCTCGACCACATCAAGGCGTACTGGGTCCAGATCGGGGAGAAGCTCGCGCCGGTCGCGCTCCACTTCGGTGCCGACGATCTCGTCGGAACGGTGACCGAGGAGACGATCACCCACGCCGCGGGCGCGACGACCGAGGCGGGCCTGTCGCGGCACGACATGGAGAGACTCATCCGCTCCGCCGGGCGAGAGCCGTTCGAGCGCGACGCGTTCTACGAGAAGGTCGTGCGGGACGGGGCCGGTCGCGTCGTGAGGGCCAACCGACACGACTTCGCCCCGAGCGCCTCGCCGGCGGACCCCGGCACGCCCGGGCGCCCGCCCGCGTCTTCGGCGGTCGACGCCGTCGTGGCCTCCTCGTAGCGGCGGGCCTTCCCCCGGACTACTTCGCCGGGGGACCCGCGGGAACGGGGGCGAGGTCTTCGACGCGCAGGATGCTCGTGCCGTGAACCGTCAGGCGGAGCGTCGCGCCGCCCCGGATCGGTCCCCGTCGCGCGGAGCTGCGGTTCAGGCCGGGAGCCTTCGTCTGACCGTCCTCGATCCGGAAGAGCCGCGACCCGATCTGGAACGTCTCGTTCCCGCTCCCGTCCATCGTCGCGGCAGAGAAGTTCCGGACGGGCCCTTCGACGACCTCTACGGAGCGGGTCCCGATCCATCCCTTCGCGTCCTGGTGGCGGGAGACGATTCCCCAGGCCGTCACGGCGGCGAGGCCGCCCCACCCGACGATCCAGAGAAGGGCGAAGAGGCGGGCGGTCCGGTCGGGACGTTTCCAGACGATCGCGAGCAGGAGGACGCCGACGAGGACGCCGCCGACGCCGCTCGCGATCGTCCCTCCCACCGGTGCTTCTTCGTTGCGGATGTCGTAAAGGACCTTCGAATCACCGCTCACGGCGCGAGATCATGATCGAAGATCCGCCCTGCTGCCAGCCAGGCCGCGCACCGGACTCCGCGCCCTTCGGGAGCTCGCAAGAGAAATGAAGCGCCCCGTGCCGCGAGGCCCGGGGCGCTTCTTTCGATCGGCCGAGAGGAGGCCGTCAGTCCTTGAGCCGGACGGCGGCGATGAAGCTCGCCGGGCGCGGCAGGGCCCGGTGGACGTAGAACCGGGCGAACCGGGCATCCCCCGCCTTCTTCAGCGCCGCGCGGAATTCGGCGACGCTGGTGACGGCCTCGCCGTTCACCTCCTGGACGACGTCCCCTTCCCGGAGGCCGGCGTCTCCGGCGGCCGAGACGGGCTTCACGTGGGTCAGGACGACTCCTTCGATGTCCTTCCCGATGGAGTAGCCGTTGCGCAGGGCCGGCGTGAGATCGTCGATGGAGATCCCGATCTTCTCGCGGTTCTCGTCGGCGACGGGCTCCGACTCGGGGACCTCCCCCTCCTCGCGCCGCGTCTCGAGCGTCGCGACGGTCGTCTTCTCCTGGCCGCCTCGAATGAAGGTGAGCGTCACCTTGGTACCGGGCCGCTTGCCGGAGACGTAGTCGATCAGGTCGCGGTTGTGCTTCACCGGGGTCTGGTCGACCCGGATGATCACGTCCTCGTGGCGGATGCCGGCCTTGTCCGCCGGCATCCCCTTCTCCACCGACTGGACGAGTGCACCGTCGCGGCTCTTGAGGCCGAGAGACTCCTGCACCTCGGGCTCGATGGGGCCGATCTGGATGCCGAGGAAGCCCCGGACGACCTTCCCTTCCTTCAGCTGCGGTACGAGCCGGCGGGCCACGTTGATCGGCACGGCAAACCCGATGTTCTGAGCCATGCGGGAGATCGCGGTGTTGATTCCGATGACCTCGCCCGCGACGTTCACGAGCGGCCCGCCGGAGTTGCCGAAGTTGATCGCCGCGTCGGTCTGGATCAGGTTCTCGAACGAACGGGTCACGTTCGAGAGACCGGGGGCGCGGCCCTTGCCGGAAACGACGCCGACGGTCACCGTCTTCTCGAACTGGAGAGGGTCGCCGATGGCCATCACCCACTCGCCGACCCGGATGCGGTCGGAGTCCCCGATGGGCAGGATCGGGAAGGGTTTCGTCCCCTCGATCTTCAGGAGCGCGAGGTCGGTGGCGGGATCGCGGCCAACGACCTTCGCCTTGTAGACGTCGGTCTCCCCGACGGTCACCTCGACCTTCTCGGCGCCGTCGATGACGTGGTTGTTGGTCAGGACGAAGCCGTCGGCCTCGATGATGAAGCCGGTTCCGCCCGACTGCTGCTGCTGATCCTCTTCCTGGTCCCCCCCCGGCTGGCGATCGGGGCCGAAGAACGGGTGAAACGGCGTGCCGTCGCCGAAGAAACGCTCCATGCCCCCCCGGCGCAGGCTGGGTTTGATGATGTCGGTCGAGCGGATCGAGACGACGGCCGGCATCACCCGTTCCGCGATGTCCGCGAAGGACGGCAGCCCTGCCGGTACGGGACGGGACGCAGCCGCCGTGGCCGCTGCGGGGGCGGTGGCCGCCGCAGACGCATCCGCCGAGGCGGCCCGTGTGAACTCGAGGCTTCCAGCGAGGATCATCCCGAAGACGACCGCCGAGAGAACGAGCGCCGAGAGAGAGAGCACTTTGGTCCTGGTCTGCATGGCATCCTTCTTCATGACCTCCGGCAACTAGCAAGACCCATGCCTGCGGGACCGGAGTCGATCAGGCTGTTCCGAGAACCGGAATTGTCACCTACGGGGGGCTCATCTGGGAAGGAGAGGCCGCGGCGGAGTCCTTCCGGAGTCGAAGGAGTCGAGATCCTCCGGCCGGATGTTGTAAAGGAAGGTGATCGTGACGCCTTCGCGAGGGTTCGGAAAGTCCGGCGGAAGGGCCCTGAAAGGACTCGAATTCTGGATGGCCTTCATGGAGGCGTTGTCGAAGGGCGGGACGCCCGAGGAGACGAGGAGCCGAAGCCCTTCCACGCGGCCGTCCCTCATCAGGAAAAAACGGACGACCAACCGCCCCTTCATTCCGAAGTGAGCGAGCTTTGGGATCTCCCAGTTCCTCTTGATCTTCCGGATCATCTCGGCTGCGTAAGGTCCCCACTCGTAGCCCTTCGTGTCGAACGAGAGGGGGCCGGAATCGACGAAGCCACCCTCCGACTCCCAGCCGCCCCCCTCGTCCCCCCCACCGCCGGAACGCCCTTCCTGGGCGGCGATTCGAGCCGCGTCCGCCGCGGAGATCTGCTTGAGGGGGCTCGAGGCCAGCCCCGTCAGCCCTTTCGTGACCGGCGTCCCCTTCTCCGACTCCGCGATCTCCCCGGGGCTTCCGGCTCCCGCGGCCGCGGCGGCGGCCTCCGCCTGGCGGGCGGCTTCGGCCGCGGCCCGGGCTTCATCGCCCGCGCCACGACCTTCCCCCCGCTTCCCCTGGTCGAGATCCTGGATTCCGGGGTTCGCGACGGACTTCGGCGTGTCGGCCCTCGGAAAACTCGGGTCGCCGCCTCCCGCCTTGCGGTCGAGGTCGGACGGACGCGCGTCCGGCCGGGCCTGGGCCACTTTCGGCCCGGGAGCGGGGTAGAACTGAATTGGAATCGGTGGTTGGGAAGGAGAGACGGCCCAGAGCTTGTTGAGGCCGAGGAGGTCCGGAGGGAGCTCGTCCGGGTCCGGAGCCGCGGTGTCCCGGACAGGAGCCGAGATGAACAGGACGACCAGGAGAACGTGCACCACGACAGAAAGAGCCACGGCGCGGTCGGTCGTGAAGCCCCACCGGGAGGGTGGCCTCTCCTTTTCGATCTCCTCTTCCTCGAGGTCGAGCGCCAGGAGCGGCACCGGAAGCTCCTCGACCGGTACGGGAACCGTGCGCGCAAACGGATCCTGGGAAACGTCCAGCCCTCCCGGCGGAGGCCATGGGATGGGAAAGCCGTCCTCCGGACGGGACGGGTCGAGGCTCAGCAGGCTCTGTGGGTCGGTCTTCAATTTCAGGTTGGTGACACGAATGGTCGCTCGGATTACCTCATGGGAACTCCGTGCCACGCCTTCCGACGGACTCCGGGCGCGCGCATCTTACCCGCCGTCGGCTTGATCCGAATGCCCCTTCGGTGGTATGAACCACCTTCTGGGAGCTGACTTTCAAGGTCTTGAGGGTGGGCTTCGACGCCCGCCTTTTTCATTGGAGACGACAAGCTAACCACAAGCCAACCAATGGTGACGTAGTGAGATTCGACATTCCGATCGGCGCCGAGACCCTCGGTCGCATTCGCGAAGTCCTCGCCGGGCGAGGCCTCGAGCTCTGCCGTGCCGGCTGGGTCCCTGGAGCACGAAAGGGCAAGCTGACGCTGACGATCGACCGCGAGGGCGGGGTGAATCTCGACGACTGCGAAACCGCCTCCCGCCTGGCCGGCGAGATTCTCGACGCCGGCGAGGAGATCCCCGGCGCATATCTCCTCGAAGTCGAGTCCCCCGGTCTCGACCGGCCCCTCTGGACCCTGGACGACTGCCGTCGGTTCGCCGGAAACCGGGTGCGTGTCGCGTTGAACGTGCCGGTCGACGGAGCCAGGAGACTGAAGGGTCTCCTCGAGGCCGTCGAGGGCGAGTCCCTGATCGTCATGGACGAGGACCGGAAGCGCCGCTACACTGTTCGGTTCGGCGACGTCAAGGTCGTCCGCTTGATCCCCGAGTTCTGAATCCGAGCCCGACCTTTCACCTCGCCGCACGGACGCATGGAGTAACCCGACACGATGAGCTCGACCGAGGCCCCGCCCACCGCCTCCCGGCCCAGGACGGCCCGTTCCGCGAAGGCCGCCAAGGCGGCCAAGGCCCCGCCCCCGACCAAGGCGATCGAGATGCTCGACGCCCTCAAGGCCGCCTCGCGCGACAAGGACATCGAGCTCGACCGGCTCGTCTCCGCGCTCGAGGAGGCGGTCGCGACGGCGGCGCGCAAGGTCTACAAGGTGCGTGAGATCACCGCGCGCTTCGACCCGGCCACCGGAGGGCTGACGGCCTGGACCCCCTACCGGATCGTCGAGCAGAAGACGAAGCCGGAGGTCCCTGCGCCCCCCGCGATCGACCCCGACGACATTCCCATCGGTCACGTGGCGCCACCGTCCCGCGCGGCCGAGACGGATGCCGAGAAGGAGATCCGCCTCCCCTGGATCGAGCTTCTCCCCGAGGAGATTCCCGGCCTCCTCTCTGGCGAGCTTTCCGGGCAGAGCTGGCAGGTCGTCCGCGACCCCGACGGTGACGCCACGGCGGTCTCGCACGAAGAGGCCGTGGTCGGCGACGAGATCCGCTTCTTCCGCTCGACGGAGGGGCTGGGGCGGATCGCCGCCCAGAGCGCCAAGCAGGTGCTCTACCAGAAGGTCCGCGAGGCTGAGCGCGACAACATCTACAACGAGTACGCCCCGAAGGTGGGCGAGCTCATCACCGGCACGGTGAAGCGCTTCGAGCGCGGGGACATGATCGTCGACCTCGGCCGGACCGAGGCGGTCATCCCGCGCGAGCACCAGTCCCGC
>CAVOJA010000035.1:0-9183 GCA_963696015.1 uncultured Holophagales bacterium
CGCAAGCGTGAGATAGATCGAAAGGATTTCGTCCTTCGAATAGGCGCGCTCGAGCTGGACCGCGCGCACCATCTGGCGAAGCTTGGCGGCAAGCGTGCGCTCGCTGCGCGGCTCCAGCAGGCGCGCGACCTGCATGGTGATGGTCGAGCCGCCGGAGACGATGCGCTGATTGCTGACGAGCAGCCACGCCGCGCGCGCCATCGCCAGCGGATCGATGCCCGCATGGCTGCGAAACCGCTTGTCCTCGTACGAGAGAAGCAGATCGACGAAGCGCGGATCGACATCCTCCACCGTCGCGGGCAGCCGCCAGCGGCCCTCCGCGGTGGCATAGGGGCGCAGCAGCCTCCCCTCATGGTCGACGATCACGGTCGATGTCTCGATCGCATCCGCGCGCGGCAAGCAGTACGGTTGAACAGAACCACGTATTGCTCGCCTCGAGCAGGGGCGCGCCGACGCGCTCATCCTCGCCTGCGCCGGCCTCGACCGCCTGTCGTTCGGCGATCGGATCACGCTTCGCATCCCTCTCGACGAGCTCCTGTCGGCCCCGGCACAGGGAGCGCTCGGCATCTCCTGCCGGCGGCACGACGCCGACGCCGCGGCCGCGATCGCGACGCTCGACGACCCGCTCGCCAGCGCGGCCGCGGCCGCAGAGCGGAGCCTCCTGAACGCCCTGCGCGCCGGGTGCCGCGCGCCCGTCGCCGCGCTCGCGACTCCGGGCGAAGAGGGAACGCTCGTCCTCCGAGCCCGGGTCCTCGCTCTCGACGGGTCCGAGATGCTCGAGGACGTGGCGACGGGCCCGGCCACGGACCCCGAAGGGCTGGGACGCCTCCTCGCCGACCGGCTTCTCTCCCGCGGTGCCCAGCGTCTCGTCACGGAGGCCCGCGCGGCGGCGAGATGAGCAGGGTGCTCCTCCTGCGGCCTGGCGGCGAGCCGGTGCCGGGCGCCGATCTCCTCGTCACCCACCGGATCGTCCCGGCCCCGTTCGGGATCGCGGCGACGCGCACCTTCGACCCCGACGGTGCGATCCTCGTCGTCTCCTCGCGGGCGGCCGTCGACGTCCTGGCCGGTGCGGGAGCTTCCGGGCGGCTCCGGTCGTTCCGCCTCGTCCTGACGGCCGGCGCCGGAACGGCGACGGCCCTCGGGGAAGCGGGTGTCGGGGCCTGCGTCACCCCCGTCCCTCCCGGGGCCGTCGGCATCCTCGCGGAGCTCGCGCGCCGTGGTGAGAGCGGCCGCCTCCTCTGGCCCCGCGGTTCCGACGCCGACGCCGCCGCGGTGGACGAGCTTCTCGGCCGCGGCTTCGACGTCACCGCCCCCGTCGTCTACCTGAAAGAGCCGCTCCCCGCGCTCGACGGGGATGTCCTTCGCGAATTCCGGGCGGGGAAGTACGACGCCCTCGCCATCGGCTCCCTCGCGGCGCTCGACGTTTTTCTCGACGCCCTCGGCGCCGAGGGCCCCGCGGACCTTCCGCCGGTAAGATTCGGCGTCGTCGGCCCGGAGACCGCACGGCTTCTCGTCGCGCGCGGCTTCCCCGCGCCCGTCGTACCGAGGAGGCCCCTCCTCACCGACCTGATCGCGCTTCTCGCGCTCCCGAAGGAGGCCTGACCATGGCGTTCCCGCTCCACCGCTACCGCCGCCTGCGCCTGACCGAGTCGCTCCGGGCGATGGTCCGCGAGACGACCCTCGACCCCGCCGACTTCATCGCCCCGATGTTCGTCGTCCCGGGCGAGGGGATCCGCCAGCCGATCCCGTCGATGCCCGGCATCGACCGCGTCTCGCCCGACCTCGCGGCGAAGGACGCCGCCGAACTCGCCGCGCGCGGCGTTCTCTCGGTCATCCTCTTCGGCATTCCCGACCGCAAGGACGCCGTCGGCACCTCCTCGGCCGACCTCCTCGGGCCGGTCTGCCGGGCCGTCGGGGAGATCAAGACGGCGAGCCCGAAGACGGTGGTCATCACCGACGTCTGCCTCTGCGAGTACACCGACCACGGGCACTGTGGCGTCATCGTGGACGAGGGGGTCGACAACGACGGCACCCTCCCGATCCTCGCCGCGGAAGCGCTCGCCCACGCGAAGGCCGGCGCCGACATCGTCGCGCCGAGCGACATGATGGACGGCCGCGTGCGGGCGATCCGCGACGCGCTCGACGGAAACGGGTTCAAGAACGTCCCGGTTCTCGCCTACGCGGCCAAGTACGCGAGCGGCTTCTACGGCCCGTTCCGCGACGCGGCCGAGTCGACGCCCGCGTTCGGCGACCGCCGCGCCTACCAGATGGACCCCGCGAACGTCCGCGAAGCGGTGAAGGAGATCCTCTCCGACGTCGCGGAAGGCGCCGACATGGTCATGGTCAAGCCGGCCCTCTCCTACCTCGACGTCGTCCGCGCAGCGAAAGAGGCGACGAACGTCCCGCTCGCCACCTACAACGTCTCGGGCGAGTACGCGATGGTGAAGGCCGCCGCCGAGCGGGGCTGGATCGACGGCAAGCGCGTCACGCTCGAGATCCTGACGTCGATGAAGCGCGCGGGCGCCGACCTGATCCTGACGTACCACGCGAAGGAGGCTGCCGAGTGGCTGCAAGGAAACTGAGGCGGAAGGCGGCCGCACTGCCCCCCCCTGAGAAGAAGACGCCGAAGAAGCCCGCCGCCCCCCGCCGCCGCCGTGTCCGCCGGACGACCGAGTCGGACCGGCTCTACGCCCGGGCGAAGGCGAAGATGCCGGGTGGCGTCAGCTCGCCCGTCCGCTCCTTCAAGTCGGTCGGCGCGACGCCGTTCTTCGTGAAGAAGGCGAGGGGTTCGGTCATCGTCGATGCCGACGGGAACCGCTACGTCGACTACGTCATGTCGTACGGCCCGCACCTCTTCGGGCACATGCCGAAGGCGGTACTCTCCGCGATCCGTAAGGCGCTTCCCCGAGGCACGTCGTACGGCGCCCCCTGCCGCGCCGAGGTGGAGCTCGCCGAGCGCGTCAGCCGCCTCGTCCCGTCGATGGAGAAGATCCGCTTCGTCTCCTCGGGAACCGAGGCCGCGATGAGCGCGGTCCGCCTCGCGCGGGCGATCACGGGTCGCGACCTCGTCCTGAAGTTCGCGGGCTGCTACCACGGGCACGCCGACTCGTTCCTCGTCGCCGCCGGCTCCGGCCTCGCGACGCTCGGCATCCCCGGCTCGCCGGGTGTCCCGGCCGACCTCGCGAAGGCGACGCTCACGGCGACGTACAACGACCTCGCGTCGGTCGAGGCGCTGTTTGCGCGGTACCCGGGGCAGATCGCCGTCATCGCCGTCGAGCCCGTCGCCGCGAACATGGGGGTCGTCCTTCCGCAGCCCGGCTTCCTCGAGGGGCTCCGAAAGATCGCCGACCGCGAGAAGGCGCTCCTCCTCTTCGACGAGGTCATCACCGGGTTCCGCCTCGCGCGGGGCGGCGCGCAGGAGCTCTTCGGGGTGAAACCCGACCTCACCTGCCTCGGCAAGATCCTCGGCGGCGGCCTCCCCGTCGGCGCCTACGGCGGCCGGGCCGACCTGATGGCCCACGTCGCCCCCGACGGCCCCGTCTATCAGGCGGGGACGCTCTCCGGGAACCCGCTCGCCATGGCGGCCGGGATCGCCATGCTCGATTCCCTCACGCCCGCGGCCTACGCGAAGCTCGAGCGGACCGCGGCGAGGCTCGAGAAGGGGATGCGGAAGGTCGCAAAAGACCTCGGCGTCGACGATCGCCTCACCTTGAACCGGATCGGCTCCATCCTGACCCTCTTCTTCAACGCGGGCCCCATCGCGAGCTTCGAGGACGTGAAGAAGAGCGACGGCCCGGCGTTCACGCGCTGGTTCCACGGTCTCCTGAAGAGAGGCGTCTTCATCGCCCCGGCGGCGCTCGAGGCGATGTTCGTCTCGACCGCGCACACGGAGAAGGACCTCGAGCGGACCCTCGCGGCGCACCGGGAGGCGCTGAAGGAAGCGTTCGCCCTGGCCTGAACCGCGGAGGGTCGTTGCCCACAGCCCCCCGCGAAGGGTCCCTCTAATACACGTATCCGTGCCTGGCACGGATACGTGTATTTTCGTTCGAGGACGGAGGGCCGACAGACCGCCTGGCGGTCGAGAGCCCGGGGGCGGAACAATCCCGACCATGACCGACCCGAACCCCGAAGCGGCCATCCGGGAGCTCGTCGATCGCGAGACCGAGGCATGGAACCAGCTGGACGCGGAGACCCTCGTCTCCCTCTTCCACCCCGACATTGTCTGGCCCTGGCCACCGGATCCGACGGCGCACGACCCTGCGCTCTGGGTCTTCCCGCTCGGCCGGTTCGACCGGGAGCGGTGGAAGAGGGGGTGGGAGAAGCTCTTCCGCGACTACGAGCTCGTCCACAACTGGCGTACGACCGTCCGGATCGTCGTCTCGGGAGAGGGGGACGGCGGGTTCGCCGTCGTCGACGTCGACACGCTCTGGCGGCACCGCGTGACCGGGGAACCGTTCCCGTGGAAGGGGCGCGCCTGCAAGGGGTACACGAAGGTCGGCGCGCGGTGGCTCCTCATCCTCCACACGGGCCTTCTCGAGTACGGCCCTGCAGGTTCGGGCGCGTGAGCCCGGCCGCCGCACCCTCGACCCTGGGGCCCTGAGCGCATTCGACGATCCCGCCCGCTCTCCTTCGCACGCCCCTCGATGACGTCTGGAGCTTCGCGGGTGCGACGTTCGGGTGGTCGCTGCGCCCGAAGAGGGCTGATCGCATCCTCCTCTACCTGACTCTGCAGGACGGACGTCTTCTCGTCGGTCTCGTCCTGGGCGAGAAGGCGGTCGCCGATGCGACGGAGGAAGGCCTCCCTCCGGCCGTCCTCGCGCTCCTCGACGCGGCGCCGCGCTACGCGGAGGGACGTGGAATCCGCCTGACGATCGCGCCCGGCGACGACCTCGACACCGTCCGGCACGGGCTAGGCCTTTCCCGGCGACGGCTGCACCTCGCGGCGTCGCGGGCAGGTGACGAGGTGGTCGTTCACGACGCCGACGGCCTGCAGGTACGCGTAGACGATCGTCGGTCCGACGAAACGGAAACCGCGCTTCAGGAGGTCCTTCGAGATCCGCTCGGCCAGGGGCGTCTTTGCCGGGACCTCCCGCATCTCCCGAAAGGTGCCCTGGACCGGCTTGCCGTCGACGTAACGCCACAGCCAGGCCGAGACGCTCCCCTCCTCCGCCTGCAGCGCGAGGAACGCCTTCGCGTTGCCGATCGTGGACTCGATCTTGAGGCGGTTCCGCACGATGCCGGCGTCTCCCATGAGGCGTTCGACGTCGCGCGGACCGAACCGTGCGACCTTTGCCTGGTCGAAGCCGGCAAACGCCTTCCGGTCGTCTTCCCGCTTCCTCAGGATCGTGATCCAGGAGAGTCCGGCCTGCGCGCCTTCGAGAACGACCATCTCGAAGAGGTGGCGGTCGTCGCGCGAGGGGACCCCCCATTCCTCGTCGTGGTAGGCGACGTAGAGCGGATCGGTTCCCGCCCAGGGGCAACGACGGTCCTCGGACATGCGCGAAATGATGACATCCGGAACGCCGTGGGACGAGGTCCATTCGCCACACTTCGGTCTGATGAGCGTCGTCGCCGGGCCAGAACTCACAGCGGACCCCGTCCCGCGTCCCCTCCTCGGACGGCTCCTCCGGTTCGTCCTCGCCGCCCTCCTGGCAGGCTCCGCGATCCTCCTCGCCGGCTGACCGGGCGGCCGGGAGCCGCGGCTCAGCCGAGCGCCTCCAGGAGGTCCGCGGCGAGGTTCTGGTATTGCTCCCGGGTGTTGTAGAGCTGGGCCGAGACGCGGATGAGCTTTCCGCCTGCGCAGGGCCAGGGATACAGCCACGTCTCGACGCCCCGCGCGCGGAACCAGTCCATGAGCCCTTCGTGGGACAGGCGCGCAGCGGAGGAGCCGGGGGCCGGGACCGGCAGCGGGACGGACGCCATCGACCCGATCATCGAACCGGGTGCGGGCGCCGGGACGCCCAGGGCCGTACAGAGGATCACGCGCGCGTCGAGCGCGAGAGCGTGGTTTCTCGACATCACCTCGGGCCAGCCGCCCGGCAGGAGCGTGCCGAGGCAGGTGATCGCCGCCGGAATCGAGAGCCAGGGCGTCGGGTCGCAGGTACCGGTCCAGTCGAACTCGGCCCGGAAGCGCGCACCGGCCTCGGCCGCCGAGTATCCGTGGCTGATCGTCGTCGGATGGATCGAGGCATGAAGGTCGCGCCGCACGTGGAGGAACGCGGCCCCTTTCGGCGCACAGAGCCACTTGTGGGCGTTGCCGGTGTAGAAGGCCGCGCCGAGCCCATCGAGATCGACGGGAACCATACCGGGCGCGTGAGCCCCGTCGACGAGTGTCTCGACGCCCCGCTCCCTCAGTCTGGCGACGAGGCGCTCGACAGGAAAGACGACAGCGGTCGGGCTCGTGACGTGATCGAGCAGGGCCAGGCGCGTCCGGGACGTCACCGCGTCGAGCACCGCCGCGACGACGTCGTCCTCCCCCGCGACGGGGAATGGGACGGACGCCACGACGACGCGGGCCCCGGTCCTCGCCGCGACGAACTCCATCGCCTTTCGGCAGGCGGGGTAGACGTGGGACGTGGTGAGCAGCTCGTCGCCAGGTCGAAGCTCGAGCGAGCGCAGGACCGCGTTGACGCCCGCCGTGGCGTTCGGGACGAAGGCGAGGTTGTCCGGGCTGGCTCGGAGGAAGTCCCCGAGCGTGCCGCGCGCCTCGGCGAGCCGGGCCGGGAGGGTCCGCCAGAGGAAGTCGACCGGCTCCCGCTCCAGCTCTGCACGCAGCGCGGCCTGCCGATCGAGGACGGCCACGGGGCAAGCTCCGAACGAGCCGTGGTTGAGGTACGCGACGGCCGGGTCGAGAGGCCAACGGGCCGCGAAGGGGTTTCGCGGCGGCGACTCCTTCGCCGGGTCGTCCCGGCACCCGGGGCCGCGGTCGGGCGTCACGCGAGCCCGTACCGCTCGAGGCGGGTGTAGAGCTGGGCGCGCGTGAGGCCGAGGAGCTTCGCCGCGCGGCTCCGGTTGTTCTTCGCCCTCTCGAGCGCCTGGGCCACGAGCGACTTCTCGAGCTCGTCGAGGTCGAGACCGCCGGGAGGCAGCTCCACCGCGGCCGCCGAGTCGACGCGCGCCGCGCCGTTCCGCGACACGGAGATGGGAAGGTGCTCCGCCTGGACGAGCCCGCCCTCGGAGAGGATCACGGCGCGCTCCAGGGCGTTACGCAGCTCGCGAACGTTGCCGGGCCAGGAGTAGGCGAGGAGGAGCTCGCGTGCCCCGCGCGAGACGCCGGGCGCGGGCCGGCCGACGTTTCTCGACAGGTCGTCGAGGAAGCGCTCTGTCAGGAGGAGGATGTCCTCGGGTCTGTCCCGCAGGGGAGGGAGGTGGATCTCGAAGACCGAGAGCCGGTAGAAGAGGTCCTCCCGGAAGTCGCCGCGCGCGATGGCGGCGTGGAGGTCGCGGTTCGTGGCGGCGACGAGCCTCACGTCGGCCTGCAGCACCTTCGCTCCGCCGAGACGCTGGAACTCTCGCGCTTCGAGGACCCTGAGGAGCTTGGCCTGGACGAACGGGCTCGTCTCGCCCACCTCGTCGAGGAAGAGGGTGCCTTCCGCAGCCTGCTCGAGCCGGCCCGGACGCGAAGCGTAGGCGCCGGTGAAAGCGCCCTTCTCGTAGCCGAACAGCTCCGATTCCAGGAGCTGTTCCGGGAGGGCCGCGCAGTTCAGGGCGACGAACGGCCCCGCGCTCCGTACCGACGCCCGGTGGACGGCGCGCGCGACCACTTCCTTTCCGGTCCCCGAGTCGCCCGTCAGGAGAACGGTCGTCTCGGTCGGCGCGACCTTCGAGGCGTGGACGAGAACGGCCCTCCAGGCGGGTGAAGCTCCGACGATCCGGCCGAAGCCGTCGCGCGACTCCAGCTCGTCGGAGAGCGCCTGGACGCGGGCCTCGAGGCGTGCCGCCTCCCGCCTCGCCTCCTCAGCCCTCTTCGCCTCCTCGGCGAGGCGCTGGTGGGAGAAGGCGAGGGCGACCTGGTCTGCGACGCGCCCGGCCAGCTCGACGTCCCCTTCGCCGTACCGTCCCGTGGCCGTCGCGTGGAAGGAGAGGGCGCCGACGATCTTCCCCTCGAGCCTCACGGGCACTCTGAGGCTCGAGCGGAGCCCGGCGCCGAGCAGGATCGCGCGACGCGACGAGTCGGGCGGGAGGTCGGTGTCGGCGTCGCCGACGATCTGGAACCCGAGCTCCATCTGCGCCCGCTCGGACTCGGGGATCGGGTACGTCTCGGGAGCCCACGAGCGGTCGCCCGCGACGGCCCAGAGCCGGTTCTCCCTCCGGTCGTCGGAGAGGAGGCCGAGGGTCATCTTGTCGTGGGGGAGGACCCGCCGGGCGATCGCCGAAACCTGGTCGAAGACCTCGCGGACGTCGAGAGCGCTCGCGAGGGCGGGGCCGAGGGCGTCGAGCTCGCGATGCCGTCCGAGCCTCTCCCGCTCCTCGTCGGCGAGACGCTCGTGCTCGAGCGCCGCGGAGAGGATGTCGGCGATCGCGCCCGCGGTCTCTTCGTCCCGGGGCGAGAACCGCGCTGGCGTCTTCGCGGAGAGCCAGAGGTCGCCGAGAGGGACCTGGCCGCGGACGATCGGCGCCACGAGAATGGAACGGATCCCGGAGGCGAGCATGTCCTTGTCGGCACGCAGGGACGGCTCGAGGACGGTCCGGGCGTCGTCGATCCTCCGCGTCCTTGTGGCCGAAGGCCAGAGGATCTCGGAGGTCTCGCTCCTCTCGTAGCGCCACCCGGGCCCGGCAGAGACCCCGGGGGCTGCCATCCCCCACGACAAGAGCGCGGGCCCGTCGACGATCCTCACGACGCCCGCCGCGTCGAACGGCAGGACCCGCCGGGCCGCTTCTGCGACGCGCGCGAAGACGTCCGGCAGCGAGAGCGTCTCCGCGACGATCCGCGCGATCTCGGTCAGGACCCCGACGAGCGGATCGGCCGCACGCGGGGAGAAGGAGTCTTTTTGCACGAAGGGGGGATTCTAACGGGCGGCTCCCTTTAGACTCCCGGAGCCATGAATCCCGTTCGCGAGCTCGCAGAGCGCGTTCTCGCGGGGACCCCGCCGGCCATCGCCCGGGCCATCACCTGGGCCGAGACCTCGGACCCGCGATTTCCCGAACTTCTCTCCCACCTCTGGCCCCGTACGGGGCGCGCCC
>CAVOJA010000036.1:0-10802 GCA_963696015.1 uncultured Holophagales bacterium
CGAAGTAGCCCTCGGAGCCCATCACCTCGACTCCGTCGTAGCCCGCCTCGCGCGCGAGGACGCCCGCGCGGACGAACGCGCGAATCTGCCTCTCGACGCCCGCCGCCGAGAGGGCGCGCGGCGTGAACGGGTTGATCGGCGCCTTGATCCGGGACGGGGCGACGGAGAAGGGCGAGTAGCCGTAGCGGCCCGCGTGGAGGATCTGGAGCGCGATCTTCCCGCCTTCGCCGTGGACGGCCCCCGTGATCGTCCGGTGCGCCCGGGCGGCGCTCGCGCTCGCGAGGCGGCCGCCGAAGGGAGTGAGCCACCCCTCGACGTTCGGCGCGAAGCCGCCGGTGACGATGAGCCCGACACCGCCCCGCGCCCGCTCGGCGAAGTACGCGGCGAGGCGCGGGAAGGCCGAGCGGCGATCCTCGAGGCCCGTGTGCATCGAGCCCATCAGGACCCGGTTCCGGAGCGTCGTGAAGCCGAGGTCGAGAGGCGCCAGGAGGTGGGGGTACGGGTGCATCGAACGATTATCGGGCCGGCGTCGGCCGGGCCCGCGCGGCGAGGAGGAAGAGCGCCCCCGCGGTGCGCCCGGCGAGGATCGCCGAGGTGGCGACGAGCGCGGCCGGGACGTCGCTGAACCGGATGCCCGCGAAGAGCGTGGCGGCGAGGACCGCCAGCTCGACGAGCGTCCCCAGCGTGATGAGCCGGGTCGTCCGGAGGAGGACGAGGCGGGCATGGGTGAAGACGAGGACGGTCGCGGCCGCCGGCGTCAGGACGAGGACCGCCGCCGCGTGGCGTGCCAGCGGGACGAGCTCGCCGTCGAGTCCCGTCACCCCGGCGAACCAGAGCCCGGCCGCCGGGGTCAGGACGACGGCCCCCATCGCGAGCGACGAAAGCCCGCCGACGAGCGCCGCGAACCGGCGCAGCGACCGGAGCGCGGCATCGCCTCGGCGCCCGAGGGCGATGACGACCTCCTGGAGCGCCGTCCCGGGACACCGGAAGAGGAAGCCGAAAGAGCTGACGACCGGAAGGACGGCGAGCGACTCGATCGGAAGCCGGCCCCGACCGACGAAGAAGGTCACGAGCGGCTGCGCGGCCATGTTCATGAGCGGCGTGACGGCGAGAGGCCAGTAGAAGCGCTGGATGTCGGCCAGCGTCGGCACGTCGCCCGGCGAGGCGGCGGGTCTCTGCTCCAGCCGCCTCCGGTCGGCGCGAGCCCAGATCCAGGAGGCGACGGCCTCGACGACGACGCCCGCGGACAGGGCCGCGGCCCCGACCACGGCCCCGTCGACCCCTCCGTGGAGATAGAGGAAGGACCCCGTGGCCGCCATCGTCACGAGGCGGACCACCGTGCCGTAGGCCACGAGGCGGGTCCGCCCCGCGCCGATCAGGATCCCCTGCTGGAACCGCCGGAACCCGATGGCCGCGGGCCACGGAAGGAAGACCGCCACCGCGAGCTGCGCCCGGTCCGCGACGGACGGGGGGAGCGCGAGGACCCGCGCGGCGAGGGCCTCGAAGACCGGCGGGAAGGCGACGAGGGCCATCGCCACGGTCACGCCGCCGTTCATCAGCGTCGAGAACCGCCGCACGCGCGCGAGGCTCTCCCGGTCGCGGGCGAGCGCCGTGCTGGCCGAGAGCATCATGATGATCGGGGCCTCGGCCACGAACGCGAGCGCCAGCGCGACGCCGAACGCGGCCAGGTTGAACGTCGGCTCCGGCATCCGGGCGACGAGGGCCGCGACGAACGGGCCTTCCGCCGCCATCATCAGCCACGTCGCCGCCAGGGGGAGCCAGAACCGGAGGATCGTCCCGGCCCCGAGGCCCGGTCCGCCCTCCTCGCGGCCCCCCCCCGGCGAGCCGCTTCCGCGGACGTCCTCTCGCTCGCGGGGAACGGCATCCATGACCTCGGAATATTTGCACACGCCGGGATACGCGGGCCTTCCGCGTCTGCCCTCGCGGCGCTGGATCGCGAGCTCTCGTCCCCCTGAAGCGCGCGGCCCCTTCATGCCGTAGTCTTCGGTCCGCTCGGGTCGCGACCGTGCGGGAAGGCCGGGCTCGGAAGAGGTAAGGGATGTCGAACCGTCTTCGTTCGCTGCTCACCTTCGCCCTCGTCGGGGTCGTCCTGGACGGGACGGCCGCGGCGCAGTCGGTCACGAGGGTGCGCGCGGCTCAGCTGCCGGACCGGACCGTCGAGGTGCTCTACGACCTCTCCGGCTCCGGGGCCGAGGGGGCGACGGTCACGATCTCGTTCTCGGGGGACGGTGGCGACACCTGGGACATCGTCCCCGCGGCAAGCACCGTCTCCGGCGACGCGGGAACGGGGATCCAGGACGGGACGGACCGCCGGATCGTCTGGAACGCGGCCGCGACCCTTCCCGCCGAGTCGTTCCGGACCACCTACCAGGCGGCGGTCGCCGCCACGAACCCCCCGATCGACGGCCGGGAGGTGACGTTCACCCTGCCGGGTGGAGTGCCGCTCGTGATGGTCGGAGTCCGCGCGGGCTCGTTCCAGATGGGCTCGCCTACGACGGAGAGGAGCCGCAGCGACGACGAGACGCTCCATGCCGTGACGCTGACGCAGGACTACTACGTCGGCACGTACGAGGTGACACAGGCCCAGTGGCAGGCGGTGATGGGATCGAACCCGAGCCACTTCACATCGTGCGGCGGGAGCTGCCCGGTCGAGCAGGTCTCCTGGGACGACATCCGCGGCGCGGACGGCTTCCTCGCGAGGCTGAACCAGCTACTGGGGACGACCAAGTTCCGCCTGCCGACCGAGGCCGAGTGGGAACGCGCGGCCCGGGCGGACACGCAGGCGCGCTTCTCCTTCGGGGACGCTCTCGACGGGGACGACGCATGCGGGACGAACGCGGCGGCGGGCCCGTTCGCCTGGTGGTGCGGGAACGCGGAGGGCTCGACGCACGAGGCCGGCGGGAAGGAACGGAACGCCTTCGGCCTCTTCGACGTGCACGGGAACACGTGCGAGTGGGTGGAGGACTGGCACGGCGAGTCGTCGTCCGCGTCGCAGACGGACCCGACGGGGCCGACGAAGGGGACGCGGCGCGTCCTCCGGGGAGGCAGCTGGATCCACGACCTCCGGATAGCCCGCTCCGCCTATCGCATCGGCAGCCTCCCGGGCGGCCGCTACTCCTTCGTCGGGTTCCGGCTCGCGAGGACGCAGTGACGGACGTGAAGGATCACCGGACGCTCACGCCGTTCCGCCGCCGGAACGCTCTCCAGCGCTTCGGCGCTGCCTTTCGGGCGAGGACCGTCCTCGCCGCAGCCCTTCTCGCCGCCGGCGCGTCGAAGGCGGACACCGGGACCTCGGATCTCTTCACGATCGACCTGAGGACCTCGCTCGCGAACACCATCCGCCTCGAGCGGATCGACGACCCGAGGAGCCCGCTCCTCGTCGAGGTCCGCCCCGGCGACGTGGTCCACCTCTACTTCGCGATGAGGAAGGCGACGGGAGAGCCGCTCGCGGCCGCGACGTTCGAGTATGCCGTGAAGCTCTCCGGCGCCACGGCGGCGGAAGCTGGCTCTCTCGCGTGGTCCGTGGATCGATTCGGCGTGGCGACGCTGACCCTGAAGGCGGACGGCCTCTCCTTCTCCGCGAACCCGGCCCGAATCGTCTTTCCGCAGGGGAGCGGGTGGGCGAAGGCGGACGGCTCCCCCGTCACGATCGAGAGCTCGCTTCCCGACGTCTCCCTCTCCCGGCTGGCGAGCCCGTACCGCGATCGCTACGTCGTCTACGCCGAGGGGTCTTCCGGGATGAGCGGCCTCATCGGCAGAGGGCCCGGCGCAGCGGCCACGACGGCGTCGCTCGACGCCGCCCGGCTCTCGGTGCAGGGCTCAGCCGGGGTCGGCCTCGCGATGGAGGTCGGGCCGGATGGCATCCTCGCCCTGGAGAGGAGAGTGAACCTGAGCCCCGCGGCGACGCTCGAGGTCCCCACGGTCGAGCTGACGCCGAACGTTCCCTTCGAGTTGAGCGGGCCCTCGATCGCCGCGGGCGGGGAAAGGAGCGGCGGCCTCGGCCAGCGGCTCGAGTACTCGGCGGACGACGTCCTGACCGAGGAGGGCCGAGTGACGAACGCCGCCTTTTCCCTGGAAATCGCGTCGCTGGCGGGGGCGCTCGTCCCCTCGCCCTTCGTCGGGATCTTCCAGCGCGCCGCCGCCGAGACCGCCCTTCGCTTCGCCGGGGCCGCGGAGCTTCTCCGGGCGGCGAAACGCGAGGAGTGGGCGGGAGCGGCCCTCGGAGGAAGCCTCTCGGCGCAGGCGCTCTCCGTGCAGAGCCCCGTCGCGTCGCGCGGCGCGACCTCGACCACGCCCCTCCGCCTCTCGGTGGCGAGCCTCGACGGGATCGTCGCGACGCGCACGGCGCTCCTGCGCTCCCCTTCCGGCGGAGATTCGTCGGACGGCCTCGAGAACCGCTGGGACCTGGCGCTCTCCGGGTCCGCCCCGCCGGCGACGTGGACGGGCACGCTCCAGCGGATCTTCGGCCCGACGTGGGTCGACGGCTATTCCTTCTCCACCTCGGTGCTCGCGACGCTCGGCGCCGACGGGAGCCTCCAGCAGGCCGGGGTCGGCCTCGGAGCCCAGTCGACCGCGGAGGGCGACCTCGCGCTCTTCCGGACCCGCGACCACGACGGTTTCGACGTCGGGATGAGCCTCACGGGCGCGTCCGTCCTCGAGGCGCTGCGCCTCGAAGGCGCTTCCCAGCTGGGCGCCCTCGCGGGCGACGCCGGAGCGGTCCTGACCCTGAGCCGCGACGCGGCGCTCTCCACGGCGAGCTACATCCTCGACCGGGCCGAGGCGCTGGCTCCCGCCGGAACCGTGGCATTCGTCGCCGGGGCGGACCGCCGCAACGGCCGCGTGCAGAAAGGCGAGTTCGACCTCGGCCTCGAATCGGGGCTGCTCGTCGGAGGCGACGCCGCGATCGCTTTCAGCGGCGGGTGGGAACAGGCGCGCCTCGTCGAGGACGCCCGGCGGACCTGCCGGTCGGACGGGCAGAGCTGGGACGTCCGGGAGAACTCCACGAGCGCCTCCTGGGGAGATGCGCCGTCCCTCGAGCAGCTCCTCTCCGGGCAGCTCTTCGCGGGAGTCGGTCCCCTCCTCGACGGCGTCCTCCGGGGCCTCCTCGGCTCCGCTTCGAGAGTCCTCGCGCCGGCCTCCGCCTCTGCCAGCGACCTCCGCCTCGCGATCGACCCGCTCGAGGTGGACGATCCGACGACGGGCCGTCGGGGAGGCCGGGCCGACTTCCCCGCGAGCTTCGACGGGTCCACGGCGACGCTCCAGACCGGCGACCCGGCACGCCCCGAGGCGACCGTGCGCTCCGGCTCGGGAGCCGCCTCCGTGCGCTGGGGACTCACGACCCGGAGGGTCTTCGAGGGGCCCGAGCCGCCGTCGCGGCAGGCGGCGCTCGCGCGCGCCGCCACCTCGTCGACGCAGCTCACGCTCATCGGCAACTTCGTCTCCCTCGAGGCGAAGCCCGAGGGCGGGCTTCCGGTCGACCCCCTCCCCGCCGCCGTGAAGCTCACCGTCGACCTCTACGCGGACCAGGTGACGAGGATGGGTGCGGACACGGCCCGGCTCCAGGAGGCGCAGCTCTTCCGCTACGACGCCGGAAGCGGCTCCTGGCTGCTCGTGAGCGGCAGCGTTCCGGCAGCCGACGGATCGAACGTCTCCGCCTCCGTCACGCGGCCCGGCACCTACGCTCCGGGCCTCCTCGCGGCGATCGCCTCGGGCGACTCGGACGGCGACGGACTGCTCGACACCGGGGAGGACGTGAACGGAAACGGGATCGTCGACGCCGGGGAGTCGGACCCCTGGGCGCGCGACTCGGACGGCGACGGCGTCGACGACGCCGCGGAGCGCCGGGCGGGGACGGACCCGATGGTCGCCGCTTCCGTGCCGAACCGGAAGCCCGTCCTCGGCTACGTCGGGAACCGGAAGCTCCACGTGGGCGAGGCCCTGATGAGCCTGACCCTCCGGAGCGTGGACCCGGACGGCGACCCCGTGACGTTCTCGGCGCAGGGGCTCCCCGCCGGGGCTTCTCTCGACCCCTCGACGGGCGCCTTCGCCTTCACGCCGACGGCCGCGGGCACGTGGAGGATCTCGTTCGGCGCGACGGACGCGCCCCGCTCCGGGACGCCGCTCTCCGACACGAAGACGGTCGTCCTCGAGGCGCAGCGCGTCGCGGCCGACGGCGAGCTGACGACGCTCACGCGCGCCGTCCCCGTCGTCCTCGACGCCCGCGGGGCCAACGGGTCGCACTACACGACCGAGCTGACCCTGACGAACCGCGGGACGACGGCCGTCACGATGACGTTCCGCTACCAGGCTTCCCTCGGGGACCCGTCCGGGTCCGGGGCCACGACCGACACCCTGGCGCCGGGCGAGCAGCGCGTCGTTCCCGACACCTTCTCGTACCTCAGGTCGCTCGGCCTTCCCGTTCCGGACGCCGCCGTCTCCGGCTCGCAGATCGGCGTGCTCCTCGTCCGGTTCGACGGCGCGGAGTCCGAGGCGGTCGTCGCCGCGACGGCACGCACGACGACCGCCACCGCGCCGCCTCAGCCGGCCGGCGCCGCGGGCCTCGCCTACCCGGGCGCACCGCCGGACGAGGCGAGCGATTCGACCCTGACGGTCTTCGGCCTGCGCGACGACGCGGACGACCGGTCGAACGTCGCGGTCTTCAATCCCACGCCCGACCCGGTCACGGTCCGGGTGACGGCCTTCTCCGGCGACGCGACCGGCTTCTCGAAGGTCCTCCGGGACGGCCAGACGATTCCGGGCTTCGGCTGGCAGCAGCTGAGCGGCGTCTTCTCCGGCACCGGCATCTCGAGCGGGTGGGTCACGATCCAGCGGACCTCCACGTCCGGCCAGTTCGGGGCCTACGGCATCGTCAACGACAACACGACGAACGACGGCTCGTACGTCCCGCCGACGGCGTCGACGGTTTCCGGGGCTCGCCTGACGGTCCCCGTCCTCGTCGAGACCGCGGCCTACAGGAGCGAGCTCGTCCTCGCGAACCGGAGCTCCTCGACGGCGACGCTCACGCTGCGCTACGTCGAGGGCCTCACGCCGTCGCTCGGCCCGGGAGGGACGGCCACGGTCCAGCTCCGCCCGCACGAGCAGCAGGTGATTCCCGAGGCGATCGACTTCCTGAGGCGACACGGAATCGCGATCGGGACGATGGGGACCGGGGACTTCGCGGGCGCCCTCGGCATCTCCGTGGCCGGCGCCAGTCTCGCGGACGTCTTCGCAGGGGCACGGACCGCGGCGCCGTCTCCGGCCGGCGGCCAGTTCGGCCTCTTCACGCCCGGCGTCGCCGAGGGCGACGCCGCGGGAGACGAGGCGTGGGTCTACGGCCTGCGGGCGGACGCCTCGAGCCGCTCGAACCTGGCCGTCGTGAACGTCGGAACGGACGCCGACGGTCCCGTCACGCTCGAGATCCAGCTCTTCGACGGTGACCGCGGCGGTGTCCCCGCCGGCTCGCCGCGAGAGGTCACTCTCACGCCGGGCCAGTGGGCGCAGGAGACGGGGATCCTCGGATCGCTCGGCGTCCGCAGCGGCTGGGCGCGCGTCCGCCGGGCCTCCGGAACGGGCGCGTGGCTCGCCTACGGCGTCGTCGTCGACGGCTCGAGCCCGGGCGCGAGGACGGGAGACGGCTCCTACGTGCCGATGTCGACGACCGAGGGGAACGAGATCACGGTCTCGCTGCCGGGGGGCGTGCCGCTCGTGCTCGTCCGGATCCCGGCCGGGACGTTCCAGATGGGGGCGCCCGCGGACGAGAGGGGGACGAGCGCCGAGGAGCAGCCCCTCCACGAGGTGACGCTGACGCGGGACTTCTACATGGGAAAGTACGAGGTGACCCAGGCGCAGTGGTACGCGGTCATGGGGATGAACCCGAGCCTCTTCTCGGCCTGCGGAGCGAGCTGCCCCGTGGAGCAGGTCACGTGGGACCTGGTCTGCGGCACGAACGGCTTCCTCGCGAAGCTGAACGCGCTCCTGGGGACGACGAAGTTCCGCCTGCCGACGGAGGCGGAATGGGAGCGCGCGGCGCGGGGCGGCACGCAGACACGCTTCTCCTTCGGCGACGCCCTGGACGGGGACGACGCCTGCGGAGCGAACGACGCGGCGGCTCCGTTCGACTGGTGGTGCGGGACCTCGGCGAGCTCGACCCACCCCGTCGGGACGAAGGCGGCGAACCCCTACGGCCTCTTCGACGTGCACGGGAACGTCTGGGAGATGGTCGAGGACTGGCTCGGCACGTACCCCTCGACGGACGAGACGGATCCGACCGGACCGTCGACGGGCTCGGTCAAGACGGTCCGCGGGGGCGGCTGGTTCCAGCTCCTTCGCTTGACACGCTCCGCCAGCCGCTACTTCGACTCCCCGGAGCTCGGGTTCGGAAGCGTCGGCTTCCGCCTCGCGCGCTCGAAATGACGGCCGGTCTACACTCGCCGCGATGACCCCGCCCCTCCCGATCACCGAGTCCTACTGGGTCGTCCCGGGACTTCTCCTCGCGGGCGAGTACCCGTACGCGTACGACGAGGCGGAAGGACGAGAAAGGCTCCGGGCCCTCCTCGACGCCGGGATCCGCCTCTTCGTCGACCTGACCGAGGAGCGGGAGAGCGGACGGACGGGGATGCTCGAGCCGTACGAGGTGCCGCTCGGGGAGGAGGCCTCGGCGAGGGGGCTCCTGGTGCGGAAGGTCCGCCACCCCGTCCGCGACATGGGGGTCCCGCCCGACGACGGGCTCGCCAGGATCGTCGGCGAGCTCGAGGGCGCGGTCGAAAGGGGCGAGCCTGCCTACGTGCACTGCTGGGGCGGCATCGGCCGCACCGGCACCGCCGTCGCCGCGTTCCTCGCCCGCCTCCACGGCGTCTCCGGCGACGAGGCGCTCGCTCTCCTCGACGACCTCTGGCAGGA
This sequence comes from uncultured Holophagales bacterium, assembly GCA_963696015.1. Classification (GTDB taxonomy): domain Bacteria; phylum Acidobacteriota; class Thermoanaerobaculia; order UBA5066; family UBA5066; genus UBA5066. Next base: position 8,920 of record CAVOJA010000036.1, read on the forward strand.
CGTCCCGAAGAGCGCGCACTTCCCCGAGTCGCCGCAGACGGAGGAGCAGCGCCGCGCCGTCCGCAGCTTCGCGGAGGGCGAGGGCGAGGCCGCGTGAGCGCCCGCCTCGACTCCCCCTCGAACCCGCGCGTCGCCGCGGCCGTCCGCGCGGTGCGCGAGGGAGACGCGCTCCTCCTCGAGGGAGCGCGCTCGGTCGTCGACGCGCTCGAAGCGGGCGTCGTCCCGACGCTCCTCTTCGCCACGCCCGACCTCGCCCCGGCCGACGCGGCTGCGGCCGACCGCGCCCGCCGCGCAGGCGCCGAGGTCGTCGAGGTCTCGCACCGCGTCCTCGCGCGCCTCTCCGACCTCGGGTCGACGCGCGCCCTCGCCGCGCTCGCCCCTGTCCCCTCCGCGAAGCTCGCCGATCTCGCCGGCTCGCGCCTCGTCCTCCTCCTCGACGGCCTCCAGGACCCGTCGAACGTGGGGGCGATCCTCCGCGCGGCGGAGGCGTTCGACGTCGGCGGTGTCGTCCTGACCCCGGGCACCGCCTCGCCGTACGCGCCGAAGGCGTTCCGCGCCTCGGCCGGAAGCGCCCTGCGCGTCCCGGTCGCCAGGAACGTCCTCTCCACCGACGCCGTCACCTGGTCGCGCGAGATCGGGGCGACGCTCGCCGCCGCCGACGCGCACGACGGCGAAGATCCGGAAGTGCTCCGGGGCGTCTCCCCCGTCGTCCTCGCCATCGGCTCCGAGGGGCACGGCCTCTCGGCCCCGGTCGTCTCGGCCCTCGACCGCCGCGTGAGGATCCCGGTCTCGCCGCGCATCGAGTCGCTGAACGCGGCCGTCGCGGCGGGGATCCTCCTCTACGCGCTCTCCCCGAACACCTCGGCGCGGAAGCGGTAGATCGTCGCGGGCGGGCTCCCCGTCCGCCAGGCGTCCTCGGGAAGGCCCGCCTTCAGGCAGACCTGCGCGAGGAGCGTGGGCACGTCCCAGCCCCACTCGGGCGCCACCTGCGGGAGGAGGAGGCCCGAGCGCGTGCCCTTCCTCACGACGACGCCGTGGACGCCGATCTCGATCCCGGAGAGCGGGTCGCCCACCTCCTCGAGCGGCGTCATCACGGAGAGGTCGAGCGAGAGCCTCGGCAGGTCCCTCGCCTGCGCGGGCGCGAAGCGCGGGTCGCGCAGGAGAGCGGCGACGGCGTTCTTCTCGACGTCCTCGGCGAGCGTGCGCCACGGCTCGACGCTCCCGATGCAGCCGCGCAGGCGCCCGTCCCGCTTCCACGTCACGAACGCCGCGCCCGGCTCGGCGAGCCGGCCCGCGGCGGGCGGGAGGTCCCTCTTCCCCTCCGGCAGGCCGAGGGCGCGCGCGGCCGCGTGCCGCGCCCTCTTCAGGAGCTCCGCCCTCTCGGCGTCGGAGAGCACCGGACTCTCCACCCCGCTCACCCGTGCGCCTTCGGCCCGGAGAGGCCGACCGCCACGAGGAGGCCGACGGCCGCCTTCTCGAACCCGTCGAGGCGCCCGGTGAAGAAGTGGTCGGCGCGCGGGACGACGGCAACCTGGAAGCCGTGGCGCGCCGACGTCTCGATCGCGAAGGGACCGGGGCCGAAACGGTCCTCCTCGCCCTGGACCCAGGCGACGGTCTTCCCCTCGATCGCGCGCGTCTCCTCCTCCGGCCACCGGTCGAACGGGACGCCGACGAGGAGGAGGACGTCGGGCGAGACGGCGACCGCGGCGCGGGCCGCGCAGAGGGAACCGAACGAGAAGCCGGCGAGGACGAGCGGGCCTTCCGGGTACCGCTCCCGCGTCCAGCGGACGGCCGAGACGAGGTCGTCCGTCTCGCCGCGCCCCTCGTCGTAGCTGCCTGCCGACGCGCCGACACCGCGGAAGTTGAACCGGAGCGCCGCGAGG
>CAVOJA010000037.1:0-43991 GCA_963696015.1 uncultured Holophagales bacterium
TGATGATGTCGGCGGACATTGGCCAGCCCGATGCCGGTGCCCTCGAACTCGGCCGGGCTGTGCAGGCGTTGGAAGACCCCGAAGAGCTTGTCGAACATAGCGCATGTCGAAGCCGGCACCGTGTCACGGACGAAGAACACCTGTTCGTTGGTGGCCGGATCGTGCCGGTGACCGACCTCGATGCGCGGCGCGGGTTCCTGGCCGGAATATTTCACGGCGTTGTCGAGCAGGTCGGCCGACCTGCCGGAGCATGGCGGGATCGGCCCGCGCGGGCGGCAGGGGGGCGATCGAGCCGGCTATCCCGTAGAAGAGGGTGACGTCTTCTTCGACGCCGGCGATCTTCGCCAGCAGGTCGATCCAGACTCCGTCGCTGGTCACGGTCAGCGGCTGCGCCCGGCTCGCGCCCCTCGGGCTTCTCGTTCTCTTCGCCGCGACCTCCTGCGGCCGGGGGGCCTTCGATCCCGTCCCGACACCGCTCCCGGCCGGCGAGGCGTGGGTCACCCACCTCTCCCGCGATCTCGCTCCCTTCTGGCTCCGGCCCGAGGCGCTCGGGTCGCCCGTCGGAGCGTTCCCCACGTTCCGCTGCGACGACGGGACCCTCGTTCAGCCCGACCTCCCGTGCGGCGAGATGCTCGTCGCCGGCCCCTGGGTCTCCTCGCAGCTCGGCAAGGAGTTCACGCGAATGCGGTCTCGCCAGACGTTCTTCTACGGCGTGGCCTTCCACATGACGGGCGAGGAGAGGTACCTCGCCCTCGCGAAGGCCGGCGTCGAGCACCTTCGCACGCACGCCCTCGACAGGGCGAACCGGAGCGCCGTGTCGTGGTGGCGCGGCGACGAAGCTCACCCGCCCGCCGATGCGAGGAGCTCGCAGGACCTCGCCTATGCAAACCTCGGCCTCGCCTTCTATTCCTACCTGACGCGCGACCCCGAAGTGCTGGCCGACGCGCTCCTCCTCTACGACGGCATCTTCGAGCGGTACGACGACCGCTCCCGCGGGCTCCTCCGCTGGGCGGCTGGCGGCGTCGGCGGCGAGATGGCCCGAATCGAGCTCGTCGCGCAGCTCGACCAGGTGAACGCCTACGCGCTGCTCCTGGCCTCCATCGCCCCCGAGCCCCACCGTTCGAAGCTCCGCACGGACCTCGCGCGGATCGCTCGAATTCTGATCGACCGGTTCTGGAGCGAGGAGCTGGGGCTCTTCCGCGGCTCGCTGCACGACCCGCTCGAATCGGGGCTCGGCTCCCGGCACACCGACTTCGGCCACACCATCAAGGCGCTCTGGATGATCGAGCGGACGGGTGCTCTCCTCGGAGACGTGAAGCTCTCCTCCTGGGCCCGGGAGCGGATGCCGAAGGTCTTCTCTCGTGCGTTCCTCCCGCGCGACGGCTGCTGGGCCTCGGGCCTGCGCCGGGACGGGTCGATCGACGCGGGCGTCACCTGGTGGATTGCCGCCGAGCTCGACCAGGCCGCCGCGACCCTCGCTCTCACCGACCGCCGATACACGGGCTATCTCGAGAAGACGTACGCCTGCTGGCTCGACCGGCTCGTCGACCGGGAGAACGGAGAAGTCTGGAGCTGGATCGACCTCGACAGCGCGGCGCGGCGAGGCGCCAAGCAGCACCTCTGGAAGAACGGGTACCACTCCGCCGAGCACGCGCTCGTCTCGTACCTCACGGCGCAGGAGCTTCACGGAAACCCCCCGACGCTCCACTTCGCCTTCGCGACGACGCCGCCGCTGGAGGAGCTGCGGCCCTACTTCTTCGCCGGCGAGGCGGGCTCCGTCGAGGAGAGCGTTCTCGAGAGCGGCCCGGGGCCAAGGCGCGTCACCGTCTCCTTCCGGCGGCTCCGCTGAGCTCCGCTGCGGGGTGAGAACATCCCGCGGTGACCTCCGACGCCGAACTCCTCGCATCCCGCATCTCGAACGCCACGCTCGCCGTCCACGACGTCCTCACGATCTATCTCGGTGAGAAGCTCGGCTTCTATGACGACCTCGCGCGGCACGGCCCTTCGACCCCGTCCGAGCTGGGCGCGCGCACCGGGACCCACGAGCGGTACGTCCGCGAGTGGCTCGAGCAACAGGCGGCAGCGGAGATCCTGGGCTGCGAGGATGCGGCCGCGCCGGCCTCCGAACGGCGCTTCTTTCTCCCGCCCGGCGCCGCCGAGGTCCTGACGGAGCGAGACAGCCTCCTCTGGTCCGCCGCGAGACCCCGCAGCCTCGTCGCCCTCGCGCAGAAGCTGCCGGCACTTCTGGACGCGTTCCGCAGCGGCGAGGGCATTCCCGAAGGCACCGACGACGCGCGGACCGCTCAGGCCGACCTCGGCCGGGCGGCGTTCCTCGGGCTCCTCGCGACGGACTGGATCCCCCGCATCGCCGACGTGGACGCGCGCCTGAGGGCGGAGCCTCCCGCCCGAGTCCTGGACGTCGGCTGCGGCGCCGGCTGGGCCTCGATCGCGCTGGCAAAGGGCTACCCCCTGGCTCGCGTCGACGGCCTCGATCTCGACGCGGCCGCCCTCGAAGCGGCCCACGTGAACTCGGAGGAGCACGGCGTCGGCGCGCGCACGGCGTTCCACGCCGTGGACGCCGCCTCGTCCGGTCTGCCCGGAGGCTACGACCTCGTCCTCGCGTTCGAGTCGCTCCACGACATGCCGCGTCCGGTCGAGGCCCTCGTCGCGATGCGCCGCCTCGCGTCACCGGCCGGAACGGTCCTCGTCGTCGAGGAGAGGTCCGGCGAGGCCTTCTCCATCCCGGCCACCTCGAACGACCGGCTCAACTACGGCTGGAGCGTCCTGACCTGCCTCTCGTCCGCGATGAACGGTCCCTGCGCCGCGGGAACGGGGACCCTTCTGCGCCGCGGCACTCTCGAACGTTTCGCCCGCGAAGCCGGCTTCTCGTCGATCGAGGACGCGGGCGTCCCGCACGAGGCCTGGACCTTCTGGCGAATGAGGCCCTGAGCCGGCCGGGCCTTGCTTCAGCCGGTCGCGCAGGAACGGCAACGTTGCCGGCTGCGCTCCGTGTCGGGATCGGCGGCCGGACTCACCGGTCGCGTTCTCCGCACTAAACTCGGCCGCGGTGAGAGCGTTGTGAAGATCGTCCGGACCGGTCCGCTGGCATTCACGATGGAGTTCGAGTCGGAGGAGGAGCTCGCCGCGGAGGTGCGGGCGAACCTCTCGGCCGGAGGCCTCCGGCTCCCGACGACGGAAAGGCCCGCGATCTTCTCGCGGCTCGCCCTCGTCCTTCGGCTCGCCGGAGGCGGCGAGGCGACAGCCAGCGCGACCGTCGTCGCCCCGCTGCCCGACGGCGTCGCCCTCGCCGTGGACGGCGACACCGCCGCGCTCGTCGAGGCCGTCCGTACACGCCCGCAGGCTCCAGGGGAGGCGGGGCTCGAGGAAGCCGTCGAAGAAGCAGAAGACGAGGGCCAGGGAGCGCCCCGCGGAAACGTCTGGGACCGCCTCCGCTCCATCTCCCGAATGGAGAAGCTCCTCCTCGCCCCGAAGGCCGACCGGGTCGAGCGCGCGATTCTCGCCCAGGACTCCGACCCGCAGGTGCTCTACTCGCTCCTGAAGAACCCGCGACTGACCGCCGACGAGGTGATCCGGATCGCGAAGTCCCCGTTCCTCACGTTCCAGACGGCCGAGGCGATCATGAAGTCGACCCAGTGGCTCTCGAACCTCGAGGTGCGGGTCGCTCTCGTCCACAACGCGAAGACGCCACCCGCCTTCGCCATGCGCCTCCTGCACACGCTCCCCGAGTCGGAGGTGCGGACGATCTCCCACGGCGCCGCGACGAGCATGGCGCTGAAGGTCGCCGCGCTGAAGAAGCTGCAGGGCTATACGTAGCGGTGCGGTCCCGCGCACGGACGCGCGTTCGAAGTCCGCGCTCCGTGGCAGAATCCGCCGCCAACCGCGAATGGAGAGGACACTGCCGACACGACGGCCTGCCGTCGAAGAGTCCCGTTCACCCTCCGGGCAGGAGGTCCCCTGAGCAGCGCCCCGCGGGCGTCCGTCCTCGAGACGGTCCTGAGGATCCAGCCCGGCGAGGGGGCCCGCGTCGGGCTCATGCTCGCCTTCTCCCTCCTCGCGGTCGGGGGCGTGGTCATCACCGGCCAGGTCGTGGGCCGCTCGCTCTTCCTGAGCGCGCTCCCCCCCTGGGCGATCCCGTTCCGCTTCCTCCTGCCGCCCCTCGCGCTCGTCGCGGCCGTGGCCCTCCACGGGCGCGCGGCCCGGCACCTGACGCCCCGGCAGCTCGTCACGGCCACGTTCGGGCCCATCGTCGCGTTCGTCGTCCTCGCGCGGATCCTCATGCCGACGCCGGTGGGCGAGACGCTCGCATTCCTGCTGATCCTCGCAGTCATGCTCGACGCGGCGGGGAACGTCGTGATGATCGTCTTCTGGACGATCGCCGGCGACGTCTTCGACGCCCGGGAGGCCAAGCGGCTCTTCGGCGTCATCTCGGGCGGGAGCGTCGTCGCCAACGTCGCCTTCGGGCTCTTCCTCGGCCGGCTCGCGGCCGCGATACGCCCCGCCGACCTGCTCCTCGTGATCGTCCTCGCGGTCCTCGGCTGCTGGGCGATCGTCCAGCGCCTGACCACGCGGCACTCCCGGCACGAGCCGGCGCCCTCCCCTCGGGAGGCCGCTGCCGGCGCGATCGCGAGCGAGGGATTCGTCGCCGACCTTCGGGCCGTCCTTTCCTCGCCGCTGACGCGCACGCTCGGTGCGGCCCTCGTCGTCGTCGCCCTCGTCGGGACGATCGCCGACTACCAGCTCGACCTGACGCTGAAATCCGTCTACGGCGCGGACGCGAAAGGGATGGTCGGGTTCCTCTCGAGCTTCCGCGTCGCCGCCGGCGTCGTCGGGCTCGTCGTCCAGTTCGCCGTCGCGGGACGCCTCATGGAGCGCTGGGGCGTCCTCGCCGCCCTTCTCGTCCTCCCCGCTTCGGTCGCGCTCGGCGGCGTTGCGGGTCTCGTCACCGGCGGCGCCCTCTGGGCGATCTCCCTCCCTCGCGCCGCGGACATCTCCTTCAAGTACACACTCAACGACTCCGCGTTCAACCTTCTCTATCTTCCGCTCACCTCGCGGCAACGCACGCGGGCGAAGGCCGTGGTGGACGGCACCCTCAAGCCGGTGCTCGCGGTCCTCCTCGGCCTCGCGTTCCTCGCGGTGAGCCGGACCGGGAGCACGCAGGTCCTCCCCTGGACGGTCCCGCTCCTGCTCCTCTCGGGGATCTGGATCGCACTCCTGTTTCGAGCCACGCGACACTACGTGGACGCCCTCTCGGCCAGCCTCGTCATGAGGCGGCTCGACCTCGGGCGCGGCTCCGTCGACCTCTCGGACGAGACGAGCGCGCGCGTCCTCAGGACGGCCCTCGGGGAGAGCGACGGGCTGCGCGTCCTCCACACGCTCTCGGTGGCGCGAGCCGCCACCGGGTCGGACTGGTCGGATCTCGTGGCCCCCCTGACGTCGCACTCCGATCCCGAGGTCCGCGCCGAGGCCGCGTCCTACCTCGCCGAGCGCGGGGCGTCCCGCCACGCGGAACGTCTCCGGACCCTGATGGCCGATCCTGCCGAGTCGACCCGTGCCGCGGCCATCGCGGCGTACTGCCGGCTGTCGGGGGCGGACGCCGTCTCCGTCGTCGTCCCCCTGCTCCAGGACGCGAGCCTCTCGACGCGAGGCTCGGCCATCGTCGCGCTCATCCGGCACGGCGGTCTCGGCGGTCTCCTCCACGCCGGTGGACCCCTCCAGGACCTCCTCGTATCCCAGGACGCCGGAGAGCGAACGCAAGGTGTCGGGATCCTCGGCGAGCTCGCCGTGCCAGGCTTCTTCCACCCGATCCAGGACCTGCTCGAAGACCCGGTGCCGTCCGTGCGAGCCGCAGCCCTCCGCGCCGCCCAGAGCGTCGCGGCGCCCGAGCTCGTCCCCGCGCTCCGGAAGGCGCTCGACGAGTCGGCCTCCCGCGCCGGCGCCGTGAGGGCCCTCATCGCGAGCACGGCGGCGGACCCTCAGCGCCTCGCCGGGATCGCGCTCGATTCGTCGCTGACGGCCCCGGCGCGCGCCGCGCTCGTGAGGGCCCTCGGCAAAGCGGGCCCTGCCGCGTCGGCATCCCTCCCGGACTTCGCCTTCGACGAGGAGGAGAGGGTCCGGGCGGCTGCGTACGCCTCGATGCTCGACCTGCGCGCGCGCGGTCACTCGCCCGCGATCGAACCGGAGCGCCTGCGCGGGCAGCTTCGCAACGAGATCCGCTCCGCCTTCGAGAGGCGCGGGGCGCTCGCGGACCTCGAGAAGGACTCGGCGCACCCCCTGCTCCTGGACGCGCTCGCCGCAGGGATTCAACGGGACCAGGACCGTGTCCTCGCGGTCGTCGCGCTGCTCTACCCGCGCCTCGCCCTCGAGCCTCTCCGGCAGGCGATGAGCCAGGCGGACGCGCGCCTGCGGGCGAACGCCATCGAGCTGATCGAGAACGTCGCCCAGGCCGAGAAGGACGTCCTCGTGCCGTACGTCGGCGGCTCGGCGTCCGAGCGCCAGGAGGCCGCGCGGCTCCTCGGCGTCACGAGCCAGACCCCGGACGCGCACGTCGGGAGGCTCCTCGGGAGCCAGGATTCGTGGATCCGCCTTTGCGCCCTCGCGTCGGTGGGCCGTTCCTCTCACGCGGGACTGAGGTCGCGGATCGAAGTCGAGCTCTCGTCGCCGGACCCGCTCTTCAGAGAGACGGCACGTCACGCCCTCGGGATGCCGGCCGCCGCGGCCGGGCAGGAAATGGAAGGAGAAAGACGGATGCCGCTGGCGCCGCTCGAGAAGGTCCTGTTCCTCAAGCAGGTCTCGCTCTTCCGGGAGATCCCCGCCGAGGACGTGGCCGCCCTGCTTCCGATCGCCGACGAGGTTTCTTTCCAGGCCGGCGACGTGGTCATCAGGGAAGGAGATACCGGAGACGCCCTCTACCTCATCGTGGAAGGCACGATCGGCATTTCCGCCGGCGGCGTTCCGACGGGGAAGCGCCTCGGCTCGCGGGACGTGATCGGGGAGCTTTCGATCCTGACGGGCGATCCCCGCTCCGTGACCTGCACGGCCGAGAGTGAGGTCCTCGCCCTCCGGATCTACCGCGAGCCCTTCTGGCAGCTCATGCGGGAGAGGCCGGAAGTGCCCGTCGGGCTCGTCAAGATTCTCACGGGCTACATCAGGAAGTGACCGCTGCGGAGATGCGACCGATGAGATGCTCGAACGTCGTCACCCGCCTGATGTCCGCCGTGGCCGCCCTCGCCCTTGGGGGCTGCGTCACCCACGGCGCTCTCTCGAACCGTGCCGTGGACTACAACACCGCCGCGGAGACCGCCCGGAACGAGATGCTCCTCATGAATATCCTGCGGGCGCGGGATCGAAGGCCAATGGTCTTCACGGGCCTCTCCCGCATCACCGGCAGTGTCCGCGCGGAATCGCGGATCGGCGCAGCGGTGTCGACGGGCTCGGCGGCCCCGGACGTCCAGGCCTTCTCGCCCAGCTTCGGTTTCAGCGACTCGCCCACCTTCGACGTGGCGGTCCTCGACTCGCAGGAGTTCACGAGAGGCATCATGACCCCCGTCGACACGGAGATCCTCGAGTACTTCTGGGACCAGGGTTACAACCGCGAGGTCCTCCTCTACCTCGTCGTCGACCGGGTCGAGCTGGAATGCGCATCGCCGGGCGGGGCGCAGCGGGCCGTTTTCGAGAACGACCCCACCGATCCGTCGTTCGCCAGTTTCGGCGCTCTCGTCGCCGACCTGGCCGACAGCGGCCGCTGGGAGTTCGACGACTTCCGCACCGAACGGATCGGCCCGCCCGTCGAAGCCGCGGAGGCCCGCCGTCTCCCGACGCTCGTCCAGATGGCCTCCTCGCCCCTCCGGCTGCGATCTGTGGGGGACGGGACGTTCCAGCTCGAGAAGACGTCCACGAAGCTGAGGCTCTCGACGCCACGGACGAACGCCTGCAAGGGAGGGTCCCCGGCCGCCATACGGCTCTTCGACTCGCGAGGGGCCGTCGAGGCCGCGGCCCTTCAGGCACCGGCCGAGCCCCGGGGGCGGATCGTCATGCGCTCGCCCCAGTCGATCCTCCACTACCTCGGGGAGCTGGCCCGTCCGGAACGGGAGGTCGTCATCCGCCCGCGGCGTCCAGACCAGCCGGCATCCGAGCGGCGCCTCTTCGCCGTCCGGCCGGCAGGCGCGTGCGCCGGGAGCGAAGTGAACGTCCGCTACGACGGTGGGAGGTGGGCGATTCCACGCGGGACGGCCGACTGCGACGCGGGCCGTTCCATGCAGTCGCTCGCCATCACGGCCCAGCTCCTCTCGCTTCTCCAGTCGGCCAGGGACCTCCCGGCGACCTCGACGGTCCGGGTCGTCGGGCAGTAGGCACGCGCCGGCGGCTCAGCCCGGCTCGACGGCGATCCGGCTCCCGTCCGCCGCCTCCGACGCTGCGGCCTGGGCCGCACGCTCTTCGACGAACCGGACGAGGCCCTTCAGCGTGAGCGGAAGGGAAAAGTGGAATCCCTGGATCAGGTGGACGCCGCGGGCGACGAGGTAGTCGACCTGCTCGGGCCGCTCGACCCCTTCCGCGATGATCGTCATCTCGAGCTTCTGGCCGAGGTCGACGATGGTGTCGACGACCGTCTCGGCGACGGAGCCGGTCCCGATCCCCTCCACGAAGCTCTTGTCGATCTTCAGGTGGTCGAGGCGGAAGCGACGGAGCGTGGCGATGTTGGAGAAACCGGTCCCGAAGTCGTCGAGCGCGACCTTCGCGCCCCACGCCTGGATCGCCTCGAGGACGTTCCGCGCCGTCCCTCCCCCGTCCTCGATGAACTCCCGCTCCGTTACCTCGAAGACGAGGCTCTCCGGTCGAAGGGTCGAGTCCTCGAACGCATGGAGGATGGCGGCCACGGTTCCAGGGTCGCGGAGATGGGCGCCGGCGAGGTTGATCGACACGTGGAAGCGATCCGGCTCTGGCAGGCCGTCGGGAAGGTCCCGCGCGACGCGCCGCATGAGCCAGTCGGTGATCGGTACGATGAGGCCGGTCTCCTCCGCCAGGGCGATGAAGAGGTCGGGCGAGAGGAGCCCCTCGCGCGCATGGCGCCATCGAAGGAGGGCCTCCGCGCCGACGCAGCGCCCGGAGCGAACGTCGACGACCGGCAGGTAGCGGACCTCCAGCTCACCCCGCCGGGCCGCGCCCCGAAGCTGACGCTTCAGGGCCGCGCCAGGTGACCCGGCGAGGAGGACGAGGGCCGCCGCACCCGCTCCGAACCCGAGCCCGACCGCTAGGAGAAGCGGAAGGGTCTCTCCCCAGGCGGCGAGCTGGACGTCGGCCGTGGCGCGCACGCGGACGGAGATCCCCCCACCCTCGCACCGGGCCGTCGCCTCCTCCGAACGCACACCGACGATCCGTCCGAGAAGCCTCAGCATCGCGCCCGGACGGGGCCGGGGCGTCCCTCCCGCGGCCGGCACGCGAAGGACGGTTCCCGCAGCGCCGGTGACCTCCGCAATGAGCCGTCCGCCGTCCGCCACGGGCGCGAGGAAGCGCGACAGGCGTTCCGCGTCGAAGCTCACCTGACCCGCACCCCGCGGGAGGCGCACGGCAAAGCGAACCGCGCCGGTCCCGAGGGCGCCATCCCAGAGGGCCCGACCGTCCCGGTTCAGGGCGACGCGGACCGCACCCGGCAGGGGCAGGGGAACGGCTCCGACGCTGCAGTCGGGTGCGAAAGACGTGTCGAGGAGCGAGGCGTCGCGCACGGCGAGGCCGGCGTCGACGGCGGACCTCAGCGTCTCGGCAGTGCCGGGGCTGCATCCGCCGTCCCACCTGTTCCCGAGGCGGGCGAGGAAGGCCTCCGCATGGGAGAGGAGCGCATCGGTCAACGCGGCCGCCACCTGCGCGCGCGCCTCGAGGTCGTCTCGAAGCGCCCGCCTCTCGAGGCGCGACGAAAGCCACACGAGGAGCGCTGGCGGAAGGAGCACGGCGAGGAGTACGGACGCGGCCAGCCGCGCCGGCCACCGCGTCAACACGCCCCCAGCCGGCGAGGTTTCCTGTCCGCTGTCATCGGGGCGCCCATTGTACGGACGGGCAGGCCGCTCAGCGCAAGTAGCCGAGGGATCGCAGGTTCTCGACGTATTCCCCGGGGTCGAGCGCCGGACCGCCGCCCGACCGCTTCCGGCCCCACGAGGAGACCGTTGCGTCCGACGCCGCTCCGTGACACAGGAGACGGGTGTCGACCTTTCCCTCCGTTTCCCTCGACGAAGGGACGCCGAGCGCGGCGAGAACCGTCGGGGCGAGATCGACGGGCTTCACGTCTCCCGGGACGGCTGCCCCGGCGAGGCGCCCGGCGAGGAGAAGCTCCCCGCTCCTCGCCGAACGACCGCCGTCGAGGACGACGGCGACGAGATCGGCGTCCCCCCCGAGGACGTCCGGCCCGGCGAGGAACGAGGCGATCGCGCGCATCTCGTCACCGAGGGCGGTCGCAAGCGTGACGCGGTCGGCGACCGTCCGGCCCGGCTCCGACAGGGCCGCGCCGAGAATGTCGAGCCCCGGCAGGTAGAGGAGCGCGAGCCGCGGTCTCGTCCTTGCGACCTCCTGCCGGAAGGCGGCGATGGCGAACGCGTCGAGCCCTTGCGCGTCCGCGACGAGCCGGCCGGCACCGGTCGTGCGCGCCGTCTCACGGACGGCCAGGCTCGCGGCGCGCGCGGAGGCCTCGGGTGGCCATCCCTCTCCCTCCAGCTTTGCGCCGGCGCGCGCGGCGAAGAAGAGGTGGTTCCCGAGGACGACGCCGCCCGCGTCGCCCGCCGGCCACGTCGTCCACCAGTTCACGACGAGCGACGCGAGCCCGGCCCTGTGCGCGACCTCCCACACCGAGGGGACCCTGCGGGCGGCCGAGGTGACCGACTCCTCGCGCGCGAGGCCGAGCGCCGGGAGCAGGCGCCCGAGGTACCAGCCCGTCCCGGCCGTCAGTCTCACCGGCGCGACGAGGCCGTCGAGCCGCATCAGCTCGAGCGCTCCGACGCCGTGCCGGCGCGCCGGCTCGCCCGTGGCCACGGTCGTCCAGAACGCCGCCGGATCCGTCGTGTCCTTCCGGTACCCGAAGCGAGCGCGCGCGCCGAGAGGCACCGTATTCGTTGCGAGCTCCGGAATCCAGCCATCCGCGACGACGAGGACGGCCCGTGCCGCTCCGGACTGGACGACGAGCGGCTCGTCGACCGGCGGGACGCGGCGGAGGACGAGCCATCCGCCGGCGGCCAGGACCGCCGCCGCGAGCGCCGCCCCGAGGGCGAGCGCCGGACGGGGCGCCCGCGAGAAGACGGCCCTCCCGGACGCCGCGAGGACCGTGAACGCGAGGCCTCGCGCGACCCTGACCGCAAGGACCACCGAGAACGCCGCCGCCGCGAACGCGACGATCGCGGCCAGCGGGCCCGCCGCCTCCAGGACCGGCCGCGCGGCCAGCACGGCGCCGACGCCGGCGAGAACGCCGAAGACGACCGCCACCTCCGTCGAGACTCCCGACGGGTCGCTCCGCCCGCGCATGCGCAGCCACGCGAGCGCGGCGAGAAGAAGGACCAGGACGCCCGCAGCGAGGAGCGCCCCTGCGCAGAGCCACGCGAAGAGGACGAGGGCGTCCCGCGGCGAGAGGGCCGAGGCGAGCGCGACCGCGACGGTCTCGACCGTCGCGAGGGCGAAGGCGAGGAAGAGCGACGCGACCGTCGCGCCGAGGAGGAGACCGAGCGTCCGGGTCCGAGCGGCGAGAGCCCCTTTCAGGACGGCCCCCTCCACGCCGCGATCGAGGTAACCGCGGGAGCGAAGCCGCTCTCTCGCTTCCTCGAACGTGACGGGATCGCGCTTCTCGGGAGCCTCTGGGGGCGGCATGCTCACCCCGCGACGTTAGCAGGGCGTGCGCCCCACCGCAGCCGCCCCTCTCAGGTGGTCCGGTCCCTCAGCAGCGAGGCGAACTCGCGGAGGTGCGCCGCCCGCGTCCCGAAAGGCTCGAGGGCCTCGATCGCGTGGAGCGTCAGCTCCTGGACCAGCCGGCGCGCACCCTCCTCGCCGACGTGCCGGGCGAAGGTGGGAGTCGGGGCCCGCCGGGCGTGCTTGCCGGTCCGGGCCGGGTCCTGCCTCTCGAGGAGATCGTCGACGATCTGGAACGCGAGCCCGACGTTCTTGGCGTAGGAGCGGACGGCGGCCAGCTCCTTCGGCCGCGCCCCCCCGAGGACCGCCCCGAACTCGGCGGCCGCCACGAAGAGGGCGCCCGTCTTGCGCGCGTGGATCGTCTCGAGCCGGTCGAACGCAGCTTCCGCCTCCCCGGTGCGCAGGTCGAGCGACTGCCCCGACGCGAGACCCCAGAGACCGGAGGCATCCGCAAGACGCGAGACGAGGTCGAGCGCCGGGGCGGGCCGGATCGTCGACAGGCCGGAGTCGGCCAGGACGCCGAACGCCCGGACGATGAGCGTCACGCCGGCGAGGACGGCGAGGTCTTCCCCGTGAACCGTGTGGAGAGCGGGCCTTCCGCGGCGCGTCGTGGCGTCGTCCATCGACGGAAGGTCGTCGAGCGCGAGCGAAGCGGCGTGGACCATCTCCACGGCGCAGGCGGGGTCGAGAAGACGGTCCTCCTTCGCCCCGAACAGCGCCCCGACGAGGAAGACGAGGCCGGGCCTGACCCGCTTCCCGGGAGAGAGGAGCGCATCCCGCGCGGCCGGGCGCAATGGATCGAGGACGTCGTCGAGGAGGCCGGCGGAAGGACCCCACGCGAGCAGCTTCGGAAGCCGGGCGTCCACGACGCACCGGACGTGGGAGAGGGTTTCCGAGAGGTCGAGAGACACGGTGCGGGGCTCCGTTTCCGATCCGGACGGCGCGGCCCGGGAGGATCGGAAAGTGTAGCATCGGAGCCGATGTCCGCCGCGTCGACCAAGGTCCCGTCCCGTACGAAGGCGTGGCTTTCCGCCGCGTTCGCCCCGTTGGTCGTCCTGCTCGGGTTCGCCTCCATCGCCCTCTCGCCCTCACCGTCCTCGCTCCGCACGCTCACGGCGGGAGTCCTGACCGCCGCGGCCGTCGCGGCGCTCGGGCGGCTGGCCCAGGGGCGCGTTCTTCGCGCCCGGGAGGCGACGCGCGACGCGCTCCACCGCGCCTCCGCCGGGGACCTCACGCTCTCCCGCGCGGAGCTCGGCCGGTCCGGAGATGCCGCCCTCGCCGAGGCGTTCCACGGCCTGATGGTCGCGATGGAGCGGATCCTCGCCTCGTTCGCACGACTGTCCGAAGCGGTGTCGGGCGTCGCGCGCGACCTGACGACCCGGGGCAGGGATCTCTCCCTCGCTGCCTCCCTCCAGAACGCGCGGGCGGAGGAGACCGCGGCCGCCATGCGCGGCACCGATGCGGCGATCGGCTCCCTTCGGGAGTCGATGGAGACGCTCGCGGGGGCCGCCGAGAACGCGGGCGCCTCGCTGCACGAGATGACCGCCTCGGTCATGCAGGTCTCCCGCAGCACCTCGGCGCTTCGCGCGTTCGTCGACGAGACGGCGGCGTCCCTCGGTGGCGTCGTCTCCGCCCTCCAGGAGGTCGCGTCGGCCGTCGAGAACCTCTCCGGCCTCGCGGGGGAGACGGCCGGAGCGACGGAGGCGATCCGTTCCTCCACCGCCGAGACGGACCGGCAGGCCCAGACCGCCGCACGGCTCTCCGAGCGCGTCTCGGCGGCCGTCGTCTCGGGCAAGGCGGCCGTCTCGGGAACGCTCGCCGGGATGCACGAGATCCGGGGAGCCGTCTCCGGCGCGGCTGACGCTGCGACGGCACTCGCGGAGCACTCCGCGCGGATCGGGGAGGTCCTCCACGTCATCGAGGAGATCGCCGGCGAGACGAACCTCCTCGCCCTGAACTCTTCCATCATCGCGGCGCAGGCCGGAGAAAGTGGCAGGACCTTCTCCGTCCTGGCTGACGACATCCGCGACCTTTCCGACCGGACGGCCGTGTCGACCGACGAGGTGCGAGGTCTCGTCTCGTCGGTCCGCTCCGGCGTCGAGGACGTCCGGCGTCTCCTCGCCGAGGCGCGCCGCCGGACGGACGAGGGAGTCGATCTCGCCCAGACCTCCGACGCGACGCTCGATGAGATCGAGTCCCTCGCCCTCGATTCGCGCCGCGCCTCGGAGGGGATCGCGAGCGCCGCCGACGAGCAGAGCCGCGAATCGGCCCGCGTCTCCGAGGCGACCTCCCGCGTCTCGTCGGAGGTGGCACGGATCTCGGAAGCGACCCGAGGCCAGCTCGAGTCGGCCAGAGCCGTCAACGCGAGGACCGACCGGGTCCGCCTGCTGACGGAGCAGCTCGCCCGTGCCATGGAAGAGCAGGCCACGGGCGGTCAGGCGCTCCTCGGCTCCATGGAGAGGGTCACTTCCACCGTCGACGCCATCGCCGAGGCGACCGTGACCCTCGCGGACGGCTCGGCGGCCGTCGTGACGTCGATGGACGAGATCCGCAGGGCCGCCGAGAGGAACGCCTACGCCTCGACCTCCATGAACCAGGCGGCCCAGGCCCTCGAACAGGAGTCGCTCCTCCTGCGTTCCCGCTCCTCGCTCTTCCGCCTGCCTTCGCCCGCGCCCGGCGGGCGCGTGAGGGCCGCGCTCCGTTATCTCGACGAGGAAAACTTCGACCCCGCGTTCTGCCAGACCGTCCCGCAGGCGATCCTCGTCAGGACCTGGGGCGAAGGCCTCGTCCGCTTCGGCGAAGGGACCCGGATCCTTCCGGAGCTCGCGGAGAGCTGGGAGATCGACCCGTCGGGAATGCTCTACGCCTTCCACCTGCGGCGGGGCGTCCGCTGGAACGAGGGAGGGAGCCTCGTCGCGGCCGACGTCAAGGCCTCGTTCGAGCGGTTCCTCTCCCCCACGACTGCCGCGCCGCTGGCGACCCTCCTCGATGCGGTCGACGGATATGACGCCTTCCGCGCCGGGCGCACACCCGACATCGCCGGCCTCGAGGCCCCGTCGAGCGACCTCTTCCGCGTCCGCCTCTCACGCCCCGTCCCCTTCTTCCTCCAGCTCCTGACCCTTCCGGACATCACCGTCCTCCCGCCTTCGCTCCTCGCCGACCCCGCCCGGGCCCGGCGAGCGCCGTCCGGAACCGGCCCGTTCGCGCCCAGGGAGATCTCTTTCGGAAAGGTGGCTCGTTTCGACCGTTCCGACACCTACTGGGACCGGGGCCGGATCGCGCTCGACGGCGTCGACCTCGACCTCACGGAAGACTCCGAAGCCGGCGTCTTCCAGCGGTTCCTCGACGGCCAGCTCGACGTCATCTGGGACATTCCGTACCCCGATGCGGCCCGGCTCATGGCAGATCCCCGATGGCGGCCTTACATCGACTCGTCGGTCCAGCTCCACACGTCTTTCCTCGTCCTGCGATGCGACCGGGCCCCCCTCGACGACGTTCGGGTGCGGCGGGCGCTCAACCACGCCGTCGACAGGGCCGCGCTGAACGAGAAGACCTTCGCCGGCCTCACGGTGCCGGCCGCTTCACTCTTGCCGCCCCATCTCACCGGCCACGACCCGAACCTCCGCCCCTACCGTCACGATCCGGAGAAGGCCAGGGGGCTTCTTCACGAGGCAGGGCTCGGCGCCGGCCTCACTCTCTCGGCCTGGCTCAGCCCGAAGGACTCTCGCGACCCCCTGAATCCGCTCCCGGTCATCGCCGCGCAGCTCGAAGCCGTCGACGTGAAGCTCGTCCTCGAGGTCCTTCCCGGGGAGGAGATGTCCGCCCGCAAGCGGGGCGGCGTCTTCCCCGACGTGAGGCTCTCGAGGTGGTTTGCCGACTTCCCCGATCCCGACACGTTCTTCAGCTCGCTTCTCTACTCGAAAACGGAAGACGTCCTCGACGCGGGTTATCGCTGCGCCGAGGTGGACCGCCTCGTCGAGAAGGGAGCACGGCTCCTCGACGCCGCCGAGCGCGAGGCGGTCTATCGCGAGCTGAACCGGCTCGTCCAGGCCGAGGCGCCCGTCGTCTTCCTCTTCCACAACCGCGGCTTCGTGGTTCAGGCGCCGCGCCTCCGGGGAGCCCAGGCCCATCTCCTGCCTCCGCCGGTCCGCTGGAACGACCTCTGGCTCGAGCCCTGAAATGGATCGGGGAGACCCGCCACGGGCCTCCCCGCGGCGCCGGTGGCGCCTCCCCTCCAGCAGGGGCGCAGCCGTCGCAAACCGGAAATGAAAAGGCCCGGGCTCCCCGAAGGGCGGCCCGGGCCTCGACGTAACGGGTTTCTTCCGGATCAGGAGCCGAAGCTGGCGACGGCCTCGGCTTCGTTCGGGTAGACGTCGAAGACCGTGATGAGCTGGGTGACGGTGAGGACGTCGCTGATCTTGGCCGGGAGGTTCATCAGCTTCATCTTTGCCCCCTTGTGAGTGGACGTCGTGTAGCAGCCGACGAGCTCGCCAACGCCGGAGGAGTCGATCGTCGTCACGCCCGACATGTCGACGACGAGCTTGCGGGCGCCTTCGTTCAGGACGGCGTGAATCGCCTCCCTCATCTGAAGGTCTCCCGCTCCGATGGTGATCTTCCCCTTGAGCTCTACGACCGTGATGTCCCCGATCTTACGGACGGAGGCGTTCTTGTTCATTCGTTCTCTCCCTTCGCGTTTCCGCGTTTGCTGAGGTCCTTGCGCATCGTCAGGATCGTCCCCCCGTTCTCTCCCCGAGAAAAGGCGACGTCGTCCATGAACGTCCGGATGTAGAAGATACCTCGTCCGGAGGTCTTCATCTGGTTCTCGGGGGCGAGCGGGTCCGAGACCCGTTCCGGGTCGAAGCCGCCGCCTTCGTCTCCGACGACGATCGTCAGGTCGCTGCCGACTCCGTCGAATTTGACCAGAACCCGCTTGTCGGGATCGAGCCTGTTCCCGTGTTTGACGGCGTTTGCGACGGCCTCCCGCAGGGCCATCCCGATCCAGTGCTCCATCTCGGAGTCGATCGCCCGTTGTTTGCAGACGTGTGCGAGCGCAGCCTGCACCAGCTCGATGTTCTCGTAGCGGCTCGCCAGCCAGAGGACGATGGGGCCTGGTGAGGTCGTCGTCATCTCGTTCGTCAGCTCCCGCCCCTCACGAAGGCCGGGAACCACGTGGAGAGAAGCCTTGCCCCTGCTAAGCTGCGCCCTCATGTGTACGCCCGGGCTCTGCGACAAAAGCTTCCCGATGATACGCCAGCGCCGGCGGCGGCGTCCAGGGTGGGCCGCCGGCCTCGCTCTCCTCGGAGTCCTCGTCGCGAGGCCGGCGGGCGCGGACGAAGCGGCCCTCCTCGCTGGCCGGGTCTCGAAGGCGCAGAAGCTCGTCGAAAGGGTCCGGGGCCTGACCTTCAGCGCACCGGTTGCCTCCGCGTTCCTTCCCGAGACGGAGCTGGAGGAGGTGCTCGGCAGGAAGCTCACCGAGGACCTCCCGGTTCCCTTCGAGACGTACGCCGCCTCCCTCGAGGCGATCGGCCTCATCGAGAGCTCCCCCGATCTCCTGCTCCGTCTCACCCGCCTCTACGCACGCCAGGTGGTCGGCTTCTACGACCCGGCCGAAAAGCGGTTCTACATCGTGCCCGAACGGTCCCGGGACACGGGCGGCCCGGCGGGGGAGCTGATGGAGCAGATCCTCCTCGCTCACGAGCTGACCCATGCGCTCCAGGACCAGCGCCTGGGCCTCGACAAACGAATGAGGGCTCTCAGGGACTCGACGGACGCGCTCCTCGCCCTCCAGGCCGTGCTCGAAGGTGAGGCCACCCTCCTGATGACGGAAGCCCTGATGGCGAGCGTTCCAGGCGACGCGCGCGAGGCCCTCGGAGACGATCCGATCCAGCAGATCCTCGACGGTCTCGACAGCCCGACCGCCGTCGAAGGGGCGGAGGGGGTTCCCGACTTCTTCGTCAAGGAGCTCGTCTTTCCGTACGCCGCCGGGACGGCCTGGGTGAGACAGAAGACGAAGGACGGGGGCTGGGCCGCCATCGACGCCGCATACCGGAACCTCCCGTCGACGACGAGCGAGATCCTCAGACCCGGCACCGTTCCCGGGCCGCGAAAGCGCCTCGTCGCCTCCGACCGTCCCAGGCCCGGCCGCGTACCGGGCGGCGCCTCGAAGATCTGGTACGACACGCTCGGCGAGTGGGCTCTCGGAAGTCTCTTGGAGCGGGCAGGTGCTGGCGACGATGCGAAGGCAGCGGCGGCCGGGTGGCAGGACGATCGGGTCGTCTTCTTCGCGTCGAAGGAGTCACCTTCCTCCGGGGGCATGGGCTTTCTCTGGAGGATTCGCGCCGGGAGCCCCGCCGCGGCGAGACGGATCGCGACGCTTCTCGCACCGCTCTACGGCAGCCGGCCCGGGGACGAGAGACCTTCGGTCACGACCCGCGGCGACGTCGTCGAGGTCGCCCTTTCCGCCGTCCGCACCCCGGCCGCCTGAGGGTCAGCCTGGGATCAACCGCACGACCGAGGGGAGGATCAGGAGGAGCTGGACGGCGTCGAATACGCCGTGGGCGACCATCGACGCCACCACGGATCCCGTCTTCTCGAACGTCACCGAGAGAACGGTGGTGATCGCGAGGAGGCCGATGAAGAAGAGTGGGTCCCCGTAGCCGCCGTGGGAGACGAGGAAGAGGATCGACGCAGGCACTGCGCCGAACCTCCTCTGCAGGAAGCTCCGGAAGAAGACCTCCTCCACCGTCATCGCCGCGACCACGAGGACGAGCCGGCTCCCGAGAGGCTGGCTCGCGAGCCACCGCACGAGCGGCGGAATCGGCCGGATCTCCTCGACGCCCGCGAAGCGGAGCGCTCCCAGGACGGCGAGTCCCGCGGCCACCGTCAGCCCCCAGCCGGCGAGCCCGACGACGAGCCCGATGCGCACCTGCCGGCCAGGCTCGGGCGTCGAAAGGGCGAGGAACTCCCTGACAGACGGACGGCCCGCGAGCAGCCACCACGAAAGGAGGAAGAGGGCGAGGAGATGCTGGAGCGCGAGGATGGAGGGAAGGCTGAGACGGTCGGGATCGATCGGCCTGCCGAGGGAGAACGCAGGGAGGATCGTCGTCGCGGCGAGCGTGACGCCGAGAGCCACGAGCGCTCCCGCGCGCCTTCGCCCGTTCGGGAAGGCGTCGAGCCGGAACGCTCCCTTCCGGGCCGCCACGACGACGATCGCCGCCACGATGGGCAGGGCGACGCCGAGGAGGAGGAACGTGTCGAAGGGCTTCAAGCGGGCCTCAACGTCTCGGGGCGAGGTGGAGGCGGTCGAGCGGTGAATCTGGCGATGGGTCGGAGGGAGCGTTCATCCGGCGGACGGGAGAGTCTAGCAGGCAGGAGCGAACCCTTGGACGACGGACCCCGAAAACAGGACGGCGCGCCCGGCTTCGTCGAACGGGCGGGTCGCAGGAAATTCCATGATAATTGGCGGGGCCGACGGGGCTCGAACCCGCGACCTCAGGCGTGACAGGCCTGCGCTCTAACCAACTGAGCTACGACCCCGCTTCGAAAGACCGTCCCTTGCGGGCGGACGCGAATTATACGCAGGCCCGGCACCGACGCAAGCGGCCGATCAGAACGGGTAGCCGATGCTGAAGCTGAGGGCTCCGGTATCCTCGAAGACCTTCCGGTCCAGCCGGAACCCGTACTCCAGGCGGAACGGGCCGACGGGTGTCAGGTAGTGGAAGCCGAGTCCCGCGCCCCAGCGCCCCTGGGCGAGCTTCACGTACGACGGTGCGGCCCAGACGTTTCCCCAGTCGGCGAAGAAGACGAGCCCGAGCCCTCCGGAGACCGGGACCCGCCACTCCACGTTTGCGATCAGGAGCGCGTTGCCGCCGATCCCGCTTCCGTCCTTCGACGTCTGGCCCACTACACCGAGATCGTCGAGAGGAAAGGAGCGGTGCGTCGTCCGGCCTCCCGCGAAGAACCGCTCCACGATCGGCGTATCGAGGTTCGGGAGGCAGGCGGGGTTCGACTGCGGCGCGCAAGGGACGAGCGACTTCGTGAGCCCTGCGCGGAACGCGGCGGCGGCGATTCCGCCGCCGATCGGACGGTAGACGGCTATCTGTGCGAATCCCTTCAGGAAGTTGGCGTCCGCCGAAGCGGCCGGAAAGGCCCACTTGCCTTCGAGGGCCGCGAAGTAGCCCTTGGACGGGACGATGGGGTCGTCGCGCGCGTCGACCGCGGCGCTCGCGCCGATGGAGTTGATGAAGATCCGCTGATCCTGCCTTTCGATTTCCGACAGGATGTCGGGCGGGGCGTCGGGCTCGACGGTCTCGTACTGGTATCGGACCGCCCCCTTGAGCAGACCGACGATGGGCCGGCCGACCTCGAGGAAAGCCCCTCCTCGTCGAACGGAATACGCCTCCCGGATCTCGTCCGCGAGGTACCCCGTGATCGCACCGGTGAGTCCCGAGTCGAAGATCGACCGGTCGGCGACGCGCACGAGGACCCGCGTGTCCCGGCGCGAATAGCGCGCCTCGACGACCCCCGCGATCGCGCGCCCGAAGAGATTCGAGTGCGTCAGGGCGAGGGAGAGCCGGGGATTCAGTGCCCGCTCGGCGCGGGCGTCGTACTCGAGCCCGAGGCCGTAGAGGAGACTCCAGGGCTTGGCTTCCTCGACCGTGACCAGAACCGACCGCGCTTCGCTCCCGGCGTCGGGAGAGAGTCCCGACACGTCCACGCGCGAGAAGACGCCGAGGCGGTCCAGGTTCTGCTGCGTCCGGATGAGGCGCGCCATCGAGAAGGGAGTTCCCTCGCGGTAGGCCAGCTCCCTCTGGAGGACCGAGAGGCGGGTATTCCGCGCGCCTCGCAGGATCGTCTTGCCGAAGACCGCGTACTCCCCCTCGCGGATCTCGTAGGAGACGTCCATGACGACCGGTGCGCCCGGCTGGGAGGCGATCGGCGTCGTCCGACCCTCGACTCGGGCGTCGGGGAAGCCGCCGTCGCCCAGGGCCGTCCGGAGAGTCGCGAGGTCGGCTTCCACGTCCTCCCGAAGGAAGGGCGTTCCCCGCCTGGCACGGAGCCGCTTCGCCATCGCTTCGGCGTCGAGGGAGTGGAGTCCCCCCACCGAAACGCGGCCGAACCAGGCTGGCGCCCCTTCTTCGACCCGGAATCGCACGTCGAGCTCGAACGGCAGCTCGCCCCCGACCACCTCGACCGACACCACCTTGGCCTCGGGGTAGCCGCGTGCGCGGTAGATCGCAACGATGTCCGCCCGGTCGGCCGCGAGGTCCGTGTCGACGAGCCGCCCCTTCTCCAGGAGGCCCCTCGGCCGGGTCCGCAGGACGGAAAGGAGCGTCTTCTCCTTCACCGCACAGGTTCCCTCGATGGCGACGTTCCCCACGACCCAGCGTTGCCCCGGTTCGGCGTGGAGCCGGACCTCCTCGCGTTCCGCGGAGGCTTCCACCTCCAGGTCGACGCCGGCCCGCGCGTATCCCTTTCGCTGCAGGGCCTCCCGGAGCGCGGCACGGAGACGGTCGAGGGCCTCTCCGTCTGGCGGGTCCCCTTTCGCCCACGGGGACGCCGGGTCGCTCAGGACGTCGGACTCCCTCATCCCCGTAACGTCGAGGACGACGTCGGGACCGGTGAAGACCGCATACCCCGCCGTCGCCAGCCCCGTCTCCCGGTCGAACGCGGCCCCCTCGTAACGCACCTCCGCCCGCGAGCGGCCGAGCGACCGGTAGCGCTCCGCGTAGCGTTCGGCGTCCTCCCGCGCGACGGCCGCGCGAAAGACGCGCAGCTTTCGGAGCTTTCCTTTCCGCCGAAGATCCTCCGGCGAGAGCGGTCCGAGATCGCCCGAGAAGGAGGCGGGGGCCGGAACGGCGGGGCGTCCGGGATTCACCTCGAACGTGACGTCGACCGAGGTGTCGTCGGGGCCCGGCTCGACCCGCGGCGTCACCTCGGCCTCGAAGTACCCGCGCTCCTCGAGGACGCGAAGCGCCGCCCGGGTCGCCGAGATGCCGGCATCCACGCTCCAGAGATCGCGCGGCTTCGTTCCGATCGCGTCGACGACCCGTCCCCTCGACGGAATTCCGTGCCCGGAGACCTTCACTTTCGCGACCCGCGCCGCCGCGGAAAAGACGATCGTCACGACGGCCCCTTTCTCCGTCGGCGCAGCCTCGACCGCGAGGTCGGCGAAGCGGCCCGTCGCGAAGAGATTCCTGAGCGACGCGTGGACGGCGCGCTCGGTGAGAGGCTGGCCGGGGCCGAGGACGACGAGTCGCGCAAACGACTCCTCCTCGATCGGGGCGTCGCCGCGGAACGTCAAGCTCTCGACCGTGCGGCCCCACAGGCTCTCACCGGCCACCGCGGGGCCGGCCGGCGACAGGAGCGCGAGGGCGAGAAGGAGGGCCTTTCTCAACGGAGCCTTTGCCGGATCTTCACTTCCGCCGAGTAGACGCCGTTCTCGTCGCGCAGGAACTGGACGAAGGCGCTCGGTGAGATCTGGTACTCGACGAGGAGGATCTGCTCCTGGTCCGTCGACGCCTTGTAGGAGTAGGTGACGGTCAGGTCGTTCGAGAGGCGCTTGGCGACGGTGAGGCGCGGGGCGTCGAACGTCGATCCGATGAAGACGGGGTCGATCTGAAGTCGGTCGAGGCGGAGGAACCCCTTCGTCCTGCTCGCGGCCGCGTCGGTGGCGAGGCCCGCGATGAGCTCCCTGGCCGCCGCGACGATGTCCTGGTCGGTCGAGACGGGCGAGACCGAGCCGACGCTGCCTGCGGAGGTGCTCGGAATCTCTCCCGTCGCGAGGATCGAGACGATCTGGGCCTCGGAGAGCTGCGGGTAGGAGGAGAACCGGGGAACCAGGCGGGAGGCCGTGCCGGACACACCGAGCGTGAGGACGTATTCCTTGACCTGCGTCCTGGCCTCGAGCTCGAAGTAGGGGTCGTTGCTGGCCGGATTGGCGAAGACGAGCTTCCCCTTCGTGATGTCGTATCGGAGACCGCGCAGCTCCAGGCGCCCCCCTTCCGCCACCTCGACCGAACCGAGAAGGAGGGGCCTCCCGAACGTCCCGCGGACCGTCAGGTCGCCCGAGCCGCGCATCCGCGCGACGTTGTTACGGACCTCCAGGGCGCCCGGCGGGATTGCGATCCGAATTTCCAAAGCCACGTCGTCGAACCGGGTCGGCTCGGCGAGGGCTCCGGCCGCGCCGCGCTTGCCGCCGAGGAGGGCCTGGATCGACAGATCGAGATCCTCGGCGTAGATCCCGCGGCTCATCCTGAGCTCTCCCCGGGCCGAGCGGACTTCGTCGTCCCCGAGGAGTACGAGGTCCCCGGATGTCGTCGTTCGCAGGCCCGGGAACGGTTCGCTCCGGAGGTCTTCGAGATGAACGTTGAGCCTCAGGCCCGACATCCGGAGACCTTCGAGGGTGAGTGCCCCGGCCAGGGCGACGTTCCCGTTCCACCGGAATGAAAGGTCGTCGGTCGTGATCCTGCCGGGCGTGAGCTGCAGCGTCCCGGTGATCCCCTCGATCGGCGACTCCCCTGGCGAGGTGACGAGCTCGAGGCCGTCGAGGCTCACCCGTCCTTCGAAGACCGGCCGTTCAAAAGTCCCGGAGGCCGACACCGAGACGGCCATCCCCCCCTCCAGGGTCGCCCCGTCGAGAAAGGGCGTCAGAAGCGCCGCTTCGATCGTCCCGACAGCCCGGATCAGCAGCTTCTCGTCGCCGCCCGTTTCGAGGCTGCCGGTCAGGGCGAGCTCTCCCTCCGGAAGCGGTCCGGCGGAACCCGAAGCCCGGCGCGCCGCAAGGCGTACGTTCTCCCAGGAGAGCCGGCCGTCCGCCCACGTGAAGGACGCCGGGGCCGGGAGGGACACGCTGTGCGGACCGACGACGGCCTCCAGCGACAGGAACCGGCCGC
Source organism: uncultured Holophagales bacterium (assembly GCA_963696015.1). Classification (GTDB taxonomy): domain Bacteria; phylum Acidobacteriota; class Thermoanaerobaculia; order UBA5066; family UBA5066; genus UBA5066. Next base: position 23,793 of record CAVOJA010000037.1, read on the forward strand.
GGGCCGAAGTCACGTTTCCCTCGGAGTCCCTCGACAGGTCCGCCTCGAGCGCTGCGGTCCCGTCGAGCTCCGTCTCGGGGGAGAACCCCAGGAGGGCCGAATAGGCCGCGATCGACTCGACCTCCACTCCGACGCGAAGAGCAGCGCCGGTTCCGACCGCGTTGAGGCGAGCCGCACCGGGAGCTTCGACTTCGGCATCGAGGTCTTCACCGTGGAGCGCCAGGCGGAACGTCATCTCCCGGTCCTGACGGGCGAGGGGCTTCTTCTCCCACTCCACCCCCGCGATCGTCCCCTTCGCTTCGAGATCCGGAACGTCGAGCGTGCCCCGGCCGGTGAGCGAGCCCGTGAGCCGCCCCGTCAGGCCGGGAACCCCGTCGGCGACCGCCCCGAACCGCTCTACCGGCAGGCTCAGCGCCTCGGCCTCGATCTCGAACCCGTCGTCGGCGTACCGGTAGAAACCGTCGAGACGGGCCGTCCCGGAGCCCAGCACTCCTGACACCGCCGAGAGCCGGAGGCCTTCGATCTCGAACCCCAGGGTCCCCTCGACGCGGTCGAAGGGCTGCCCCCAGAGGCGCGTCCCCTCGAAAACCAGGCTTCCCTGGCCGACGACGCGCGGCGTCACGCCGTCGAGCGGGAGCCGGCCAGTGACCAGGCCCGTGATCGGCAGGTCGAGCGACAGGAACGAGAAGACCCGCTCCACGGGCCATCGCCCGGTCTCCGTCGTGAAATCCGTCAGACGGTACTCGGTGCCGAGCGTACCGCCCCATGCGATCTGCCCTCTCGCCCGCAGCCAGCCGCTCCCGTCGCGCGCCTCGAGCGATTGCAACGTCAGCACGTTCCGGTCGACGAGGAAATCGGCCGTCGTCTCGCCGAACGGCACGCCCCGCAGCACGAAGGGCGAGGCCTCGAGCCTGCCCGAGATGAGCGGGTCGGAAAAGCTCCGCGACAGCTTCGCGACCAGCCGGCCGGAACCACCCAGCTTCAACGGTGGAGAGAGCGGCTCTCCCTGGATCGCAGGGTAGAAGTTCGCCGCGAGCCTCTCCGCTTCGACCAGGTCTGGCGTTTCGATCGTCAGCTCCCAGTCCGGCTCCCACGAGCCGATCCGGAGGGTCCCGTCGAGTGTGGCCCGGAGACCCCCCGCAGTGACGAACGGCACGCGCGGGAAGAGGATCGATCCGTTCCTCACGAAGAGCAACCCTCCTCCGGAGACGGGAAGCGCATGCCGGCCACGGACGGCCGAGGGGACGCCCGGGGCGGCGACGAGCCGGATCCCACCCGAGCCGTCGGCGTGCGCGGCCCCGCCAGGACCGAACGTGAGCGTCATGTCGAGGTCTGCCCGGGCCATCAGGCCCGTCCCGGGGAGGCCGAGGTCCGAAAAGAAGCGCTCGAAATCGATGCCGGTCCCCGACACCGCGATCTGCACCGGGAGAGGTGCCCCCTTGAGCCTCCCGAGCCGGACGAGAGCCTCGAGCTTTCCCCCGGCGTAGTCCGCGTGGGCGACGTGTGCGAGAAGGCCGTCCGGGTCGACGCGAATCGACCCTTCCCCGGTCATCGGAAACGGCCCGAAACGCCCGCCATCTCCTATCTCGAACTTCCCCTTCACCCGGAATCCGCCGCGCGGAGGGACCCGCACGCTCGCGACGGCCGACACAGGACCGGAGAGCGGGATCCCTGCTCCGAAATAACGGTCCAGGTCCTCTCCGCGCATCCGCGCCCGGGCGAGGATGTTCACCTCCGGTTTCGTCAGGTCGTCGATTCCGCCGAGAGCGTCGACCGAGAGACCCTCGCCCCGAAGGCGGATTCCCCGAAAGCGGATCCGCCCGGGAGAGAGGACGAGGTCGGCCCCCACCTCCAGGTCGAGGACGTCCCCATCGTCCAGCTTGAGGCGGGCGTGCCGGCAGCCGAGGGAGACCCGGGTCGTCTTCGAGAACCTCCCGGAACGCGCGGTCAGCGCGGCGTCGGTGAGGATGACGTCGAGCCTCGATTTCCACTCGCGAAAGCGAATCGTCCCCTTCTGGAGGATCGCCTCCCGGATCCGGACGTCCCTGCCGCCGCCATCTCCCTTCGGCAGGGCGTTCGCGATCGAGGAGAAGTTGTTCGTCCCGTCTCCGAAGACCTCGAAGACGACGTGAGGCTCGATGAGCCGCACCTTGGGAAGGTCGATCCATGTCTCCGAGACCTGCGGGATCCCGCGAAGGAGCACCTCCGCCGCCGAGAAACAGGGCGTGGCGAGACCCCGTGGGTCGTTTGCGACGGCAACGTCCTTCACGAGGAACGCCGGAGGGACGAGGGCGAGATCGAAGCCCCCGATCGTCACCGTTCTCTTCAACGCTTCCGAGAGGAGCGTCTCGGCCCGACGCCGCATCAGGTCCTGGAAGCGGGCGGAGCGGAAGACCGCGTAGAGGACGAGAAGCGAAAAGAGGAACAGGAGCGAAAAGAGCCGGAGGACCCGGACGTGCTCGAGCAGAAGGTGGGGAATGTGGGGATGGGGGATGCGCCCGCGGAGCCCCTTCTTCGCCCCCATTGCGGCGGTCGCCTACTTCTTCTCGCCGCCGAACGACAGCTTCTTGGCGAGGACGTCGAAGAAGGTGCTCCCGTGCGCGCGGACGAGGAGCGCCGTCTCGCGCGCACGGGCGATCCTCACGCGCGTCGCCGAACCGATCGGAAAACCCTCCTGCCCGTCGAGCGTCAGATAGACGTCCGGCGGGTCCCCTTCGACCGCGAGGCCGAGGCGGACGTTGTCGGGGAGGACGACGGGCCGCAGGGAGAGCGTGTGCGGGCAGATGGGGGTCAGGATGATCGCTGGCATCGTCGGGGCCAGGATCGGCCCACCCGCCGAGAGGTTGTAGGCCGTCGAGCCGGTCGGGGTCGCGACGATGACGCCGTCCCCCCGGTAGCGCGACACCGGCCGCCCGTCGACTTCGACCCGGATCGTCGCGATGCGCGACAGGGCCGACTTTCCGATGACGGCGTCGTTGACGATCCGGATCCGACGACGCGGGCGGCCGGGCTCCACGACGTCGACGTTCAGCATCCGCCGCGCTTCCAGCGGCGCCGTCCCGGCGAGCGCGTCCGTCAGGAGGGACTCCCAGGCGTCCGGAGGGCACGCCGTCAGGAACCCGAACGTCCCGATGTCGATCCCGAGGATGGCGACCCCGGGCGACGGATGCCGGGCCACGGAGAGAAGCGTCCCGTCGCCGCCGAGAGTCACGAGGAGGTCGACGTGCCTCGAGATCTCCGCCCGCGGGACCCCCCCCATCGAGTGCCTCACACCCATCGACTCTGCGTCGTGGAGGACCTCGATGCCGCGCTTGCGCAGCCAGGCCTCGAGGCGCCGGGTGAGATGGAGGGCGTCACCGCTCGTGGTTCGAGTGACGAGGCCGACCCTCCGGACGGCTTTTCTTCGCGCCCTCGGTGGCGTGGACATTGGCCGATTCTAGCCGCTGGCGGCGCCGGGAACGCCGAGGACGAACGCTGCGACGTACTCGACGTTGCCGTCGGCCCCGGTTATCGGCGATTCGGTCGTCCCGCGATGCACGAAACCGAGCGCCTCGGCCGCCGCGACGATCCGCTCGACGGCCCGCCGCCGGACCTCCGGGTCACGGACGATTCCCCCCCTGCCCACCTCGCCGCGCTCCGACTCGAACTGAGGCTTGATCAGAAGGACGGCGTCGGCGCCGGGGGTGAGGAGCGTGACGGCCGCGGGGAGGATCAGGCGCAGCGAGATGAAGGACACGTCTGCAACGAGGAGGGAGCACGCTTCCGGTACGTCCGAGCGCGAGAGGAGCCTCGCGTTGACCCCTTCCCGGATGACGACGCGCGGGTCGGAACGGAGCCTCGCGTGGAGCTGGCCGTGCCCGACGTCGATCGCAAAGACGCGCGCCGCGCCTCGCGAAAGGAGAACGTCCGTGAATCCTCCGGTGGAGGCGCCGACGTCGAGGCAGGTGCGGCCCGTCGGGTCGACGGAGAAAGCGTCGAGCCCGGCCGCGAGCTTGACGCCGCCGCGAGAGACCCACGGATGCTCCGGAGCCTGGATCTCGATCAGGACGTCGGGCCCCACGGACGTCCCCGGCTTCGGTCGCTCGACCCCCTTCACCTTCACGCGCCCCGCCAGGACGAGCGCCTCGGCACGCGTCCTCGACTCGGCAAGCCCGCGCGTGACCAGGAGAACGTCGAGGCGCGTCTTCGCCGTCGCCATCAGATCTCGACGACGACCTTCAGCGCCTCGCCCCCCGCTTCGGCCAGGGCGAACGCCTCGGCGGCGCGCTCGAGCGGCAGGCGGTGGGTGACGAGGCGCTCGACGGGAAGGGCACCCGAGGCGATCAGGTCGAGCGAGCGCCGGGTCTCCTGCGGTCCCGAGGAGTAGCTGAACCGGAGCGTCAGGTCCTTGAAGTAGGGCGTGTGCGGCGCAATCGGCCAGACCGTGTCGGGCGCGACCGGGGAAAAGAAGACGACGCGCGCCGCGGGAGCGGCCGCCTCGATCGCCGAGAGCACCGTGGGCGCTGCCGTCGGGATGACGAAGACGACGTCCGCACCGCCGGAGGCCGCGGCCCGCACCCATTCGCCGACGCTTTCGGAGGACGGGTCGACGACGGCGTCGAAGCCGAGCTCGCGGGCGAGACGGCGCCGGACGGGGTCGGGGTCGCTCCCGAGGAGGAGGCGCGCCCCGGCGAGCCGAGCGAGCCAGCCGAGGAGGAGGCCGTTCGACCCGAGGCCGACCACGAGCACCGCGTCGCCAGCGCGGACGAGGGCCCGATCCACCGCCTTGAGGGCGCACGCGACGGGCTCGACGAACGCGCCTCCCGTGAAAGAGACGTGCGGCGGGAGGAGCAGGGAGTCGCGAGAGACCGCCGAGGCCGCGACCCTCACGTACTCGGCCAGGCCGCCGGGATGGAGGCGCGACGGCTTCCATTCCGGGCACATGACCGGCTCCCCGGCGGCGCAGAAGCGACAGGCGCCGCAAGGGGCGTGGTGGTGGACGAACACTCGGTCTCCCGGTCTGAGATGCGCCACGCCGGCGCCCGTCTCGGCGACCACGCCGGCGGTCTCGTGCCCCAGGACGGCCGGAGCCTTCGTCGCCACGTACCACGGGTGGACGTCGCTTCCGCACAGACCGACGGTCTTCATGGCGACGAGGAGCTCGCCGGCGCCGGGCCGGGGCGTTTCCATCTCGACGATCTCGATCCGCCCGGGAGCGCGGGCGAGGGCCGCTTTCATCGAGGCAGGGATCACGGCAGGAACGCCACTTTCATCTCCATCCCCCGGGACAGCCGCTCCAGCACGAACGGGTACCGCTCGAGCGGGCTCTCGGCCGTCACGAGGCGGTCGATCGGGACCTCGCCCCGGGCGAGGAGGTCGAGCGAAGCGCGCGCGTCGTCTGCGGTGTAGTGGAACGACCCGACGAGCGAGACCTCGTCGTAGTGGATCCGGTGCGCGAGGACGGCGAGACGGGCCTCCCGCACGAGCCCGGCAAAGAGGAGGACCGTCCCCCCTCGAGCCGCGAGGCCCGGCGCCTCGTCCGCGATCGACGGGGCTCCGGTCGTTTCGATGACGAGGTCCGCTCCCTGCCCGTCCGTTCGGTCCCATAGCCGCGCCGTGAGGCTCTCGCGTGTCGAGATCGTCTCCGCCCCGAGCGCCGCGTGGGCGGCCAGGCGCCCCGGGCTCCGCCCCGCCACGAAGACTCGCGACGCGCCCCGCCTCAGGAGCTGGGACGTGAAGAGGAGGGCGATCGGGCCGGCCCCCAGGACGAGCACCGTCCGGCCCGCGGCGTCGGGCACGCGGCCCAGCCCGCGAAGCACCGAAGCTAGGGGGTCCAGGAGCGCGGCGGCGGCCGGCGCGAGCCCGTCGGGGACGCGCAGGAGGCCGTAGCGGACGATCCGGGCGGGGATCTTCACGAGCTCGGCCCAGGTCCCCCAGACCCGGTGGTCGAACGCGGTACCGCAAAGGTTCGGGTGTCCGTTGCGGCACTCGCGACACTCGCCGCAAGGCGCGCTGACCGCCGACGTCACCCTCTCCCCCTCGGCGAAGGGAGCCCCCTCGCCCACACGCTGTACGCGCCCGCAGAACTCGTGCCCGAGGACCGTCGGGAACGGGACCTTCGGGTGCCCTCGCTTCACGAGCTTCAAATCGGTGCCGCACGTGAGCGTCGCTTCCACACGCACGACGACCTCGCCCGGGCCGGGCTCGGGATCCGGGAGCTCCCGGAGCACGACGTGTCCGGGTGACTCGCAGACGAGTGCGCGCATCGGGCGGCCCGAGGGGTCAGCTCGCGACGCGGGCCCGGATCGGGACGACGCCGCCGCCGGCGGTCTTCGTCCGGAAAGCCCCGAGGAGCCCCTCCTCGTCGATCCCGATCTCGGCGCGCTGCTCGGCCTGCGTGGCGTGCGGGACGAACCGGTCGGGGATCCCGATCCGGTGGACCGGCGCCACGATGCCGAGGACGTCCAGGGCTTCTGAGACCGCCGAGCCGAATCCGCCGGCTATGGCGTTCTCTTCAACCGTGAACACGGTCGTCCCGTTCTTGACGAACTGGGCGAGGAGCTCGGTATCGAGGGGCTTCACCCACCGGGCGTTGATCACCGTGAGCGATGCTCCCCCCTCCGCCGCGAGCCGCTCGGCGGCCTTCAGAGCCGGGAGAACCGGGTCTCCGATCGCCACGACGACCGCGTCCTTGCCGACGCGGAGGACCTCTCCCTTCCCGACGGGAAGGAGCTTCGGCTCGGGGTCGAGGGCGACTCCGTACCCCGCGCCGCGCGGATAGCGGACGGCGGTCGGGTGACCGGTGGTGAATGCCGTCGCCACCAGGTGTCGCAGCTCGTTCTCGTCCTTCGGGGCGGCGACCATCATGTTCGGAAAGACGCGCAGATACGAGAGGTCGTAGGCGCCGTGATGCGTCGGCCCGTCGGACCCGACGACGCCGCCCCGGTCGAGGGCGAAGACCACCGGCAGGTCCATCAGGCAGACGTCGTGAAAGACCTGGTCGTAGGCACGCTGCAGGAACGTCGAGTAGATCGCGCAGACGGGCTTCATCCCCTGCGTCGCCATGCCCGCCGCGAAGAGAACGGCGTGCTGCTCGCAGATGCCGACGTCGAACGTCCGATCGGGAAACTTCTTCGCGAAACGGTCGAGCCCGGTCCCGTCGGGCATTGCGGCGGTGATCGCGACGATCCTCTCGTCCCTGGACGCGAGCTCGGCGAGCGTGTCGGCGAAGACCGACGTGTAGCTCGGCGGGGCAGCCTTCTTCGCGATCTCTCCCGTTTCCACCTTGAACGGCGAAGGGCCGTGCCAGAAGACGGGGTCCTGCTCGGCGAGGGCATACCCCTTCCCCTTCGTCGTGCGGGCGTGGATGAGGATCGGGCCGTCGTACTCCTTCGCTTCGCGCAGCGTCCGGACGAGGACGGGGAGGTTGTGCCCGTCGATCGGCCCGACGTACTTGAAGCCGAGCTCCTCGAACAGCGTCCCCGGGACGAGGGCCTTCTTCAGGCCGTCTTCGAGCTGCTCGGCGATCTCGGCGAGACGCTCTCCCTTCGGGAGCTTCTTCAGGATGTGGGCCACCTCGCCGCGCACCTTCTTGTAGATCTGGCCTCGGGCGATCCGGAGGAGGTAGCCCGACATCGCCCCGACGTTCGGGGCGATCGACATCTCGTTGTCGTTCAGGATGACGATCAGCTTGCGCTTCAGGTAGCCGCCCTGGTTCAGCCCTTCCATCGCGACACCGCCGGTCAGGCCGCCGTCCCCGATGATCGCGACGACGTTGTAGTCCTCCCCCTTGGCGTCGCGGGCCGCGGCCATGCCGAGCGCCGCCGAGATCGACGTCGAGGCGTGGGCGGCCCCGAAGACGTCGTACTCCGACTCGGCCCGGCTCGTGAAGCCCGAGAGGCCCCCCTTCTGCCGAATGGTATGGAGCCGGTCACGACGCCCCGTCAGGACCTTGTGCGGGTAGCACTGGTGGCTGACGTCCCAGACGAGGAGGTCGCGAGGCGTGTCGAAGACGTAGTGGAGGGCGACGGTCAGCTCGACCGTCCCGAGGCCCGAGGCGAAGTGGCCACCGGTCTTCGACACGGAGTCGATCAGGAACGCACGGAGCTCGTCGGAGAGGGTCGGGAGCTCGTCCAGGGTCAGGTTCTTCAGCTCCCGGGGCCAGAGGACCCGGTCGAGGAGCGGGGTCGGACGACTGGTCATAGAACCTCTGATGATATCCGGTCAGCGGTCCCGGTGTCCGGCGTACTCGGCCAGCGCCGCCAGAAGGCCCGGGGCCCCCTCCAGCTCCCGGGCCCGGGCAAGGGTCTCGGACAGGGTCCTTTCCCTTTCGGCCACCGCCCCGTCGAAGCCGAAGACGGAGATGTAGGTGAGCTTCTCCTGCGCCACGTCCTTCCCGACGCTCTTGCCGAGGACCGCGGCGGTCGCAGTGACGTCGAGGAGGTCGTCGGCAATCTGGAAGAGGACGCCGAGGGAGTCGCCGAACCGGGCGGTGGCCTCCCGGCGCTCGGCGGAGGCCCCCGCCAGGACGGCCCCGAGCTCGCACGCGGCCGACAGGAGACGACCCGTCTTCCTCTCGTGGATCTCCTTCAGCCGCTCGGCCGTCCGGAGGTCTGCCCTTCCATGTCCCGCCGCCGCCAGGTCGAGCGCCTGCCCCCCCGCCATCCCGCCGGGGCCGATCGCCCGCGCCAGGAGGAGGACCGCCTCCGCGCGGCGTACCGCCAGGGCCTCCCCGTGCGGGCGGGAGGCGAGGACCTCGAAGCCGAGCGACTGGAGAGCGTCGCCCGCCAGAAGCGCCAGGCCCTCACCGTGGACCACGTGACAGGTCGGCTTGCCCCGACGAAGGGCGTCGTCGTCCATGCAGGGGAGGTCGTCGTGGATCAGCGAGTAAGTGTGGACCAGCTCGAGCGCCGCCGCCGCCTCGGCGACCTCGCAGCGAGGCGCGGCGCTCCCTCCGAGGACGTCGTGAACGGCGAGCGCGAGGGCGGGACGCAGGCGCTTCCCTCCCGCGAGCGTGCTGTAGCGCATCGCGTCGGCAAGGGCCTCGCCGGCCGGGGGAAGGATCCGTTCCAGGGCGGCCTCGGCCTCTCCTCTTGCCGCAGCGAGGAACGCCCCGAGGCTCACTCCTCGTCCTCCCCCGCTTCGTCGTCCTCCCCGGGCGCGTCGAGGGGCTCCGTCACGAGCCCCTCGGGCGTCTCCTTCAGGACGACGTCGACCCGTTTCTGGATCTCCTCGAGCTTGCCGCGGCAGAAGCGCGACAGCGCGACTCCCTCCTCGAAGATCTCCAGCGACGCCTCGAGGCCCCTTTCGGGGTCCTCCAGCTCCGCGACGATCTTCTCCAGCCTCTCGAGCGCCTTCTCGAACGTCAGCCCCTTCGGAAGCTTCACCTTCGCCGTCATCGCACACCGTCCTTCGAGACGTCCGTCACGCGTGCTCTCACGGCCCCGCGCGCGAGGACGATGCGGAGGGCGTCGCCCGGTGCGACGCCTTCCGCGTCGACGAGGGGAGCCGACGTCCCCTCGACGTAGGTCACAGAGTAGCCCCGCGCCAGGACGCGCAGCGGATCGAGGGCCGAAAGCGACGCGGCAAGCGCACCCAGCCGCTCGCGCGAGGCGCCCAGGCGGCGCTCCAGCCGCTCCGTCACCGCGCGCTCCCCCGCCTCCGCGCGAGCGAGGCCGAGGGGCAGGGCCGCGAGGATCGGCCACGACGCCACCGCCCCTTCGGCCCTCAGGAGCCGCTCTCGAAACGCCGCCGGGAGGCGCCTCACCGCAGAGAGGAGCTCCCGGGACGCCGAGGAGGCCCGCGCCGAGAGCGCCGCCGTCCGCGCCGGGAACCCGGCGAGGGCGGGAGCGTTCAGCAGCCGGGCGGCGTCGACGTGGGCCGCCAGGAGCCTGCCCTTCAACGTCCGCGTCAGCTCGCGCCCGAGGCTGCCGATGCGCCCCTCGAGCTCGTCGCGGCGGGCCACGACGAGCTCGGCCGCCTGGGACGGCGTGGCGGCGCGCAGGTCGGCCGCGAGGTCGGTCAGCGTCACGTCGATCTCGTGGCCGACGGCCGAGATCGTCGGGATGCGGCTGGCCGCCACGGCCCGGACGACCTTCTCGTCGTTGAAGGCCGACAGGTCGTCGCGCGAGCCGCCGCCGCGCGCCACGATGACGACGTCCACGGCCGAATGGCGGGAGAACGACTCGACCGCGCGAGCGATCTCGTCCGGCGCCGACGCCCCCTGTACGGCCACCGGCCAGACCGTGAGGTGCGCGTTCGGAAAGCGGGCGGAGAGGACCTTCAGGACGTCGCGCACGGCCGCACCGTGCCTCGACGTCACGACGCCGATGCGGCGCGGGAGCAGGGGGAGCTTCCGCTTCCGCGCGGGGTCGAAGAGCCCCTCCGCCGCCAGCCGCGCCTTCAGCTGCTCGAAGGCGAGCTGAAGCGCCCCGGTGCCGACGGGCTGGATCTCGGCGACGACGAACGAGAGCTTTCCGCTCCTCGCGTAGACGTCGGGCCGACCCCGAACGAGGACCTCCATCCCTTCCTCGGGACGAAACGGGACCCGCGCCACGTCCGACGACCACATGACGGACGGGAGCGAGGCCGAGGCGTCCTTGAGGGTGAAGTAGGCGTGCCCCGACGACCAGATTCGCCACTCGCCGATCTCACCCTTCACCCACGTGTCGGGGAGCGAGGCGCGGAGGACCCCGTTCAGCTTCGCGACGAAGAGCGACACCGTGATCGCCGAAGCCCCGGGAGGCCCGTCTCCGAACGGGAGCGTCGGCCCCGGTGAGCGGCCGAGCGGTCCCCGCGGAACCCGATAACGGAACGACATCGCCCCTCATTCTATTGGCGTGCAGTAGAGTTCTCGACACACCGCCAGACCCGGGAGGTCCGGGGGACGGCGTTTCGCGCCGCGCATGCCGACGCCGGGGGGCGACCGGCGACTCGCATGGCATGGGGGGTCTGGGGGGCGGCGAACAGCGCCCCCCGGAGAGCGCGCCCCCCGGCGAGCCTAGGAGACCGGTGGAGGCACCGGGACGGCGCGAGCCGCGGCGAACGGGAGAGCGAGGACGACGAGCATCACCCGGAGAATCTCCACGTCGCCGAAGTTGTACTCGAACATCCCGGCCACGAAAAGCGCCCCGTTCGCCGCGAGCGCCCCGCGGGCCAGGGAGCGGACCTGTGGGCGCGTCCGGTCCCGGGAAAGCGGCCAGCCGGCGGCGAAGACCGCGACGACGATCGTCAGGTAGGCGAGAGCCGAGGGAATGCCCGTCTCCGCGGCGATGTTCACCAGGTTGTTGTGGAGGTGACCGACGCTTCCCTCCACGGAATCCGGCCGCCGGTAGACCGGGTAGAGCTCCTTGATCCGGCCCGGGCCGACTCCGAAGAACGGACGCTCCGAGATCATCGCCGCGCCGGACGACCACATCGAGAGCCGGTCGCGCGCGGCGGCGTCGGTCCGGTCGAACGTCGAAGCCGCCCTCTCTCTCACTCCCGCCGGCAGGACGAAGAAGAGAAGGACTGCTAAGGGAGGGAGGGCGAGCGAGAGCCGGGGTCGCGCCGTCAGGACCAGGACGACCACCCCGGCGGCCAGTCCGAGGTAGGCGTTTCTCGTGAAGGTGAGGCCGACGAGGACGGCGGCAGCTATCGAAAGGCCTCCGTCGACGAGGCGCTCGCTGCGTTCTCGCCCGGCCGTCAGGGCACGCGCCGCCAGGACGAGCGAGAGGACCATCAGGAGCCCGGCGTACGTCATGTAGATCGAAAGCCCGCCGGAGAGCCGCTCCCAGACGTTGTCGTAGCCGAGGATGAAGTAGTCGACGAGGCCTCGAAGGACGAGGTAGAGCGTCGCGAGGCGGAGGGCGTCCACGACGAGGTGGGCGTCCTCGACGCCGTCGACGAGAGCCGCCACGACAACGACGAGCAGGAAGGTGAAGAGGCCCTTGACCTCTCTGGCGGAGCGGATCGCGTCCGTCGAACAGAGGACCGAAAGGAGCGACAGAAGGAGGAAGAGCGCGACCGGACCGTGCAGTGGCGACGTCCTTCGGAAAGGCCCGAGGAAGTCCCGGCCGGACCGCCAGGCATGGGTGCGCCAGAGGATGGAGGCGAGGAGCGCGAGGGCGAGGGCGATGTTCGCGACCGCCATGAGATGGCTCATCGCAGCACAAAGGACGAGCGCAGCGAAGGCCGTTCGCGGGAGCGGCGGCCGGGAAGAGAGCGAGCCGGGAAGAAGGCTCAGGACGCGCGGGCCCCGGCGGGCAGGGCCTCTTCGACGAGCATCACCGGGATGTCCGAGACGATCGGGTACACCCGGCCGCAGGCAGCGCAGTGCAGGCCCTCGGTCACGACCGGTTCCTCGTCACGGAACTTGTCGCGGTACTTCTCTACGACCTGCGCGGCAGCCCTGGCCTCCAGGGGGCAGAGGGTCACGGACGGTCGCGCTTCGCAGGCCGGGCAGGCGAGAATGGCGAGGAGCTCGGGATCGACGGCCATGCCCGGATGCTAGCAGGAGGCGCGGCCGCCGGGAGGGGCGTCGCTCACCTCTTTTACGGACCCGCACGATCCGCTCGAGAACGCGGCCTCAGCTCCCCAGCTTTTCCTGGATCGGCGATATCGATCGGGCCTTCCCGGTCTCCTCGTCCACGTCGACCACGGCGCCGCAGAGGCGGACGTCACGCGTCGCCGTCTCCATTCCCCGGGGCGTCTGGAACCGGAAGCGTTCGAGGATGTTCTTCGGGTCGAAGCCGATGATCCCCTCGTAGGCCCCGGTCATCCCGGCGTCGCCCTGGTAGGCCGTCCCCTTGGGCAGGACCCGGGCGTCGGCCGTCGGGACGTGGGTGTGCGTCCCGATGACGAGAGAGACGCGCCCGTCGAACCACCATCCCGTGGCCTGCTTCTCGGAGGTCGCCTCGGCGTGGATGTCGACGACGACCACCTTCAGCCCCGGGCAGGCGGCTTTCATCTCTGCGAGGCAGACGTCCCCGACGCGGAAGGGCGAGTCGGTCGCGGCCATGAAGACCTGCCCCTGCAGGTTCAGGACGCCGACCGGGATGCCGGCAGGCGTCGACTGGATCGACCAGCCCCGTCCCGGGTTGCCGGGCGGGTAGTTCGCGGGGCGAATGAGGTTCGGGATGTCGTCGAGGAGGGGAACGAAGTCCTTCTTGTCCCAGATGTGGTTGCCCGACGTGAAGACGTCGATGGGGAGCTTCGAGAGATCCGCGAAGATCTCCACGGTCACGCCGAACCCCCCGGCCGCGTTCTCGACGTTGACCACCGTGAAGTCGATCGCCTCGCGCGCGATCACCTTTTCCAGCAGCCCGAGAGCCTTCCGGCCCGGCTTTCCGACGACGTCTCCGACGAACAGGAGCTTCACGACCTGGTCCTTTCCGGGGGCTCTGACGACGCCGCCCCGGGGAGACCCCGGGGCGGCGGGGGTACGTTGTCGTTCTCGGGCTTACTTGGCGTATTCGACCGCGCGGGTCTCGCGGATGACGGTGATCCGGATCTGGCCGGGGTACTGGAGCTCGGACTGGATCCGTTTGGCGAGGTCCTTGGACATCCAGAAACAGTCGGCGTCGGTCACCTGCTTGGCGTCGACGATGACGCGCAGCTCGCGCCCCGCCTGGATGGCGAAGGTCTTCTCGACCCCCTTCATCCCCTGCGTCATCAGCTCGAGCTTCTCGAGGCGCTTGACGTACGTCTCGATGATCTCGCGCCGTGCGCCAGGCCGGGAGGCCGAGATGGCGTCGGCGGCATTCACGAGGACCGCTTCGATCGTCCTCGGCTCGTAGTCGCCGTGGTGGCACTCCATGCCGTGGATGACGGCCTCGCTCTCGCCGTACTTCTTCAGCAGCTGGCGGCCGAGCTCGAGGTGCGTCCCCTCCTGCTCGCGGTCGATCGCCTTACCGATGTCGTGCAGGATGCCGGCGCGCTTGGCGACGGCGACGTCGACCTTCAGCTCGGCCGCCATGTGGCACGCGGCCCAGGCGACTTCCTTCGAGTGCTGCAGGACGCTCTGCCCGTAGCTCGTCCGGTACTTCAGGCGCCCGAGGAGCTTCACGAGCTCGGGGTGGAGGTCGGCGATGCCGAACTCGTAAGCCGCGGCTTCACCCGTCTTCTTGAGGTCCTCCCAGAGCTCGGCGCGGACCTTCTCGACGACCTCCTCGATCCGGGCGGGGTGGATCCGCCCGTCCTGGATGAGCCTCTCGAGAGCCCTGCGGGCGACCTCGCGACGAATCGGGTCGAACGAGGAGAGCAAGACGGCTTCCGGCGTGTCGTCGATGATGATGTCGACGCCGGTGGCCGCCTCGACGGCGCGGATGTTCCGCCCCTCGCGACCGATGATCCGCCCCTTCATCTCATCGCTCGGCAGATCGAGGACGGTGACCGTCGTCTCCGCGACGTAGTCCGAGGCCATCCGCTGGGTCGTCATCGCCAGGAGGCGTTTCGCCTTCATCTGGGCGTTGTCGACCGCGTCCTCCTCGATCCGCCGGATGAGGCCGGTCGCCTCCAGCCGAGCCTCGTTCTCGAGGTCCCTGATGAGGTCCTTCTTCGCCTGCTCGGTCGTCAGCCCCGCGATCTGCTCGAGCTTGGACCGCTGCGCGGCCACCAGCGAGTCGGCCTCCTTCTGGGCCTCGGCCACGATCTCGTCGACGTGCTTCTCGCGCTTGTCGAGGTTCTTCGCCCGGTTCTCGGCGTCCTGCTCGCGCTTCTCGGCGGTGGCGATCTTCCGGTCGAGCGCCTCTTCCTTGGTGAGAAGCCTCTTCTCGAGGTCGACGAGCTCGTTGCGCCGGCGCGCCACTTCCTCGTCGACGGCCTCGCGGGCCTTGAGGAGGTGCTCCTTGGCGTCGAGCTCGGCCTTCTGCGCCGTGGCCGCGGCCCGCTGGGCCGCCGCCTCGGCCTTCCGGACCTCCGATTCGGCCTGGAGCTTCGCCGTCTCGAGGACCTTCTTCGCCTCGAGGTCGGCGAGGGCCCGCGCCTGCTCGGCGTTGCCCTTCGTCTTCGTCGCGAGGACGAAGAACACGCCCGCCGCCACGAAGAGGATCGCGGCTACGGCGATATAGATGACTGGATTCACCACCTGTAGTCCCCCTCGTCTCGAATGTCGTCGAGGGTGACCCTGTGCCGGTAAGCGGGATCGAGAGACCTGGGAAGTACTGCCGCTAGGACGCCCTCGATGGGAAAAGGCCCCCGCCTCGGCCGTGTGAGCATGAGTCTTTGAACCCTCGGTAAACCAGGGCGAACGCCCCGGGGCGACCCGTCAGTTCCCCGGCCGGAGCCGGGGCGTCACAGGGTGGCCGGGCTTCGGGACGTTCAGGGTTCAAATATCGGTTCAAGGACATGTGCTCAATCACGCACCGCGCAGGGTGCCACGTCATTCTGTTCCGGCCCTCGCCGGGATCTCCGCAGGCAGGATTCCAAGGATCTCGTCCAGCTTCTCGACGAGGCGGCCCGCCACGGGGACGAGCCGCCCCGGATCACCCATCCGGGTCTTCAATCGGTATTGATGGAATTCGTCGGAGACGTTCAGGGCCGTCAGGATGGCGATTTTCGTCGAGTCGACGGTCGGGGCGTGGGTCGCCACCTCCCGCATTTTCCGGTCCACGAACGCGGCGAGGTCGAGGATGTACTCTGCCTCTCCGGCCGCGCGGACCGAATACGTCTGTCCGAAGATCTCCACCTGAATGGCTGTCGGCCTGTTCTCCATCCCGGCAGCTCTCCTTCTCTGCTGCCGATCGGGAGAATAGCACGCGCAGCCTCAGCCTTCGGCCGCTGGTTCCTCCAAGCTCTTGACCAGACGCTCGATACGGGCACGGACCTCTTCCCGCTCGAGGGCCATCCGGGAGAGCTTCTCGTTCAGTTCGGCCACCCGGACCGCCCCTTCGAGACTGTCGGTCAGCTCAGCCTTCAGCCGGTCCCGATCGGCGGCCGTCTCCTCGAGCGCGGCCCGGAGGCGGCCGTTCTCGGCGGCGCTCCCCTGGACGGCGGACAGGAGCTTCGCAACCCGCTCTTCCATTGCGGACAGAAGCTGCTCGAGCTCCGCAACCGCCGGAACCGGCTCCTCGGCAGGGGGGGTTTCCTTCTTTCCGCTCATCTCGTTCTCCTTCAGGCGATTCCGTCCACGGCCGTGCCCGGCACGAGGAGAAGACGCCGGGCGGCTTCGTCGCGCCAGCGGTTGATCTCGTCCCTCCCCAGGGAGCGATCCGGAGATCCGAAGGCGACCCTGAGGGTCGTCTTCACGGACCCTTCGGGTACGCCGGCTCCACGCCACAGGTACTTCGCGTCGACCCGGAGGAGCTCGGCCGGAGCGTCCTGCCGGATGGCCGAGTCGAGCGTCTTCCAGGCGACCGACAACGGGTGCGTGACCGTCAGGTCGACGTCGCTTCCGGGGAAGCGCGAGGGCGTCTCCACGGACGAGGGGGGCGGCGGGACCGGGATCGCTGCGAGGTCGACGTCCGCGACGACGGCCTCGTCGAGGTCCCATGCGGCTGCGAGCGAGCCGGAGAGAACGCCGACCCAGCCGACGACCACCTCTCCCGCAACGATCTCGGCCGACCGTCCCGAGGCCAGGAACGGCATCGACACGGGCCGGAATTCCGGGGCCGCGGCGCCGAAGCCGGCGAAGAGGGCCGCGACCGCGCCCGAGCCGTCGTAGAAGTCCGCCGCGAGCGCCTCGGAGGCCCAGTGGGTTCCCCGGCGCCCGTGAAGGAGGACGGTCGCGCGCCGGCTCTCGACGGGACGCCCCTCGACCAGCGCGTAGGACCGGCCGACCTCGAACAGAGAAAGGTCGGAGAGTCCGCGGCGGATGTTGTGCCTCGCGGCCCGGAGCAGGCCGATGACCGGCGTCGCCCGCATCGTCGTGAAGGGCTCCCCGAGGGCGTTCGCGATCACCGGAGCCGAACCAGAGATGGCGGATTCGAACGGGGCGTTCTCCTCGGCCGAGACGAACGAGTAGCTGCACGCCTCGACGAAGCCCGCCGCTGCGAGGACGTCGCGGGCGCGATCCTCGCGGGCCAGGATCGGCTCGGACCAGCTCGGGTTGAACGGCGGCGGAAGGGCCTCCGGGAGGGCACCGTACCCGATGACCCGGATGACCTCTTCGATCAGGTCGCACTCCTGCTCGATGTCGACCCGCCAGCTCGGGACCGTCACCGCGAGGACTCCCGGCTCCGTCTCCTTCACCCCGAAGGCGAGGGCCGAGAGGATCTCGACGGCGCGCGCGAACGGAACGTCCATCCCGAGGAACGACACGAGGCGCGCGTGACGGAGCTTCACGACCTTCGACGGGATCTCGCGCGCCACGACGTCGATCACGCCGCGCGCCACAGTGCCGCCGCAGTCGGCCACGAGGAACGCCGTGACCCGGTTCAGCCCTTCGACGGTCGTCGCCGGATCGGTCCCGCGCTCGAAGCGGTGGGAGGCGTCGGTGTGCATCCCGAGGAGCCGGGCGGTCTTCCTCACGGCAATGGCGCTGAAGTGCGCCGACTCGAGGAGGACGCGCGTCGTCGACGGCGTGATCGCCGTGTGGAGGCCGCCCATGACTCCCGCGAGAGCGACCGGCTGCTCGGCGTCTGCGATCACGAGGTGCTCCGGCGAGAGCCTCCGCTCGACCCCGTCGAGCGTGACGAGCGTCTCTCCGGCGCGCGCCCGCCGCACGACGATCGCGGGACGCCCGTCCGCGCCCTTCGCCAGAGTGTCGAGGTCGAAGGCGTGAAGCGGCTGGCCGATGTCCCAGAGGGCGTGATTCGTCGCGTCGACCGGGGAGCTGATCGGGTTCATCCCAAGGGCCCGGAGTCGCTCCTGCACCGTTCTTGAGGCCTCGCGAACGCGGATCCCCTCGACGACCCGCGCCGAGTAGCGCGAGCAGAGGGCCGGCTCTTCGATCGTCACCGTCGCCAGCGACGCGGCTTCGAGAGGGCCTTCGGCGGGCGCCGGTGCGGGAACGTCGCGGAACTCCCGCCCGAGGGCGCAGGCGGCTTCGCGGGCGAGGCCACGGTGGTTCATGCCGTCGGGCCGGTTCGCCGTCAGCTCGACGTCGAGGACGGCGTCCCGGCCCTCCCCTTCCGTCCCTTCGACGATGAAGCCGACGTCGGTCAGCCGGCGGCGGAGCGTCGCGAGGTCGGGGAGCTCTCCGGGCAGGTACGGACCGAGCCATTCGAGGCGGAACTTCATCGAGTCAGCTCCACGTCCGGTCGAGGAACCGGACGTCGTTCTCGAAGAGGAGGCGCAGGTCGGGGATGCCGTGGAGAAGCATCGCGATCCGGTCGATTCCCATTCCGAAGGCGAAGCCCGTGTATCGCTCCGGGTCGATGCTGGCGTTGGCCAGGACATTCGGGTGGACCATCCCGGCTCCCATGATCTCGATCCAGCCCGAGAAAGAGCAGATCCGGCAGCCCTTCTCGCAGAACGTGCAGCTCACCGCGCAATCGACGCCCGGCTCGACGAACGGGAAGAACGTCGGCGCGAGGCGCACCTCGGCACGCCCCCCGAAGAAGCTCTTCGCGAAGGCCGAGAGCGTCCCGCGCAGGTGGGCGAAGGTGATTCCCTCGTCGACGACGAGCCCTTCCATCTGGTGAAAGACGGGCGAGTGCCGCGGGTCGATGTCGTCCTTGCGGTAGACGCGCCCGGGGCAGAGGACCCGGATGGGGGGCTTGCGGCTCTCCATCGTCCGCATCTGGACCGGCGACGTGTGCGTCCTGAGGAGAAGCGCCTCGCGCCCCGTCCCGCCTCCCTCGACGAAGAACGTGTCGACGGCGTCCCGCGCCGGGTGGTCGGGCGGGAAGTTCAACGATTCGAAGTTGTACCAGTCCGTTTCGATCTCCGGCCCGTCGGCCACCTCGTAGCCGAGGCCGCGGAACGAAGCCTCGATCCGGCGCCTCACGACCGTCAGCGGGTGAAGGCGCCCGACCGGGGGGACGCGCGGCGGGAGCGTCACGTCCACGGCCTTCGCCGCTTCGGCGAGCGACGCGGCGCGAGTTGCAGCCTCCGCCTCGAGAGCGTCGAGGCGGGCCTCGACCTCCTGCTTGAGGGCGTTCACGCCGGCACCGAAGGCGGCTTTCTCCTCCTTCGGCACCTCCTTGAGGCGTGCCAGGAGCGCCGTGACGACGCCCTGCTTCTTTCCGAGCCAGCGGACTTTCAGCGTCGCGACGTCCGCCGGAAGGAAACCGCCGCGACGGCTCGCGGCGGCTTCCGACTCGGACAGTTCGGCGGCGAAAAGACCGCGGGCCTCCTCGACGGAGACCGGGATCGCCTGCCCGGGGGGCGCTGTTCGCCGCCCCCCGGACCCCCCGGCCTCGGGGCGAATGTCGTTCATCGCGCCCTGCCCGCCTCAGGCGGCGGCGAGAGCGCTCTTGGCGGACGTGACGAGCGCCGAGAAGCCCTTCGGGTCCTGGAAGGCGATCTCGGCGAGGACCTTGCGGTTCACGTCCGAGCCGGCCTTCTTCAGCCCCGCCACCAGCTGCGAGTAGCTGATGTCGTTCATCCGGGCAGCGGCGTTGATACGGGTGATCCAGAGTCCCCGGAACTCGCGCTTCTTCTGCTTGCGGTCGCGCGTGGCGTAGGCGAGCGAACGCTCGACCTGCAGCTCGGCGATGCGGAAGCAGTTGTGCTTCGTTCCGTAGTAACCCTTTGCCAGATCCAGGATCCTCTTCCGGCGATCCTTCCTCTTTGTTCCGCGCTTGACGCGAGGCATGGCCTTATCTCCTCTTCCTTCTTACGCGTAGGGAAGCATCTTGCGGACGGTGTGCTCGTCCGCCTTGGCGACGAGACTCGACTTGGCGAGCTGGCGCTTCCGGCCGGAGGCCTTCTTCGTCAGGATGTGCCGCTTCATCGCGTTGCCGCGCTTGAACTTTCCGTTTGCGGTGATCGTGAAGCGCTTCGCGGCGCCGCGGTGGGTCTTCCTCTTGTGGGTGGCCATGGGCCGGGTTCTCCTTGCTCCAACTTGGTCCCAGGTTCGGTTCTGAGGCCGGGAAAGATCAGTGTTTCTTCGGCGGTCCGAAGATCAGGTGCATCCGGTTGCCGAGCATCTCGGGGTTGCCCTCGGCGTGGGCCTTCCCCTCGAGGTCCTTGGCGAGGCGCTGGAGGACCTTGCGCCCGTTGTCGAGCCGGGACATCTCACGGCCGCGGAACTGGATCGTGGCCTTGACCTTGTCGCCTTCCTCGAGGAACCGGACGATGTTCTTGATCTTGAAGTCGTAGTCGTGGTCGTCGATGTTCGGGCGGAACTTGACCTCCTTG
>CAVOJA010000038.1:0-5675 GCA_963696015.1 uncultured Holophagales bacterium
TTATCTGGTTCAGTTGCGTCTTGCTGACTACGTCCGGACGGTGACGCTGAACTACGCCGCCGAAGAGGTGGACGACACTACGATGGGGCAAGGCACCCGCACGAATCTGGGCGGGCTCAAAACTTGGTCGATCGACCTGGAAGTGGCAAACGATTTTGCCGCCTCTCAGATCGATTCGATCATCTTCCCGCTGGTCGGCACGGCAGTGGCGGTGATATTTCGGCCGACATCTGCGGCTAAAGGCCCTAACAATCCCGAGTACCTCCCCGGAGCTCGCGACGAGTCCCTCCCGGGGCCGGACGGCTTCGCGGACCTCGACCCGATCGAACCGACGGGGATGGTGCCGCCGCCGGTCGCCGACCGGGTCATCGCCACCTTCGCCGGCGGGTTCAAGCGGATCCACGGCGCCTTCCACGCCGGACCGCTCGCACGGGTCCACTCCGGAAGTCACTACGGTTTCGTCGAGGGCGGCGTCGTCCTCAGCAAGCTCCAGCCGGGTCTCGCGACCCTCTACGCGCTCGACGACGGGACCGTCGGGATGAAGACCTGGGTCCGGGAAGACGACGCGCTCCTCGAGCGGGTCCGCTCCGCCCGGCAGAACGGCGTCGCCCTCCTCGAGCCGGACGCGCGGACCGGCGTCCCCGCGACGGGCGCGCTCGTCGGCAGGTGGGCGGAGGGGAACTGGGGCGGCTCGCAGGATTCCCGCCTCCGGTCCGTCCGCGCCGGAGCGGGACTCGTCGAGTCGGGAGGCCGGCGCTTCCTCGTCTACGGCTACTTCTCCAGCGTCACCCCTTCGGCGATGGCCGTGGTCTTCGCCTCCCTCGGGTGCCGGTACGCGATGCACCTCGACATGAACGCTCCCGAGCACACTTACCTCGCGCTCTACCGGCCCGGGGAGGAGGGGATCGAAGTCGAGCACCTCGTGAAGGTCATGAGCGAGCTCGACAAGTCCTCGGGCGGCACGACGGTCCCGCGCTTCCTCGGCTGCGCCGACAACCGCGACTTCTTCTGGGTGGCGAGGAAGCCCCGGTGAGACGCAGGCAGGGCGCCCAGCGCCTCGGGCGGGTCGTCGCGGTCCTCGTCGCCGTCGGGACGACGGCGGCGCTCGCCGGGGGGACGAGCCTCCGCGAGGAGAACGAGGAGCTCTTCCGCAAGGTCGGGCAGGTCCACGGCTACTCCCCGGCCCGGGTCGAGGCCGTCCGGCGGATCTTCGAGCGCTCGGGGTTCGCCGGGCAGGGGAACCCCGCGATCACGCGCCACCCGCTCACGCCCGGGGAGTGCCGGGAGCGCGCCGGCGCCCCGCTCGCCTCCGACCCGCTCTTCGAGAAGGTCTGCGGCGGCCCATTCATGGCCCCGCTCTACGACCCGGCGAAGGAACGCCCCGAGGAGGCCCGCGCCTGCATCGACCAGTTCGAGTTCCCCGACATCCCGTGCGAGGTCCCGGTCGTCTGGATCCGCGCGCGCGAGGCCGCCGAGGTCTGCGAGGCGCTCGGCAAGCGCCTCTGCGACGCGCACGAGTGGGAGGGCGCCTGCGCCGGCGCCCTGCTGCCTCCCGACTACCGGTTCGACCTCGCCGCCGGAGTCGACGCGGGGAAGGCCGTCCAGCGGATGCGCGCCGCCCACAATCTGGCCGACGCGGCGACGAAGAGCTGGTCCTACGGTCCCGCGTACCGGAAGGGAGTCTGCGCGACCTCCAGCCACAAGACGCCGGGCTGCCCGGGCGGCGGCTGGAGCCTCTGCGGGTCGAACACCTTCCCCGCCGGCTCGTTTCCCGGATGCCGGAGCCCGCTCGGGGTCTACGACCTCAACGGCAACGCGGCGGAGCACATGAACCTCCCCCTCGACGAGAGCCAGATGTCGAGCCGCGGCAGCCGGACGCTCGGCTTCACCGAGATGAAGGGGAGCTGGTTCGCCTTCGACGACTTCCGGGCCCACGAGGACTGGTGCCGGTGGCGCGCCCCGTTTTGGCACGGCAGCCGGGTCATGGACCCTCGGAGCCACGCGAACTACCACCTCGGGTTCCGCTGCTGCAAGAGCCTCCCGCGGCCCGGACCGGCCTTCCCGCGCTAAGGACCGAGCCCGAGCAGTCGGCGCGCCTCGCCGTCCACGCCCTCGTCGCTCAGGAGCGCGACCCGGGACGGGTCCTCGAGGAGGTCGAACACGGAGCGGGCCTCCCCGTCCACGAACACCGTGTCGCTCACGAGGCGGACGCCGTGGCTGTAGTCGGCGTACCACTCCGCGTGGACGGTACTGAGGGGCTGGATCGCCGTCCCGTCGGGACGAAGCCAGCCGTAGATCGCCTCCTTCCCGGGAGAGGCGGCGAGGCGCGGCGTGATCACGACGTCCTTCTTCACCCCGGAGACGAGCGACCCGTGCGGCGAGTGTCGGAGCTGCCCGTCGATCGTGAGGCTGTGGGCAAGCAGCCACGCGACCGAGGTCATCCGCGGCCCGGCGGCCATCGGCTTCGGGTCGACCTTCGCCTCGGCGACCTCGTGAATGGCGTTCACGATCTTCCGGGTCGGGAGCGTGAAGCCGAACCGCCGCGCGACGGCGATCGCCTCCGGGAGGCCGAGCGGGACCCTCACGAAGTCCTCGTCCGACCCGACCGCGAGGTAGTCGGGCATGACCCACAAAACGGCCCGGAGCGGGACCCCCAGCGGCCCGGGCACGGTCGTCTCCACGGGGCGAAGCCGTCGGAGGAATTCCGGGATGTTCCCGCCGAAAATCTCCCCGACGAAGGCGTGCGCACGCTCCGCCCGGCTCCAGGACGCCACGCGCGCCGCCACCTGGGAGCCGGTGGGGGCGGTGGAGTCGCGGCGAGGAATGAGGGCGGCGAGGCCGGGTGGGCAGCGCCCGACGACCGCCGCGCCGGCGAGGCGCGATTCGGCGGAAACGAGGCCGAGCGCGGCGAGACAGAGGATCCCCGCGAGGATCGCGCGGGTCCGGTGCGCCATTGCCGTTGACCCTACGCGCGGCGGCCCTTCCGCGCAACCCGCCCTCGACGGATGGTCCCGAGCGAGCGGTCTCCCCTTCCCCCTTGCCCGGTCACGCCCCGAGGGCGAGCCCGGTCTCCCCGGAAGCGGTGAACGCCTCCACGGCCGACTCGAGCGTCGGGAAGGCGAGCACTCCCCACGCGGCGACGTCGTGGCCCCATCGCTTCGCCCGATTCGCCCGCTCCGCCATCCGTCCCGCCGACGAGAGGCGGACCTCTTTCGCGCCGTGCGATTCGACGACCTCCCGGAGCGCGAAGAGGCCCGTCGCGTCGACGAGCGGGATCGGGACCACGTCGACGACGAACCGCTTCAGGCCGGGACCCTGCGCCTCCACGGCCGCGAGGAGCTCCCGCTTGAAGTGCGGTGCGTTGAAGAAGGCCACGGGACCGTTGAACCGGAAGACGAGGAGACCGGGGATCGTCGTCGCCCGCGGGTGGCGTTCCAGGGAGTGGAAGCCCGGCTGCCCCTCGACCTGGCCGAGGGTCTCGACCGCGGGGCGCGAGACGAAGCGGACGTAGCGCCGGAGGACCAGGGCGACGGCGAAGCGGATCGCGTTGATCGCCCCGACGGCGACGACCCCGAGGGTGACGAGGACCGAGAGGACGACCTCGACGCGGCCGATCTTCCAGAGCGTCCGGAGGGTCCGGACGTCGACGAGCGAGATCGACGCGAGCATGAGGACCGCGCCGAACGCGGCCAACCCGGGCGCGAATCGAACGAACCAGGGGACGGAAGGCTTCGAGCTCGCGGGGCTCACGTCCGAAAACCTGCGCCAGGACCCGCCGGACCGGATGGGGAAACGCGGAGCGGCGCGATCGCGAGGGTTTCCCTCGCGCGGCCTCTCGCGGAGAATGCCCGGCGGAGGTCCCGATGCGATCAGCCCTCCTCGCGGCCCTGCTCCTCTTCCCCGCCCTCGCGGCCCCGGCGCCCGAGCCTGCCGCCGACCTCCTCCTGACCGGCGGAAAGATCTGGACGGCCGACCCGTCGCGGCCGTGGGCCGAGGCCGTGGCGGTCCGCAAGGGGCTCGTCGTCTTCGTGGGGAGCGACGCGGAGGCGGCGCGGTGGAAGGGGCCGAAGACTCAGGTCGTCGCGCTGCGAGGTCGCCTCACGACGCCCGGCTTCGAGGACGCGCACATGCACCTGATGAGCGGCGCCCGCAACCTCGAGCGCGTCGACCTCACCGAAGAGACGACCCTCGCCGGCCAGAAGGAGAAGATCCGCCGCTTCGCCGCGGACAACCCGAAGAGCCCGTGGGTCGTCGGACGCGGCTGGGTCTACGGGTCGTTTCCCGGCGGTCTCCCGACGCGCGAGCAGCTCGACGCGGTCGTGCCCGACCGTCCGGCGTACATGGACTGCTACGACGGCCACACCGGCTGGGCGAACAGCAAGGCCCTCGCCCTGGCCGGCATCA
Organism: uncultured Holophagales bacterium; assembly: GCA_963696015.1. Taxonomy (GTDB): domain Bacteria; phylum Acidobacteriota; class Thermoanaerobaculia; order UBA5066; family UBA5066; genus UBA5066. Next base: position 4,405 of record CAVOJA010000038.1, read on the forward strand.
CGCGGGAGACGAGGGACCCGGTGAATGGCGTCATCGTCCGCGACCCGAAGACGGGAGAGCCGACCGGAGCGCTCAAGGAAGCGGCGGGGAGCCTCGTCGAGGACCTCATCCCCGAGCCGACCCCGGAGCGGCACTACGCCCTCCTCCTCCAGGCGCTGGCCCAGCTGAACCGCCTCGGCATCACGGCGGTGCAGGACGCGGGCTGGACGAAGGAGGAGGTGGCCCGGTTCCTGCCGCTCCTCGAGCGGGCGAAGCGGGAGGGCCGCCTGACCCTGCGCACGCGGCTCACCGTCGACATCGCGCCCAGCGACCCGGCTCCCGGCATCGCGGAGGCCGTCCGCCTGCGGACGCTCTACCCGAGCGGCGCGATCGTCTTCGGCGGCGTGAAGGGCTACGTCGACGGCGTGATCGAGGCGCACACCGCAGCGATGCTGGAGCCCTACTCCGACGACCCGTCGATCGGCCGGGGGACCCCGCGCTGGGAGCAGGCCGCCCTCGACGGGGCGGTCGCGGCCGCCGACAAGGCGGGCCTTCAGGTCTGGCTCCACTCCATCGGGGACCGCGGCATCCGCATGGCGCTCGACGCCTGCGAGGCGGCGGCGAAGGCCAACGGCCCGCGTGACCGGAGGTGCCGCGTCGAGCACGTCGAGGCGGTCTCCGCGGCCGACGCGCCGCGCTTCGCCGCGCTCGGCGTCGTCGCCGCCATGCAGCCGCTCCACGCGAACCCCGACCAGAACAACGCGGACGTCTGGGCGCGGAACGTCGGGCCGGAGCGCGAGAGCCGCGGCTTCGCCTGGCGCCGGATCGACAAGCCGGGCGGACGAATCGCCTTCGGGAGCGACTGGCCCGTCGTCACTCCCGACGTCTTCCGCGGGATGTACTGCGCCGTCGCGCGGAAGACGCGTGAGGGGAAGCCCGAAGGAGGCTGGCAGCCGCAGCTCGCGGTGAGCGCCGAGAGCGCCCTCCGCCACTACACGATCGACGCGGCGTACGCCGGCTTCGCGGAGAAGGAGCGGGGCTCGATCGCCGTCGGCAGGAGGGCCGACCTCGTCGTCCTCTCCCGCGACGTCCTCTCCGGCCCGCCGGAAGAGATCCTGAAGACGAAGGCCCTCCTGACGCTCTTCGGGGGGAAGCCGGTCTGGCGAGACCCCGAGCTCAGGTAGGCCCCGGCCAGGGTCGCCAAGCTGACCTGGACGCAGGCGGGTGGCACGAAGCGCGGGCCTGCGGTCTTCGTGTTCGCCCCCGACGGGAAGAGCGTCCACGGCTACTGG
>CAVOJA010000039.1:0-41156 GCA_963696015.1 uncultured Holophagales bacterium
CCACCGATTGCTTAAAGTCCGCGTGGGAGCGGGTGACGTCGAGCGGCAGGCCGAAGGAGATGGCCGTCGCCCGCGTCTCCTTCTGAATGATCTCGACCTCGAGGGCCTGGGGCGTCCGCCCCTTCACGCCGGTCGGGGCCGGGAGGGCAGGACCTGCGGGAAGCTCGCCGAGCCGCGAGAGGAAGCGCGTCTTCAGGTCGTCGGGGACGTCGCCCGCGAGGCCGATGGTGAGTGCCGCACGGGTGTAGGCGGCCCTCCAGAAGGACTTCACGTCGTCGAGGGTGATCGCGTCGATTCCCGCGAGCGTCCCGAGAGCCGGGTGCGCGTAGGGCGTACCTGCGAAGACGACGGTCTGGAGGCGCTCCTTGCCGAGCTCCTCCTCGTTGTTGGCGATGAGGTCCTGGGCGAGGGCGTTCTTCTGGGCGTCCTTGAGGCGCCGGAAGTCCTCCTCGCGGAATCCTGGGGTGAGGAGCTGGGGAAGCGTGGTGTCGAGGTAGGCGCGCCCGTTGTCGCGGTGGACGCTCCCTGTGAAGACGGTCATCTCCTTGTCGACCTGCGCGCCGAACGTCGCGGCCATCGGGAAGAGCGCCTTCCTGATCTCGTCGATCCCGGTCTCCTTCGAGCCGGCCTCGGCGACCATGGCGGCCGTCAGCGCGGCGAGCCCCTCCTTCCCCTTCGGGTCGTGGGCGGAGCCGGCCGCGAAGAGGAGCTTGAAGGTGACCTGCGGGAGGGGCGAGGGCTTCTCGACGAGCGCGAGCCCCTCGGGGACGCCGGAGGTGGGCACGAACGTCGCGAGGGCCGGGAGCTGGGCGAGCGGGGCGGGAGGCGCCTCGTGCGAGAGGGTCGTCAGGACGAGGCCGGCGTCGATGACGTACTTCGCCGCGGCAGTCCGCAGGTCCTCCGGGGTGAGGGTGTCGTAGAGCCGGTAGAGCTCGTTCAGCGTGCCGTACTCGCGGCGGTGGCGAACGGTGCGCGCGAGCGTGCCGGCAATAGCATCCGTGTTGTCGAGGCTTCTCACCAGGGCGTAGCGGGCGTTTGCCTTGGCGTCGGCGAGGCGGCGGGCCGGGACCGGCTCGGTGCGCAGCGAGGCGAATGTCTTCAGGATCTCGTCGCGGACGGCGACGGCGTCCTCGAGCTTCTTCACGCGCGCTCCCGCCGTGAGCAGCTGCGGGTCGGCGCTGGCGGGCAGGTACGGGAAGAGCTGGTCGACCTTCTGCTCGGTCTCCACGAGCGTCTTGTACGCGTCGGAGGTGGGACCGAAGGCCAGGTCGAGGAGGACGTCGAGGGCCGCCCAGTCCTTGGCCGTCGTGGAGAAGGCGGGGCCGCGGAAGGAAACGACGACCCACGGGAGCGTCGGCGTCGTCCAGGGGACGTGGACCGTCTTCGGTCCCGTGGGCGCCGGCTCCGCGGGGACCTCGACGGAGTAGCTGCCTCGCTTCCAGGAGCCCCAGTATTTCTCGACGAGAGGGAGGACCTTTGCCGGGTCGACGTCGCCCGCGACGATGACGGTCGTGTACTCCGGCCGGTACCAGCGGTCGAAGAATGCCTTCGAGTAGGCGAACTGGTTGGGCATGTCCTCGATGTCCTTGAGGAAGCCCATCGTCGTGTGCTTGTAGGTGTGCGTCGTGAACGCCGCGTCCCGCATCGCCTCGAAGAGCTTCGACATCGGGTTCGCGCTGTTCTTGTTGTACTCGCCGAGGACGGCGCGCGACTCGGTCTTGAAGGCTTCCTCGGGGTAGAGGAGGTTCTGGAAGCGGTCCGCCTCGATCTCGAGGACCTTTTCGAGGTCCTCCTTCGCGAACGTCGTGTGGTAGTTCGTGTAGTCGTCGGTGGTGTAGGCGTTCTGCCGCGCGCCGGCCTTCGTCAGGATCGCCTGGTACTTCTCGGGCGGGTACGCCTTCGTCCCGCGGAACATCATGTGCTCGAAGAAGTGGGCGAAGCCCGACTTGCCCGGTTCCACCTCGTTGCGCGACCCGGTCTGGACCGGGATCTGGAGCGAGACGAGGTTGGGGAAGCCGGTCGGGACGACGATGACCTTCAGGCCGTTCGGGAGGGTCGTCTCGGTGGCCTGGAAGGGGAGCAGGTCTCTGGACATCTCGGGACCTTTCGAGGCGGGCGTGGCCGCTTGGGCGCTCGCCGCGAGGGCGAAGGCGAGGGCGGGGACGATCGGAGCGGTCCGTCGGTTCATCGGTCTCCTCTGAGGCGCGCCGGGGCGCGCCGGTGGTTCGTCGTTCGGGTTCGGGTCGCGAACGGGACGTTCAGGCATCCTTCTTGTAGAGCCACGCGCTCTCGAGAGTGCGGGCGCCGTCGGTGTCTCCGACGACGTACGTCCCGCCGCTCCAGAGGGCGGCGCCGGCGGCTCGCCCCGCCGCGTCGACGCAGTAGAGATTCACGTTGAACGTCGGCCGTCCCTTTTCGTCTCGGTGGCGCGGGACGAGGTGGGTCTTCTCCGCAATCCGCTTCAGGGCCCTGAGGCACGCCTCCTCGGGCGCGAGGCCGTCGCGGAGGTACTCGACGACGGTGTGCGACCCGCAGGTGACGAGGTTCGCCTCCCCGCGGCCCGTGGACCCGGCGGAGCCGACGCCGTTCTCGGAGTAGAGGCCGGCGCCGACGACGGGGGAGTCGCCGACGCGCCCGGGGATCTTGAAGAACAGGCCGGAGGTCGTCGTGACGCCGACCAGGTCTCCCTTCGCCGAGCGGACGGACAGGTGGATCGTCCCCTGAGGACGAAAGAGCCCCTTCCCGTACTTCTCGAGGAAGCGCTTCACGTCGGGGTCCTCGGCGTCGCGGGCCGCCTCGATCCAGTCGTCGAGGTCGGAGAGGCGGTTCTTCCAGTGCAGCCAGATCTTCCGGGTCTTCTCGGTCAGGAGGTCCTCGTCAGGGAAGCCGTGGGCGGTCGCGAAGCGCCGCGCCCCGGCCCCGACGAGGAAAACGCGGTCGGTCCTGTCCATGACGAGCCGGGCAACCTTTGACGGCGTCTTGACGCCCGTCAATGCCGCGACGGCGCCGGCCCTCATCGTCCGGCCGTCCATGACGGCGGCGTCCAGCTCGACGACTCCCTCCTCGTTCGGGATGCCGCCGTAGCCGACGGTGACGTCGTCCGGGTCGAGCTCGGCGACGTTGACGCCGGCGATGGCGGCATCGAGCGGGTCCTTGCCCTGGATGAGAGCCTGACGCGCCACCTTCGCGGCCTCGAGGCCGTTGGCGGAGGTGACGATGACGAACCCGTTCGCTGCCGGCGCCGGTGCCGGCGCCGCGGCCTGACCCGCCAGGTCTCGAGGGAGGAGCGCGGCGGCTCCGGCGAACGCGGCCGTCCCGAGGAGCTGGCGGCGGGAAAGAGGGGAGTTGGTCATCACGGCCCCTTCTCGAGGTGCGACTCGGCGCGCCCGGTTGCCGGGCGACTGCATTGTCTCCCGCCGTGCCGCCGGACGGTCGTCTCGATGGAGGACAGGGCGCCGAGCTCCGCGGGGGCGAGGGCGCCGACGGTGGGGCCGGCTCTGAACGAGGCGGGTCGAAAAACGACAAGTGTAACCCTGCGACTTCCGTTCACGAAAGGACGATCTGGTTCTCTTGCAGGGTGTGAGACGACGTCGCGTGCTAGCCTTTCGGACGTGATTTCCCCCGGATTCGAACGCTGAGCGCGGCCCCTGCGGGGCCGCCTTTTTGGTCTTTCGGGGGGCGAGGAGAAGCATGACACCGGAACCTGCGAAGGGAGCCCCCGCGCCGAAGGACAACCGCTGGCGCCTCGTCGAGGCGACCATGCGGCGGCACGGGCACAAGGCTCACGCGCTCATCGAGGCGCTTCACAGCGCCCAGGAGGCCTACGGATTCCTCGAGAACGACGTGCTCCGGATGGTGGCGACGGAGCTGAGGATTCCCCTCTCCAAGGTCTACGGCGTGGCGACGTTCTACAACTTCTTCACTCTCGAGCCGCAAGGGCGCCATACCTGCGTCGTCTGTACCGGTACGGCCTGCTACATCAAGGGGGCCGACCAGATCATGAACGTCCTGGAAAAGAAGTTCGACCTGAAGTCCGGGATGACGTCGCCCGACGGGGAAGTCTCCGTCCTGACGGCGCGTTGCATCGGCTCCTGCGGCCTGGCCCCCGCTGCCGTCCTCGACGGAGAGGTGGCCGCCAAGCTGACGCCGGCGCAGCTCGTGGCGAAGGTCGAGAGGTGGATGGCCCATGATCAGCATTGAAGACCTCGCCCAGATCTCCCAGGTCGAACGCGACGCCCGGGATGCCACCGGGCACCAGATCAACGTCTGCGTGGCGGCGAGCTGCCTCTCCCTTCAGAGCGACAGGGTCAAGGAGGAGCTCGAGAAGGCGGTCGAGGCGAAGGGAAAGAGCGACTGCTGCAAGGTCCGCGGCGTCGGCTGCCTGGGCCTCTGTGCGGCCGGTCCCCTCGTCGCCATCGAGAAGGAGAAGGTCCTCTACCAGGGCGTGACCCCCGAGGACGCGCCCGCCATCGTCGACGCCCTCGGCGGCGAGCCGGTGGCGCGGATACAGGGGGACCTGGAGGCGCCGTTCTTCGCCCGGCAGCAGAAGATCGTCCTCGAGAACTGCGGCCGGATCGACCCGGAGCGGATCGAGGAGTACATCGCGGCCGACGGGTACCTCGCGCTCGTCGACACGTTGACCGCGATGACGCCGATCGGCGTCGTCCAGCAGGTGACGCGGTCGGGCCTCAGGGGACGTGGCGGAGCGGGCTACCCGACCGGGCTCAAGTGGGCCACCGTGAACAAGTCCCAGGGGACGAGGAAGTTCGTCATCTGCAACGGCGACGAGGGGGACCCGGGAGCGTTCATGGACCGCGCGGTCCTCGAGAGCGACCCGCACCGCGTCCTCGAGGGGATGGCGCTGGCCGGGTATGCGGTCGGCGCGTCCCAGGGCTTCGTCTACGTCCGGGCGGAGTACCCGCTCGCGATCAAGCGCCTCAAGCTCGCGATCAAGCAGGCCGAGAAGATGGGGCTGCTCGGAGCCAGCATCGGCGGGACGACGTTCAGCTTCAACGTCGACATCCGGCTCGGCGCCGGGGCCTTCGTCTGTGGTGAGGAGACGGCCCTCATCTCCTCCGTCGAGGGCGGGCGCGGCACCCCGAGGCCCCGGCCGCCGTACCCCGCGGAGTCGGGGCTCTGGGGCTACCCGACGCTCATCAACAACGTCGAGACGCTGGCGAACGTACCGACCATTCTCCGCAACGGCCCGGAGTGGTTCGCGAAGATCGGCACGGCCAGGAGCCGCGGGACGAAGGTCTTCGCCCTCGCGGGCGCAATCACCAACACCGGCCTCATCGAGGTGCCGATGGGGATGCCGCTGCGCGAGATCATCTTCGACATCGGTGGCGGCGTGCCCGACGGCAAGGCGTTCAAGGCCGTCCAGACGGGTGGTCCGTCCGGCGGCTGCATCCCGGAATCGGGCCTCGACATGCCGTGCGACTACGAGTCCCTCGCGAAGCTCGGCTCGATCATGGGGTCGGGCGGAATGATCGTCATGGACGAAACGTCGTCGATGGTCGACGTCGCCAAGTTCTTCATGGAATTCTGCATGGACGAGTCGTGCGGCAAGTGCGTCCCCTGCCGGGTCGGCACGGCGCAGATGCACGAGCTCCTACGGCAGATCTCGGAGGGCGAGGCGACCGCGCGCGAGCTCGCGCTCCTCGAGCACCTCTGCGACGTCGTGAAGTCGACGAGCCTCTGCGGCCTCGGCCAGAGCGCCCCTAATCCCGTCCTCTCGACCCTCCACTACTTCCGTGAGGAGTACGAAGCGAAGATCGCGGCCGGGGATGTCGCCGCGGCAGGCCACGCCGCGCTCGCGGGAGGTGCGCTGTGAGCAGCCGTCCGAGCGCCAAGGCCGCGGCTCCCGCGCCGTCGAGCAAGGTCAAGACCCTGACCATCGACGACCGGCTCGTTTCCGCCCGCGAGGACGAGTCGATCCTCGATGCCGCCCGCCAGAACGGGATCCAGATCCCCACCCTCTGCAACCTCGACGGCCTGACGCCCGTCGGCGCCTGCCGCCTCTGCATGGTCGAGGTCAAGGGGTCCAGCAAGCTCTTCGCGTCCTGCGTGACGATGGTCGGCGAGGGCATGGAGGTCGTCACCGACTCCGAGCGGCTCCAGAAGTACCGCAAGACGATCGTCGAGCTCCTCTTCTCCGAGAGGAACCACGTCTGCGCCGTCTGCGTCTCGAACGGGCACTGCGAGCTGCAGAACCTCGCGCAGTCCCTCGGCGTGACGCACCTGACGGTGCCGTACCGCAACCCGAAGCTCCCGGTCGATGCGTCCCACGAGCGCTTCGTGAACGACCACAACCGCTGCGTCCTCTGCCAGCGCTGCGTCCGCGTCTGCGGCGAGGTGGAGGGGGCGCACACCTGGGACATCAACGGGCGCGGGATCGGCGCCCGGGTCATCACCGACCTGAACCAGCCCTGGGGCTCTTCCGAGACGTGCACCGGATGCGGCAAGTGCGTCCAGGTCTGCCCGACCGGCGCGCTCACGGAGAAGGGGAAGTCGGTCCGAGAGATGTCGAAGCGGACCCGCTTCCTCCCGTACCTGACGATGATGAGGGAGGACCGGAGTGAGTAAGGTCAGGCTCGCCACGGTGTGGCTCGACGGCTGCTCCGGCTGCCACATGTCCTTCCTCGACATGGACGAGCGGATCCTCGAGATCGCCGCCCGCGTAGAGGTCGTCTACAGCCCTCTCGTCGACCTGAAGGAGTTCCCGGTCGACGTCGACGTGACGATCGTCGAGGGAGGCGTCTCCAGCGAGGAGGACCTCCACAAGATCCGGATGGTGAGGAGCCGGACGAAGCTCCTGATCGCCCTGGGCGACTGCGCCGTCACGAGCAACGTACCGGGCATGCGGAATACGTTCAAGGTGGACGACGTGATGAAGAGGGCCTACTTCGAGAACGCCGACCTGAAACAACAGGTCCCGTCCAGCGTCATTCCGAAGCTCCTGCCCAGGACGCGGCCCGTGCACGAGATCGTGCCGGTCGACGTCTTCCTCCCCGGCTGCCCCCCGCCGGCCGACGTCATCTTCGGCGCGCTCGTATCTCTCCTCGACGGAACGACGCCCGACCTGTCCGGCACGCGGTTCGGACGCTAGGACACGCCATGGGAAAGACGATCACGATCGACCCCGTGACCCGGATCGAAGGTCATTCGAAGATCACGCTGAAGCTCGACGACGCCGGGCACGTCTCCGACGCGCGGTTCCACGTTACACAGTTCCGCGGGTTCGAGAAGTTCTGCGAGGGGCGCCCGTTCTACGAGATGCCGGCGCTCATGGCCCGGATCTGCGGCATCTGCCCCGTCAGCCACCTCGTCGCCTCGGCCAAGGCCTGCGACGCCATTCTCGCGGTGAAGATCCCGGAGACGGCCGCCATGCTCCGCCAGGTCCTGAACCTGGCGCAGATGATCCAGTCGCACGCGCTGAGCTACTTCTACCTTTCCTCTCCCGACCTCCTCCTGGGCTTCGACTCCGATCCGGCGAAGCGGAACATCTTCGGCGTCCTCGAGAAGAACCCACAGGACGCCCGCGACGGCGTCCGTCTCCGCCGCTTCGGCCAGCAGGTCATCGAGACGCTCGCCGACAAGAGGATCCACCCGGCGTGGCTCGTCCCCGGAGGCGTCGACCAGGCGCTCACCGCCGACAAGCGCGACCTCGTCCTCTCCTGGCTCCCGGAGTGCTACGAGATCGTCGGCCGCACGCTCGAGAGGACGAAGCAGTCGCTCGAGGGGTTCCGGGAGGAGATCCGGACCTTCGCGAATTTCCCGAGCCTCTTCATGGGGCTGACGACGGTCGAGGACAAGCTCGAGATGACGGATGGCGTTCTCAGGGTCGTCGACGCGAACGGCAAGGTCGTCGTCGACAACGCCGATCCGTCCACCTATCGCGAGCTCATCGGGGAGGCCGTCGAGCCCGACTCCTACCTCAAGAGCCCGTACTTCAAGCCCGCCGGCTATCCGGGGGGGATGCTCCGAGTCGGGCCGCTCGCCCGCATGAACGTCATCGACGGGATCGACACGCCGCGGGCGAACGAGGAGTGGGCCGAGTTCCGGTCCCTCGAGCGCGGCGCGGTGCTGTCGTCCTTCCACTATCACTACGCCCGGCTCATCGAGGTCCTCTTCGGCCTCGAGCGGATCGAGCAGCTCCTCCATCACCCGGCGATCCTCTCGAAGCAGGTCCGGGCGCACGCCCGGCCGAACAACTTCGAGGGGATCGGCGTCTCGGAGGCTCCGCGCGGGACGCTCATCCACCACTACCGGATCGACGAGAACGGCCTGATCGAGTGGGCGAACCTCATCATCGCGACCGGCTTCAACAACCTCGCGATGAACCGCGGGATCCTCCAGGCCGCGCGGCATTACATCAGCAGCCAGGAGATCCAGGAGGGGATGCTCAACCGGGTCGAGGCCGTCATTCGCAGCTTCGACCCCTGCCTCTCCTGCTCGACTCACGCCGTGGGCGCGATGCCCCTCGTCGTCGAGCTGAGGGATGCCGGCGGCCGCCTCCTCGACCGGAAGGCGCGCTGACGGCTTCGCTGCTTCACGCGGGGTCCGCGATCGGGCGCGGGCGGGACTCCGGTCCCGCCCGCGCCCCGTCCTCGGGCAGGGCGTTCGCCGGGGACGGGGCTCTCGCACGGAGCCCGGTGGGCGCTGCTAACATCTGCACGAGAACCCGATGACTCGTCCCGGAAGCGAGCCGTTCGTCCCGCGCGCCCCGGAGCTCGTTCGCGAGGTCCGGATGCTCGCCATGGCCGGGCACGAGCGGTTCGAGAGGGAGGTGTGGGCCTCCCTCCCGGAGGCGGCGATCCCGGGCGTCTCGCCGACCCCGTCGTACCACAACGCCCGACACGTGGCAGCCGTGTGCGATGGCGCCGAGGCGATCTTCGCGGCGCTTCAGGCCGGGTCGGACCCGTTCGGCATCGTTCGGGATGCCCGTCGATGGGCGGAGGCGCCGGGAGAGCCGGAGCCGGATCTCGAGGCCCTGAGAGTCGCGTTCGGCATCGCGTTCGCGTGCCACGACCTGGGGAACATCTCCGCGTCGCCCCGGGTCTCGCTGGACGGAAACGGGCTCGGCCTCGAGCACGCGCGGTTCTACGACTCGTCCGCCCTCTATGGCACACCCGCGGTCGAGATCCGGAGTGCCGCGATCGCCCACGCCCTCCTCTTGTCGAAGGGCGGGGACGGCGGCCGCGTGCCGGCCCTGGCGCGGCTGGTCGAGCATCTCGTCCTCCAGACCGTCTTCCACTTCGAGAAGGTCTCCGACGACGCGCCCTTCTGGTCCCCGATGCAGGTCGTCGACATGATCGGCTCCTACTTCTTCCTGTCCGTCCCGCGGCTCGAGGCCATCGCCGGCCTCTTCGCCGAGATGCGGGTCCAGCGGCCGGGCTCCATCCCGGTCCTCCCGTTCCTGAAGTCGCTCGAGGAGCGTTTTGGGAAGCTCGTCGCCGACCCCGGTGCCCGCAGGGACGTCCTCGCGGCGTTCGAGAGGAACTCCTTCGGGCGGACGGCCGAGTCGGTCTTCGTCGTTCCGGACCGTTTCCGCGGGATGAGCCGGCCGGTCCCGTACGAGGAGGCGATCGCGGCGCTCCTCGCGCCGGACTGAGTTCCTCCCCGAAAAGGCTTCCTCCGGCCGTTCCCGCCCCCTAAACTCGGCGTCCGGCCGTGAACGAAGCCAACCGTCTCCAAAGTGCGCATCCCACGGAGGAATGATGGAAGTCCCCTCGTCGAAGTCCCTTCCGGAGAACGCCTACCGCTCGCTGAAGCCGGGCGAGACCTACACGCCGATCGTCCCCGCGAGCTCTCCGATGCCGGAGTTCACGCCGCGGTCCGTCACGCTCGGGATCGTCATGGCGGCCGTCTTCTCGGCGGCGGCGGCCTTCCTCGGTCTGAAGGTCGGCCAGGTCTTCGAGGCGGCGATCCCGATTGCGATCCTCGCGGTCGGATTCGGCTACGCCTTCAAGCGCCGGTCCACCCTCCTGGAGAACGTCATCGTCCAGTCGGTCGGCGCCGCCTCCGGCCTCGTCGTCGCAGGCGCCATTTTCACCCTCCCGGCGCTCTTCATCCTCGACCTGCCCGTCGACCTCTTCAAGCTCTTCCTCGTCTCGCTCCTCGGCGGCGTGCTCGGCATCGCCTTCCTCGTCCCGCTCAGGCGGCATTTCGTCAAGGAGATGCACGGGGAGTTCCCCTTCCCGGAGGCGACGGCGACGACCGAGGTGCTCGTCGCGGGCGAGGCGGGCGGGCAGCAGGCGAAGGTCCTCGTCGCGGCCGCCCTGATCGGCGGGATCTTCGACTTCCTGATCCTCCACCTGCAGGCCTTCGCGGAGGTCTTCACCACCCGCTCCATCGGCCTTCTCGACCGCCTCGCCGAGCGGTCGAAGATCGTCTTCAAGATCGACGTCCTCTCCTCGGTCATGGGGCTCGGCTACATCATCGGCCTCAAGTATTCGGCGGTCATCTGCGCCGGCTCGTTCCTCTCGTGGTTCCTCCTCGTGCCGCTCGTCGCGCACTTCGGAGCCGGGGCCACGAGCGCCATCCCGCCGGTCACGGGCGACGCGCTCATCTCCGGGATGAGCGCCGAGGCGGTCTTCCGCGGGTACGTGAGGCACATCGGCATCGGCGCCATCGCCGCGGCCGGCATCCTGGGAATCCTCAGGAGCTGGCGGGTCATCGCGAAGGCGTTCTCCTTCAAGGCGCTCTTCGGCGCCGCGAAGTTGGCCGCGGGGGAGGCCGAGCGGACCGACCGCGACCTCCCGATGACGGTCATCGTCGGCGGGCTCGTCGCCGCGGCCCTCGTCGCCTGGGCCTTCTTCCGGTTCGGCGTCCTGGACCCCTCTCCGAGCATCACGACGCAGTCGCTCATCGCGCTCCTCGTCGTCATCGTCATCTCCTTCCTCTTCACGTCGGTCGCCGCGCGCGCGATCGCGACGGTCGGGACGAACCCCGTCTCGGGAATGACGCTGATGACGCTCATCCTCACGTCCCTCTTTCTCGTGGAGGCCGGCCTCTCGGGGAAGGCGGGGATGCTCGCAGCGCTCCTCATCGGCGGCGTCGTCTGCACGGCGCTCTCGATGGCGGGCGGGCTCATCACCGACCTGAAGGTGGGGTACTGGATCGGCGCGACGCCCGCGGTCCAGGAACGCTCGAAGTTCCTCGGGACGATCGTCGCGGCGCTCTCCGTCGGCTCGGTCCTCCTCCTCCTCAACAAGGTCTACGGCTTCGTACCGGGGCCCGACCACCCGGCCGGGCAGGTCCTCGCGGCGCCACAGGCGAACGCGATGGCCGCCGTCATCAAGACGCTCATGTCGGCCGAGCCGGTCCCCTGGCTCCTCTATGGCACCGGGGCGCTCATCGCGATCTCGATGCAGATGATCGGCGTCCCGGCGCTCGCCTTCGCGCTCGGCATGTACATCCCGCTCGAGCTCAACACGCCGCTCCTCGTCGGCGGCTTCATCGCGCACCTCGTGGCCAGGAGCGCGGGGAAGGACGAGAAGCTCGCCGCCGCGCGCAACTCGCGCGGCATCCTCATCGCCTCGGGGTTCATCGCGGGAGGCGCCGTGATGGGCGTCGTCGCCACGGTCTTCAAGTTCCTGGCGACCGACGAGAAGGTCGCGGGCGCGATCGGGACGGCGATCCCCGGGCTTCTCGGCTGGAACTTCGGTTTCTCGGAGGGGAAGGGGCCGGAGCTCCTCGCCCTCGGCGCGTACATCCTCCTCGCGGCCTACATGTACTGGGATTCCATCCGGACCAACGGAGAGGCCTGAGCCATGGACGCCCTCGACCACGCCGTCGCGACGGCCGTCCTGGGGCTCGACACGCTCTGGGGCGGCGACGTCATGAACCCGTCCGGCCTGGGGCGGTTCATCGCCGACTCCTGGTTCTCCGACGAGCCGCTCCCCGCGGCCTATACCGGCGCCGAAGCCGTGCGCCTGCGCGCCGCGGGCGGCACGTCCGAGAAGCCCGAGGCCGTCGCCGCGATGGATGCCTACCTCGCCGCCGTCGACGTCCGGGGGGCCATCGCGCTCCTGCGGGACGAGGCGGGCCGGGGCGAGGGGCTTCGGGCCCGCTACCTCGAAGGGCTCGGTTCTTGCTTCGAGGTGATGCTCGACCTGGCGCTCGAAGTTGCGGAAAAGGGGGAGCCTGTCCCCTACGAAAGGTGCATGCGGGCGATCCTCGGGCGGCCCGGCTCGCCTTCCGAACCTGCGGACAAGCGCGAGCGGGTCCGCGAGCTCCTCGCGGCGGCGGGCTTCCCGTCGTCGGACGGGCCGGGGCTCCTTGCAGCCGTCGACGCGTGGCGCGCCGCACGGATCGTCCCGAAGGCGGAGATCCCGGCGCTCTCTGCCCGGCTCGTCGCCGATCTCGATGAGCTCGCGGGGCGAAACGTCATGCCGAACCTTCCCGTGGAGCTGGGTCGTGTCCCGAGAGCGAACGTCACGTTCCTCATGATCGAGAACGCCTGGTTCTCCGGCTCGATGAACTACCTCGGCCGGGCGCGCAGGCCGGACGGTTCGCCGGAGTACGAGGCGACGTACGAGCTGAACGCGTCGCTCCAGATCTCCCGTCCCGAGTTCGCGCAGCTGGTGAGCCACGAGGTCGTTCCCGGCCACGTGACGACGTTCGCCTTCCTGCAGGACCTCTACGTGAGGGGCATCCTCGGCTTCGAGGCCTCGGTCCTGACGATGAACACGAGGCCGGCAGCGCTCTTCGAAGGGATCGCCAACAACGCCATCCTGATGGCCCACGGCGTTCTGTCTCCCGAGGAGCTGCCCGACCGCGACCTCGAGGCGGGGTTCCTCCTCGCCCTTCTCCAGGACGACGCGAAGAACCAGTCGTCGTGGCTCACCTGGAACGAACGCTGGCCGAAGGAGGACGTCGCACGCGTCCTCAGGAACGACTATCTGGTCTCGGACGAGCGCGCCGACAAGCTCTCCGGCGCCTGGGGCCGCCATCCTCTCCTCGGCCGGATGTACCTGCCGGCCTACCGCGCGGGGACCGAGAAGGTCGCGGCGCTGCGCCGGGCGTACCCGGCCTCGAAAGTCCTGCCGGCTCTCTTCGGGTGTCGCGGCGCCGTCGACCTGACGACGGTCGAGGAGGCCGTGGAAGGCTGAAGAGGCCTACTCCCCGCGCAGCACCTCGAGCGGCCGGACCCGCAGGGCGCGCACGCTGACCGCCAGGCCCGCGGCGGCCGCGAGAAGGGAGACGGCGAGCGGCGCCGCGGCGAGGAGCGCGGGGGAGGGCTGGAAGGAGACCTCGAACGCGGCCTTCAGAACGGCACCGCTCAGGAGCGTGGCGCCGAGGGTCCCCACGAGGCCCGCGACGAGGCCCACGAGCGCGTACTCGACGCCGAGCGCGGCGGCCGCGCCGGCCCTCGTGACGCCGAGGACCTTCAGGAGCGCCACCTCGCGGGCCCGCCGCGCCGAGCCGGCGGTGACGGACCCGGCGAGGATGACGAGGCCCGCGAGGACGGAGAAGGCGCCGAGGATGCGAACGGCCTCACCCATGCGCGCGGAGAGGGCGGCGACCCGCTCGAGGACCTCGCGTGTCCGGATGAGGATCACGTTCGGGAACTCCCGCGCGAGAAGGTCCTGGATCCGGCCCTCCTGCTCCTTCGGGAGGCGCGCCGCGGCGAGCCGCAGCTGGGGCGCCTTCTCCAGGACGCCGGGCTCGACGACGAGGAAGAAATTGATGCCGAACGTCCTCCAGTCGACCGTCCTGAGGCTCGTCACCTTCAGCCGGAGCGGGACCCCCTGGACGTCGAAGTCCAGATTCGAGCCGAGCCGGGCGCCGATCCTCTCCGCGAACTCCTCCTCGAGGCTCACCTCGGCCGCGTCCGGGTCCGACCAGAGGGCCCCCGCGACGATGCGGTTGTCCTCTGGGAGAGCGGCCATGTAGGTGAGCCTCTGCTCGCGCGTGAGCGCCCAGCGCTGGCGGCGCGCGTCTCCCTTCGCCCGGGTGGCGAGCCCGGCGGTCTCCTCCCCGTCGATGGCGGTGAGGCGCGCCGTGACGACCGGGACCGAGACGATCCGCGTCGCCCCTTCGGCGGAGAGGCGCGCCTCGATGCCGGGCCACTGGTCGGGCTGGACGTCGAGGAGGAACGCGGTCGGGGCGTTCGCCGGCAGGTCGGCCGCGAGCTGCCTCGAGAAGTCGCGCTGGACGAGGGCGATGTGGAGGACGACGAGCGTTCCGAGGCCGAGGGCCAGGATCGAGCTGACCGTTCCCGCGCCCGGCCTGACGAGCGACGCGAGGCCGTGCCGGAGGGCGAAGGGGAGCCTCTCGCGTCGTACGTGGGTCACGAGCCAGAGCAGACCGCGGGCGGCGAGGGCGAGGACGAGGGCTGAGGCCGCGAGGCCGGCGGTGAAGAGGAGGGCGACGCGCGGCAGGCCCGACTGGACCCACGCTGTCGCGCCGACGCCGGCGAGGAGGAGCGCCCCACCGAGGAGCTGCAGCGGTCGCGAGGCCGGGATCGGCTCGGCGTCCCTGCGCAGGACGCGGGCCGGGGGAACCCGGCGGACCGCGAACAGGGCGGGTACTCCGAAGAGCAGCGAGACGCCCAGACCGAGGCCGAGTCCGCGCAGGAGCGCCTCGGGCTGCCACGGGTCGAGCCCTCCCGGCGGCAGGAGGTCGGAGTACGCGGTCCCGACGCCGGCGACGAGGCCGATCCCCGCCATGGCGCCGAGCAGGCTTCCGACGAGGCCGAGACCCGCCGTCTGAGCCGCGTAGAGAAGGATGGCCTCCTGCGACGTGACGCCGAGGCAGCGGAGGATCGCGAGGGCATCGAGACGGCTCGCGATCCACGCGCGCACCGTCTGCGCGACGCCGACACCACCGACGAGGAGAGACGTGAGGGCGACGAGGCCGAGGAACCGGGACGTCCTGCGGATCGCTTCGCGCAGCTCGGGCTGGCCATCCAGCCAGCTCTCAACGCGCAGGCCGGGAACCCCCTCGAGGCGGGCCTTCAGCCCGGCGGCCGCTCTTCGCGCGGTCGCGACGTCGGTCCCCTCGGGAAAGTTCAGGAGGACGCGGCGGGTGACCCGGCTGCCGAAACCGGCGAGGGTCGTCCGGGCGAGGCCGTCCCGCGAGACGAAAACGCGCGGGCCGAGGCGGAACGACCCGGCGATGCGGTCCGCCTCCGAGACGACCGTGCCGGCGATCCGGAAGCGGGCCCCGCCGAGCGAGACCTCCTCTCCCACCGCGACCCCGAGCCGCCTGAGGAGGTCGGGATGGGCGACGATCGTGTCGGGAGCGAGGAGCGAGCCGAGAGGCCGGTCGGGCTCGAGGTGCAGCTCGCCGACGAGGGGGTACGCGGGCTCGACCGCCTTCAGCTCGACGAGGAGGCTGCGCGGCGCGGACCCTTCGGCGACGGCCGCCGTCCCCGGCTCGAAGACGACGGTGACGAGGTCTTCCGTCCGGGTTCGAGTTCCGGGGATCGCTTCGATCGCCTGCGTGACGGCCGGCGGGAACGGCTGGAGCGACTCGATGGCGAGGTCGGCGCCGAGGAGGGGGCGCGCCTGGCTCCGGATCGTCTCTTCGAGAGCACCCGAGAGCCCCGCGACCGCCACGACGGCGGCGACCCCCGTTCCGAGGCACGCGGCGAAGAAGATCAGTCGCCCGCGGGAGCCGCGGCTCTCCCTCGCGAGCTGGCGGAAGAAGAGCGCAGCCCTCATGACGTCGTCTCGTCCCGCTCGATCCTTCCGTCGCGGAGGTGGATCCGGCGGCCGGCGAGGGCGGCGACGGCGGGGTCGTGCGTGACGAGGACGAGGGTGGTGCCGCTCTCGGCCCGGAGGTGGACGAGGACGTCGAGGATCGAGGAGCCCGTCGCGCTGTCGAGGTTTCCCGTCGGCTCGTCGGCGAGGAGGAGCGGCGGGCGTGGGCCGAACGCACGGGCCAGCGCCACGCGCTGCTGCTCGCCCCCGGAGAGCTGGGCGGGGTAGTGGTGGCCGCGCCCGGCGAGGCCCACGGCCGCGAGGAGCTCCGTCGCCCGCGCCCCGGCGTCGGCGTGGCCCGCCAGCTCGAGCGGCAGCAGGACGTTCTCGCGGGCCGTCATGTTCGAGAGGAGCTGGTACGACTGGAAGACGAAGCCGACCTTGCGCCGGCGCAGGAGCGCCAGGGCGTCTTCCGACATCGCGTGAATCGGGGCTCCCTCGAGGAGGACCTCGCCCCGCGTCGGCCGGTCGAGGCCCGCCATCAGGCCGAGAAGCGTCGACTTGCCGCTCCCCGAAGGGCCGAGGATGGCGGCGAACTCGCCGGCGCCGATGGCGAGGTGGACGTCGTCGAGAATCCGGAGCATCCGGGGCCCGGAAGGAAGCTCTTTCGTGATGCCGCGAAGCTCGAGGAGGGCAGTCATGGTAGGTCGGAGTCTCGCATTCCCGTAAGAACCGAGGCAATCCGCGAGCGACGCGAAACGCGCGCACAGAGCGGAATCCCTCGCCCTCTTCCTCTCCCGCTCTCGCGCACAAAACGCACCGAAAGAACGAACGGCGCCACTCGGCGCCACTTGAACGCCGGCCTCGAGGCCGGACAGGAGAACTTCATGCAGAAGCCCCGAACGAAGAAGACCCCGACGTCGCCGAAGCCTGGCAGCGGAGCGACGTCGAGGCCGATGGAATCCCGAAAGGAACCCTCCTCGAGTGTAGCGCCGGCCGGTCTCGGAGAGACCTCTCTCTCCCGCGAAGGGTGCCAAGGGTGCCAAGGGGGACAGGAAATCTATCCCCGAGAAGTTGGCACCCTTCGCCTTCGAAACTCGAAGGGTGCCAAGAGTGCCAAGGATGCCGAGGAATCTGTCCCCGGAGAGTTGGCACCCTTCGATCTCTCGGCACGCGTTGCCGCCCTCGAGATGGTCGTTACGCGGCTCTCCCTCGGCGTCGCCGACCTCCTCGGCGACCTCAGCAACGACCTCCGGCGCCGCTGGGAGGAGAACCGCTTCTATGAGCTGACGGAGCCCCTGAACGAATCGACCCGAGAACAGGCGTTCGAGGAGTGGCAGGCCGAGAACTTCGCTCGCGCTGACCGGAAGGTGCGGTCATGAAGCGCGCGCCGCGGGGCACCGTTCTCGTCCCGGTCGTGACGATCGACGCCGATGCCGGCGCCTCGCCCAAGGCCCGGGCGGCCGGCACGGCTCTCGTCCGACTGACCCGGGAGCGCGAATGGGAGGCTCTCACGCAGCTCGCGATCGACGCGAGGAACGACCTTGAGGGCCTGGTCGACGAGGCGATGGCGAAGACTGCCGGCAGGCCGAGTCACGGCACGCGCCTGGCGTCCGTCATGGCCGACATCGTCGTCCGGCACGTCGTCTCGAAGCTCACGGGCGCCGAGGTCCTCGAGATGATCCAGGGCGACCCCGAGCTCGTCCTCGAGGCGGAGCGCCTCGTAGAAGCGGCCCAGAAGGCGAGGGCCGGCCGATGAATCTCCGCCTCGTCCGTCTTCCGCGCGGAGCATGGTCGCTCGTCGCGGTTCCCGACTCGCAGCACGTCTCAACGCAGCGCCGCCCCGACTCGCGCGAGGTCCTCCTCGAGGAGCGCGCCGAGCCCCGCCGCCTTCGCTTCCTCGCGTCCCTCTCGGCCGCCGGAGTGCGCTCCTGACGTTCTACGATGTCCTCGACGGGATAGGGCCGGCTGATCCCCGGGCCGACACGCGCACGCCTCGCGCTTCCCGTCGGGGCTTTCCTCGGGAGGCGTGGAGGCGTGATGACGACGAAACTGGCGGCGCCCACGACGGTCGACGAGAAGCCACTTGCTGCACAAGAACCGCCGCCATCGCGGGGGGCTCTCGCCGAGGCGCTCCGGCGGCTTGGTATGAATCCCGAGGCGGTCCTCGAACGGGCGATCCTCGGGGAAATCTTCCTTCGCGACCTTCAACCTCGCGAGATCGAACGGCAGACCGGGCTCCCGGCCTGGAGGTTCATCCCCGGACCGCTTCGGCCGCTCGAGGACTCCGAGAGACTCTGGCGAGAGCGCTTCCTCGAACCGGAGGCCCCGAAGCGGCTCGGCCGGAAGCGCTCAGAAATCGCGGGGGTCTTCCGCGATGAAGACGCGCTCGCACGCCACGGGTACACCCTCGGCGGGATTCGGGCAGTCCATCGGCGCGCTCCGAAGTCAGCACGAACCGCCGAAGAGCTCCGGGTCGCTCTCGGGCTTACGTGGGACTTGTGGGGCCCGGAGCTTGAAG
This sequence comes from uncultured Holophagales bacterium, assembly GCA_963696015.1. GTDB lineage: Bacteria > Acidobacteriota > Thermoanaerobaculia > UBA5066 > UBA5066 > UBA5066. The sequence continues at coordinate 18,172 of CAVOJA010000039.1, forward strand.
CGGTTGCAGCGTACCGCCTGGCGCGGGAGCGACGTGTGGTCGGAAGCCCCACGTTCGAAGCTCGCGCCGCGATGCTCGTCTTCGGAGAACCCGACAGCGACGCGGCGCTCGGGAGGCTCCGCAAGGCACGCGCCGCCGTCGGCCGAAGGAAACGGACGACGAAATAGAGAGCCTTCTGTAGCGGGCTTTGTCGTGAGCCCGTCCGCATCCTCTCCCCCGGGACACAGCGCGAATAGATCGCGCAAGCCCGAGGAGGAGCGGATATGGCGACGATCCCGACGAAATCCCGGACCCGCGAACGATTCGAGCAGAAGCTCCTCGTCAGGCTCCGCGACGCTGCGGCGTCGCTCGGAGTCTCCGAGGCCCACATCCGAAACGAGATCAGAAACGGGCGACTCGAGGCGAGGCGCTCCGGCAGGGCCGTGCTCGTCGATGTCGACGAGCTGCGGCGATGGGCCGGCGACCTTCCGCCGGCCGCGTAGCCGTGCCCCTGAACGACAAGAGGAGGAGCCGATGCGACATGCAAGAGACCCCATGAAATGCGAAGAGCGCCCGGGCAAGGGCGCTCGACGGCGGGGCACGGGGGACAACTGGCAGGCCAAGGATAGCACCGGATGCGCCGCTCGCAACCGTGCGGTTGGTAGCACGCCGGAGGGGCGCAAGTTGCCCTGGACCCGTCTCGCCGACGCGCTCGCCGATCCTGACGCCGATCCGGCCGTGCGCGCGGTCCTCGAGGCGGGCCGCAACGTCGACGCCGAACCGGGCGACGGCGTCGCGGCCTTCTTGCCGGGAGGCGAGACGCTCCTCCTCCTCGTCGAGGCCGACGGCCTTCTCGTCCGGCGGAACGTGACCGATGCCGAGGCGCACCTCTTCCTGGCCGGCGCGCGAGAGGCCGCATGAGCATCCTCCCGTTTCCCGTTCCGACCTCTGACGGCCCCGCTGACCGCAGCCTGAACGCGCACCTCCTGGAGAAGCACCCGCTCCGCCCTTCTCGGCGTCGGATGGTGCGGCTTCACGGTGGCATCGTCGGCGAGCTCGTCGCGTCCAATGGAAGGTTCGGAGTCGTGCGCCTCGCCGACGGGACGTTGACCGGCGTCGGCAAGGTGCCGCGGGGGGCACAGTGAATCGCCCCGACGTAGTCCTCGGCGCCCTCGGCCTCCCTCCTGCCGACCTTCGCCCTGTCGTCCGCGGCCGACTCCGCTTCGAGGATGAAACGGGGCGCCTCGTCGTCGGCGACCTCGAGGCAATCAGCCCAGCGGGCGACCTCGCGATCGTGAAGGCCGAGGGCTCCTACCACGTCGTCCGTCGCTTCGCCGAAGGTGCCGCATGAGCGCGCCCGCGCTCGCCCCCGTCGTGCTGCACCCTCGGATGACCGGCACGAAGCCCGACCGCGTCGCCGTCGCCGAGGCGCTCCTCGTCGCGCACGCTCGGCAGCTCGCCGACGCCCTCGGCCTGGACGACGTGCCGGGCCTCCTCGGCGGCGCCTCCGGCCTCGCGGCGTCGGAGACCTGGGAGGCGAGGTCATGACGCGGATCGACCTCGAGTCCCTCCGCGCCTCGGCCGCGGCGAACATGGGCGACGTCCTGACCGGCGTCGGCTCCGAGCTCGCACGATGGGCGAGGCCGGACCGCGGCCGCGCCCGCTGCCCATTCGGATGCGGCGGGACCGGCTTCTCAGTGAGCTACGCCGAAGGCCGCGCCCGCTGCCACTACGAAGCGAAGTCCTGGAGTGCCGTCGACCTGGTCGCCGAGAAGTACGGCCTCGGGTTCCGCGAGGCGGCCGAGCGGCTCTCCGACATCCTCGGAGGCACCTTCGCGGAGGCGCCGCGCCCACGTCCGGAGCCCGTCAGGAAGATGCGGCAGGCCGAGGACGTCTCCGCCTCCTGGGAGGCTCTCCCGGTCCGTGACGAGCGCGGGGAGGCGTACCTCACCGGCCGCGGACTCTGGCACGGGCCGTTCCCGGACGTCGTCCGCTTCAACGTCCCGGGCGTCTCGTCCGATCCTGACCTCTCGAGGCGAGGCCGGCAGGGATACCGGGTTGCCTTCGCCGCACGTCGGCCGGATGGAAAGGTCGCGAACATCTCCCTTCGCTACGTCGGAGACGGCCCTCCGCCTGACGAGAAGAAGACGGTTTGCCTCTCGGGCGGGTCCACGAAGGCGGTTGCGATCATGCGGCCCGAGGCGGCCGAGCTCGTGACCGACTTCGCCGGAGACGCCCTTCTCCTCTGCGAGGGCGGACCCGACTTCCTCGCCTGGACTCACTCACTCGACGTCGCGGCGATGGAAGCCGAGGAGACGCCGACATGGGTCCTCGGTTGCATCGGTGCCGGGATCGCCGGGGCCGTCGTCTCGACGTTCGCGCCGCTTGTCCGCGGCCGATGGGTCCGGCTCGCTCTCGACGCCGACAAGGGCGGGCAGGACGGCGCGGAGCGCGCCGCCGTAGCGGCCTGGCGCGCGGGCGCTTCTCGAGTAACCCGAATCACCCTCGACGGCGCGAAGGACGCGGCCGAGGTCGCCGAACAGGAGGCCCGGAATGCGTGACGCCCTGCCGCGTCGGAAGACTGAGGCCGACGTGCCTCCTCCTCCGGCCGGGAACGTGAAGGACGAGCGCCCGTCGGCCATCGTCACGAACCTCGCCGACGTCGTCGAGGAGTCGATCTCCTGGCTTTGGCCGGGCCGTCTCGCTTACGGGAAGTTCAACCTCCTGGACGGCGATCCGGGCGACGGGAAGAGCCTCTTCACCGTCGACCTCGCCGCTCGCGTTTCGACCGGGCGCCCGCTGCCGGGCTTCACCTCCTGCTATGAGCCGGCGTCCGTCGTCATCCTCGCGGCGGAGGACGGCATCGCCGACACGATCAAGCCGCGATTCACGGCGGCCGGGGGAGACCCTGCGCTCGTCCACGTCATGACCGGAACCCGCCGCGGGAAGAAGGACGGATTCCCGTCCCTGACGAAGGACATCGAGGCTCTCGGCGGACTCGTCCGCGCCGTCGGAGCGCGGGTCGTCATCATTGACCCGCTGACCAGCTACCTCGGAGGATGCGACACGCACAAGGACGCCGAGGTGCGTCAGGCGCTCTCGCCCCTGGTCGCGATGGCGGGGGAGACGGGCGCGTGCGTCCTCGCGGTCCGGCACCTCTCGAAGTCGGAGGCCCGGGCAGCGCTCTACCGCGGAGGCGGAAGCATCGCCTTCATCGGCGTTGCGCGAGGGGCCCTCCTCCTCGCCCGGCATCCGGACGACAAGGCCCGGCGCGTCGTCGCCGTCTCGAAATCGAACCTCGCGGCGGAGGCAACGTCCTGGGTCTTCTCGGTCACGGTCGACCCCGCCGGGCGTCCCTCCGTCGCCTGGGAACCGCGTCCGTCCGAGCTGACGGCCGAGGACCTCGTGAAGGCGATGGACGAGCGCGGGAAGTCCGCGGGGCCCGACTCCGCGACGGGGCAGGCCGAGGCGTTCCTCCGGAAGGCCCTGGCCCACGGGCCGCGGCCCTCGAAGGACGTTGAGGAGGAAGCCCGGGAGGCCCACGGGATCTCCGAGCGGACGCTGAATCGCGGGCGGCAGGCGTTGAAGGTCACGGCTTCCGTCTCGACGATCCCGCCGGCGACGAAGAAGGGATTCCCCCGGCGGGTCTGGACGCTCGCGCTCCCCTCCGGCGAAGAGTGCCAAGGGTGCGACGAGTGCCGGGATGGTGCCTCTGCCGAGGCCGTCTCCTCGGGCACCTCGAAGGCAAAGGGTGCCAAGGGTGCGAGGGCGGAGAGCCCGGCTCCCTTCGGAGGTGAGGCGTGAAGGCCGGCGACCTCCTCACCGATTCGGGCCGGAGGGCCTCCGTCACCTGGTATCGGATGACGCCGAACCGGCCGCCGAAGAAATGGCGCGCTCGTCTCGGCGACTACGGGATCGACTCCGAAGGCGGGGTGTGGATCCCTGCCGAGCTCCTCGGGAACCCGACGGCCGTCCTTCTCTGCGCCGGGTCCGATGGAGTCTCCATCTGCCAAGGTCCTGGAAAGCGCCTTTTCGTCCCGATTGATTGGGCGATCGAAGGGTACGAACGGACGCGAAACGAGGACTTCGCCCGCGTGAAGGTCCGGATGCTCGAAGAGCACCGCCGCGAGGAGGCCCGGCCGTGAGGCTCTTCGCGCGTCTCCTCCTGGCCTCGCTCCTCCTCGGGGGCGCCCTCTCCGCCGCTACCAACCGCTCGGTTGCTACCGGAGCTCGGGCCGGAGGTGCCCGTTGACCCGCGCCGAGATCGCCCGCGACCTCGAGAGGGTTTCTCGCGCGCTCGTCCTCAGCGTCGGCGCTCTCGAGAGGCTCGTCCTTTCGCTCGGAGAGCCCCAGGACGGCCAGGCGCGCGAGGAGGCCCCGACGATCGGCCGTTCCGCGGTGCCGGCCTGCTCCTGCCCGTGCTGCCTCGAGGAGCGCGCGCGAGGAGAACGCCCGTGAAGGGCCGGCGAAGCCCCCGTGTCGGCGCGTCTGGGCTCGCCCCGGGATTCGAGGTGAACTGCTACGGCGAGGCGGGGGGCGCGCGCGTCGTCGTCCTGGACGCCCCCCACCAGCTCGGCCGCGTCGAGATCGCGATCCGGACCCGCGGCCCGAACCCGCAGAGCATCGCCGTCTCTCCCGAGGACGCCGGCTTGCTGCTGCGCGCCCTCACCGCGGCCGTCGTCGACCTCGGGATGGCGGACCAGCTCATCCGCGAAATTCTGGAATCAGAAGACCGTCCCCTGGGGACGGCGAGACCCCACTGAGAAAGCGAAGGAGACCCACGATGACGACGCCCTCTCCCACAACCGACGTTCGGACCGTTGCCGGAATGAAGGCCGCGGCCGAGAAGCTCCTCCCCGGCGACCCTGCCGGGCAGCGGGACATGATCCGCAACTGGTTCCGGGGCAAGGCCGCCGACGCCGACCTGAACGACCCTCACACCCAGGCCCACGTCTATGCCATGGCCGCCGATCTCATGCTCATCCTCGGCGGAACCCAACTGGCGATGGTCGTCCTCCTCACGGAACGCGAGGCGACGCGATGATCGGCGCCGGCCTCTTCAAGTCCGGCTCCGAGAAGCTCACCGCTCGCCTCGCCGACCTCGAGGCACAGATCGTCTCCCTGACGAAGCGCGCCGAGGAGGGCCGCGTCGCCGAGGCCGAGGCCCAAGACAAGCTCGTCGAGGACCTCGCCGAGGGGCTCGACGTCGGCAAGTGGCGCGAGGCGCGCGAGCGGGCCGAGAAGAAAGCGGCCGATGCCGAGCGGGACCTGAAGGCCGCCCAGGATGCCGCCGAGCTCGTCCGCGTCCGTCTCGAGGAGGTGAGGTCGGCCGAGCTCCTGGCGAGCCTCCAGAAGCGCTACGCCGCGGTCCAGAGTCACGCCCCCGACGCCCTCCAGACGGTCCTCTCGACCGGACGGGCATTCTCCGACGCGGTCGGGCACCTCGAGGGGCTCCGCAGCGAAGAGAACTCCGTCATTGGTCAGCTCCGCCGTGCCGGCGATCACCAGACGCAGATTGTCGGCGTGCCGCTCGCCGAGAACGCCCTGTCCGAGGCTCTTGGGCACGCCGAGGGGCGGACGTCCTTCCAGATCTACCTTCCTATCTGGCCGATGAGGCCGACCCCGTGAGCCACCGCTACGGCGAGACGATCGCTGATCCCCTCGACCCGACCAGGAGGCCGCCCCGGCCGCACGTCGACGCCGAGGTCCGCCGGCAGGCCCGCACCCGGTGCAAGGTCCTCGTGCCTTCCGCGACTCCCGGAGCCCTCTCGACCCTCTGCCAGAACCCGCCCGTCAACGAGCTCGGCTTCTGCGCCGCGCACTTCCCGAAGTGAAGGAGCCCCTCATGGTCGCTGGACCCAGCTGCGTCTTCCGCTACGACATGGACACGTCCTCCCCCCGCTACTGCCCGAACGAGGCTGGCCCCAGCTTCGGCGGCTACTGCGCCGAGCACGAGATGGAGAACCCGAACGCCCGGGATCGGTGCCTCATGCAGATCCCGCCCGGCGAGGCCGGGAACGAGACGGGCACGACGGACCTCCGCTGCAAGAGCAGGGCCGTCCACGGTGCACCGGCCGGAGCCGGCCGCTACTGCGCCTCTCACGCCGCCTGATGCCTCACTCGCTGCCCGCCCCGGCTCCATCGGCGTCGACTGCCACCTCCTCGGCCGACGTCGCGGAGGGCCGCTGGTTACGGACCCTCCGGCCGGGGCGGGCGCTTTCCTCGAGGTGAACGTGCCGAGAAGCTGCTCCGTCTGTTCTCACGACGCCCGGGCCGAGATCGACGCGGACCTCGTCGCGGGAAGGGGATCGTTACGAAACGTCGCGGTACGTTACGGAACGACGGCCCCGACGCTCCTCCGGCACAAGGCGCACCTCCCCGGGACGCTCGCGCTCGCCCATGAGGCCCGCGAGATCACAAGGGCGGACGACCTCCTGGGCATCCTCCGAGAGGCCGTGAAGGACGCCCGGAGGCTCCGCGACAAGGCGGAGGACGAGAAGGACTACCGCTGCGCCGTCGCCGCCGTGAAGGTCCTGGCCGACATCGTCGAGAAGCTGGCCGACGTCGGGGAGCGGCTCGCGAAGAGCGGCGCCGAGGAGCCCCGGACCCTCGCTGAGTTCATGACGAGGATCGCCCGCGGTGAGCGTGCCCGAGGCGGCGATACCCCGCTGAAGGTCGAATGGGTGAACGACTGGCGGGCGCCCGTCGTCGCTCCTCCTGGCGGCCCGGCCGCGTAGACTCGAGGCGATGGGCGCCGCGCCGTTCCCGTCGAGCATCCCGGCTGACCGGATGGATCAGGTCCGGGCTCGCTACGTCCGACCGGACCCGGGCCTCCCGGGGTACGCGGAGTTCTACTACGTCGACACCGGCGAGGTGATCCCCGCCGCCCTCGCCGAGGACCTCCCGGTCCCGATGGTGATTCGCTGGCAGCTTGACTCTGAGTCGGGAGAATCCAGTTTCGAGATCCTCGAGGACGTCGGCCCCGAGGAGTTCCACCGCTGTACCAAGGCCGTCGGCAAGCGGCTGAGCGAGCTCACCGGGATCTCTCGCAGGCGAGCCGAGAGCCTCGCCGTGGAGGTCTGCGGCTGCGTCCGGCTCCTCGACGAGGACGGGGCGCTGAGCTTTCGCGACGGGCGCGGGCGCGTCGTCGTGCGTCGCCCTTACGCCGAGTTCGCCGACGTCCTGCGATGGGATGAAGAGGGGGAAGGCGCCGAAAGATCCCCGTTTCAGAGGGCCGAAGCGACGCTCGACGCGATTGCCCAGGCCGTCCCCGGGAACTTCTTCCGGGCCGAATCCGCCCCGAAACCGGGAGACCCGGCCTGGGAGGCGCACGTCAAGGGCGGCTACCTCTTCCACTTCGGCGAGTGCAGGTACCTCGAGATGTTCGGCGAGGAACCCTCGGCCGAGACACGGGCGGTTGCGGCCGAGATCCGCTCCCGCCGCGGCTGGTAGCGCGCCCTCCCTCGCGTCCTGACGCCCCGTAGCGCCCTCGGCCTGGAGGACGACCCTTCGCCCCGGCCCGGCGCGTAGAATCGACCCGTGAGCACCGCCCCTCGCCCCGCAGCGCCACGCCGCGACCGTGCCGTCCTCCGTGCCGAGGTCGACCGGCGGAAGGCCGCCCGCGACGCCCGGGACCTCGAGATCCTCGAGCAACGGCGGAAGGAAGACGACGGCCAGCCGATGCTCGGGATCGAAGACCTCCGGAAGCGACTCGGGCTCGGGTAGCGTCCTGGCCTACCGCGTCGCATTTTCCGAGCGGTTCCTACGGTCACTCGACAAGATCCCCCGGTCCGTCGCCTCCCGCGTCGGCGAGAAGCTCGCGCTACTCGAGGTTGACCCCAGGCCCTCCTGGTCAAAGCGGCTCCGCGGGTTCCGGACCTTCCGGTTCCGCGTCGGGGACCACCGCGTGCTGTACGACGTCGACGACGAGGCCCAGACCGTGACGGTCCGCGACGTCGCGCACCGGAGCTCGGTCTACCGGGACCTCTGACGGCCCACGGCGGCCCGGAGGGAAGGCGTCCGAGGTCTCGAAGGGTGCCGAGAGGAATCGAAGGGTGCCAAGTTCCCGGGGATAGATTTCCTGGCTCCCTTGGCACTCTTGGCACCCTTGGGCCGAAAAGTGAAGGGTGCCAAGTTCCCTGATACAGAAACCCCGGCCCCCTTGGCCCCCTTGGCACCCTTCGGGGGCCTCGCGTCCGACTTGCGCCGCTCCCGCCCGGTATCAACCGGACGGTTATGAATGCCCGGTGCGCCCTATTCGCCCGGTTCCCCTTGACACGGGACGTGGCATGACGCACATTAGGGTCATGAAAACGCATCAGACAGCCGCCGTCGGTTACGTCCGGGTTTCGACCGAGCGTCAGGCGTCCGAAGGCGTGAGCCTCGAGGCTCAGCGGGAGCGGATCGAAGGATGGGCGACGGCGAACGGCCTCACCCTCGCGGCCTGCTACGTCGACGCCGGGCTTTCCGGCGGCCGTGCGGACAACCGGCCGGGCCTGCAAGCGGCCCTCGTCGACGCCTGCAAGCGCCGGGCGCCTCTCGTCGTCTACAGCCTCTCGAGGGTCGCGAGGTCGACGAGAGACGCCCTGACGATCGCCGAGCGCCTCGAGAAGTCCGGCGCCGACCTCGTCTCCCTCTCCGAGGCGATCGACACGACCTCAGCGGCCGGGAAGATGGTCTTCCGGATGCTCGCCGTCCTGGCCGAGTTCGAACGGGATCTCTGCTCCGAGCGGACGACGTCGGCCCTCGCGTTCAAGCGCCGGCAGGGCCTCCGGATCTCCGGGAAGATCCCTTACGGCTACCGCCTCGAGGGAAAGGACCTCGTCGAGGTCCCGGCCGAGCAGGAGGCTATCCGCCTCATCCTCGAATGGCGGGCGCGGGGAATCTCCCTCCGGGCGATCGCGGCCGAGCTGGAGGCGCGGCAGGTAACGCGGCAGAATGGCTCCACATCATGGCCGTCAAACGTCGTCCTCATGATCGCCCGCCGCGCCGCAAAGCTCCGGGAGGCCGCGTGAACATCGCCCGCGCCTCCTTCACTCCCGAGGACTCTCGGGGCCTTGACCTCCTGGCCGACGCCCTCCGGGCTGACCCAGGCCTGATAGAGCACTTCGTCAGGAAGACGGAGCGAATCAACATCCTCGTGACGCCGCTTCAGAAAGACGAGGTCGTCCGGGCGGCCGAGGAGTACGGCCTCACGATCACGGAGTACGTGACCCGGGTCCTCGCGATCGTCGAGAAGGTCCGCCGGGAGAGCCTCGAGAAGTGAAGGGCGCGCCCGGTCTTCGGCAGCTCGCGGACGGGCGATGGCGGTTCCGCCTCTCCGCGGCCGGATCGAAGTCCGGGCCTCGCGTCCAGACGACGCTCCCGAAGGAGACGACGTGGGACGAGGCCGTTTCAGCCTACCGGCTCGCCGTCGCCCGGGCCTCCGCAAGCAAGGGCCGGCCGATCCCTCGGCGCCTCACGTTCGCCGACGCCGCGGACGAATACCTCGCCGTTCAAAGGAACCGCCTCGCGGAAGGGACGCTCTCCAACCTCGAGACGATCGCCGGCCGGCTGAAAGCGAGCTTCGGGAAGCGGCCCGTCTCGACTCTCCGGCCCTCCGACGTCGCGGCCTACCAGACGGAGCGGCTCGCCGAAAAGGTCATGGCGTCGACCGTCAACGCTGAGGTGACGTGGTCCCTCGCGATCGTCCGGAAGATGTTTGCCTTCGGATGGATCGAACGGGACCCGCTTCCTCGAGGCGCCGTCGAGTCCCTGCCGGTTCCGGCACCGAAGACGGACTTCTTCCGGGTCGACGAATGGCAACGGTTCCTCGAGGCTCTCGAGGACCGGCGGCCCGAGGCCGTGTCTTTCTTTCGGGCGCTCCTCCTGACGGCGACCCGCTGCGGCGAGCTGGCCGGCCTCACCTGGGGAGGCGTCGAACTCGAGGGCCGGCCCGGCGCGTCACCTTCGAAATGTCGAAGAAACGGGGAGAGCCGAAGTCCCTTCCGATCGGCCCGGAGCTCGCGGAGATCCTCGAGGAGCTCCCTCGAGGCGTCGGCCGGGCTCCCGTCTTCACTCGGCCCGACGGCTCGCCCTGGTCGACCTCGGCCCTCCGAACCGCCTTCTACACGGCCCGGGACCTCGCGCAGCTCCGGAAGGGCCTCTCCGTCCATTCGATCCGTCACACGGGAGCCTCCTGGCAAGCTCAGGCCGGCGTCCCTCTCATCAAGATCAAGGAGAGCCTCGGGCATTCGGACGTCCGGCAGACCCTCAGGTATTCGCACCTCTCGACGGAGCACCTCTCGGAGGCCGTCGAGGCGATCGCAAGGGCCGAAAAGACGGGACGGCGCCACCGCGGCGCCACCGAACGAACCTAAGTCGTGTGAAGGCAATGCAGTCTCGCATTCCCGTAACATCCGCCGCCGTGCGGCGCTCGGTTTGCCTCGCCCTGGCCTTCGGGGTTTTTCTCCTCGCCGGTTGCGGGAAGGGAACCGATGCGGGCTCGACGACCCCGCGAGACCTCGTCCCGCTGAACCCCGGAGCGGCGCCGGCGGACGCTGCCGGGGAAAACCGATCAGCCTCGGGCTCCGCGGCCGGAGCGGCAAACGGGGACGCGGGAACCGTGCGACCGGTCCCCGCCGACGCGCCCCTCGTCGTCTTCCTGGGCGACAGCCTGACGGCGGGGCTCGGCCTTCCGGTCGACCAGGCGTTTCCGGCCGTCGTTGCGGAAGAGCTCGCGAAGCGGGGCCGGCCGATCCGCGCGGTGAACGCAGGGGTTTCGGGCGACACGACCGCCGGCGGCCTCCGGCGGGCGGAGTGGGTCCTCTCTCAGAAACCGGACGTCGTCGTCCTCGCCCTGGGAGCCAACGACGGCCTCCGGGGACTCCCGCTCGACGAGACCGAGAGAAACCTCCGAGGGATCCTCACGAAAGCGCGCGAGGCCGGAGCGCGCGTCCTCCTCTGCGGAATGCTGATACCGACCAGCTACGGACCGCAGTATCAGGAGGGGTTCGGCCGTCTCTTCCCGCGCCTCGCCAAGGAGGAGGGGCTGTCGCTCGTGCCGTTCCTTCTCGAGGGCGTGGCAGGAGAGAAAGAGCTGAACCTGGAAGACGGTATCCACCCGAATCCGGAAGGGCAGAGGATCCTCGCCCGGAATGTCCTGCCTCCGCTCGAGGCGCTCCTTTCCGAGCCCGCCGCGCCGGCGCCCTGAGAGGCGCGCCGTCAGTCCGTGCTGTTCGTATAGAAGCGGTTCTGCGTGCCGCGGAAGAGCGCCGTCATGTCGAGGCTCGTCGCGTGCCGCTTCGTCGCGAGGGAGACGTAGGACGACGCCATCGTGTCCTTGCAGACGCCGAGAACGGTGCTGACGAGTCCGAGCGCCTCTGCGAGACCGTCCGGAGGGATCTCCCTGACCACGCGGCGCCAGACGGCTTCCTCGAGGATGTTGACGGCGACCTGGACCTCCTGGAGGTCGAACCCCTCTGCGAACCGCTGCCGCGCGATCTCGCGGGCATAGGCGAGGACGGGCTCGAGGTCCCTTTCGCGGACGGCGTCGACGAGGAGGGCGAAGAGGCGCGCGAACCGGCGGCGCGTCTCGTCGGCCCCCGCCGCCTCGTAGCTGGTGAGCCGGCAGCGGGTCATCCCTTCGTAGGACTCGGACAGGATCGCGGGCTGGTCGCGCTGGAGAAGGTCGAGGAGGAGAGAAGGGGAGGTCATACGGTTCCTTCCCGGGGGGCGAGCCCCCGCCGGACATGATACGGAATCAGGGGGAATGCGGGGCGGATCGTCTCCGCGGGGAACCCGACGGTTCCCGGCAAGAGGAGCCGGAGGACGGGTCTCGCGAGAGAAGGTCACGACGAGCCCTTGACGCGGCGATCCGGCCGCGGCAGAATTTCCATGTGGTAAGACCTCATACCAGTTTGCCGTCTCCCGCTGGCAGCGGCCGGAAGCCGTCGGCCCGCGCGCTCGCCCCCTTCGCCTCCGCGGCCCTGCGCCCCGGCGCCCACGCCGAGAAGGAGCTCCTCTCCGCCCTCCTCGCGGGCCGCTGGGCGCCCGGAGAGGGGCTTCCGCCCGAGCGGGAGCTGGCCGCGACGCTCGGCGTCACGCGCCCGACGCTTCGGGAGGTCCTGAAGAAGCTCGACCGGGACGGGTTCGTTTCGGTGAGGCACGGACTCCCGACCCGCGTGAACGACGTCTGGACCGAGGGAGGACTCAACGTCCTCGCCGGCCTCGCCGAGCACGGGGAGATCCCGAAGGGCTTCGTGAAGCAGCTCCTCGAGGTGCGAGAGGTCCTCGCGCCGGCCTACGCGCGGGAAGCGGTCCGCCAGGCTCCGGCCCTCGTCGCCGAGTTCCTGTCCCGGTCGGAGGCGCTCGGCTCCGGCGCAGCCGAGTGGACCGCGTACGACTGGGAGCTTCACCACCTGCTCGCCGTCTCCTCGGGCAATCCCGTCTACACGCTCATCCTGAACGGCTTCCGTGGGCTCTTCGCGCGGATGGCCGCGCTCTATTTCGAGCGACCGGCGGCGCGGGCCGCTTCGCTCGGCTTCTACACGGCGCTCCGTTCCGCGGCTCTCGCGGGCGACGCGGGCGGAGCCGAACGCGTGACGCGCGACGTGATGAAGCGGAGCGTCGACCTGTGGCGGCCTCTCGCACGGCAGCTCGCAAAGGGAGGCGGGCGGTGAGGCGCTGGAACGGCTGGGGAGACGACACGATCTCCACTGCACTTCCCGCACGGGCCGTCCAGGCCCTCTCCGCGTGGGTAGGGCCCGGGACGGCCCCGCGCGACGCGACGCCGGCAGAGGCGCTGACCGCCGTCTCTCCCTCCCGCCTCGAAGCGGAGGACCTCCTGTCGCTCGATCCCTGGGAGCGGCTCGTGCACGCGCGCGGGCAGAGCTTGCCCGACTGGATCGCCCTTCGCTCCGGGCGGATCGGCGCGGTTCCCGACGCGGTCGCCTTCCCCGAGACCGGTGGCGCCGTGGCGGCGCTCCTGGCGTGGGCGCGCGACCGGGGCGCCCGCCTCATTCCCTGGGGCGGAGGGACGAGCGTGGCGGGCCACGTGAACCCTCAGGCTTCCGAGGCGCCAGTCGTCACGGTGGACCTCTCGCGCCTCTCGCGCCTCCTTTCGTTCGACGAGACGAGCCGGCTCGCGACGTTCGGCGCGGGCGTGAAGGGGCCCGACCTCGAAGCGACGCTCCGGGCCCGCGGCTTCACGCTGGGTCACTTCCCGCAGTCGTTCGAGCTCTCGACGCTCGGGGGGTGGATCGCGACCCGCTCGAGCGGCCAGCAGTCCCTCGGCTACGGACGGGTCGAACGCCTCTTCGCCGGCGGGCGCGTCGAGACGCCGGCGGGACCGCTCGACCTGCCGCCGTTCCCCGCGTCGGCGGCCGGTCCGGACCTTCGCGAGCTGGTGCTGGGGAGCGAGGGACGGATGGGCGTCGTGACCGAGGGGACGGTCCGCGTCTCACCCGTTCCGGCGGTCGAGGAGGTCCACGGCGTCTTCCTTCCCGACTTTCCGTCGGCGATCGCCGCGGTCCGCGACCTGGCCGCGATGCGCCTCCCGCTCTCGATGCTCCGCCTCTCGACTCCCGAGGAGACCCGCACGACGCTCCTGCTCGCCGGGCACGACCGGCTCATCCGTGCCCTCGAGACGTACCTCTCGCTCCGGGGCGCCCGGGAAGAGAAGTGCCTCCTCCTCGTCGGAATCTCCGGGAGCGAGAACCTCGTGCGACAGACGCGGAGGCAGGCGCTCGGGGCGCTCGCGATGCGTGGCGGCGTGGCCGCGGGGAAGGCGTTCGGCCGGGAGTGGCACAAGAACCGGTTCCGGGCCCCTTACCTCAGGAACGCCCTGTGGGAGGCGGGCTGGGCCATCGACACCCTCGAGACGGCGGCTCCCTGGAGCCGTGTCCCCGCGCTCCTGGCCTCGGTCGAGGCTGCCCTTCGCACCGGGCTCGCAGGCGAGAGCGAGCGGGTCCACGCCTTCACGCACGTGTCGCACGTCTACCTCGACGGTTCGAGCCTCTACACGACGTACCTTTTCCGCCTCGGCGCCGACCCGGACGTCAACCTCGCCCGCTGGCGGAAGCTCAAGACGGCGGCGTCCGACGCCATCGTTGCAGGGGGCGGAACGATCAGCCACCAGCACGGCGTCGGAACGGACCACGCGCCGTGGCTCGCGGCCGAGAAGGGCGAGCTCGGCCTCCGGGCGCTCCGCGAGGTCTTCCGCACGTTCGACCCCGACGGTCTCCTGAACCCGGGGAAGCTCGTGGCATGACGCGGGCCGAGGACTGGGCACGCCTTCGCCCGTCGTACGACCTCCTGGTCGTGGGAGGAGGCATCACCGGGGCCGGTATCGCTCTCGAGGCGGCACGTGCGGGCCTGTCGGTCTTCCTCGTCGAGCAGGGTGACTTCGCCTCCGGGACGTCGAGCAGATCGTCCAAGCTCGTGCACGGGGGGTTGCGCTATCTCGCGGAAGGAAACGTGAAGCTGACCTGGGACGCGGTGCGCGAACGGGACCGGCTGCTGGCGGAAGCGTCCGGCCTGGTCGAGCCGATCGGTTTCCTCTTCGCCCTGCACCGGGGCGACCATCCGGGCCGTGCTCTGGTCGGGACGGGTCTCGTCGTGTACGGCCTCATCGCACGTCGGGGGCCGCACGCACGCCTGACCCGCGATGAGTTCCTCCTCCGTGCCCCGCACGCCGGAGCGCCGGGCCTCGAAGGGGGCTTTTCCTACTCGGACGCCACGACGGACGACGCGCGGCTCGTCCTGCGCGTCCTGCTCGAGGCGGAGGCCGAAGGCGCGCGGACCCTGAACTACGTCCGCTGCGAGGGGCTCCTCCGGGAGAAGGGAACCGTCTCCGGCGCGGTCCTGCACGACCTCGTGGGAGGGGAGGAGCGCGAGGTGAGGGCCGCGGCCGTCGTGAACGCCACCGGCGCGTGGGCCGATCGCCTGCGCAGCGAAGTGGGGGGCCGGCCCCGGATTCGACCCCTGCGTGGAAGCCACCTCCTCTTCCCGGCCTGGCGCTTTCCGGTGGCACAGGCGGTGACCTTTCGTCACCTGGTCGACGGCCGGCCCCTGTTCGCCTACCCGTGGGAAGGTCTCACGCTCCTCGGAACGACCGACCTCGACCACTCGGCGCCGCTGGACGAGGAGCCCTCGATCGCGGCGCCGGAAACCGCCTACCTGCTCGAGGGGGCGCGTGCGGCCTTTCCCTCGCTCTCTCTCTCGGCGTCGGACGCGATCTCGAGCTTCGCGGGGGTGAGGCCCGTGATCGGAACGGGGAAGGCGAGGCCGTCCGAAGAGAGCCGTGAGCACGTCCTCTGGGAGGAGGCGGGGCTCCTGACGGTGACGGGCGGGAAGCTGACGACGTTTCGCCTCATCGCGCTCGACGCACTGGAGCTTCTCCGCAGGCGGCTCCCGGCCCTGTCGAGCGTCGGTGCCGACGCCCGCGTCTTCCGTGCGGGCGGGGTCGACCTTTCGCCTCTTCGGGGCCTCGACGCGGGCGCAGCCCGCCGTCTTGCCGGGAGGTACGGGCGCGCGGCGGCGTCGGTCGTCTCAGAGGCGCGACCGGGAGAGCTCGAGGCGATCCCGGGCACGCCCTACCTCTGGGCCGAGCTTCGGCGGGCGGCACGCGCCGAGAAGGTCGTTCGGCTCGACGACCTGCTCCTGCGCCGGGTGAGGGCCGGCCTCCTCCTCCCCGACGGCGGGGCCTCGCTTCTTCCGCGCCTGCGCGAGGTCTGCCGGGACGAGCTGGCATGGGATGATGGACGCTGGTCGATGGAAGAGCAGATGTACCTCGCGAGGTGGCGCGCGAATTACGCTGCTCCTGCGGTGCCCGCGGAGCCTGCGGCGGAAGCCGCTCCCGCTCTCTGCGCGTGAGCGGCGACCAGCTCCTCGCGATCGACCACGGGACGCAGAGCGTCCGGGCGCTCCTGTTCGACCTCTCCGGCAATCTCCTCGCGCGGAGCCGCGTCCCGATCGAGCCGTACGTCCCGGGACCGCCGGGTTTCGCCGAGCAGGACCCGGAGCTCTACTGGCAGACGGTTTGCGAGGCGACCCGGGGGCTCCTCGCGCGCCCGGACGTCCGGCGCGACGCGATCGCCGGCCTGGCCGTCACGACGCAGCGGGCGACGATGATCTGTTCGGACGGGAAGGGGCGACCGCTCCGCCCGGCGATCGTCTGGCTCGACCAGCGCAGGACGGAGGGAGTCCTGCCCGTCGGCGGCCTCTGGGGGATGCTCTTCCGCGTCTCGGGCATGTCCGAGACGGTCGGCTACTTTCAGGCCGAGGCCGAGGCCCACTGGCTCGCCCGGCACGAGGCCGAAACCTGGAAGAAGACGGAGCGATACCTCTTCCTCTCGGGCTTTCTCGCCCACCGGCTCACGGGGCGGTTCGTCGATTCTTCCGGGGGCCAGGTCGGCTACGTCCCGTTCGACTACCGGCGCCTCCGATGGGCAGGACGCCTCGACTGGAAGTGGGATGCGCTCCCCGTTCGCCGCGAGCAGCTGCCGGAGCTCGTTCCCCCCGGTGGGCGGCTCGGCGAGCTGACGGCCGAGGCGGCCGAGGCAACCGGCCTTCCGAAGGGCCTCCCTGTGATCGCCGCCGCGGCCGACAAGGCTTGCGAGGCCCTCGGCTCCGGGTGTCTCGAGCCGTACATCGCCTGCCTCAGCTATGGCACGACGGCGACGATCAACACGACCCATCGCCGCTACGTCGAGCCGATGCCGCTCCTGCCGCCCTACCCGGCGGCGATCCCCGGGTCCTACAGCCTCGAGATCCAGATCTACCGCGGCTTCTGGATGGTGACCTGGTTCAAAGAGCAGTTCGGCCAGGCCGAGGAGGCGCGGGCCCGGGAGGACGGGCTCCCGGCCGAGGCGCTCTTCGACGAGCTCGTCTCGCAGGTCCCGCCCGGGTCGATGGGCCTGGTGCTCCAGCCCTACTGGTCCCCGGGAGTGAGGAGCCCCGGCCCCGAGGCGAAGGGGGCCGTCATCGGCTTCGGCGACGTCCACACCCGTTCCCATCTCTACCGCGCCATCCTCGAGGGGCTCGCTTACGCGCTCCGCGAGGGGAAGGAGCGGTCGGAGAAGCGAAGCGGCGTGGCGATCACCCAGCTGCGCGTGGCCGGTGGCGGCGCCCAGAGCGACGCGGCGATGCAGATCACCGCGGACGTCTTCGGCATGCCGGCGGCGCGTCCCCACGTCACGGAGGCGTCGGGGCTCGGAGCGGCCATCGACGCCGCCGTCGGGCTCGGCCTCCACCCGTCCTTCGATGCCGCCGTCGCGTCCATGACGCGGCTGGGCCGCGTCTTCGTTCCCGATCTCGCGACGTCGGATCTCTACGACCGGCTCTACCGGCGTGTCTACCTCAAGATGTACGACCGGCTGCAGCCGCTCTACGAGGAGATCCGCGACATCACCGGGTACCCGCCGCGATAGCGAAGGTCCTCGCGCTCTCGACGCGTTGCCTCGATTCTCCTGAAAACGAGACCGGCTCGCTTGACTCCCGTTCGACGGGTTGCTACTGTCATTTTTTTTCGAGGCAAGGAGGGACAAATGCGCACATGGCTTCGTGGCCTGGCTCTTTCTATGATGGTGAGCGTCTTCGCGCCGGCACCGCTTCTCGGCCAGGCGATCATGGGCACGATCGGTGACGGCAGCCTGGCCGTTGTCCTGCAGACCCCGAACTCCGGCCTGCCGACGCCCGCCCAGATCGCCGTTCCGGGCCTTCCTGTCGGCGCCAGGCCGCACGGAGTCAGCTATTTCGGGGCGGACAGCGCGCTGATCTCGGACTTCAACAACGGCCGTGTCTTCAACGTACAGATCTCGACCGCCTCGCTCGTCTCGACGATCGCGACCTCGCCGTCCTACAACGGAACGGGGACGATCGCCGTAGCGCCGAGCCTCGGTTTCGCCCTGGTTTGCGGCAGTTCGACGACGCTGAGCGTCATCCAGGCTCCGTTTGTGGCGGGGGCTGCGATCACGGCTGTGGCTCTTCCGGGCCAGATCGCCTCCTACCAGACAGAGGCGATCAGCTTCGCTCCGTCGGGACGGGCCTTCGTCTACACGACAGCGGGGATCTCTGCGCTGGACCCTCCCTATTCCGCGGTCGCCTTCACGATCCCCGTCTCCGGCAACGAAAGCAGCGGGGCGCTCGCCCTGTCCGCGGACGGGAATACGATTCTCGTCACGAAGCTCTCGAGCGTCGTCGAGATCTTCACCGCTCCTTTCTCGGCGGCTTCGACCGGTACGACCCTCACGATAGCCGGTGCCATTGGGCTGGATGGGATCCAGATCACTCCCGACGGCACGAAAGCGCTCGTAAGTGACGCCTCTGCGGCCCTCACCGCGTTCGCGATATCTGCGCCGTTCACTGCGGCCTCCGTGGTGGAGACCCTCCCGATCCCCGCCGCCTGCACCGGGGGCTTCGAAGACGTCGGAATCAGCGCGGACGGCCAGCTCGCGGTCTTCACCGGCAACAGCGGCGGATTGCAGCTTCCGGCGGCATTCGTCCGGGCCCCGTTCACCGCCGCAGGCGCCACTTCGTTTGCCGTGGTGATCGGCTCGGCTGGACCGCCGGATACCCGGGGCCGCGGCGCGGGAGCCGTCCGCTTCCTTCCCCCGGGCCTCGCACCGGGCCTGACCGTGAGCAAGAGCGCGCCCGCGTCGGTCGCGTCGGGCGCTCAGCTCACCTACACGATCACCTATGGGAACACGGGCGGCGCGGCAGCAAGCGGCGTCGTCATCAGGGAGACGCTGCCGGCGGGAACGACGTTCGTCTCGGCGACGGGTGGCGGCATCCAGAGTGGCGGGGCGGTAACGTGGAACATCGGCGCCGTTGGAGCCGGCGTGACCGGGCAGACCGTGTCGTTCACGGTGTCGGTCACCGCCACGGGCGGTGACATCGTGAACGCCAGCTACACGATCGAGGGGACCGGCATTTCACCGATCTTTGGACCACCGGTGACGACGACGGTGCAGTCGACGCCGGCAGCCCTGACGATCCTGAAAACGGCTTCGACGCCGACGCCGATCCTCGGCACTCCCTTCAGCTTCCAGATCGTCGTCTCCAACACCGGCGGTGCGGCGGCGGCTTCGGTCCAGGTGACCGACACCGTTCCCGCCGGCCTTCTCGTCGGCGCCGTCACGATCGCCCCGTCTGGCAGCTGCGTCGTGGCGGCCCAGGCGGTGTCCTGCTCGATCCCGACACTGGCGGCAGGCGGTTCTTCTACGATCACGATTCCCGTGACCCCCTCCGTCGCCGGGCCGTCCACCAATACCGCCACTGCGACGTTCACGGGAGGGTCCTCCGTGCAGAGTGCCGCGATCGTTACCGTCCTGGATCCGTCGGGTACGGCGATTCCAGCGACGTCTGCATGGGGCCTGATGCTCCTCGCCGCGGCACTCGGCTCCGCCGGGCTCTTCGTGATGAGAAGGGGCGTCTGACCGGTTGAGCAGGCACCGGGGCTCGGGACGGTTCGTCTCGTCCTGAGCCCCGGCGTCATTCCCGGGTTCTGGTTGGCGGGGCGCCACGCCGCACTACACCGCGGGTCCGGATGCAACGCTCTGGAGCTGGTCCGGACCGGGGGGAATCGTCCCTCGCCCTGCCGTATCCTCTCGCGCGTCATGTGTGGAGCCGACGGCCTCATAGCCCGCAAGGGCGCGATCCTCGTCAAGTGGGGTTTCGAGCAGTACCGCTCGGGCTTTCGCCGGATCACTCGCCGCTCCGCCTTCCACTTCGAGTCCGCCGACTGGCACGGCGTCCAGCAGGACATGGTGGAGAGGCTGGCGCTCTACACGAACGTCGTTCGCCGGGTCGTAGCGGCGCTCGAGGAGGTCTTCGGAGAGGCGCGCCGGTCGCCGGACCTCTGGTCGGCGATGAAACGGGAGTACTCCTGGCTGATGGGCGGGCACGGAGACCTCGAGCTGGCCGAGACGTTCTTCAACTCGGTTACGCGAAAGGTCTTCACGACGGTGGGCGTCGACGCGAAGCGGGAGTTCGTCCACTTCGGGAGCGACACCGGCCTTCCTCCCCCCGGCGCCGTGCCCGTGAGGACCTATCCCGGCGCCCTCTCGACCTGCTCCGTCGTCCGCCAGGTCCTCGACGACTACGCGTTCGGAATCCCCTGGGCCGACTACGAGGGAGACACCGAGCTCGTGGCCCGCGCCGTGGACGAGGCCCTGACGGCAACCTGGGGCGATACGGCCTTCGACTTCGTCGAGCTCCTCGAGCCGGTCTTCTACCGGAGCAAGGGGGCCTACGTCGTCGGGCGGGTCGTCCGCGGCGAGAGGTTTCTCCCGCTCGTCCTCGCCCTCGTGAACCCGGACGGCCGGGTCGTGGTCGACGCCGTTCTCCTCGACGAGGACGACGTGTCGGTCGTCTTCAGCTTCACGCGCTCGTACTTCCACGTCGACGTCGAGGCGCCGGCGGGAGTCGTCCGGTTCATGAAGTCGATCCTCCCGCGCAAGCCGGTCGCAGAGCTCTACGTGACGCTCGGGTACAACAAGCACGGCAAGACCGAGCTCTACCGCGACCTCCTCCGCCACCTCGGGCGGTCCGGCGACCGGTTCGAGACGGCGAGGGGCGAGAAGGGAATGGTGATGGTCGTCTTCACCATGCCCGGCTACGACGTCGTCTTCAAGGTGATTCGCGATCGTTTCGGGCCGACGAAAACGGTGACCCGGACCCAGGTGAAGGAGCGGTACCAGTTCGTCTTCGAGCACGACCGGGCCGGCCGGCTCGTCGACATCCAGGAGTACGAGCTCCTCGAGTTCGCGAGGGACCGCTTCGCGCCGGACATCCTGGAAGAGCTCCTGGCGGAGTGCTCCGAGACCGTGGCCCTCCAGGGGGACGACGTCGTCATCCGGCACCTCTACACCGAGCGACGCGTCGCGCCCCTGAACCTCTTCGTCCGCGAAGCGCCGGAGGAGAAGGTGCGGGAAGCCGTCCTCGACTTCGGCCGGGCCCTTCGCGACCTCGCGTCGACGAACATCTTCCCGGGGGACCTCCTCGTCAAGAACTTCGGTGTGACACGGCACGGCCGCGTCGTCTTCTACGACTACGACGAGCTTTGCGCGGTGACGGACTGCGACTTTCGGGAGCTGCCGGACGACGAGGACGGCGGCGGGGGAGATGGCCCGAGCTTCTACGTCGGCCCGCGAGACGTCTTCCCCGAGGAGTTCCTGACCTTCATGGGGTTTTCGAAGCCGCTCCGGCTCCTCTTCGCCGGGGCGCACGCGGACCTCGTGAGGCCGGAGTTCTGGAACGACATGAAGCGCCGGCACGCCGCCGGGGAAGTCCTCGACGTCTTTCCGTATCCGCCCGGGCGCCGGCTCCGGTACCCCGCGGCGGGCTGATCTGACCGGTGCTCCGCGCGTCGGTTTGTCGGGCCGCCCCGGCGCCTTTAGAATCCGCGGCTCCGGAGGTTTCGAGATGGCCGATTCCAAGATGCCCGCCCCGCCGAACGGAGAGACGATCCGCATCGTCGACGGAAAGCTCGTCGTTCCCGACAACCCCATCATCCCCTTCATCGAAGGTGACGGTACGGGCCCAGACATCTGGCGCGCCTCCGTTCGGGTCCTGGACGCCGCCGTGGCGAAGGCCTACGGCGGGAAGCGGAAGATCGCCTGGAGGGAGGTCCTCGCGGGCCAGAAGTCGTACGACGCTCTCGGAACGTGGCTTCCCGACGAGACGGTCCAGGCGTTCAAGGACTACCTCGTCGGCATCAAGGGGCCGCTGACGACGCCGA
Source organism: uncultured Holophagales bacterium (assembly GCA_963696015.1). Taxonomy (GTDB): domain Bacteria; phylum Acidobacteriota; class Thermoanaerobaculia; order UBA5066; family UBA5066; genus UBA5066. The sequence goes on from CAVOJA010000039.1 coordinate 39,869, forward strand.
TCGGCGGCGGTATCCGGTCGCTGAACGTCGCCCTCCGCCAGCTCCTCGACCTCTACGTCTGCCTCCGGCCGGTGCGCTGGTTCAAGGGCGTCCCCTCGCCGGTGAAGCGGCCCGAGAACGTCGACATGGTGATCTTCCGGGAGAACACCGAGGACATCTACACCGGTATCGAGTTCGAGTCCGGGAGCAACGACGCGAAGAAGGTCCTCGAGTTCCTGAAGGCGAACTGGCCGGCGATGTACAAGAAGATCCGCTTTCCCGAGACGGCGGCCATCGGCTTCAAGCCCGTCTCGAAGGAAGGGACCGAGCGGCTCGTCCGCGCCGCGATCCGCTACGCGATCGCGAACAAGAGGAAGAGCGTCACCATCGTCCACAAGGGCAACATCATGAAGTTCACGGAAGGTGCCTTCCGGAGCTGGGGCTACGAGCTGGCGGAGCGCGAGTTCGCCGCGGAGACCTACACGTGGGACCAGTGGGAGCGGACGAAGAAGGCCTCGGGCGGACCGGCCGCCGACGCCGAGCAGAAGGCCGCCCTCGCCTCGGGGAAGGTCCTGATCAAGGACGCCATCGCCGACATCACCCTTCAGCAGGTCCTGACCCGTCCCCAGGAGACCGACGTCATAGCGACCCTGAACCTGAACGGCGACTACCTCTCCGACGCCCTCGCGGCGCAGGTGGGGGGCATCGGGATCGCCCCGGGCGGGAACGTGAACTACGACACCGGCCACGCCGTCTTCGAGGCGACGCACGGCACGGCGCCGAAGTACGCCGACCTGGACAAGGTCAACCCCGGCTCGGTCGTCCTCTCCGGCGAGATGATGTTCCGGTACATGGGCTGGACCGAGGCGGCAGACCTCGTCATCAAGGGGATGGACGGTGCCATCGGCGCCAAGAAGGTGACCTACGACTTCGCCCGGCTCACCGAAGGGGCCACCGAGGTCAAGTGCAGCGAGTTCGGAGACCAGATCATCGCCCACATGGACTGACGGTCCGTCGTTCGGTCGTTCTTCACCGGAATACCAAGGGGGGCGCTCCGGGGGGGCGCTCCGGCGCCCCCTCTCGCACGTCGGACCCGGGTCCTCCGCCCAGAGGCCCGGGTCCGGTACTCGGAAACAGTCGGACGGGTTACGCTTCCACGATGCGCCTTCCGTTCCGTTCCGCCGCGTTTGCGACCGCCGCCCTCCTCCCGCAGCTCCTCGCCGCACAGACGCCCCCGCCGTCCGGTCGCTGGTACGCCACGCTCGAGCCGGTCACCGGTCTCGAGGTGTCCTTCGGCCTGAAGGTGGAG
>CAVOJA010000040.1:0-12654 GCA_963696015.1 uncultured Holophagales bacterium
ACGAGCCGTAGCGGTTCACCCAGGCGATCGCCTCGTCGAGGCTCTCGACGACCTTTACCGAGATGACCGGCGCGCCGTACTCCGTCCGCCAGTCCTCCTCCGTCGCCGGGGTGACCGGTCGCCCGTGCGCCGCGGCGCAGGTTTCCTCGCAGCCGCGCACCTCGACCCCCTTCTCGAGGAGAGTTCCCAGGAGCGGGAGCATCACGTCGGCCACGGTCGCGCGGTGGACGAGGACGGTCTCCACGGCGTTGCAGGCCGCCGGGTAGGTCAGCTTGGAGTCGAGGACGATGGAGAGCGCCATCTCCGGGCTCGCCGCCGCGTCGACGTAGACGTGGCAAACCCCTTCGGCGTGCCCGAGGACGGGAATCCGCGTCCGCTCCTGGATCGACGTCACGAGGGCGTTCGACCCGCGCGGGATGACGAGGTCGACGAGGTCGTCGAGAGCGAGGAGGGCGTCGACCGACTCGCGGTCGGCGATCGACTGGACCGCGTCCTCCGGGAGTCCCGCCCTCCCCAGCCCCGCCCGGATCGCCTCTACGAGCGCAGCCGTGCTTCGCGCCGCCTCGCGCCCCCCCTTCAGGATCACGGCGTTCCCCGACTCGAGGGCCAGCGCCGAGATCTGCGTCACTGCGTCGGGGCGAGCCTCGAAGACGATCGCGAGGACCCCGAGCGGGCACGAGACCTTCTCCAGGACGAGGCCGTCGTCGAGGAGCGTCCGCGCGAGGACGCGGCCTGCCGGGTCCTCGAGCCGCGCCACCGCACGGACGCCGTCGATCATCCCGGCGAGCTTCGCTGCGTCGAGCCGGAGCCGCGACAGGAGCGTTTCCGTCATCTCGCCGCGGGCTGCGAGCGCCTCGGCCTCGGCGACGTCGGCCGCGTTCGCCTCGAGGATCGAGGCGGCGTCGGCCTCGAGGCGCGCGGCGATCGCCTCGAGAGCGGCATCCTTCGCGGCCGACCGAAGATTGGCGAGACGGCGGGACGCGGCCTTCGCGGCAACTGCGATTCCCCGAACGTCCGTGCTCATGTCACCTCCTCCTCTCCTGCCGCCTCTCTCACGACGACGTTGTTGCGCGTCACGAGAGCGTCGTAGCCCTTCGGGACGCTCCCCCGCGCCTCGCCCGAGCGGCGGCCGACGAGCTTCTCGGCGTCGGCGCGGCCGTAGTTGACCTGGCCGCGGGCGAACTCCGCCCCGTCGCTCCCGAGGACCCGGACCACGTCCCCCTTCTCGAACTCCCCTTCGATGCGCGTGACGCCGGCGGGAAGAAGCGACGCCTTTCCGGAAACCAGCGCCTCGCGGGCGCCGTCGTTGACGTGGATCACGCCGGCCGGGAGGGCCGCCCAGGCGATCCAGCGCCGCTTGCCGGTCAGGGTGCTCTTCGGGAGGAAGAGTGTCCCGGCGTCTCCCCCGGCGAGGATCTCCTCGAGAACCCCGGGCCTGCGGCCGCTCGCGACGACCGCGAGCGCGCCGGAGGCGGTGGCGATGGCGGCGGCCTCGAGCTTGGTCGCCATCCCACCCCGTCCTCGGGCGCCGGCTCCTTCCGCGAGCGCACGGATCCCGGCGTTCACCTCCGCGACGACGGGAATCCGCCGCGCCGAACGGTTGCGGGCGGGGTTGGCGGTGTGAAGGCCGTCGACGTCGGAGAGGATGACGAGGAGATCCGCCCCGACCTTGCTCGCCACGAGGGCCGAGAGCTTGTCGTTGTCGCCAAAGACGTGGCCCGCCGGCGCCTCGAGCTCGGCCGTCCCCACGGTGTCGTTCTCGTTCAGGACCGGCACGACGCCCAGGGAGAGCAGCTCGTCGAGCGTGGCCCGGAGCGCGAGGTAGCGGCCGCGGCTCGCGAAGTCGTCCTCGGTCAGGAGGACCTGCGCCGCGGTGACGCCGACCTTCTCGAAGGCGTCGGCCCAGATCGACATGAGTCGCCCCTGCCCGATCGCCGCGCACGCCTGCTTCAGGACGAGCGGCTTCGCCCTCCCGGCGAGGCCCAGCCTCTGGGCCCCCAGGCCGACCGCCCCGGAGGAGACGACGACCATCTCGCGCCCGTGACGACGTTCGCCCGCCACCGCCTCGATCAGGCCGTAGAGGCGTCCGAGGGCGAGGGCGCCGTCGTCGGTCATGACGACGTTCGTCCCCACCTTGACGACGACCCGACGGGCGGCGGCGACGCGGGAGCGCGCCCCGGCGAGGCGGTCCGCGGGAAGCTCGATCTCTGGGCTCATGGCGGGGATGGTAGCGCCCGCGAGCCGGAACGGCGGTCGCGGCCGCGGGCCGGCTCCTGCCTCCCCTTCCGTCCTAGAATGGCCGGTGGGCGCCGCGGCGCCCGGACTCACCAGGAGGAAGAGATGAAGATCCTGATCGCCGACGCCTTCGATGATTCCCTCCCCGGCCGCCTCGCGGCGTTCGGCGAGGTCACGTCGGACGCGTCGAAGGTCGCCGATGCAGACGTCCTTCTCGTCCGGTCGAAGACGAAGGTCACGAAGGAGTACCTCGAGGGCGCCCCGCGGCTGAAGCTGATCATTCGCGGCGGCGTGGGCCTCGACAACATCGACGTCGAGGCCGCACGGGGGAAGGGAATCGAGGTCAAGAACACGCCGCGCGCCTCGTCCATCGCCGTCGCCGAGCTGACGATCGCCTTGATGATGGTCGTTCCCAACCGGATCATCGAAGGGCACAACGGCATCAAGGAAGGCAAGTTCCTCAAGAAGGAGCTGAAGCGGACCGAGCTCTACGGCAAGACGCTCGGCCTCCTCGGCGCCGGCCTCATCGGCACCGAGGTCGCCCGTCGCGCCCTGGCGTTCGGGATGCGCGTCGTGGCCCACGACCACTACATCTCCAATCACGCCCTGGCCGAGATGATCGAGGACGACGACGAGTTCTACTCCGTCTGCGACTTCATTTCGATCCACCTGCCGCTCACTGCCGAGACGAAGGGGATGATCGACAGGCACGCGATCGCGAAGATGAAGGACGGCGTCATCCTCCTCAACACCGCCCGCGGCAAGGTCGTCGTCGAGGTGGACCTCGCCGAGGCGCTGAAGAGCGGGAAGGTCCGGGCCTACGCGACCGACGTCTTCTACAGCGACCCGCCGGACCCTTCGTGCCCGCTCCTCACGGCCCCGAATGTCGTCATGACCCCACACATCGGCGGCTCTTCGAATGAGAACCTCCTGCGGATCGGAGACAACGTCATCGACATCCTGAAGAAGTGGAAGCGCTGACGGCGCGATTCGTCTCACGGATCCTGGTCGGGACGGCGGCCTTTCTCGGGGCCGCCGTCGCCGTTTCGGCGCCGCCTCGCCTCGTCGTCGAGGCGCCCCCCGCTCTCGCCGCGTACGCGCGGGAGGTGGAGCGGCTCGACCCGAAGGCCTTTCTGCCTGCGATGGAGCTGACGGGGCTCTGGGAGCCGGGCGACGTCCGGGTCCTCGTCACCCCCGAGGGAAGCCCCCTCGCCGGGCGCGCGCCCTCCTGGGCCGTGGCGTACGCCGATCCGCCTGCGGGGACCGTCGTCCTCATCCCCACCCGGACCCCGGTCTGGCCGGACGACGGCCTGCCCGACGTCGTGAGGCACGAAGTGGCCCACGTCCTGACGTTCCGGGCTGCGAACGGCAGGACGGTGCCTCGCTGGTTCCACGAAGGGCTCGCGATGGCCGCGGGACGCGAGCGCGTGATCGAGGACGACGTCCGCGAGGCGCTCGCCATCCTGACCGGGCCGCGCCTGAGGTTCGCGCAGGTCGACGGGCTCTTCCAGGGAGGGAGAAGCGAGGCGAACCGGGCTTACTCGCTCTCCTCGGCCTTCTTCGGTGACCTTCTCGCCCGCCACGGCTCCGCCTTCCCGCAACGGGTCCTGCGCCGGATGGGCGCAGGCGAGTCCTTCGAGGAGGCGTTCCGGAGCTCCACGGGTGTCGCCTTCCGCGACGAGACGGCGGTTTTCTGGACGTCGCACCGGAGCCCGGAGCGGTGGCTGCCGATCCTGACGTCGACGGCCGCCGTCTGGTTCGCCATCGTCCTCCTCGCGGCATGGGCGGTACGAGTCGCCCGGGGAAGAAGGGCCGCACGCCTCGCGACGTGGGAGGCGGAGGAGAGGGCGGCGCTACAGGACGAACCGTTCGAGGCCGGCCTGCCTCAGGACGGCGACGACGTCGGTGCGGAGGGGGACGAGAACCGGAAGAAGGTCGAGGACCCGCCGCTCGTCAATTGACGGGTCGAGCGACGTCATCGTGACGTCGCCCCGGTCGAAAGCGAGGGCCGGATTCTCCTTCCCCTGCGTGAGCCGGCGGGCGAGCGCAGAGGAGCACGAGACGAGGACCTGGGCCACGAAGCCCTTCGGCGCCGCGCCCCAGCTCCAGGTGATGTGAATTCCCTTCGCGCGGAGCTTCGTGCTGGCAGGCCCGAGGTTCAGGACGAGCTTCAGGTCGGGGAAGACGCCGCGACCGGAGATGCCGAGCGCCGCCATCTTCTTCCCGGCCACCGGGTGGCGAGCGACGAACTCGAGCAGCACGTCGAAGTACGCGCGGAACTCGGCAGCCGGGTCGTCAGGCGCAGCGCGTTTCATGGCCGCATCATCTCCCGTCCAGGAGCAGCCAGGTCCAGTTCAGGGCGACGACGAGCACCAGACCGGCCCGAAGAGCGAAAGGGAGCGTCCGGGGCTCGCTCACACCGCGTCCCGAGAGCGCCAGGCCGAGCGCCGCGAGGCCGCCGATGACGAAGAGCAGCGCCGAGAGGGCGAAGAGCGGGTTCGAGACGAACGCGGCGGACAGGTCCAGCCTCGCGAGGGCGAGCACGGCCCGTCCGCATCCGCACGCCGGGCAGGGGACGCCCGAAAGGGCCTTCACCGGGCAGGGCGGAAGGGCCGACGAAGCGCGCGAGACGAGACCCGGCATCGCGAGGGCGAGAGCGGCCGCCGCGGCGGCCGCCCCCCAGAGGAACCCGAGCTGGACGGCGGGCGGCCGCCGCGGGTCGCCGGCCGCAGCCTCGCCGGGCTCCGTCACGTCGTCAGTGCCTCGCGAACGCCGCCGCGAGGCCGCCGATGACGAGCGCCACGACGACCAGGATGCAGACACAGCAGAGGAGGAGCGGGATCAGGACCCCGGCGATTGCTTTCCCCTGCGTCGTCCGGTGCATCCGGACCGCGCCCATCACCATCAGGATGAGGTTCCAGACGACGGCCACGAGACCGCCGACGAACGGGATGACGTTCGCCAGGCTCGAGACCGACGCGTAGGAGACGGTACGGAACGTCCCCTCGAAACCCGAGGTGGAGTCCTTCGTCGCCCCGACGATCATGAAGCTGACGTGGTAGATCGCCGCGCCGACGAAGAGCCCGATGAGGACGAGGATCGGCGCGATCCCGACCTGGATCAGGAGCGCGCCGGCGTTCGTCGCCATCGCTCCCCCGAGCTTCTCCTTCATCTCGGGCGGGAGGAACGCAGTCCAGGCCTGGCCGAAGAGGCCGCTCCAGACGCTGGAGACGGCGATGCCGATCCACGAGACGAGGATCGCGAAGATGAGCGGCTCGGCGTAATCGCCCTTCTCCTTCGTCCGCTGCCACGCATCCGCGGGGTTCGTGATGAAGAGCTTGATCGTCTCGAAGAACGCGTTGACGAAGCCCAGCTCGGCGCGGCGCTCCCACGGGAGCCCTACCTGCGGGGCACCGCCGGGCGGAGGGGGCAGGGGAGGAATGCCCGGGATGTCGCTCGACATGCTGTGCTCCTTCGGAGGTCGTTCTCCCTAGGGTCAGGTCTTGATTTTCCATTCTACAGCATGTCCTCGCGGCGCCCCACGGGCCGGACCTGGGCGAGCCGGTGAATCTCTTCGTTCTCCACGATACGCACGCCGGCGAACGATCCGTTCGCCACGGCCACCATCGCGGCGGCGACCGCTTCGGCGGGAACCGGTTTCCAGCGCGAGAGCAGCCCGACCATCGCCCAGGAGAAGAGGCCCGAGACGACGATCGCCACCCGTTCGGCCGGCCGGCTCTCCGCCCGCTCCCCCACGAGGAGCGACGGCCGGAAAAGGGCGACTCCGTCGAAGCCGACGGCCTTCACCGCCTCCTCGGCCTCGCCCTTCGTCCGGTTGTAGAAGACGCTCGACCCCGAGTCGGCGCCGAGGGCGCTCACGAGAAGGAAGCGCGTCGCTCCGGCCCGCCGGGCGAGCCGCGCGAAAGCGACCACGGCCTCGACGTCGACTGCGCGAAACGCGGCCTCCGAGCCCGCCTTCGCGATCGTCGTCCCGAGCGTGCAGAACGCCGTGCGCACTCGCGGCACTGCGACTCCCTCGGGCCTTCCGAAATCGGTCACGACCTCCGCCAACCGCCCCCCCACGATGCCGAGAGGGCGTCGCACGACAGCCACCACTCCCGCCCCGCCTTCGTCTTCGAGCAACCGCCGGACGAGCGCGCTTCCCACCAGCCCGCTCGCCCCCGCGACGAGGAATGGGGTCAGGTCTTGATTTTCCATTATAGCGGCTCGGCCGCGGCCGCGCGGTAGACGTCGAGATCCCGCGCGCTGAACGTGACGGCCTTCACGGCCGTCACGTTCGTCGCCGTGGCGAGGAAGGAACGGATCTCGCGAACCGCGATACGACAGGCCCGTTCGATCGGAAAGCCATAGATCCCCGTCGAGATCGACGGGAACGCGACGCTCGCCAGGCCCGCCCCTTCCGCGAGGCGCAACGACTCCCTGTAGCAGCTCGCCAGGGTCTCGTCCTCTCCCGCGAGGCCACCCTCCCAGATCGGACCGACGGTGTGGATGACGTGGCGGGCGGGGAGCCCGTACCCCTTCGTCATGCGCGCTTCGCCCGGAGGACAACCGCCGAGCCCGCGGCACTCATCGAGCAGCCCGGGTCCGGCCGCGCGGTGGATCGCGCCGTCGACGCCGCCGCCGCCGAGGAGGGAGGAGTTCGCGGCGTTCACGATCGCATCCACCGCCTCACGCGTGATGTCGCCCTGGACGACGACGAGGCCCCGCACCGGGGAGTCGCCGACGCTGGACGAGGCCGGCCCGCCAGGCCCACCCATCAGAGCTTCTCGACGGACGCCGCCAGCTTCATATCCTGGACGACGAGGGCCTCTCCCCGCCGGACGAGAACCGAGGCCTGCGCGATGCCGACGCCGAGAAGGCCGGCGATCGTGGCGAGCGGCGCACGGGAGCGCGAACGGAGAGCCCAGGCGAGGAGCGCGCGGTCGACGAGGTGCTTTCTCGGAGCCCCGGCCATCTCCTCGAGCGACAGCTTCCGCGCAGCCGCGAAGGCCGCCGCGACCTCGTCCAGCGCCCGCGTCGCAGGCTCGCGCTGGGCACGCGGTACTTCCTTGGTCGCGGCCTTCCGGTTCGCCTTCCGCCCCGCCTCCCGCGCGAATCCCTCGGACCCGAGGAAGACCTGCCCGCGAAGGTGACTCCAGGGGTCGTAGCCCGATTCCTTCCCGTCCGCGACGAAGCTGGCGTAGCGTCTGCGCGCCTCCGCCGGTCTCCGGCCGAACTGCTCGAGCGTCCAGTCCGTGTCGAGCCACTCGGGCCCCTCGACGAGGCCGGCCGTGGCTCTGTAGCTCGACCAGGTCCAGCCCGCCGCGGACCGGGCGAGTCCGACCTTTACCGGGTTCAGGACGACGTATCGAGCGACCTCGAGCAGGTGTGCCTCCCTCTCGACGAGGATCGCCTTGAATCGTCCTTCGAAGAGATGCCCCGTCCGGCCGTGACGCCGGTTGAAGCGCTGCGTCGTGACGCCGTTCAGGTCGCGCATCCCTCGCGAGAGGGTCGGCTCGGGCGTCTCGACGAGAAGGTGGTAATGGTTCCCCATCAGGACGTAGGCGTGGAGACGCCAGCCGTAAAGGGAGATCGTTCTCCCGAGGACGGAGAGGAACTCCTCCCGGTCCACGTCGTCGCGGAACACGTCGCCGCGTTCGTTCCCGCGCGCGGTGACGTGCCAGATGGCGCCGGGGTGCTCGAGTCGGAGGGGACGTGCCATCTAGAGATTCTACAATAGAAAATCAAGACCTGACCCCGCTCTCCGGATCAGGTTTTCGAGCTCGACGGGGACGGAGGTGAAGCGGAGGCGAGTCAGGCCGCCGGGGCCGTCGGGGACTGGGATGGCCTTCACGTAGAGGTCCCCGGGAAGGAGGCCGCCGCCGCAGACGATTCGGAGCTTGAGATCGGAAAGCGCCTCGATGGTGGCCTCGGACCGGAGGGCCGCTCCGGAGCGCGAGAGGGCGACGATCTCGGCCGGCTCCTCGTCGCGACCGACACGCTTCCCCTCGAGGACGGTGAAGACGACCTTGAGCGGGGGGTCGACCGGCCAAAGCCTCTCGGCCCGATGCTCGAGGTCGAGGCCGGGAACCTCCTCGAGGCCGAGGAGGTCGTGGACCCGGACCGGCTCGGGGAAGCCCTTCGCCCGGACGGAGATCGAGCCGCCCGTGACGACGCCCGCTCCCGCCTCGGCGAGCGTTCGCTCTGAGATGAGGACCTGGCCGCCGCAGGTGTAGCTCTCGATGCGCGCCGTCAGGTTCACGTGTCCCCCGACCGCACCGTACTTGGCCCTCTTCTCGGACCCGATGTTCCCGACGACGACGTCCCCCGTGTGGACGGCGATCCCCATCTCGACGGCGGGAAGCCCCACGTCGCGGTTCCGGCGATTGACTCGCTCCATCCCCTTCTGCATCGCGAGGGCGCAGGCAACGGCGCGCCGCGCGTCGTCCGCCCGCGTCACGGGCGCTCCGAAGAAGCCGAGGACCGAGTCCCCGATGAACTCGTCGATCGTCCCGTCGTGGGCGAGGATGACCTCCGCCATCGTTCCGAGGTAGTTGTTGATGACCCTCACGACCTGCTCCGGCGCGAGCCGCTCGGCCATCGCCGAGAAGCCCCGCAGGTCGGACATGAGCATCGTCACCTTCCGCTTCTCGCCTCCGAGCCTCAGCCCGTTGGGCGACTCGAGGATCTCGGCCACGACGGCGTCCGAGAGGTAGCGGCCGAAGGTCTCCTGGATGAAACGGTTCCTCACCTTGAGCTGCTCGGCCAGGGCCTCGATCTCGATGACGTGCGCCTCGACGACGTCGCGGAGGCGCTTGTCCGCGAGCGAAGACTTCAGCCGCGCCCGTAAAAGCACCGGGTCGAAGGGTTTCGGAAGGTAGTCGGCCGCACCCATCTCGATGCAACGGACGACGTTTTCCATCTCCTCGAGAGCGGAGACGACGATCACCGGGAGAGATCGGAGCCGGCCGTCCTCCTTCATCGTGCGGAGGACCTCGAAACCGTCGAGGACCGGCATGACGAGGTCGAGCAGGACGACGTCGTACTCCTCTGTCTTCAGCGCCCGAAGGGCCTCGCGGCCGTCACTCGCGACGCCCGAAGAGTAGCCCTGCGCCTCGAGGCTGCCGACGAGGATGGCCCGGTTCACGGGGTCGTCGTCGACGACGAGGACTCTTCCCGCGTGGGCCATCAGGGCATCCTCCGTTCGACCATCCCTGCCTCCGCGTCCGAAAGGGCGACGATCGCGATCTCCGCGTCCCGCCTCGCCCGTGCCGCGTTGCGACGATTCTAGGCCCGTCGCACGTGGAAGGGTCAGTGAATGCCCAGGCCCGGTCCGTCGGATAATCGAGGGTTGGACGGACCTCGCCGATGCACCTGGCCGACGCCCTTCTCTCGCCCGCGGCACGCGGCAGCTCCGAAGCCTGAGCCCCGGGGCGCCTCAGCGCCCGAACGTGTCGAACGCCGCCTTCGCGACCTTCGCGATCCCCTTCTCCCTCGCGTCGTCCCGCTTCGCGGACTCCTTCACGAGGGCGACGACGACGATGGTCCCCGTCCCGTCCGGCAGCTCGACGAGCCCGACGTCGTTGGCGCTCCGGCCCATCGTGCCCGTCTTGTCCCACACGGCGGTCCCCGCCGGCAGGAGCGCGCGAATCCGGCGGTCGCCCGTCGTGTTCCTGCGCATCATCGCGAGAAGAGCGTCCGTCGAGGGACCCGAAAGGAGGTTCCCCTTCTTCTTCTTCAGGTCGACGAGCAGCCGCGCGAGGTCTTCGGGAGAGGCGGTGTTGCGGAGGTCCGCCTCGAAGGCCCTCTCGGCGGCGGCGCGCTTCTCCCTGGGCACCCGTGCCACGAGCGCGTCGAGGCAGGCGTGGTCGCACTCGCCGTCTTTCGCGAGATCGCCGACGCCGGAAGCGACCGCCGCCATTCTCAGCTCGCTCCAGCTGACGTCGATCTCAGCGTAGCCGTGCGCGTCGAGCCATGCATCCACGACCCGCGCCCCGCCGAGGAGGCGAAGGAGGACGTCGCAGGCCGTGTTGTCGCTCGTCGTCATCATGGCGTCGAGGAGCCTGGAGACGGGCACACGAGAGCCGGGCGTCCACGAGTCGACCTTTGCGCCCGTGCGTCGCAGCTCGCCCGGCCGCACCTCGACCTCCTGCTCGAGGGAGAGCTCCCCGGCGTCGACCTTCGCGAAGACGACGACCGCCAGGGGAAGCTTGTAGACGCTCGCCATCGGGAAGCGACCGTGCGCGTTCAGCCCCGCCGCGCGCCCCGACTCGAGGTGGATGACGCTCACGCCGAGGGTGCCGCCGGCCTCGACGGCGATCGTCCGGAACTGCGCGTCGAGACCGGCAGCGCGGTCCGAGGCATGCGCCGCGGACGTGACGGCGGCGAGGAGGACGGCGATCGCGACGGGAAGGAAACGGGGCATCGGAGCTCCTTTCGGATGCCGTTGACGAGTCCCGCCCGCGCGGCCGGAACGCCGCATCCTGCTCGGATCATCGCCCGACGGGCTCCTGCACGTACCCCGGCGGACGGTTGTCGTCGATGAGGTCGGCGATCATCAGGAGGCCCGCAGGGACGAACGCGACGACGAGAAAGAAGCGAACCCAGCCGTTCTCGAAGAAGCGGGCGACGGGCCGCTCCTCTGCCCCGTAGCGCATCCAGGCCGGTTCGTCCGACGGAAGCGTCCGAGGCGGCGCTCCCGGCGTCGCACCGCCGCTCGCCCGTCTCGCCGTCGCAATCCCGCTCGCCCGGGTTCCCGTCCTCCGGGCGTACCGCCTCGTCTCGGTGTCGTCGGGCCGCTCGCGCGCCGGCGTCCTCGTCGACGATGCCGCGCGCCAGGCCACCGCGATCCTCTCGCGTGCCGCCCTCGAGTCTCTCCTGTCGGAGCTCGCCGCACGGGACCGGACCGCCGCGACGCCGCCCGCCCTCCGGCCCATGCGCTGCCCCGAGTGCGCGTCCCCCTTCCCCCTCGATCGCGAGGGCCAGCTCCGGATCTGCCCGGCCTGCCGCCGTGCCCGGCTCGTGTCCGGACGGCGCCTCCTGCGGGTTCCCTACGACGCCGAGTTGCCTCCGTCCCGAGAGGGACGGCTCGCGGGCCCTGCCCTCGCTCCCGGCCGCGGCCATTCCGACGTGCGAAAGCCCCGCAGGCACGGAGGCAGGCTTTCCACAGCCCCGGCTCGTCGGGGCCCTCGGCCCCGCCGAGGGGGCCGTCCTCGTTCGCCACGTCCTCCTCGAGACGCTACGTCCCGAGACCGTCGCGCGCGCTTCCGCCGGCCGCCCGAGGTCGCTTCTCTTCGACGCTCCCCTTCGGACCGGACCGCCGCGCCTCGTCCTTCGGTCCCTTCGCCGAATCGAGGTCGACACGGTCTGATGCGGCTCCGGAGCACCACGAAGCCGGACTACACTCGCCCGGCGTGAGAATCGGAGAGCTCCTCGGCCCCGACGTCCTCGAGATCGTCCGCGACGACCCGGCGGCGCTGCGCGAAGGCCTGCTCGAGTTCCACCCGGCCGACGTCGCCGACCTTCTCGCGGCGATTCCGAGGGAAGACCGCATTCCCGTGCTGGAGCAGCTGCACGAGGACCAGCTCGGCGCGGTCCTTTCCTATCTCGGGGGCGGCGTCCTCCGGATGGCGCTCACGCGCCTCCCGCCGTCCAAGATCGCCCAGGCCCTCGACTCGCTCGAGCCCGACGACTCGGCCCGGCTCCTGTCCTTCCTGCCGGAGGAGCGCCGCCTCCCGGTGCTGAACCGGATGTCCGCGAAGGACGCCGCGGCCGCGCGCGGGCTCCTCGCCTGGGAGCCCGGAACCGCGGGACGGCTCATGACCGACCGTTTCGTCAAGGTCGGTCCCGACTGGACGGTCGCCGAGACCATGGCGCATCTGCGCAAGATCGACCCCGAGGTCGCCACCGTCGCCGACCTCTACGCCGTCAGCGAGAAGGGGCGTCTCGTCGGAGTGATGTCGCTTCGCAAGCTCCTTCCTGCCGAGCCCGAGAGGAGGGTCTGGGAGCTGATGACGCACGACGTCATCTCGGTCTCCCCCACGACTCCCCAGGAGGAAGTGGCCCGCCTCGTCTCCAAGTACGGCTTCAACGCGATGCCGGTCGTGACCGACGAAGGGAAGGCGCTCGGGGTCGTGACGGTGGACGACGTCGTCGACGTTCTCGTCGCCCGCGAGACGGAGGCCGCTCTCGCGATGGGCGCGGTCGCCGCGCCGAGCGATCCGGACGAGAAGCACGAGTTCGACTACTTCGGCGCTCCGCTCACCCGCGTCGTGAGGAGCCGGCTCGGCTGGCTCCTCCTCCTCTTCATCGGAGGGACGCTGACCGGCACCGTGCTGAAACACTTCGAGGGGGAGCTGTCGAAGGTCGTCGCCCTCTCCTTCAGCAATGCAACTGGAACCAAGCAGGCAGACACAACAT
>CAVOJA010000041.1:0-14201 GCA_963696015.1 uncultured Holophagales bacterium
GACGCGATGGCGGTCGCGCTCGCCGACCTGCCCGGGGTGGAGATCAACTTCACGCAGCCGATGGCGATGCGCGTCGACGAGGTCGTCTCCGGCGTGAAGGCCGACGTCGCCGTGAAGGTCTTCGGGCCCGACAACGCGACGCTCGAACGGCTCGGCGAGGAGGTCCGCCGCGTCCTCGAGACGGTGCGCGGCTCGGCGGACCTGCAGGTCGAGGTCCTCTCGGGAGCCGCACAGGTGGAGATCGACCTCGACCGGACGCGCATGGCGCGCTACGGCCTCAACGTGGCCGACGTGAGGGACGTCGTCGAGACGGCCGTCGGCGGGAAGACGGCGACCGAGGTCCTGGACGGGCCGCGACGCTTCGCCGTCGTCGTGCGCCTCCCCGACGAGCTGCGCCGAAGCCCGGAGGCGATCGCGTCGATCCTCCTGACCGCGCCCGGCGGCGAGAAGGTGCCGCTGGGCAACGTCGCGCGCGTCGCGACGGCCCCGGGCCCCGAGGCGATCAGCCACGAGTCGGGGCAGCGGCGGCTCGTCGTCCAGACGAACGTCCGCGGCCGCGACATCGGCAGCTTCGTGGCCGAGGGTCAGAAGCGGGTCCGCGAGAAGGTCACAGTGCCGTCCGGGTACCACCTCGAGTGGGGCGGGCAGTTCGAGAACCAGCAGCGCGCCACGAAGCGGCTGATGATCGTCGTGCCGCTCTCGCTCGCGATCATCTTCACGCTCCTCTACCTCACCTTCCGCCTGGCACGACAGGCGGCGCTCGTCATCCTGAACGTCCCCTTCGCCCTCGTCGGCGGCGTCGCGGCGCTCTGGCTGCGCGACCTGAACCTGAACCTCTCGGCGTCGGTCGGGTTCATCGCCCTGTTCGGCGTCGCGGTCCTGAACGGCGTCGTGATGATCACGTCGGTGAACCGCCTCCGCGAGGAGGGGATGGGGCTGCGCCTCGCGGTGCTGACGGGCGCCTCGACGCGCCTGAAGCCGGTCATGATGACCGCCCTCGTCGCGGCGCTCGGCTTCCTCCCGATGGCCCTCTCGCACGGGGCGGGCGCCGAGGTCGGCCGTCCGCTCGCGACGGTCGTCATCGGCGGGATCACGACGTCGACTCTCCTGACGCTCATCGTCCTGCCGACGCTCTACGAGATGATCGAGGCGAAGGTGGCCCGGCGGCGGAAGTAGGGGGAAACCGGCGGTCCGGGTTCCCGGCCGCTCCGCGCGGAGGGGGCTTGGGGGAAACCGGCGGTCCGGGTTCCCGGCCGCTCCGCGCGGAGGGGGCTTGGGGGAAACCGGCGGTCCGGGTTCCCCCAGCTCATTTCAGTCCGGACCGGAGTCGTGCCCTCGCAGGCCGTACTTCGCCATCTTCGCCTTGAGCGTGTTCCGCGCCAGGCCCAGTCGGCGCGCGGTCTCGCGGATCTTCCCGGCCGACTCGGCGAGGGCGCGCTCGATGAGATCGCGCTCGAGGCCCGACATGCTCGCCTCGAAGAAATCGGGATCGACGGCATGCTCGGGCTCGGCCGGACCCGACAGTCGGGCCGCGGGGATGCGTCCCGTCGAAAGGAGGGGCGACTCGAGGACCCACGGGAAGTCGTCGACGCCGAGCTTCTCGCCCGGGGTGAGGACGAGAGCCCGGTGGAGCGTCGCCTCCAGCTCGCGGATGTTGCCGGGCCACGGGTAGCGGGCGAAGAGGTCGAGGACCTCGGAATCGAGCCGGCGCGGGTCGGCGCCGAGGTCGCGAGAGAGCTTGACGACGAAGTGCTCGACGAGGGCCGGGAGGTCCTCGAGGCGGCTGCGCAGCGGCGGGAGCTCGATGGGGACGACGTTGAGGCGGTAGAAGAGGTCCTCGCGGAACTCGTTCCGCTTGATGGCCGCCTCGAGGTCGAGGTTGGTGGCCGAGATGATCTTCGTGTCGGCCTTGAGGGTCTGCGTCCCGCCGACGCGCTCGAACTCCTTGTCCTCGACGACGCGCAGCAGCTTGGACTGGATGCCGAGCGACGTCTTGCCGATCTCGTCGAGGAAAATCGTCCCCCCCTGCGCGAGCTCGAACCGGCCCGGCTTCCTCCGGTCGGCGCCGGTGAAGGAGCCCTTCTCGTGACCGAAGAGCTCCGACTCGGCGAGCGTCTCGGGGAGCGCTGCGCAGTTGAACTGGATGAACGGCCCGTGCGCCCGCGGCGAAAGGGCGTGGAGGATCCGCGCGACGAGGTTCTTCCCCGTCCCCGATTCGCCGCGGATGAGGACCGTGACCGGTCCCGCCGCCGCGCGCGGGAGGGTCGCCTTCACCCGCCTCGCCGCCTCGGACCTGCCGACGAGGGCGTCGAGGTTCCACCCGCGCCCGAGGTTCGCCTTCAGGCTCTCGTTCTCGACGGAGAGCCTCAGGCGCGCCTCGAGGAGCTCCTCGACGAGGCGGGCGTTCTCGATGGCGACGGCCGCGAGGTCGGCGAAGGCCTCGAGGAAGGCGACGTCGCTTTCGGAGAAGAGGCGAGGGGCGTTGCGGTGGTCGACGTAGATCGCCCCCGAGGCCCGCTCCTTGACGAGGAGGGGGACGCAGAGGAACGAGACGATGGCGTGGGCGTGGATCGACTCGCGCCCCTGGTACCGGGGGTCCACCCGCGCGTCGGCCGAGCTGACGGAGCGGCCGTTGGCGACGACCCGCTCGACGACGGAGCGTGAGATCGCCTCGGCTTCGTCCTCGCGCCCGGTCTTCAGGTTCCGCGCGACGCGCACCGAGAGGCGGCCCGTGACGGGATCGGCGAGGAGGATCATCCCGCGCTCGGCGTTGAGCCGCTTCAGGGCGAGGTCGACGATGTCTGCCAGGACGGCCGAGAGGTCGCGCGTGGAATTGACGATGCGCGAGACCTCGTAGAGCCCGATGACGCCGAGGCCGAGCGGGGCGGTCCCGGTCGCCTCGGCCGCGGCCTTCGTCGCGATCCGCTCGAGGACGCCCCGCGTCCTCTCCAGCTCCCTCCGCGCTCCGATCCGTTCGAAGAGGCGCGCCGCCGTGCCGAGCCGCGCGGCCGCGCGCGCCTTCTCGAGCGTCCGCACGCCCCATTCGTAGTAGCAGCGGCCGAGGTCGTAGACGGCGCCGATGTCGGAGAGGGCGCGAACGGCGTCTTCGAAAAGGCGGTCGGCCTCGCCCGTCCGCCGCGCGTGGTGCGAGAGGCGCGCTTCCAGGCCCTGGACGAGGGCGAGGGTGTGGCGATCGCCGAGCGGACGCGAGAGGTGTCCCGCTTCGGCCGTTTCCCGTTCGCACCGTTCGATCTCGCCCATCCGGAAGGCCAGCTCGGCGGAGTCGGCGAGGGCCCGGCCGAGGCCGTCGGCGGCGCCCCCCTCGGAGAGGATCTCGAGAACCTGGTCCAGGTGCCGACGGGCCTCGTCGAGCCGCTCGCGGTCGCGCTCGAGGAGCCCGAGCGGGAGCAGGACCGACGCGACGAGCGGTCCCTCGCCCGTGCCGCGGGCCGCGTCGAGCGTCTCGAAAAGGGAGCGCTCCGCCCGGTCGAGGTCGCCCCGCTTGCGAAGGAGGTTCCCGAGCGCCCGGTGCGCGTCGATGGCGGCTCGCCCGGTGCCCTCGTCGAGGAGCTCGAGAGCGAGGCGATAGCTCGCTTCCGCTTCGTCCCAGCGCCCGAGGACCTCGTCGCAGGCCCCGAGGCCGACGGCCGTCTGGGCCTGGCCGAACGGCGATCCGAGGCGGCGGTGGATCTCGAACGCCCGTTCGAGACCGCTGCGCGCCGCCGCGTAGTCGCCTCGGCCGCACTGGAGGGCCGCGAGGTTCGTGAGCGAGGCCGTGATGCCCCAGAGGTCGCGCGAGCGCTCGGCCTCTTCGAGGCACTCTCTCTCCATCGCTTCGCTCTCCTGCCAACGTCCGGTCCGGGCGAGGACGGCGGCGAGGGCCGAAAGAGAGCGCCGGACGAGGTCGCCCCGTTCGGTCCGCCGGGCCGCCTCGACGGCGGCTTCGAGCCTCTCCTCGGCCGCCGCGTGGTCGCCACGCTGGAACGCGACCGATCCGAGCGTGCCGAGCAGGAGCGAGCGAAGGTCGTCGGGCAGCTCGGGGCCCGCGAGAGCGAGGGCCGCCTCGGCCTTGGACTGCGCGCCGTCGGGGTCGCCCCGCTCGAGGCGGGCGCGGGCGGAGGCGTCGAGCAGGCGGGCCCGTTCCTCGGTCGACCCGACCGTGCCGAGCTCCCCTTCCGCGCGGTCGAAGAGGGCCCGCGCCGCTTCCACGTCTCCGCGGCGCAGCCGGATCATCCCGATCTTGAAGGTGAGGAGGGCCGCGTGGCGGCGGACGGCCGGGTCGTCGGCATCGGACCGGACGCCGAGCTCCTTGAGGAGGAAGTGGTAGGCCGCGAGCGCGCGCCGCCAGTTGCCGGCGCGGAAGTGGACGTCGCCGAGCCGCTCGCGCACGGCGCCCTTCTCGGCGGCTCGCCCCGCGAGGTCGAGGAATTCGAGAACGCCGCTGTAGGACTGCGCCGCCTGGTCGTAGGCGAAGAGCCGCTCGGCCCGCGCCGCCGAGTCGAGACCGAGCCGGACGGCCCTCTCTGCGCCATTCCCCCGGAGCGCGTGGAGCGCAGCGGCCGGGAGGAGATCAGGGCGCTCGGCGAGACGCTCCTCGAAGTACGCCGCCGCCGCGTCGTGGAGGAGCCGGCGCCTGTCGTCGGGGAGCGAGGCCGCGAGCTGCTCGCGCGTCCTCGCGAGCGCGAACTCCCAGACCGGCTCCCCCGACAGCTCCCGCTTCCCGAGAAGCCCCGCGAAGGCGAGCGCTCCGAGGGCGTCGGCGAGGGCGTCGGCCTCGCGCACGGCGCCTCCCGAGCGCTCGCCGAGCGCGACCGCCGAGAGGCGCAGGGCCAGCTCGAACGTCAGGTCGGCGGGGACGACGGAGAGCGCCGCGAGGAGGTCGCGCCGGGCCGGGGGAAGCGCCGCGAGACGGGCGTCGGCCCACTCGGCCGCGGCCCCGGGACGCGAGAATCGCCGGTGCAGGTCGGCGTCGACGACGAGCTGTCCGTCGCGCAGCGAGACGACGCGCTTCTCGACGAGCTGCTCGAGGAGCGAGACGAGCGGCCCGGGCCACCCCTGGCTCTCGTGGTGGACGAGCCTCGTCAGCTCCTCGGGAAGCTCCTTCCGTCCGAGCGCGCCAGCCGCGGCGTTCGCGGTCTCCCCCTCGGAGAGCGGGGTGAGGCTCCAGGGGGGAAGGGCGAGGTCCTCGAGAGGCGTGAAGGCCTCGTTCGGGTCGGCCCCCGGCTCGGGCGGCGTCGCCGGTTCGGCAGCCGCGGCGACGACGAGGGGCCGCGACTCGGCCGCCTTGAAGAGAAAGGAGAGGAGCGCCGCCGTCGCGCGGTCGGCGAGGTGGAGGTCGTCGACGAGGACGACGAGCGGCCGATCGCCCGCCTCGGTGCGCCGGGTCGCCTCGAGAGCGGCGAGGACCTCGTCGAAGAGGGCGAGCCGGCTCGACTCCTCCGTGAGGCGCGAGATGGGGGGCGCGCCGGCCCCGGTGGCGGCGAGGCGCGCGACCCGGGCGAGGGCTGCGCGCGCGGGGGCACCGGCCGAGCCGCCACGGCGCGTGAGGGCCGAGAGGACGTCGAGGACGGGCCGGTAGGGGGTGCGGTCCTCCGCGACGGCCCGCCCTTCGACGACGAGGGCCCCTTCCGACTGTGCCAGGGCGCGCCACTCGGCGAGAAGGCGCGACTTGCCCGCCCCTTCGGGGCCCAGGACGACGATCGCCTTCCCCGACCCCTCCGCCGCGTGTCGAAGCGCCTGGGAGAACCGCCCCAGGAGCTCGATGCGCCCGCAGAAGGGAGGCGTGAGGAGCTCGGGGCGCGCGTCCCACGTCGAGCCACGCACGAGGCCGAAGTCGCGTCCGAGGTCGTCGAGGAGCGCCCTCGCCGAGAGGGTCCGCGCTGCCGGGTCGCGTTCCATCAGCTGCGCGAGGATCCGGTCGAGGCGGCTCGGGATGCCCGGCGTGACACGCGAGGCGACCGGGACGTCTTCCTCGAGGTGGAAGCGCAGGACGCCGCCGAGGTCGCGCCCGGCGGTCGGCAGGACGCCCGTGAGCGCCTCGTAGAACGTGACGCCGAGGGCGTAGAGGTCGGCCCGGCGGTCGGGCTTGCCGCCGCGCAGGACCTCGGGAGCGAGGTAGGCCGGCGTGCCGCGGATCCCCGCGACCTCCTCGCCGCGCGCGAAGGCGAGGCCGAAGTCGAGGAGGAAGGCGCGCTCGCCGAGGACCCTCACGTTCGTCGGCTTCACGTCGCCGTGGACGAGACCGCGCGAATGGACGTAGTCGAGGGCGTGAGCGACGTCGGCGAGAGCGGAGAGGTTCTCCAGGAGGGCGTGTGAGCGGGCAAAGCTCGCGAGATCGGGTCCGTCGACCTCGTCGGTCGAGAACCAGGCGAGCCCGTCGGACGTGAAGCCGAAGTCGCGCGCCTTGACGATGGAGGGATGGTCGAGCGAGGCGAGGAGGCGGAACTCCTTGCGCAGCGCGAGCGATTCCTCGCTCCCCGCTCCGCCGCCGATCTTCAGGACGACGCGCCGGCCCGTCTCGCGGTCGAAGGCGGCGACGACGCGCGGCGACGTCCCTTCCGACAGCGCCGCGCGCGCCTCGAAGCGCGGCGGGAGCGCGGCGCCGGCGCGGATCATGCCGGCGGGGTCGCTCCGAGGACCGGGACCGCCACGCCGAGCGAGAGAAGGCGTGCCACGATGGACTGGCGCAGGTCGGGAAGGCCCTCGCCGGTCACGGCGGAGATCGCGATCTCCCCGGCGGGCGCGACGGCCCCGGGGCGGTCGGTCTTGTTGTAGGCGAGGAGGACCCGGTCGGCCGGGACGCCCAGGTCGGCGAGGACCTCCTCGGCGACGCGGCGCTGGTCCTCGGCGTGCGGCGAGGAGGCGTCGACGACGTGGACGAGCAGGTCGGCCTCCTCGACCTCCTTCAGCGTCGAGCGGAAGGAGGCGACGAGCGTGTGCGGGAGCTTGCGAAGGAAACCGACCGTGTCCGAGAGGACGACCGCCCGGCCGCCGACGCCGTGGAGGCGCGCGTGGCGCGCGTCGAGCGTCGCGAAGAGGCGGTCCTCGGCGAGCTCCTTCGAAGAGGTCAGGCGATTGAACAGGGTCGTCTTGCCGGCGTTCGTGTAGCCGACGAGGGACACGGTCGCGACGTTTCGCAGGTGCCGGCGGCGGACGCTGCGGCTCGTCTCGATCTTCTCGAGATCCTCCTTGAGGGTCGCGATCCGCCGGCGGATCTTCCGCTTGTCGAGCTCGAGCTTCTTCTCGCCGCCGCCCGCGCGGAAGGCACCGCCGCCCCGCTGCTGGGCCATGCCGGTCTGCGCGCCGGTCAGGCGCGGGAGAAGGTACTGGAGGCGGGCCAGCTCGACCTGCGTCATCGCCTCCCGGCTCCGGGCACGCGAGGCGAAGATGGAGAGGATGACGTTCGGGCGGTCGAGGACCTGCGCCGGCAGCTCCTTCTCGAGGTTGCGGGTCTGCGAGGGGGTCAGCTCGTCGTCGAAGACGACCATGCCCGCCTCCAGCGCCTCTGCGGCCTCCACGAGCTCCTTCAGCTTCCCCTTGCCGACGTAGGTCGCCGAATCGGGGGACGAGCGCTCCTGCAGGGCACGGGCGACGATGACGCCCCCCGCCGTGTCGACGAGGCGCTCCAGCTCGTCGAGGTGGTCTTCGGCCTCGGCGCGGCTCAGCGTCTTTCCGTAAACCCCAACGAGGATCGCCTTGCTGGTCTTCGGTCGGTCCGCAGGGCCCCCCGCGCGTTCGTCCGGATCTTTCCTGGCCACAGCCGCGCAGGATACCAACAAAGCCCCGGGCGGGTCCGAAAGAGACCCTCGCCGGATATGCTTCCGGCCCGATGAGACGGCGCCTCCGATCCCCGGACGTTCCGGCACTTGCGTTGCGCCTCCGCGCCCTCGAGGAGGCGTGGCGCGGGAAGCGCCTCGATTCCGATCCGCTTCTCTTTCCACACCGCTACGAGCGGCCAGACGACCGAGAGGTGGCTGCCTTCCTCGCCTCTTCCCTCGCGTTCGGGCGCGTCGCCTCGATCAACGCCTCCCTCGAGCGTCTCCTGGGCGCCCTCGGACCGCACCCGGCGTCGCGCCTCCGGACACGAGGCGGCGATGAGGCGGGTCTCGACGGATTCGTCCACAGGTGGGTCGATGCCGGATCCCTCCGGCCGTTCCTCCGGGCCGTCGGCGAGACGCTCCGCGCCGAGGGCTCCCTCTGTGCCCTCCTCGCCTCCGGGGACGAGCGCGGCGCCGACTATGTTCCCGCCCTCGACCGCTTCTTCTCGGTGCTCCGGGGGAGATCGGGCGTGCCGGAGGGCGACCTGTCCCGGGGACTCCGCTTTCTCCTCCCCTCCCCCGGAGAGGGAGGTGCATGCAAGAGAGCCCACCTCTTCCTTCGCTGGATGGTGAGGAACGGCGATGTCGACCTCGGCCTCTGGAAGGGGGCCGACTTCTCCCCGGCGCGCCTCCTCCTCCCGATGGACACCCACGTCCACCGGATCTCCCGCTACCTCGGCCTCACGGCCCGCCCGACGGCGGACCTGCGCGCGGCAAGAGAGGCGACCGGGTGGCTCGCGAAGATCGACCCCGACGATCCGGTCCGGTTCGACTGGTCGCTGTCGCGCCTCGGCATCCTCGCGGAGTGCGTGCGCGACCCGCACCGGTCCCGGTGCGGCGACTGCGCCATCCGCCCCGTCTGCAGGGCCGCGAGTCCCTCGGGACGCCCCCCGGTACTATTCCGCGCGACAGGAGCCCTCCCCGCATGAATCTCTCCAGGACCCGGATCGCCCTCGTCGCCCTTGGAGCGTTCGTCACGATCGCCCTCGGACTCACCTACCGCGGAGCCCTCGAGAAGGGCTCCGTGAAGGTCACCGAACCGCCCCCGGCCCCCGCCGCGATGCCCGGGATGGGACAGGGCACGCCGAGCTTCGCCGCCGTCAGGCCCGGCCCGAGTCCGGTCACGCTGAAGGACGGCACCAGCCGCGACCTCTCTGCCCCCTCCGGAAAGCTCCTCGTCGTCCACTTCTGGGCCACATGGTGCGCCCCGTGCGAGGAGGAGCTCCCGGGCCTCCTCGCCTGGTGGAAGGAGGCGAAAGCCGACCCGCGGATCGAGCTCGTCGCCGTCTCCGTCGACGAGGAGTGGAAGACGGTCGACGCCTTCCTCGCGAAGCGGAACGCGGCGTCCCTCCCCCTCGCCCTCGATCCGAAGAAGAGCGCCGCCTCGGCCTTCGGGACCGAGAAGTTCCCCGAGACCTGGATCCTCGCCCCGGACGGGACGATCCTGATCCACCAGGTGGGCCCGCAGGACTGGTCGACGCCGGCCACCCGGTCGCTCTTCAGCGCCCTGGCGGCGAGGGCGCTTCCGGCCAGGCCCGCCGCTTCCTGACGGGAGGGAGCGGGAACCTTTTCGGCCCCGGTCCGTTTCTTCAGGCGGGGAGACCGACATGAGGGAGCTCAGGTCCGCCGGAAACGCCATCTTCTGGTTCGCGCTGTTCCTCCTCGGCTACGCGCTCGTCGTCCCCCCGCCCGAGGGGACCGGCCGCGGCAGGCGGCCGAGGTTCCTTCGGATGGTCATCGAGGAGACGGGGACACCGGAACATACGGAAAGGGTCAACATCACCGTTCCGTGGTTCCTCTTCCGGAGCGGCCTCCACGCCGTCTCGGCCGGGAAGCTGGAACGCGAGGCGAACCTCCACTTCGACGACACCGTGGCCCCCGAGATCGTCCGCGAGGTCTGGAAGGAGCTCTCCGAGAAGCCCGAGGGGACCGACGTCGTCAAGGTCCACGACGAAGGCGAGCTCACCTTCCGGAAGGAGAAGGGCGAGATCCACCTGACGGTGAAGGAAGGGGTCGGCGAGAACGACGGGCCGCCGCGCGAGATCGTCACGATCCGATTCCCCGCACGTTTCATGGAGGCGGCCGTCTCCGGCGACCTCGACCTCGACATCGAAGCTCTCTTCTCGGAGATGAAGCAGGCCTCGCGCGGCGACGTCATCGAGGTGACGAGCGACGACGCTCACGTGAAGGTCGTCATCGACTGAGACCGGGCGTCTCGCGGGACCTCGGCGGGCCGGGCGCCCGCGAGTCCGACGGTCCTTCCGGTCCTCGCCTCAGTACGGCCAGGAGAGGCCGAGCGCTTTCGTGAGGAAGACGGCCATCTGGCCGCGGGTCACGAGGTTGTCCGGGCAGCAGCCCGAACCGCAGCCGGCGGTGATCCCCGATGCGTCGAGCGTCTCGACGTACCTGAAGAACGGGTGCGACGCCGGCGCGTCGTTCGGGAAGGTCGCGGTGGCCGGAGCCGGGCTCATGGCGTGCCGCCACTGGACGGCGAGCCCGCTCCATTTCATCGCGCTGGTGGAGGGAGCGAGCGACGACACGTCATCACGGCGCTCGGCAGGTGGATCAGCTGGGCGTTGCGATCACGCGTGCAGCCGATGGGGAAGGCCGCCCGGACCATCCGCCAGCACGTTCCGAGCATCCTCCGGGTCTTCTCGAACGACCTGACCACCGCGGTCAGGGAAGGAATCAGTAGGCTCGTTCAGACGGCCGAGGCTCGTGCCCGCGAATGTCGAAACCCGAGACCTTCATCACCGTCATTTACCTGATCGCCGGCAAGCTCGACCTACGGTTTGCCTGCACGAAATGACGAAGAGGCCGGAACGTGTCGCCCAAGACCTCCCGAAGCGGACGGAAACGCTCGGTTCCGGCACGGGCGAGTCACCGTTTGGCGCCGGGGGGAAGGGCCTGCAGCGAGCCTCCCCTGTCCGTCCTGGCCCCTTTCGAGAGGAGGCGCCATGGGCGCCGCGGGGAGGCTCGTGGCGAGCCCCCCCATCCGTTTCAGTCCAGGTCGAACGGGTCGCGGTCGATGGCCTCGAGGAGGCGGTCGAGACGGAGGCGGCTCGGACCGAAGGCGATGCGGATCTCGCCGTGCTCGCAGCGGACCTCGCGCACCTCGAGCGAAAGCTCGGGCGGAAGGACCGTCGAGAGGTTGAGGACGACGACGCGGTCCTCGGGGTAGAAGAAGGCAAAGCCCGGAGGTTGGTGGGCGACGATCCGCTTGATGACCCAGGGCGGGATCGGGACGAAGCCGAAGACCCTGAGCTCGTCGAGCGAGAAGCCGAGCCAGCCGTCGCGGAAGCGGATCGACGTGACCCGGCTCTTGAGCGGGAAACGGACCCCCCTCCTCACCTTGATCGTCAGACCGAGGACGCCGCCGTCGGCCTCGACCTGGATGCCGGAAACCTCGGGGACCCGCCTCGTCGCACGGTGCAGGAAGGTGTTGATCGTCTGCTCGTCGACGACGATGACGAGCCCCTCCCAGCGAACGGAGAGCGAGGGGACGTCAACGGTCGGAGGCCAGGTCGGTGGGGCGCTCATGCCGGGAAGATCGTACCCGATCGGAGGAGGCCGTTCGCTCAAAGGACGTAGGCCAGGGCGAACCCGACCTGCGCGGCCATCATCATCAGGTACATGTGGGTCCAGGAGGGGTGGTTCTCGGTCGTCGAGAGCTCGTCGGGGTTCCGCCTCAGGAGCCGGACGGTGTAGAGGCCCCACACCGAGAGGAGGACGCCGAGCGCTGCGAGGAGCCACGGGTTCCCGGTCAGGAGGCGGTGCTCGGGCGCGATCGGGTCGGGGAGGAAGCCGAGCGGGACGAGGAGAAGCCACGGGAGGACGAAGAAGGGCGACATGATCGCGACGGCCTTCCGGTTCCCGTGGAGGATCGGCAGGGTCTTGCAGCCCCCGGCCCGGTCCCCCGGAACGTCGGAAAAGTCCTTCGTGGAGGCGGCCCCGACGAGGAACAGGAAGAAGAGAAAGCCGATGACCCACGGCTCGAGGGCGAAGGCGGGGGCGACCATCGTCCAGCCGGCGACCTTCAGGAGCGCGCCGCGGGGAATCGCGATCGTGAGGTTGGCCCAGATTCCGAGGCGCTTCGTCCGGCCCCACGACGGGAGCGAGTAGACGAGCGTGAAGACGAGGCCGCCGAGGAAGAGGAAGAAGGTCTGGTGCGTCGGAAGCGGCGCGAAGAGACGGGCGGCGAGCCCCTCGCGGGGCGGGACGACGACGAACCAGACGGGGACCATCGCGAGGACGTAGAGGGCCCAGGTCAGGACCCAGGTCTCGCGGATTCCCGCCTCCCCCGTGACGACCGGCCGGTCGGGCTTGTTGACCCGGTCGACCTCGAGGTCGGTGATCTGGTTCAGGACGTTCGAGGCCGCGTTCAGGAACGACGCGCAGAGGGAGCCGAGTGCGATCGCGCCGACGATTCCCCAAGTGAGCCGGTGACCGGGGTCGGGGTTGTGGACGCTCCCGAAGGCGCAGACGGCCCCTGAGACGATGCCGAGGAGCGGCGGGAGGAGCGTGAAGGGGCGGGTGAGGCGGATGGCGGTGCGCGGGGTCATGAGGACGTCGGAAGAGGCTACACCGAACTGCTCTGATATCCTCGCCGGTCGGCCCCCCCGGCCCGGAAACGGCCTGGCGGGGCGCCTTCGTGTCGGATCGGCCCGGCCGGGCGGATCCTGAAACGCGATCGCAAAGAGGGACCGTGGCCTGCAAGTACGGCTCCCACCGCGTCCTCGAGCCGAAGGGCGTCCTCCTCCAGCCCGCCCTGCGCCTCGACAACGACTTCTCGAGAATCGAGGAGAACGAGGTCCTCGTCGACGTCAGCGCGCTGAACATCGATTCGGCGAGCTTCACGCAGATCGAGGAGGAAGCCGGGGGCGACCTCGCGAAGATCGAACGGAAGATCCTGAGCATCGTCGCCGAGCGCGGGAAGATGCAGAACCCCGTCACCGGCTCGGGCGGGATGTTCATTGGCACCGCCGCGAAGGTCGGCGCGGCCCTCGCGGGGCGGGACCTGAAGGCCGGCGACAGGATCGCGAGCCTCGTCTCCCTCAGCCTGACGCCGCTGAAGATCGCGAGGATCGTGAAGATCCACGCCGAGATCGACCGCGTCGAGGTGGAGGCACAGGCCGTCCTCTTCGAGAGCGGCCTCCACGCGAAGCTCCCGGCCGACATGGACGAGGGGCTCGCGCTCGCGGCGCTCGACGTCGCCGGGTCTTACGTTGCATGCCCACTGACGCTGCCGGAAGAGTCTGGTTGCGTCGTCGGTGTCTGAGCTCGTTCTGACGGGCGGATCTCACTGTCGGGCTTTCGGGTTCTTCGGGCGCCCGAGAGCAGGCGAGAGAGCCCGGTCCAACGGGGATAGTCCGAGGGAGATCAACATCATCCCGCGCCCTCCTTCCGAGGACACCCTCGTCTCCGCGTGCCAGCGCTCCCACCGCCCATCCTTGCCTGATGCGGGCTCGGACCCTCGGCAACCGTCCGGGCTCGTGGAACGTGCGGGGCCGGCGACCCCTGCTGACCCCCGGTCTTTGCGACCACGGTCTGATCGATCTGCCGGCCCCGGGCACGGGTTGTCTTCGGCGTTCTCTCATCAGGAGTCTTCTGCCTGGTTGGCGAGCGTACTCCGCGTCGACGGGTGATGACTGGCATCTTCGTCTCCCCGGCGAAAAGCACAGCTATCCTGTGAAGCTCACAAAGAGAAAGAAGCAAAGAGAAATTACTACTGCTACTGGCTTACCCGCCCCGGTACCGCCGGGGCACCGAGGGGAAACATACAAGTTCCGTTTTTCGTGTTTCGCGAAGAGATGGAACCGACCCGACATTCGAGTCGAGCAACGGAAAGCTGACCCCACGCTCCCCACGCTCCCCATTCAGGCGAGGAGGAGGGCGAGGGCGGCGCCGGCGAGAGTGTTGAAGAAGTTGAGGACGTGGCCGTTCGTGACGCGCCAGGGGGCTCCGTCTCGGCCGAGGAGGCTCTCGACGACGGTGCCGGCGAAGGCGGCGGCGACGATGACCGGGATGCCTCGTGCCGGGTAGAGGCCCAGCCAGGCACCGAGGAAGGCCAGGAGGAGCGCCACGAGGAGGCCCGCGAGGGTTCCCCCGACGGAGACCGCTCCGTCGGTCCCGGGTGGGACGCGGCGGAAGTCCGGGAGGAGGACGGTCGGCGTCCGGAGCGCCTGCCCCACCTCGGTTCCGACGGTGTCCATGAGAGCTGTGGCGAAGGCCGCCGCCGCGGCGAGGAGGAGCAGCGCGGAAGAGCCGGGCGTGAGCGCGGCGCAGGCGACGAGGAACGCCGCGACGGAGCAGTTCGCGACGACGTTCGCGGCCCCGCGGCGCCCGCCCGCCTCCTCCGCCTTCCCCATCGCCTCCTTCCTCTTG
>CAVOJA010000042.1:0-54173 GCA_963696015.1 uncultured Holophagales bacterium
GAAGTCCATCTTGTAGGTGGTGTAGCCGAGGAAGCTCTTGGAGAAGAGCTGACCGCCGATGACGACGTTCCAGCGCATCGCGAAGATACCGATGAGCGACAGGCTCGCCGTGACGGCGTAGATACCCTTCCTAGCCTGCTCCGAGAGCTTGACGACCTGCGTCATCGCCAGGAGCACGATCGGAACGAGACCTCCGAGAATGACCTGCAGCAGGATCTGCGAGACGAAGAGCTTCGTCTTCACCATGAAGTCGAGGCTCTTGAACGATTCGTCCGCCTCGTACATCCGGTGGAGGAGGTCGATCCCCTCCAGGGTGAAGTCGATGATGAAAGCGTAGAAGAGGTACTTCGCGATGGTGTCGACGCAGCGCATATCGATGACGATCCGCTTGGCGACGCAGGTGGCCATGTACATCAGGAGAACAAGGGCGATTCCCGAGACGATTGCCGAGAAGAGGAAGACGATCGGCATCAGGGGCGTCGACCACCAGGGGTTCGCCTTGATGGACCCGAATATGAACCCCACGTAGCCGTGAAGGAGAAACGCCGATGGGATTCCGATGATGGTGAGGATGTAGCCCGCCTTGTCGTCGAGGCGGCGCGACTCCTCGCTCAAGTCATCGCTCCAGAGAGCCATGGCGCGGTAGAGCTGGCGCTTCGACCCGGTCGACTCCCGCGCCGTCTGCACGATCTCGGCCCGGTAGTCGAGCCAGATCTCGAGGACGAGCACAGCCATCAGGTACCAGAGGTAGACGAACCCGAACATCGCCATCGCCGAGGACGTGTGCGGCGTCAGGTACATCTCGAGCGAGCGCTCCGGGTGGCCGAGGTGGAGCTGGAGCGGGAGAGGGGCGACGATGAGGAACGCGAGAGCGGTCAGGAGCGCGAGCCGGTAGGTGGGCTTGACGGCCTCCACTCGAAAAACGCGCTCGAGCGACGCGAGGATGAAGGCCCCCGCCACGAGGCCCGTGAGGTACGGGTAGAGGACGACGAGGACGCTCCACTGAAGCTCGACCTCGTTGGGGTACATGAACCCCTGGACCAGGCTCGTCAGGCTTTCGTGCACGACCCGCTCCTCACCGCACCGACCCGTCGAGGCTGGAATACCAGGTCTTCGACCCGGTCGCCATCTGGGGTTTGAGCACCTGGACCTTGTGCGTCCGCAGGAACTCGTGGATCGGGTCCTTCGGGTTCTTCAGGTCACCCAGCTGCCTGGAGCCCGTCGGGCACGTCTCGCAGCAGGCCGTCGTCAGGCCCTTCGTGATCCGGTGGTAGCAGAGGCTGCACTTGTCGACCGTCTCCGTCCTCGGATCGATGTACCGGCAGCCGTACGGGCAGGCCTGAACGCAGTATCGGCAGCCGAGGCAGTAGGTCTTGTCGACGAGGACGACGCCGTCGGGGCTCTCGAACGTGGCGCCGACCGGGCAGACCTGGACACACGGAGAGGTCGCGCAGTGGTTGCAGAGCTTGGGGACGAAGAAGCTCTTGGCTCCGTCCCCCGGGCGGTACCGCTCGGGAAAGCCGTCGGTGCCCCCGTTCGGGGAATCCACCTCCGGGTGCTCCGAGACGCCGTCCGGCACGTGGTAACGCTCGACCCAGGTGCGGAAGTACTCCGGCCCCAGGGGAACGTCGTTCTCGGTCTTGCAGGCCCTCACGCAGTTCCCGCAGCCGATGCACTTCTCGATGTCGATCACCATCGCCCACCAGTGGTCGGCGGTGCGGTAGGTCGGGGCCTCCTCGGCCTTCCCGGCCTCGACGTACTCCCACGCGGCCGCGGCGGCCGGGGTCAGGATCAGGAGCTTTCCGAACGCGGAAAGGAACTGTCTCCGGTCGGTGCTCATGGCTTCTTCTGCTCCTCGGCGGGGGGTGACTTCGGCTCCTTGTCGGGGGAGTGGGGGTCGTGGCAACCGCCGCACGTCCCGCTCCCGTCCCCGTGCTCCTTCGGGTCGATCTGCTTGAACGCCCCAGGCTTTGAGACGCTCTGCCGGTGGCAGACGAGGCAGAGCTTCGCGGCGTCGGGCCGGACGGGCTTCACATCCGACTCGCCGGTCGCGTGCACTCCAAGCGCCCCGTGGCAGGCCTCGCAGCCGACCCCCTTGTGAGGACCGCCCTTCAGCCAGCCCGGTTCGTCCGTGTGACAGTCGGCGCAGGCCGCCCGGCCCGCAAAGACCGGCTTCTTTGCACGGTTGTCCGCGAGAGCCCCGGTGCGGTAGTGCCCGAGCTCCCCGAAGCCCTCCGGGACGAAGGCCCACCTGGCGACCAGGAACAGGGCGATGCCGACGACGAAAAGGCCCGCCATTCGTAGCAGATGCGTAGCGTGACCCCAATGTCGATCACTCACCGGCACGCTCCTCCCCCGCTGGAAGATGCGTCCCAATTTGGTCCGAATTCCATTCGCTCGCATGAAGCAAACGCGTCATTCAGCCTGATTCACTTTGACCAGAACCAGTCCGTCCGCGGAGAAGGTGCGACCCCCGCCGAGCGCGAGATTCTGCAGGGGCCGGCTGTCCGACTGCTCCGTCGAGTCCGAGCCGGACCGCCCGAATCAGCCCCTCGGGACCCGCTCCTCCCGCTTCACGAACCGGCCCGAGCCTGGCGGAAGGAAAGCCTCGGACCCGTCGGCGCGGCGTTCGTAGGCGGTCCGTCCCCTCAGGACGGTGGCGACGACTCGCCCCGTGAAAGTGTGGCCCGCGAAGGGCGAGTAGCGATTCAGGTTGTGGAGCCGCCCGGGTTCCACCTCCCACTTCTGGTCCGGATCGAGGACACAGAAGTCGGCGTCGAATCCCGGCTCGAGTCGTCCCTTCCGCCTTGCGACCCCGAAGAAGCGGGCCGGCTCCGAAGACGCGAGCTCGGTCATCCGCTCGAGGGTGATCCTGCCCGTCCTCACGCCTTCCGAGTAGAGGTAGGGAACCATCAGCTCGACGCCCGGAACGCCGCCGTAGTCGCTCCAGATCGACCCGGTCGTCTTCTCGCGCGGCCACTCCCCTGCGGCGTGGTCGGTCGCCACGTGCTGGATGGCGCCCGACGCCAGGCCCCGCCAGAGCGCCTCGCGATCGGCGTCGCCCTTCACGACGGGCGCGGTCTTCAGGAGCGCCCCGAGCCTCACGAGGTCGCCGTCCGTGAAGGCGAGGTAGTGCGGGCACGTTTCGGCGGAGAACGGCGACCCCTCGCGCCGCGCCGCCTCCACCTCTGCCAGCGCCTCACCCGAGGCGAGGTGAACGATGTGGACGCGTGCGCCGGTCTCCCGGCAGAGCCTTCGCATCGTCGCGACGGCCGCCACCTCGGCCGCGGCGGGCCTGGAGGCGGCGTAGGCCCGCGGCGATTCGTCTCCGGAGGACCGGAGCCTCCCGGTCGCCTCCAGAACGAGGGCGCGGTCCTCGGCGTGGATCCCGGCCGGCACGCCGTGAAGGACCAGCTCGCAAAGAACCTCGCGAACCTCGTCCGGCGAGAGGTCACGGTAGGTCTCCATCCCCGAGAGGAGGTAGAGCTTGAAAGCAGCGACGCCCTCGGAGGCGAGCTCTGCGACGTCCCGGCGCCAGTCCTCTTCCCGGATCGAGTTCCCCGAGACGCCGCCCCAGAACAGGAAATCGACGTGCGCCTTCGGCGCGACGACGGCCAGCTTGTTCCTCAGGTTCGCGGCAGTCGTGACCGGCGGGAGAGACGTGCAGGGCATGTCGACGACCGTCGTCACGCCCCCGGCCGCGGCGGCGCGCGTCCCCGTCTCGAACGTCTCGCGGTGCGTGAAGCCGGGGTCGTCGAAGTGGACGTGCCCGTCGATCGCGCCCGGCAGGACGAGACCCCCCCGCAGGCTCACGACCTCGACGTCGCCGCCGGAGAACTCTCCCGGCGAACCGATCGCCCCGATCCGTTCCCCTTCGACGAGGATCTCGGCCGCCCTCGTGGAGCTCCCGCCGGCAGGGACGTGCAGGTTCGTGAAGATTCGCCGCACGGCCATGACTCGGAGATGTTAGTCCCCGCTTCGACGCGCCTTGGGGTCAGGTCTTGATTTTCTAATATAGCTGGTGGCGGTCCTCGCGGTCTCGGGCCGACAGCGGCGTGCTTACGCGCCAGATCTGGAGCGCATCTCATTACGCTACCATCCATGCCGGTTCCAATGGAATCGAGAGCTGTCGAAGGAGCATCTTTCTCATGCACGAACGGCTGACCCGCTCTGGAAACGGTGCGCTGCTCTTTCACTACCCCGAGTACGACACGCTTCCGACGGCCGACCGCGAGACCATCGACGTCCTCGTATCGACGGTCCGGGTGGCCGCCGGCGAGACGGTCTTTCGCCGCGGAGAATCCGGCGACGCGATGTTCGTCGTGAAGAGCGGAGTCTTCCGAGTCACGGGAGCGACCCCGTCCGGGGCCGAGGTGACTCTCGTCGAGATCGGCCCCGGGGATTCGGTCGGCGAGATGGCCGTCCTGACCGGTCAGCCCCGGTCCGCGGCCCTGACGGCCGTCACGGACGGAGAGCTCGTCCGCCTGCTCCGCTCCGGCTTCGACGAGCTCGTCCGGCTCTATCCCGAGGTCGCGTCCCGTCTCACGGCCGACATCGGCCCGCGCCTCCGGCGAACCCAGCTTCTCCGCGTCTGGGAGGAGCTCTTCGGCATCACCGAGCCCGCGGCGTTCCGCGAGCTGGAGGAGGCCGTCGAGTGGCGGCGCGTGAGCGCCGGCGAGGTCCTCATCCGGCAGGGCGAGGCGAGCGACGCGATGTACGTCGTCGTCACCGGGCGTTTCCGGACGATCGTGAGCGGCCCGGACGGCGCGGACGTCGCCGTCCGGGACACGGGCGCCTTCAGCACGCTCGGAGAGCTGGGCCTCCTGACGGAGATGCCTCGCTCGGCCACCGTCCTCGCGCTTCGCGACGGCGAGGTGATCCGGCTCGGTCGCGACGTCTTCCGGGCCTTCGCCCTCCGCCATCCCGAGGCTCTTCTGAGAGTCGCGTCGCTCGTGGCCGAGCGCCAGATGAACGGCAACGCCCCACGGATTCGCGCCTCCGCTCCCGCGGCCTCGACGCCCTGCGTCACGTTCGCCGTCCTCCCGCTGACGCCGTCACCCGCGGCGGCCGCCCTCGGGCGAACGCTCGTCGAACGCCTCGGCGCCCTCGGGGAGACGCTCGCTTTCGACGCGGCCGGTTTCGACGAACGCCACGGACGGTCCGGCGCTGCCGAGACTCCGCTCTCCGGCCCCCTGAGCCTCTCCGTCGACGTCTCGCTCCGCGAGCTCGAAGACCGCACCCGGCACCTCCTCCTCGACGCAGGGTCCGGGTGGAACGCTTGGACCGAGCGCTGCCTGCGACGGGCCGACCGGATCCTCCTCGTCGCCGACGCCTCCGCCAGCCCCGCGCCGGGCGCGATCGAAGAGAAGCTCGCCGCGCTGAAGCTCCCCGCGCGGACCGAGCTCGTCCTCGTGCATCCCGCTGCGACGGCGGAACCGCGCGGCACGTCGGAGTGGCTCTCCGGCAGGGACGTCGCAGACCACCACCACGTCCGCCTCGGGAACCTCCGAGACGAGGAGCGCCTCGCCCGCCGGCTCGCCGGGCGCGGCGTCGGCCTCGTCCTCGGCGGTGGCGGCGCTCGCGGCGTCGCGCACATCGGCGTCATCCGCGCGATCGAGGAGGCGGGGATCGCAATCGACCTCGTCGGCGGGGCGAGCATGGGCGCCGTCGTCGCCGCCGGCTACGCTCTCCACGGGAGCTCCGGGCCGCTCGTCGCTCTGGCCGAGACGTTCTCCTCGCCCGCCAGGATCTACGACCGGACGCTCCCGCTCGTCTCCCTCATGTCCGGCGGCAAGGTGCTGCGCCTCATGAAGTCCCTGTACGGCGACCGCGCCATCGAAGACCTCTGGATCCCGTTCTTCAGCATCTCGACGAACCTCACGCGAGCCCGCGTCGACGTCGACCGGCGCGGTCCCCTCTGGCGCGCGGTCCGAAAGAGCATGTCGATACCCGGTGTCTTCCCGCCGATCATCGAGGACGGCGACGTCATCGTCGACGGCGGCGTCGTCGACAATTTCCCGGTCGAGCGGATGGCCACGCGCGCCGACTGCGGCACCGTGATCGGCGTGAACGTCGCGCCCGCCGTCGACAAGGTCAAGCCCTACCGCTTCGGCCCCGAGCTCTCCGGCTGGCAGGTGCTGCGAAGCCGCGTTCTTCCGTGGGCAAGGAAGATGCGCGCCCCGTCTCTCGTCGGCTCGCTCCTCCGAACCCAGGAGATCAACAGCGTCATGTCCCTGCGCTCGGGCCTGCGCTTCGTCGACCTCCTCGTCGAGCCCTCGGTCGACCGCTTCCGCCTGAACGAGTACGACAAGCACGTCGAGCTGATCGCATCCGGCTACGACGCCGGAAAGCGGGCCCTGGGGTCAGGTCTCGATTTTCTAGTCTAGCAGGGGGCGGGAGTGGCCGTCCTTCGCGGGTCGACCACTCCCCCGGTCCGCCGGCCGGGCGCCTCCTGCAAGTGGTCACCTCGCCATCGGCAGGTAGCTCCCGTCCGAGGTGGCGGCGTCGTTCAGGACGCCGTAGGCGATGAACCGCGACGTTCCCGAGATCCGCTCGACCTTCGCCGATCCCGCGGACGCCCCGCGCGAGTCGAGGGGAAGGCCCAGCTGCTTCCACTCGCCGCTGCCGAGGGTCCATTCTTCAGGGTTCGCGAGGGCCTGCCCGGACTCGCCGAAGAACGTGACCCGGAGCGTCACGGCGCCGGCATCCCCGACGTTGAC
Organism: uncultured Holophagales bacterium; assembly: GCA_963696015.1. GTDB lineage: Bacteria > Acidobacteriota > Thermoanaerobaculia > UBA5066 > UBA5066 > UBA5066. The sequence goes on from CAVOJA010000042.1 coordinate 6,720, forward strand.
GAAGGCGACGTTCGAGCGCATCGCGGATCCTTGCTGGAGGCCGTGTACCCAGGCCGTGCCGCTCGCGGACTCGGCCGCGGTCAGGCCCGGGTAGTAAACGCCGAACGTCCCCGGGCGGAGAGTCGACCCGGTGAAGGTCCGAGCTCCCGCGACAAGAACGCCGGGCGCCGTTCCCGCAGGCGCCTTCACGAGAAGCGACCCGGCGACGTTCGCATCCCCCCCGGGGATCGCGAGCCCGCCGGCGCGCAGGAAGGAGATCGCGTCGGGGAGTATTCGCTGCTCGCCCGCGGCGAGCGTGAGCGGAACCGATCCCGAGCCGCCGCCAAGCTGAGCGGTGGCGCTGTACGCGAGCGTCAGGGCGAGAGGATCGCTGCCGAGGTTCGCGAGCGTCAACTCCGTCGCGTAGCGGCTCGTACCGAGACCCTTCACGTCGAGGACGACCGGGATCATCCGGTCCGCCACCCCTGGCACCCCCGGCACGAGCGGCGGGACGAAGGAACCATCCGACGTGCCGGAGTCGTTCAGGACGCCGTAGACCGAGAAGGGCGACGCGCCGGAGATCCGCGTCACGACGGCCCGGCCGGATGTGGCCTTCCCCTCGAGGGGCCGGTCGAACTGCTTCCAGCCCCACGCCGGAAGGGACCAGTCCGAGAGAACGCCGAGGTCCTCGCCGTTCGGCCCTTCGAGCTTCACGCGGAGCGTCACGGGCTCCGGTCCGCCGTTCACGATCGCGAGGTTCGAGCGCATCGCGGCGTTCTGCTGGAGACCTGCCACAACGGCCATCGACGACGTCAGCGCCGCGCCGGAGTAGAAGAGGCCGAAGCTTCCTCCGTCTCCCGGGGTCGACGTCCGGCCGCCGACGAAGAGCTCCGCGGCATTCGTCGCTCCGACGAGGGTCACGCGGAGAGTCCCGACCTGGTTCGATCCGTCGTCGGGAATCGGAAGTCCCTGCGATCGGAGGGTGTCGATGACGTCGGGGAGAATCCGCGTCTCCCCCGCCGCGAGGTCGACTCCCGCCCATCCGGACCCCGAGCCGGCGGAGGCGGTGTAGGCGAGAAGGGCACGCGAAGCGACGGCCGCCCGCGAGACGAGCGTCACCTCCGTGGTGAACGGCACGCCACCGACACCGCGGACGTCGAGAACCACCGGCAGGAGAGCGGAGACACCGGACACGTCCTGCGGTTCTCGCACTGTGAGAGAGACCTGCGCCGTCGCCGTCGCGCTCGCGCCGTCCGTGACCGTCACGCGGACCGTGTAAGACCCCGCACGCGCGAACGAGGCCGTGACGTCGGTGCCGGTCGCCGTCCGGCCGTCGCCGAGGTCCCAGGCGTACGTGAGCGGCTCGCCGGCATCGGCGTCGGTCCCCACCGCGAGGAAGCGGACGGGAAACCCGGCGTCGAACGTCGTTCCCGGGAGCGGCTCGACGATCGAGACCGCCGGTAGGGAGTTGCGGCCCGTGATGGCCTCGGCCCGCGACGTGAAGGCGTTGTGATGGTGGAGAAGCAGCACGCCGAGCGCCCCGGTGGCCTGGGCGGACGCCGGGTCGTAGCGTGCCGGAAGGGCCGATCCCCCGAGGTCGTCGTGAAACGGCGTCCCGTCGGCCGCGAGGACCGAATAGCCGGGTTTCCCGGCGTCGAAGGTCAGCCACGGGGTGTCGTCCACACTTCCGAGGTACGTGCTGGAGGAGGAGATGCGATATCGGAACCGGGCGTTTCCCGCCGACAGCCCCAGGCCAGTCGAGCCTGCCGGTGCGGAGATCACGACGACGTTGGAAGCGAAGAGGCTCGTGTCACGAGCGGACGGGTCGACATTCAGGTAACGGTACGTCCCGACGTCGAAGGCCGGTCCCGTCGCCGACGTCAGCGAGACGTGGACGTCCGTCGGGTCCGCGGTCTCCCCCGGGCTCTCGGGGTCCTCCACGGCTCCGGTCTGGAGCGTCTTCACCTTCGCGTCGACGATGCCGTCGCCATTCCGGTCGATGTCGATCTCGAAGGTGGTCTCGGACGGGCTCACCCATTCGCCCCAGGTCGCCACGGCGAACCAGACGGTCGCGCCGGCCCCGAAGCCGGTGGCGGGCACGGAGCTCGCCGCACCAATCCAGGCGAGATCCGCAGCCGCGCGTGCGGCGCTGGTCCCGGCCTTCTTCGGGCTTTCGGCGTGCAGCTCGAAGGCCGACACGGTCGAGACGACGTCGATCGGCAGCAGCGGCCCCGTCTTCAGCCCCGTCCCGACGAGGGGAATCGTGAACGCCCCGCCCGACGGCGAAACGCCGAGAGCACCGGAGGCCGCCTTCACGTCGGCCTGGCCCCGGACGACGACGTGCAGCGGAACGCGAAGTGTTCCGGCCGGCGCGCCCGCGAGGGTCACCACCCCGCCCGCCTCGGCGATCCAGAACCGGTTCGAGAGCGGCGCGAAGCTCCCCTGCGTGAGGGCAAGCGTCGGGTCGGGCGCGTGCGTCACCGCCGTCGGATCAACGAGGACGACACCGACGTCGAACGTCGTCGATCCTCCCGCCGGTACGACGATCGGCGCAGCCGGGACCTCGACGCGAACTCCCGGGAGCGTCTCGGCAGCGGCCCAGCCCGGCGTGAGCGTGACGGGAGTCGCCCCCCTGTTGACGACGCGGACCCTCCGCGTCGCCGTCGTGGGCGCCGCTCCTTCCACGAACGCGGCGAGGCTCACGATCTCGGGACGCTCGTCGTCGAACGCGATGACGTTCGTCGCGATCGCACGGGCCGTGTCGACGCGACCGGCACCGACGCGGGACGGACCGTAGACCGGCCGCGATCCGGCCGGCGGGTTGCTGCTGACGTCGAACCCGGCGGTGTTCATCACCGCCGCTTTCAGCTCCGCGGGCGTCCAGCCCGGGTGCGCCTTTCTCACGAGGGCCACTGCACCCGCCAGGTGCGGCGCAGCCATCGACGTTCCGGATGCCGTCGCCGCCAGGCTCCCGCCGGTGAACTGGAAGCCCGTGCCGGAGGAATACGTCACGCCGGTCTGAGCGGAGGTGATCGAGGCGCCCGGACCCGCGATGTCGGGCTTGGGTCCGGCCGGGACGCTTTCCTTCCGCGGCCCCCGCGACGAGAAGGAGGCGAGCGTGTCCGACCCCGGGAAGAGGGCGACGACGACGCCCGCGGCGAGCTCCACCTTCAGGCGGTTGGCGTCGGAGAGGGAGATCAGGACCGACGGGATCGTCACTGTCGGGTCGGTCCCGCCCATGCTGAGAGTCCCCTCGACGTTGTTGGCGATGACGACGCCGATAGCCCCCGCGTCTTGCGCGCGCTTGACCTTCAACACGAAGAAGCAGTCCGTCCCCCCCCGATCGATGAGTGCGACCTTTCCTCGGAGCTCGGCCCCGTTCGTGATCGCCGGGCAGGCGGTGGGCGGCGAAGCGTAGGCGAGCGTCCCCATGGTCCCGCCCGCTGGCGGCGTCCCCCCGAAGTTGGCCGTTCCGGCGCTGACGACCCCCGCGACCGACGAAGGCTCGAAGACCCGGAGAGAGCCGGCTGTGACCCCCGAATCGACCGAGGCCGCGACGGAGATCGCAGAGTTCGATGTCCCGGGGCTCGAGCTGACGAAGTAGGTGTCGCCGGCGTTCCCCGCGGAGCAGACGACGACGACTCCGGCCCTGGCGGCGTTGTCGGAAGCGATTGCGCTGGAATCGTCGCCGTCACCGAACTCCGAGCCGAGAGACATGTTCACCACGTCGAGGTGATCGGAATAGTCCCCGTCTTTGTTCGGGTCGATCGCCCATTCGAGCGCCTGCGTCACGAGGCCGGTCGATCCCGAGCAGCCGAAAACCCTCAACGCGTAGAGGCTCGCCTTCGGGGCGACGCCCGGACCGATCCGCAGGGAGGAGAACGGAACAATGCCGTCCCAGGGCCCCGGGAAGGTCGTGCCGTCGGCCTCGACTCCCGAGCCGCCGACGGTGCCCGCCACGTGACTCCCGTGTCCGCCGCAGTCCATCGGGTCGGGATCGGGCTTCGGGGCGGCGTCGTCCGTCCCGTAGCTGTCGCCGGCGAAGTCGTACCCGCCGACGACACGCACGGTCGGGAAGTAGGCGTCGGGCGCCTTCGTCCGGTCGTTCGCCCGGTAGTCGGCCTCCGCGCCGTTCCCGCCGAACATGGCGTGCTGGTAGTCGATGCCACTGTCGATGATCCCGACCTTCACGCCCTCGCCCGAGTTCCCGTACGACTGCCACACCTGTGCCGGCACGCCGAGGAAGGGAACGCTCGTGGAGTTGGCCGGGGAGTGGAGAACGAGGGGCTTCACCGCCTTCACGCCCGGGAGGGCGCGGATCGCGTCGACCCGGGACGGGTCGACGAAGACCGCGATCCCGTTGAACAGCCGCTGCGTCCGGAACTGGACGCGAGCGCCGATCTCCGGAGTCGCCAGCCGCTCCTCGACCCTGATCTGGGCGGCCTCGAGCTCGGTCACGCGGGCGACGGAGATGCCCAGGGCCGACTTCCGGCCATGGCCGGCAGCCTTCAGCCAGCTCTCGATGGCCGGCTCGCCTTCCAGCTCGATCATCCACTGGCGAGGGTCGGTCCGTGGCTCGCGGGCGAGGAGGACGTCCGAAGCGAGGAGAAGGGCGAGCATGGCGAGCGAGATTCGCTTCAAGCCTTCACCCGGACCTCACGGCCCTTCAGAGGATCACGAACGATGGGCATGGCTCCACCTTCCGGGAGGAAACTCCCGAAACGGGAGGATGGACCGTGCCCGGCACGGAATCAAACCTCCGCGACCCGTGGCCTCGGGGCCTTGAAGACCGCGCAACCACGTGCCACCGTGGGGCGGGGAGCATGCCGGAACCGCGGCGATCCACCGAAAGGGAGGGACAGAACAGGTGTCCGATACGGTCCTCTTCGTCGTCATCGGGATCATGGGAGGCGTCTTCGCCGGACTCTTCGGAGTCGGGGGCGGGATCATCCTCGTCCCGGCCCTGATCTACTGGGCCGGGTTCACGCAACACAAGGCCACGGGGACGAGCCTGGCGGTCCTCCTCCCCCCGATCGGCCTCGCGGCAACGTACGAGTACTGGCGACACGGGAACGTCGACGTGAAAGCGGGGGCCATCCTGGCAGCGACGATGTTCGCCGGCTCCTGGCTCGGGGCGAACGTCGCGAACCGCATGAAAGGCCCTCACCTGCGGCTCCTCTTTGGAGTTTTCGTCACCGGCATGGGCCTCTACCTCGTCCACGGCGCGCTGAAGCGGATCGGCTGGATCTGACGATCCCTTCCGGGCGGCTCAGCCGCTCTGAGACCGGTACTGGACGAGGGCGACGCCCGCGAGGATGACGACCATCCCGAGCCCCATTCGCGCGTTGAACGCTTCCCCGAGGAACGCCGCTCCGAGCAGCACCGCGATGACCGGGTTCAGGTAGGCGTAGGTCCCCGCGCGGGCAGGGCTCCAGGCCTTCGAGAGGTAGAGGTGCGCCGTGTAGGCGAGACACGAGCCGAAGACGGCGAGGTAGCTGATCGCCAGGAGCGCCTTCGGCGTGACGGGCCCGCTCACGAAGCCTCCCCCGAAGCGGGCGAATAACGTCCCGAGAGCGGCGGCAGCGAGCATCTCGAGGCCCGCGTTCGTCAGGGCCCCGCCCCCCTTCACGTGCCTGCGGTGGTGGAGCGTTCCGACCGCCCAGAGCGCGGTCGACAGGAGGATCGCCGCGACTCCGGCGAGGTCGATTCCGCCGGTCGTCCCCGGGCCGACGAGAAGGACGACGCCCCCCAGGCCGAGACCCGTTCCAACCCAGCCGCGGATGCCGAGCGGCTCGGTGCGGGCCGTCAGGACGCCGAACCAGGCCGGCGTGAGGGCGGCGAGGACCGCCGCGACCCCCGAGCTGACCCGCGTCTCCGACCAGACGATGAGGGCGTTGCTGATTCCGAGGAGGAGGACGCCGACGAGGGCCAGGTGTGGCAGCTCGGACCTCGACGGCCACGGCTCGCGAACCAGGCGCCCGATCGCCAGGGTGAGGACCGAGGCGAAGCCGAAGCGGACGGCGACCATCCCGTAGGGCGGGAAAGACTCGAGCGCCAGGGCGATGGCGAAATATGTGCTTCCCCAAACGACCGCGCAGACGCCGTACGCGACCCACGGGAGGACGTTCCTGCGGGGAGCAGCTGCCGGCAAGGGCGCCGCCCTACTCCCCCAGCGCCGCCACGGCCTGCACCTCGACGAGGTAGCCGTGGTGGAGCTCCTTCACGGGAACGACGGCGCGCGCGGGCCTGTGCGCCCCGAGCACCCTGGCATAGGCCGCGTTCACGCGCGGCCAGAGCGAAACGTCGGTGAGGTAGACCGTGACGGAGAGGAGCCGGTCGAGGCTGCTCCCCGCCGCCTCCAGGATCGCCTCGACGTTTCGCAGCGCCCGTTCGGTCTGTTCTTCCACGTCGCCCACGGGCCGGCCCGGATGGGAGAGGTCGTGGGGGAGCTGCCCGGCGACGAAGACGAAGCCCCCGTAGACGACGGCCTGCGAGTAGTGCCCGGCGGGGATGGGAGCGCGCGGCGTCTCGACGAGCTTCATGAGCCGAGATTCCGCCCGATGTCCCGACGACGTCAACCCGGCCGCCGGTCACGGCGTCCGTCAAGCAGGGTCAGGTCTTGATTTTCCATTATGGCCTCCGGCTATAATGGAAAATCAAGACCTGACCCCCTTATCATCCCGACATGCAAGGGATCTTTCCTCCGCTTCCGACTCCTTTCCGTGAGGACGGCGGGCTCGAGCTCGGCCTCCTGTCCGCACTCGTCGAGGGGTTGAACGGGACCGGGCTCGCGGGGTTTCTCGCTCTCGGATCGAACGGCGAGGCGGTGCACGTCGACGAGGAGGAGGCCGAACGGGTCGTGCGAACGGTGCGCCAGGCCGCGGCTCCGGGGATGACCCTGCTCGCCGGCACCGGGCGCTTTTCGACGCGCGCCACGATCGAGGCCACGAAGCGGGCGGCAGGAGCCGGCGCCGACGCGGCTCTCGTCGTCACCCCGTTCTTCTTCAAGGGGTCGATGCCGGCGGACGCTCTCGTCTCCCACTTCGAGGCCGTCGCCGAGGCCTCCCCCGTTCCGGTCCTCGTCTACAACGTCCCCGCGAACACGGGCGTCAATGCGCCGCCGGCCACCGTCGCCCGCATCGCGACGCACCCGAACGTCGCCGGTGTCAAGGACAGCTCGGGCGACATCGGCCAGCTGGCCGAGCACGTCCGGCTCGCCCCGCCCGGGAAGCCGTTCCCGGTCTTCTCGGGGAACTACGGGGCGGCGCTCCCGGGATACGCCGTCGGCGCGGCCGGGGCGATCCTGGCCGCCGCAAACGTGGCGCCGCGGGAATGCGTGGCGATTCGCGATGCATTTCTCGCGGGGAGGATCGACGAAGCGCGGCAGCTCCACCTGCTCCTCCTCCCCATGGCGCGGGCCGTGACGAGCCAGTTCGGCGTACCGGGACTCAAAACGGCGCTGGCCCTTCTCGGTCGTCCCGCCGGGGTTCCCCGCCGCCCGTTGCTCGCCCTGCCGGCCGAGCCGCGCGAGGAGGTCCGACGCGTCCTTTCGGAGGCCCGCCTCCTGCGCCGTTGAAGCTCGCCCGGTTTCGCTTGCCGGGACCTCGCCCCGACGAGAGAATCAGGGGCACGGTCCTTGCCGTGACGAGGTCGACTTGAGCCTTTCCGGCGTACCTGCCCGAGGTGTCCCGCTCGGCTGGCGATTGGGCCTGACAACCTCCGTCATCGTGACGCTCGTCCTGGGCGTCCTGACCGGGGTCGTGCAGAAACGCGAGATCGAACGGGGCCGCGAAGACCGCCGCCTCCTCCTCGAGCAGACCCTCGCGCCGCTCGCCGCCGACGTGGAAGAGGCCCCCGATCTGCCGACGATCCAGGCCCGGCTCTCCCATTTCCAGGTCGCGCACTTCACCCGCGGACACGGGAGCGTCCGGGTCCTCCTCCTCGACGCGAAGGCAAACGTCGTCGCCTCGCCGCTCATGGGCCCGGCCGAACGGCCCCCGAAAGACGCCCTGACCGCCCGCGTGCCGGTCCGCTCCCGGCTCCTTCCGGACCAGCGCGGCGAACTGGAGATCTGGCAGGACGAGACCCGGTTTCGCGAAATGGCGGCACGACGGTGGCGACAGTGGATCCTCTCCCTCGGCGTCGCGGCGCTCTGCATCCTCGTCTCCCTCTACCTCGCCTACGTTCTCCTCATCGAACGCCCCATGGGCCGCCTCCTCGAGGGCGTGAAACAGATGGAGCAGGGCTACTGGAGCGGCCTCGAGATTCCCCGCGGCGCCTGGGAGATGCGATGGCTCGCGTACCGCTTCCGAAATCTCGGGACGCAGCTCGAGGAGACCGTTCGCCGGCTCGTCGAGGCCGAGCGCCGCACCTACGCGGGACTTCGTACGACGCCGCCGGCTTCTGCCGCGGCGCGCAAGGAGGCGGAGGCTCCCGCCCCGGGGGCCTCCCTGCAGGAGGAAGCGTTCCGTAAGCGGATCCTCCGCCGCTACCTCGTCGCCCGCTGTCGATTCCTCGAGACGCGCGAGCCGTCCGACCCGGCGGCGCGCGCCGCCGCGCACGAGGTCTGGGAGAGAGACGTCCATGAGGCGCAGCGCATCGGGGAGAGCCTTCTCAAGTCGCGCCTGGAGGACGCCGCGTTCCGGATCCTGGAACCCGACGCCTATGCAGACGTGAGCCGGCGGGCGGCCGGCCTCACCTCGTCCCGCAAGAAGTGGATCCGGGACCGGGAGGCGGAGCTCGAGTCGGCCCTCGCCGAGGCAGGGGTCAAGCCGCGTGCGCTGCAGCACCGCGTCAAGCACCTCGCCGGCATCTGGCGAAAGATGAAGTCGAAGGGGCTCGCGATCGAGCAGATCCACGACATCTTCGCCTTTCGGATCCTCCTCGAGTCCGAGGAAGAGTGCTACATGGCGCTGTCGGCTCTCCACCACCGGTTCGAAGCGCTCCTCCTGCGGTTCAAGGACTACATCGCAGAGCCGAAGGAGAACGGCTACCAGAGCCTTCACACCTGCATCCGCGCTCCCGGCGGGCTCGTCTACGAGGTGCAGATCCGGACGCTGGCGATGCACGCGCTGGCCGAAGGGGGCGACGCGGCACACTGGAAGTACAAGAAGGACGGCTCGGTCGAGATCGAGGACGACGACCCTCCGCAGGGGGTCCTCGTCAGCCTGACCGACGCCCTCCGCCGCCGCGGCATCGGCGGCTGAGCGATTGGCAGGGAGGAGCCTTCCTACCGGACGAAGTTCGAGCGCCGAACCGTGAGGTCGCGGGCGCTCATCTCAACTTCGAATCCCGGCCGCGCGCCCTGGCTCCCCCGTCCACCCGGGGGCGCATTCTTGTCCGTGAACACGACGATCAGCCCGTCCCCCTCCCGCATGAGGGCGATCCGGTAGGGCGACAGATCCGGAACACGCTGCTGGAAGACCTCGGCCCCCGTGCGAATCGCCGGGAAGCTGCTGCCCTGGATGCTGTCCTGCACCTGGACTTTGTCCCGGGCTGTCGCCAGCCTTTCCATCTCCGCTGCGCTCAGCTCCGCTTCGGGAGAGATGCGGGCCCCGGCCTGGCCCTCGGGTCCGGCCAGGATGACGACGGTGGCGTCTCCGTCACGTGCGACCGCAATTGTCTGTTGGGTCACGTCCAGCTTGTGGCGTTGCAGGGTTTTCAGCGCGGCCTGGATGGCGAGGTAGCTCGTCCCCTGCATCGTGTCGAGGACCTTGACGGGACCCGGGTTCGGCATGACGACTTGACCTCCGATCGTGAGCAACGTGAACGCTCCTGAGAAACGTGCGCCCGTCAAAGGACCGTTTCGTTTCCGGTTGCCGCATCGTAGCGCCGGAAGGTCCCGCTCGGCGTGCCGAGGTAACCGGCGTATCCCGGGGTTCCAGCTCCGTCGCTGGCGATGCCGTTCCGGTCGGTCGTGGAAAAATTGTCGCTGTTGAAGTCGTCGCGGGCGGGATCGCTCGTCCTCACCGCAGCACCAGTGGCCGGGTCCGCCGTCGAGTAGTCGCCGTGCGTGTGGTAGTCGCCCACGACGGTCGTGCCTGGCGGGGCGGGAGAGTCCGAGGGAATCGCCCCCTGGTCGCTGCCCATGCGTGGGCCCGTGTAGTAGTACTGCCCGTCCGTACCTCGGTAGATCAGGCCCGAGTACTCGCGGTTGTCGCGGATGGAATCCGGATTCGCCCGTTCGAGCGCCGCGCGAGCGGCCTCGTCCTGCGTCGCGAACGGACCGTTCGTCGGCGCCGCCGCCGCACCGGCCCCCGCGCCTGCTCCGGCGCCGGCCCCTCCGCCTCCCCCTCCCGCTCCGCCCGCTCCGCCCGCTCCGCCCGAACCGCTGTCGCCGATGATCACCGTCGGGCAGCCCACCGCGATCGGGTCGGGACCGCCGCACGCCTCGAACACCTGGTCCCCCACGCGAGCTGCGGGGAGATTGCCGATCTTGACCGATGCACTGCCCCGCGTGACGAAGCCGGGCCCGTGCGGCGGGATCGGTACGGGGATGGGGCAGATGTGCATGTCGGAAATGCCCGCCATGGAGGCCATGACGGCGCTGGCCGCCGCTGCCGTGGCCGCCTTGATTCCTTCGGTGTAGGCGATGTTCGCGGCGGGCTGGCCGCCAGGAACGACGGACGCCGCTGTCCAGGTCGTCGTGAGGGCCACGTTCGTGGCCATCATCGCGGCGACCGAGCTGCCGGCGGTCGCGGGCGCGGCGGGCGCCCCGTTCGCGGCTGCGACGCCTCCCCCCGCGATGAGCTGGCCAGAGATCTGGGCGAGGCTCGCCGTCGCGTCGACCGGCGTCATCTGCGGCCGCAGCATGAACGAGTTCATCGCGTTCGAGATCCCCTCGACCGCGCTCGCCATCGCCGACGGCAGCGCCCGCCAGGCGGGCATGAATCCGATCAGAACGGTGGGGCAGCCGGGACCCGGGACGAGCGGCGTGCCGTGACCCGTCGAGTCCGATAGTCGGGCAGCCGGCGGCATCGCTCACATCCTCCTGGCTCGCTGCGGCCTCGGCGTCAGCACGACTTCTGCCCGGACTTCGCGTCGTCGGCGGCGACTGGCAGGGTCGGCCCCGCCTTCTCGGCATCGTCAGCGCTCGGCTGCGTCAGGCCGGTGGCTTCCGTGGCCGCGCCGCCGCTGTTGATCAGGACTGTCGTACCGACGATCGTCACGCCGCTCGCGTCGATCTTCACGAAGCCCCCGGCGCCTTTCAGGCAGATCGTCGGCGCCGTCAGAAGGATCTCCGTGCCGCTGCGCATGCTGAAGCCCTGGCCGGTCTCACAGACGAACGAGTTGTTGGCCTTCACTCCGATAGACCCGGCGTTGAGCATCAACTTTTCGTTCACGTTCATGAGGGCCTGCTGCTTGACGTGCGTGTTCGCGTTGCCGTCCACCGTCGTGTACGACCACCCCTCGACGTAGAGGTGGAGGTCACCGTCCCCGTCGCCCCCACCCACCAGTACCTTTGCGTCGCCGAACCGTGCCTGCAGCCCGCCGTCCACCGCCACGTGCTTGTCTTTGAAGGTGTGCTCGCGGTACTCGCCCCACTTCTGACCGTCCTTCTCTCCGCCCACCGTCACGTGCTTGCTGTTGCCGACACTCTCCATGGAGCTGCTTTTCACCCGCGTGTCCATGTTCCGCTCGGCGTGGATGAAGACCTGCTGCTTGTCCTTCGTGTCGTCGAACCTCAGCTCGTTGAACCCCTGCCCCCCCATCGTCGTGTTCGACTTGAAGCCCGAGACCTTGTTGTCGTTCTTGTGCTTCGGGTCCGGTCCCTGCCCCAGGTACGGCGGCATCTGATCGGAGTTGTAGACCGTCCCCACGATGATCGGCTGGTCCGCGTCTCCCTCGAGGAAGTCGACGATCACCTCCTGCCCGATCCGCGGCCAGTGGGAGGCTCCCCACCTCCGTCCCGCAGCGAGCTGGCCCACCCGGAGCCAGGTGGAGCTCTCTTCGTCGTTCTTCCCCTCCCGGTCCCAGTGGAACTGCACCTTCACCCGCCCGTACTTGTCGGTGAAGATCTCTTCGCCTTTCGGTCCCACGACCACCGCCGTCTGGCTCCCCTGTACCACCGGCTTCGGCGTCGTCCGCCGCGGCCGGTACGGCATCGCCGCCGGGATGCACGTCGCCTCGTTCTCGTACGTCAGCGAGACGTCCTCACCCGACCGGTACCCCGCCCCGCACGTCGCCGCGTGGCTCACCGACGTCAGCACGTACTCCCCGTCCGCGTTGAAGTGGCGCTGCAGCGTGAACTTGTACCCCGGCACGAGGTGCTTCACGTTGCTCTTCGCCCGGATCACGACCGCCGGCGTCGTCTCCTCGTCCATCCGGATCCCGGCCGTCCGCTTGTTGTCCTGGAAGATCTTCTGCAGCTCCGCTGGCTGCTCCCCTCCTCCCTTGCCGACCCCGTCGAACCGCTGCGCGTACTCCCCGGGAAAGTCGTAGACCTCCATCTCGTCCACGCCCTTCACCTTCAGCTTGTGCGTCTCCTTGCCTACGGGCACGCTCGCCATGATCAACGCCTCGGCCTCCAGGTGCTTGTGCGCCAGCTCGAAGGAGTGGTCCCACAGCAGGGACTTCCCCGACCGGATCTCCTGCTCCTTCTTCCACGCAAAAACCCGGTTCTCGTCCCGCTCTCCCCCCTCGATTTCTTCGTAGATGAACTTGTTCTCTCCGGGGAGAGCCGGATGGTCCCTGGGGCTGTCCGACGCGATCATCTTGTGGTCGCCGTCCCAGTGCTGGAAGTAGAAGTAGATTCCCTCCTCCTCCATCAGGCGCGCCCCGAAGTTGAAGTCCGTCTCCCGGTACTGCACGCAGTAGTCCCGCGGCTCGTACTTCGCGGTCAGCGACCATTCCACCGTGTACCCGCTGAAGACCTTCTTCAGGATGTCCGGTACCGTCATCTGCTGAAAGATCCGGCTTTGCGCTTTGCGCGTCAGTCTCCAGACGTCCGGTACGAGCAGCGCCTCGTAGTCGGTGGAGACGTCGTTCCGCCCCCCCTGGGCGAACCGCACGCACAACCCGTTCCGGTACGTTTCGCTCCCGTCCGGCAGCGCCAGGTAGACCGTCGCCTTCTGCCCCAGGACCGCGTCGAAGGCTATCTTCGTCTTGTTTTCCGCCGCCATTTCCAGCCGGTAGCCGAAGAGCGTCGAGATCGCCTCCGTCCCGTAGAACCCGGTCAGGATCAGCTCGTCCGGGCCGAGCGGCGTGTTCACACGGAGCTTCCGATCCCGGTGCTTGTATTCGCCCATCGAGATTCCCCCTCTGCCGGAGACCCGCGCCGACAACCTGATCAGTCCCGTTGTTCCGGGACAATATAGGGTCACGGGTGGACGCCGGTCAAAGGCAGCGGGCCCCAGACGCACATCCACGTGACCCGGCTCACCGGGAGGAACGGCCCGAATCGGTCCCTTCAGGCCGGACGCGGAAGGGTTGGGGGCGTAGAGATCCTGTCCCCGGAGTTCACACGTCCGGGACGTAGAGGGACACACCACCGGCTCTCGGGGCGCCGACGGCCTTCCGCGAGCGCCGCGACCCGCCCGGTTGCACGGACGTCGAGCCCGTTCACCTCACTCCGGCAGCGGCTTTCCGGCGATCACGAGCGTGCGTGGCCGCCACGCGGACAACGGCGCTCCGTCGTAGCCTCCGCAGGCCCGAGGCATTTGGAAACCTCGATCGAGCAGCAGGTCTCGCAGCTCGGTGCAGGAATACACGCGCACCGAGAATACGGTTTCGCGCTGCCGGCCGTGGCACAGGCAGGTGCGGCGTACGATCCTGTGGGGCGCCCCGAAGTTGGAGTCCGTCTCCCGGTACTGCACGCAGTCGTCCCGCGGCTCGTACTTCGCGGTCGCCGACCTTTCCACCGTGTACCCGGTGAAGACCTTCTTCAGGATGTCCGGTACCGTCATCCGCTGGAAGATCCGGCTTTGCGCCTGCGCGTCCGTCTCCAGACGCCCGGCACGAGCAGCGCCTCGTACTCGATGAAGACCTCGTTCCGCCCCCCCACCGGGCGAACCGCACGCACAACCCGTTCAGGCACGTTTCGCTCCCGTCCGGCAGCGCCAGGTCGACCGTCGCCTTCTGCCCCAGGACCGCGTCGAAGGCTATCTTCGTCCTGTTTCCGCCGCCATCTCCAGCCGGCAGCCGAAGAGCGTCGAGATCGCCTCCGTCCCGTAGAACCCGGTCAGGATCAGCTCGTCCGGGGCGAGCGGGTGTTCACACGGAGCTTCCGATCCTGATGCTCGTATTCGCCCACTGACCTCCCCTTCGCCGACGAGGCCCGAAAGCCGCGAGATGGCTAAGTTTCACGGAGTGTCATTTCGCGACTGTCTGTTCATCCAGTCTACGCCCGGGATGCCGCCGCACAGACCGTGCGGGCGATCCACGAGGTGGGCGACGAGGTGGCCGTGACCCAAGTCATTCTGGCCCCTTCCGACTTGACGTACACTCGATTTACGCTCAACTTACGCCTATGAGCGAAATCGGTCCCCCCGCCCGCGACATGTTCATGCCGGGGGACGCGAAGAAGATCGTCTCCCCCGGCGCACGGAAGGAAGAGCTGCGAAAGCGGAGCTTCGGGCACCCGGACGCGCGACCGAAGGCCCGGTGGGCGGAGCTGCGGTGCGCGTCGGCCTTCTCGTTCCTCGAGGGGGCCTCCGAGCCGGAGACGCTCGTCGAGCGGGCCGCCGAGCTCGGCCTCCCCGCCGTCGCCCTCATCGACCGCAACGGCGTCTCCGGCGCGCCCCGCTTCTTCAAGGCGGCGAAGGCCGCCGGCATCAAGGCCCTCGTCGGGGCCGAGGTCGTTCTCGACGAGACGGCCCTCCCGCGCGACCTGCGCGGCCCGCTCGGCCTCGTCCCGCCCCCGCCCCCGCCCGGCCTCCCGCCGGCGCGCGTCACCCTCCTCGCCGGGAGTCCGGCGGGCTACCGGAACCTCTGCCGCCTCCTGACGGCCGCCGCGCTCGGCAAGCCCAAGGGACAGGCCGCGGCCTCGTGGGCCGACGTCGCCGCCCACGCCGAAGGGCTCCACGTCCTCTCGGGCGGTCTCGAGGGGCCGGTCCTCCGCGCCCTCGAGCGGGTCGGGGCCGACGCCGCGGGCAAGCTTCTCTCGCGCCTCTCGGCGCTCTTCCCCGGCCGCCTCCACGTCGAGCTGCAGCGGCACCGCGTCCGCGACGAGGAGGCCCGCAACGCCGTCCTCCTCGACCTCGCCCGCGCAGAGCGCCTCCCCCTCGTCGCCACGAACGGAACGCGCTACGCCCGCCGCCGCGACAAGGACCTCTTCGACGTCCTGACCTGCATCCGGCACCACACGACCGTCGACGCGGCGAGCCGCCTCCTCGAGGCGGGCTCGGAACGGCACCTGAAAGGTCCGGAGGAGATGGCCGCCCTCTTCGCCGACCTCCCCGCCGCCGTCGCGGGCGCGGCCGACCTCGCCGACCGCCTCGACTTCACCCTCGCGAACCTCGGCTACCGCTTCCCCGACGCGAAGCTCCCACCGGGAGAGACCCCGTCGTCGTGGCTCCGGCAGAAGACGTGGGAAGGGGCGCGGGGGCGCTTCCAGCCACTTACCGCCAGGGCGCAGGACCAGCTGAGGCGCGAGCTCGACCTCATCGAGAAGCTCGACCTCGCCGGCTACTTCCTCGTCGTCCACGACGTCGTCGAGTTCTGCCGGCGGGAGAACGTCCTCGTCCAGGGACGCGGCTCGGCCGCGAACAGCGCCGTCTGCTACGCCCTCTCCATCACCGCCGTCGACCCGGTGAAGATGGAGCTCCTCTTCGAGCGCTTCCTCTCGGAGGAGCGGGGCGAGTGGCCCGACATCGACCTCGACCTCCCCTCGGGCGACGCGCGGGAGAAGGTGATCCAGCACGTCTATGCGACGTACGGCGTCCACGGCGCGGCGATGACCGCGAACACGATCACCTACCGCGACCGCTCCGCCGCGCGCGAGACGGCCAAGGCCCTCGGCTTCTCGACCGAGCAGGTCGACACGCTCGCCAAGAGGCTCGCGACGTGGAGCTTCGGCGAGTACCGCGACGCGGCCGGATCGCTCACGGCGCGGGAGGCGGGCGACGGGGACCCGAAGGAGGCGGCCGCGGCCCGGGCGGAGGCTTTCGCCGAAGGGACGGCTCCGGCAGGCACTTCAGCTCCTCCACCCCTCCCCTCGAAGATGGCCGAGGAGATGCGCGCCGCCGGCTTCGACCCCGACGACGTCCGCCTCCGGCACTTCGGCTCGCTCTTCCGCCGCATCCAGA
Source organism: uncultured Holophagales bacterium (assembly GCA_963696015.1). Classification (GTDB taxonomy): domain Bacteria; phylum Acidobacteriota; class Thermoanaerobaculia; order UBA5066; family UBA5066; genus UBA5066. Next base: position 22,943 of record CAVOJA010000042.1, read on the forward strand.
ACCTCCCCCGCCACCTCGGGCAGCACTCGGGCGGGATGGTCGTCGCGGGCGGGCGGCTCGACGAGGTCGTCCCGCTCGAGCCGGCCGCGATGCCGGGGCGCGTCGTCATCCAGTGGGACAAGGACGACTGCGCCGACCTCGGCATCATCAAGATCGACCTCCTCGGTCTCGGGATGCTCGGCGCCATCGCCGAGATGGTCCCGACGATCCGGAGCGCCGAGGGCGTCCACGTCGACCTCGCGCACCTCCCGCACGACGACCCGGCCGTCTACGAGATCCTGAACAAGGCCGACACCGTGGGGCTCTTCCAGGTCGAGAGCCGCGCGCAGATGGCCTCGCTCCCGAGGAATGCCCCGCGCTGCTTCTACGACCTCGTCGTGCAGGTCGCGATCATCCGCCCCGGCCCGATCCAGGGGGGCATGGTCCATCCCTTCTTCGACCGGCGGCAGGGGCGGATCCCCGTCGAGTACCCGCACCCCTCCCTCGAGCCGATCCTGAAGCGGACGCTCGGCGTCCCGCTCTTCCAGGAGCAGCTCCTGAAGATCGCCATGGTCGCGGCCGGTTTCACGGGCGGCGAGGCCGAGGAGCTCCGCCGCGCGATGGGCTTCAAGCGCTCGAGCGAGCGGATGGCGGTCATCGAGGGGCGTCTCCGCGCCGGGATGACGGAGCGCGGCATCACGGGCGAGGCGCAGGAGCAGATCGTCCGCTCCATCACGTCGTTCGCGCTCTACGGCTTCCCCGAGTCGCACGCGGCGAGCTTCGCCCTCATCGCCTGGGCGAGCGGCTGGCTGAAGGTCCACCACCCTGCCGCGTTCCTCGCCGGAATCCTCAACGCCTGGCCGATGGGCTTCTACCACCCGGCGACCCTCGTGAAGGACGCGCAGCACCACGGGACGGACGTCCTCCCGATCGACGTGACGCGCTCGGGCCGCCTCTGCCGCGTCGAGCGGCTGCAAGGGCCGTGGCCGAATCACCTTCCGCGCCCCGCCGCCGCCGTCGTCACGCCGGGCCTCGCCGTGCGCCTCGGCCTTCGCTTCGTCCGCGGCCTGCGCGCCTCGACGGCCGACGCCATCGAGCGCGAGGCCGCGCGGGCCCCTTTCGCCGGCGTGAAGGACCTCGCCCGCCGCGCGGGCCTTCGCGAGGACGAGCTCTCCGCCCTCGCCCACGCCGGCGCCTTCGCGACCCTCCCCGACGCGGCGACAGACGTCTGCGGCCTCTCGCGCCGCACCGCCCTCTGGCAGGCCGCCTCGGCCGCGCGCGACCTGGGGCCGCTCTACGACACGCTCGAGGACGACGTCGCCTCGCCCCTCCCCGAGATGAGCCGCTTCGAGGAGACCGTCTCCGACTACCAGACGACCGAGATGACGGCCGGCCCGCACCTCATCGCCCACTTCCGCGCGCAGCTGAAGAGGGAAGGGGTCCTCTCCGCTGCCGACCTCGAGCGCGCACCCGACGGGGCGATGGTGAAGACCGCCGGCGTCATCGTCGTCCGCCAGCGCCCTGGCACCGCGAAGGGCTTCGTCTTCCTCTCGCTCGAGGACGAAACCGGAATGTGCCAGGCGATCCTCCGCCCCGACCTCTTCAAGGAGAACCGCGCACTCGTCGTCGGCTCCCCCGCTCTCGTCGTCGAGGGGCGCCTCCAGAAGAAGGACGGCCCGCTCTCGATCCGCGCCGAGCGCTTCGAAAGGATGTCCCTCGAGGAGCCGATCCCGGAGCTGAGGAAGCCCGTCTCGCCCCCGTACCCCCGCCACCGCCCGCCAGCGCCACCGAGCCACGACTTCCGGTGAGGCGGAGCCGTCCGCACGGGAAGTCCGGTCTCCTACGGAGAGGGTTTCCGTCTCGTGCGCTCCCGCCCTTCTCGACGAGGTTTCGTCGCGCCCGTGGATGGCGACAGGGCTCTCGCTTTCAGCAGGTCCGTGAGCTCGTTCAGGGATACGACGGGAAAGGCCGTGATCCGCTCCTCCAGCGGGAAGACGTGACGCCCCGGGTAGACGACGTAGAGATGGGACAGCCCAAGGTCATCCATCGCCACTCGCATCGAACGGCTGATGTCCGGCTTCTCCGCGAGCTTGATCTCCACTCCGTATCGGCGGCCCCCCATCACGAGGAGGAGGTCGAGCTCGGCCCCGCCGTGTGTGGCCCAGAAGTACGCGTCGACCGGGTCTACCGAGCCCAGGATCTGCTCGACCACGAATCCCTCGAAGGAGGCTCCGACACCGGGGTGCCCCAGCAGCGCACCGCGGTCCGGAAGGGAGAGCAGATGGTGCAGGACACCGGTGTCGCGGAAGTAGATCTTCGGTGCCTTGACCTGCCGTTTTGCTACGTTCTCGAACCACGGCTGCAGCTGGCGGACCATGTAGGTGCCCGTCAGGAGGTCGAGGTACGAACGCACCGTCTTGTCGGTCAACCCCATGGCCCGCCCGATGCCCGACCCGTTCCACGTCTGCCCGTGCGAGTGAGCGAGCATCGTCCAAAACCTCCGGAGCGCCGCCGCCGGGATGCCGATGCCGAGATGGGGCACGTCTCTCTCGAGGAAGGTCCGGACGAACCCTTCGCGCCACGCGAGGCTGTCGGCGTCCGACCGGGCCAGGAAAGAGCGCGGGAAGCCGCCGCGTCCCCAGAGCCGCTCCCAGCGGCGCGGCCCCGCCTCCGCGAGGTCGAACCCACCCAGCTCCACAAGCTCCAATCGCCCGGCCAGGGTCTCGGAGGCCCCTCGGACGATCGCCGCCGACGCACTGCCGAGAACGAGGAATCGTGCCGGCTTCCCTGGCCTGTCGGCGAGGGCCCTCAGGACCGGCAGGAGTTCCGGCAGGGCCTGGATCTCGTCCAGGATGACGAGGCCCCGCAGGGAGCCGAGGTAGAGTTCCGGGTTCGCGAGCCGGGCCACGTCGACGGGCGACTCCAGGTCGAAGAAGGTCGCCTCACGTCCCTCGGCAAAACGCCGCGCGAGAGTGGACTTCCCGCACTGCCGTGGCCCCAGGAGCGCGGTGACCGCCGAGCGGCGGATCGCGTTGGCGAGCCGCGCGAGGGCTGCAGGCCGGTCGAGCACGCGAGCACGTTACCACGAAATCTCGGAGGCATGCTCCGACATTTCATGGCATGGAGAGAGGACTGCCGGCCGACGGACGCCCGAAGCAGCAGAGAGAGAGCATCTTCGAGGCTCAGGCTTCGCGGAGGATCGGCTCGCCGTCGGACATTGGGTGGAAGCAGCGGCTCGAAGCTGGCGATCAGACCGTAAACGCCGCGGTACGACCGCGAAGACGCCCGGCTCGTCGAACGCGCCCTGTCGAAGCGCCCGCGTCAAACCGTACCAGTCCTCTACCCAATCCCACACGTTCCCGTGCATGTCGAACAGCCCGTGCAGGTTCGCCGCCTTCGTCCCGATTTCGTGGGTCTCGCTCGCCGCGTTCCCGCACCGCCACGCGTACGGGTTCGCCGCCACAGGGGCGCGGCGCGGCCGCCAACAGCGGCGTCTGCTACGCCCTTTCCATCACCGCCATCGACCTCGACCTCCCCTCGGGCGCCGCGAGGGAGACGGTGATCCAGCACGTCCACACGACGTACGGCGTCCACGGCGCGGCGAGGACCGCCAACACCATCACCTACCGCGACCGTTCCGCCGCGCGCGAGACCGCGAAGGCCCTCGGCTTCTCGACCGAGCAGGCCGACACCCTCGCCAGGCAGCTCGCGACGTGGAGCTTCGGGGAGCACCGCGACGCGGCCGGCTCGCTCCCGGCGCGCGAGGCGGCGGACGACGGGGACGATTCCCGATCAAGTGAAACAGCGAACGGCACGACTCCCGCAGGGGCGGCCGCCGCCCCGCCGCCCCGCCCCGAAACGATGGCTCACGAGATGCGCGCCGCGGGCTTCAACCCCGACGACGTCCGCCTCCGCCACTTCGGCTCCCTCTTCCGCCGCATCCAGAACCTCCCTCGCCACCTCGGCCAGCACTCGGGCGGCCTGCTTCCACGACCTCGTCATCCTGGTGGCGATCATCCGCCGGGCCCGATCCCGTGCGGCATGGTCCATCCGCGGCAGGGCGCTGGAGAGCGGGACCACCCTGCACGAAGACGCCCCGGCCGGTGCCGACGCCGAGACCGGACGCTGGAGCAGCGTCGCGGTTCCGCTCCGGCACCTCGGCAAGACGCTCGGTGTCGCCGTCTTCGATAGCTCGCGGCCGCGCGCCTTCGGGGCCTCGGACGTCGATCTGGCCGAGGCGCTCACCGAGGCCATCAGCCTGGGCGTCGGCAAGGCCGCCCTCGCCCAGGCCCGTGAAGAGCTGACCCGGATGATGGTCCACGACCTTCGAGGACCGATCAACGGCGTCATGGGAGCGCTCGAGCTGCTGGGCGAGGCGCCAGGCTTCGACAACGGCAACCGGAGGCTGCTCGACGCCGCCGAACGGAACGCCCGCAGGCAGCTGAAGCTCGTCGAAGGGATCCTCGAGCTCGTCCGCCTCGAGGAGGGCGCGCTTCCCGTGCGGCGCGAGAACGTGCCGCCCGCCGGGCTCGTCGACGAGGTGCTGCAGATGGCGATGCCGGCCGCCGAGAGCCATAGGCTGGAGCTGATATCAGAGGTTCCCGACGTTCTTCCCCGGGTCATCGCGGACCCGGACCTCGTCGCACGAGTCCTCGAGAACCTCGTTGGAAACGGCGTCGAGCTCGGCGAGCCCGGAGCCGGCCCCGTATGCGTGAGCGCCCGCGTCGACGGAGCCATGTTCGAGCTGCAGGTCCGCGACACGGGACGGGGGGATCGAGGAGAACCGCCGGCAGAGGATCTTCGAGAGATTCGTCGTCGGAACCCGGTCCGGGCGGAGCCTTCGCGTTCCGTCTTCCCCTCGCAGGGCCCCCGGCTTCCTGACGCCGGCCTCCGCTCCCGTGCTAGAAGGACGCATGCGCCGCGCCCTCTCCACGATTCTCCTCGTCCTCGCGACCCTCGCCTGCAGACGGCCGCCTGCCGCCGACCCCGCCTACGCGGCGGAGATCGGGACGGCGAGGGCCCTTCGCGAGAGACGGCTGGTGTCGGAGAACGGCTGGCTCACGCTCGTCGCGCTCCACTGGCTGAGCCCGGGAGAGAACGTGGTCGGTTCCGACCCGGCGGCCCCGATCGCCCTCGACGTACCGGGCCTGGCGGCCAGGGCTGCCTCCTTCGACCTCCGTCCGGATGGCACCGTGCACCTTCGGGCCGAGCCCGGCGCGCCGGTCGCGGTGAACGGCGCGCCCCCGACCGATACGTCGCTCGTCTCGGACCGCGACGGGAAGCCCGACGTCGTCACCGTCGGCCGCGTCCGCCTGACCGTCATCGAGCGGGGGGGCCGGCTCGCAGTAAGGGCCCGCGACCCCGAGAGCCCACGGCGAACCACCTTCGCGGGGCTGAGGTACTTTCCCGTCGATCCAGCGCTCGAGGTCGAAGCGACGTTCGAGCCCTACGAGGCGCTGCGTCCCATCGACGTGCCGTCGGCGCAGGGACCTCCTCAGAAGGCTTTTGCTCCTGGCCTCGTCCGGTTCACGATCGCCGGGGTCGAGCACGTCCTCGAGCCAACCGTGGAATCGCCCGCGGACCGCACGCTCTTCTTCGTCTTCAGCGACGCAACGGCCGGCGCGGAAACGTATGGTGCGGGGCGATTCCTCTACGGCGAGAAGCCGAACGCCGGGGAAACCCGGCTCGTCCTCGACTTCAACCTCGCCGAGAACCCGCCCTGCGCCTTCACCCCCTACGCCACCTGCCCGCTTCCCCTGCCGAAGAACGTCCTGCCGGTGAGGATCGAGGCCGGCGAGAAGGTGCCCGCCGGGCACTGAAAGATAGGCTCGCCCACCGGAGGTCGCGGTCAGGGGACCGGCGTTTCCCCTGGCGAGGGGCCCACCGGGACGAACTCCGACCGCACGATCTTTCCGTCGCCGGCGTCCACGAAGACCTCCTGGACGCCCTTCTTCCCGGGCAGCCGGAGCGTGAAGGGCCACACGAGGCACCCCTCGAAGGGTTCGACGTCGGACGAGATCACGTCGCCCGGCTTCAGCGGCGTCAAAGACGCCACGGCCGTCTCCGCGGCCGCGTCCTGCGAGACGCGGACGAGCCGGCCCAGATCCTCGGGGCTGGCGTTTCTCGGAGGCCGGATCGAGCACTCGCCCAGCCGGTCCACCGCGGGGGCCGTGGTTTCGGCCACCGCACCTGGCGAAGCGGATTCACCCGAAACGCCGGCAGAAGGAGGCGGCGAGACGATCGGCGCGGGGACAGGCCTGGCGAGCTCCCCAGGCGGCGCCGGCTCGTACGCGCGAACGTACTCCTGCGACTCCCGCCCCTTGACCTTCCCCGTCACCAGGAGGCGGCGCGGGTTTGCTCGAAGCTCCCAGGTCTCCCTCAGCTTGTAGCCCCGGGCCCACTCCGACGCGACCGTGATCGTCGTTCCCTTTCGCCGCGCCGTGACGTCGCCCGGGCCATCTCCGTCGTCGATGTAGCGCGTTCCGCCATCGGTAACGAATATCCTCTTCCGGCCCGTCGGGTAGGTGACGCGGAGCGTCGTCCCGTCGTCGTCGATGACGATTCGGCGTGCGTCCGTCATCACTTCGAGCGGAAGGTCGAATCCTCCACCGCCGGTCAGGACCCCGGGACTGCCCTGCACCCCGTCGGCGCCTGGGGTCATGGCCCAGCCCGTCGACTTCGACTCGAGGACGACGTCGTCCCGCGTCTCCAGGAGCGCCCAACGACCCGCAAAGCCCGTTTCGACGATGGGCTTCGGCTCATCCGCGCCGGCGGCCAGGCCGCCCTGGAGCACGAGGGCGGAGAGCAGCGCTGAGACCGCCATGCCGCGGATCGAAGGGTCCATCACGTCTCCTGGTCGCGCCGGGCCGCCACCTCAGTCGGAGTATCCGCTCACGTCGACGATGACGTGGACCGTGCCACCCGTCGGCACCGTCGCCCCGATGCGAGCATGACCCGTGCCGTCGTCCGCCAGCCTGATTATGGCCATCGCGGCCCTCGTCCTCCAAGCGCCGAAGTGGACGACGGTTGCCGCCGTTGCGGCCGTGTCCGCGGGGAAGACCGCCACGTACCCCGGAGGAGTCGGTTGCGTCACCGTGACGTTTGCCGCCAGCGCGCGCGCCGTCGACGGGATCCCGCACACCCCGCGGAACGCGACGTCGCGTGGCACGCCGTCGGTCATCGCCGTGTCCCTCCGGGTGTCGAGCACCCGGCACGGAGCCAGGGAAAAGAGGCCGCCGCCCGGGCAGGCCGTTCGAAAGGAAGCGTCGAGGCCGGGAACGGTGACGCCCGCCCTCGTCGCCGTCACCCGATAGGGGTACGTCCTGCATGGGGCGAGGTCGGCCAGTACCGCCGAGAGAAGCAGAGGAGTGGCACCCGCACCCATCGCCTGCGCGCTCGTCGCCTGGCCGTACGTCGTCGTGAGATCCCACTCGAAGGAGGCGTTGGTGGCGACCCCGTTCGGGTTGATGCTGCCATTCAGCGTCGCGCCCGTCGTCGTGACGTCCGTCGCCGCCCGCGGTCGTCGTCACGGCCGTAGCGGCCGCGGGAGAGTCCCGATGGAGCTCGACGAGCTCGTTGGCGAAGGCGGCCGCGTCGCTGAACTCGTTGATGACGAGACCGATCCCGCAGCCCCGCCCCGCGCCCGAGCCGGGGGTGGCCGAGGTGAGGGGACTGGCCGTCCAGCTTCCCGTCGAGCCCGCGGCCAGGCAGGGGCCGTCACGCCGGACGCTCTGGAACGTCGCCGGCAGCGCGATCGTCGGGCCGTCGAGGACGGCCCCGACGGCGTTCGTCAGCGCCGCCGCCCGTGGAGATCGGCACGCCGTCCCGGACGACGCGGAACCCGCGGTTGCATCCCGCAGTGCTGTCGTCGTTCCAGGCGGACGGCACGTTCCACGCGAGGTCGACGCCCGAGACGGCGCAGAGGTTCTGGTCGGAAACCGACTGAAGACCGGAGAAGAGGAGCGACGGGTTGCCGCCGCAGGTCCCCTGAAAGAGGCAGGCCACCCACTCCGGGTGGTCGACGAGCGGGTTTCGGTTCCTCTGGACGCTCTCGACGACGTCGTTGCGTGCCCTCTCGTCGTCGTCGATGGGGTCCGAGAGGTGCCACGCCGGGAGCGTCGACAGCTTGCCCATGTAGGCCGGGCTGGACGAAGTCATGACGACGAGAGCCATGTCGTCCGTCAGGACGAGGTTCGGCTCGGAAGCGCCGGTCAGGGCGTGGCTCCCGCCCTCGTACCGGACGTCCATGTAGAGCTGGGCACGCGCGATGTCGCCGCGACGGTGGTTCCCGACCTCGTAGACGCTCGAGCTCGTCCAGCTCGAGTTCCTCGAGTCGTTCGGCGCCGCCGGGGGGGCGCGCCACCTTCAAGGCGACTCCTTCCTCGGGCTGCTCCTGGACCGCCGTGTCCGAAGACCCGTGGATCGTCGTTACCTCGGGCTGGAACGGAACCGGGTCCGGATCGCTCACATCCTCGGTCGGGCCGAATCTCGCCTCCGCCCCTCGCTCCGGGACTCTCTGCATCGGCACCGCCTCGTTCCGCGTGGACCCGTCGGTCGGGACCCCGTCCACCGAGGGGATCGTCTTCGTCCCGATCGTCCTCGACGTCTTCGGCGCCGCGCCGTCCCACGACACGTCCGAGCTGACGCTGACGAACCGCTCCGGCCACGACGCCTCTCTCCGTCTCGTCTACACGGAGGCCACGACACTCGGCGGCGGCTCCGAGTCGGCGACACTCACCCTTCCCGCGGGAGATCAGGTCATCGAGCCCGACGCGATCTCGGTCCTCACCCGGCTCGGCGCGCCGATTCCGACCTCGGGGAACCGGGGCGGGACCCTGTCGGTCGGAATCAGCGGAGTGTCGTCCCTCTCCGACGTCGCCGTCACGGTCCGGACGGCGACTGCCGTGTCGAAGGGGCAGGCCGCCAGGTGATCCTCCCGAACGTCTTCGAGCACTTCCGCGATCACGCAGCAACGGGGATCGGCCCGGCGGGCAGCGGCGACCTCGGCGCCCTCTTCGTTCTTGCTTCGTCGCCCGGCGACGACCTGTGGGGCATCGTCGTGGGCGCCCGGAACTCCTCGCCGGGAGGCGGCGGCCGGTACGGGCTCTTTACCCCGGCGACACCTTTCGGCGGGGCGTCGACCGAGACGGCGTGGCTCTACGGCCTCCAGCAGAACGGGGAGAACCGGACGAACCTCGCGATCGTCAACACCGGCGAGGCAGGTGGAGACGACGTCTTCGCCGTCGACGTCTACGACGGCGGCGTTCCCCAGCGGCGCAGCGACGACGGAGCCTTCCTTCCCGCGTCGGACTGTGTGGTAGCCTGATCGCCGACTGCTGGAGGTCTCATGGCGAAGATCGGAAATACGTCCCTCGACGTCTTCCCCCTCTGCCTCGGGGGCAACGTCTTCGGCTGGACGATCGACGAGCCCCAGTCCATCGCGGTGCTCGACGCCTACGCGGCCGCCGGAGGCAACTTCGTCGACACAGCCGACATTTACTCCTCGTGGGTGCCGGGCAACGCGGGCGGAGAGTCGGAGACGATCCTGGGCCGGTGGATGGCCGCCCGGGGCCGCCGCAACCGGACGATCGTCGCGACGAAGGTGGGGATGCTCGAGGGCTTCACCGGCCTCTCGGCGAAGACGATCCGCGCGGCGGCCGAGAACTCGCTCCGCCGGCTCGGCACCGATCGCATCGACCTCTACTATGCCCACGCCGACGACCCGGCGACCCCCGTCGAGGAGACACTCGGAGCCTTCGACGCTCTCGTTCGCGAGGGGAAAGTCCTCCACGTCGCGGCTTCCAACTACACCGCGGCGCGGCTCTCCGAGGCGCTCGCGGTCTCGAAGCGCGACGGGCTGGCCCGCTTCGTAGCCCTCCAGCCGCACTACAACCTCGTCCACCGGGCCGAATACGAGAGCGCGCTCGCCGGCCTGTGCGTCCGCGAAGGCCTCGCCTGCTTCCCCTACTACTCGCTCGCCAGCGGCTTTCTCGCCGGCAAGTACCGTCCCGGAGTGAAGGTGGATAGCGCTCGCGCCGACGGAGCAGTGAAGTGCCTCGACGAAAGGGGCCTCCGCGTCCTCGCCGTGCTCGACGCGATCGCCGCGCAGAGGGAGACGACCGTCGCCGCCGTCTCCCTCGCCTGGCTCCTCTCGCGTCCCGGCGTGGTCGCGCCGATCGCCAGCGCCCGAACGCCGGAGCAGCTCGCGCAGCTGTTGCCGGCCATCTCGCTGGAGCTCACCAACGACGAGCAGAAACGCCTGAACGACGCCTCGGACTGACCCGACCCGGCGGGCCCGTCAGGCGATCCGGAGAGAGACCAGCGAGGCCACCGCCGTCCCCCTGCCGATGTCCGGGATGATCTCCAGCTCGAGCGCCGCCACCCCCTCCACGTCGAAAGAGTAATCCTCGCTCTCGTGCGTCGCGCCGCCCGGGCTGAACGTGTACTGCTGCCTCACGAGGGACCGCACCGCCTTCTCCCCTGCGGGAATCCACGAGAGGGCGAATTCCTGAGTCCTCTCGGCTCGAGACTCTTCGAAGACGAGCTGGACGCGCTGGATCCGCCGGGGCTCGTCGAAGAGGATCCGGACCTTCTGAGGACCCGGTCCCTCGGCCCGCCAGCCGCCTCCGCCGCCGGGAACGATTGCGGACTCGATGGGATGAGCCGGGTCTTCGGACGAAATCTCGACGCTGGCAAGCGTCTCGAGGTCGAGAAAGGTCCCCTCGACGGGGCGCTCTCCCCGGGCGTCCTCGGCGATGACCTTCTTGCGCATGGCCTGTCCCCCCTTCCGTTCCGCTCGTCAGCATAGCCCTGTCCTTCCGATCAGAAGGGTCGAGGGCTGCTTCTCACCTCATTCCCTTGACCACAGCCAGGCAGCTCGTGAGCCGTCGGAAGCGGAAGAGGAAGTGCGCGAGGTCGGGGGTGAAGCGGACGTGCCCGCAAAGGACGCCGCTCGGATCCCGCGGGGAGACCTCGAGAGCGAGGGTCCGCGCGCCCGTCGCGAGATCCACGCGGAAGATCCGCAGCGGGATTCCCCGTGCCCAGACGAAGATCGCCCGCAAGGCGCTATCCCAGGCCACCGGGAGGTCGCCGAGCCTGGTGCCCGCGACGGGTGCTCCATCCGCGGGCCCGATGGGAAAAGCCCAGACCCCTTGGCCGCGCACCACGCCCGCGATGGACGGCCCGTCCGGCGAGAGGAGGACCTCGTCGACCCCTTCCGGCGTCACGGCCCGCGCCGCCCCGCCCGCAACCAGGAGTAATCGCGCATGACGGTGTCGCCCGCGAGCCGCCCCAAAGGAGCGCGGCGATCGCCGGATGCCGGAGCTGCGCGAGGACCCGGCCTTCGCGAGCGAAGCGGGCGATCCGGCCGGGCACGCCGGCGACGCTGGGAGGACGCGCCTTCACCGCGACCTCGCGGTCGACTCTCGTGTCGGGCGCCCTCCAGACCTCCCCCATGCTTCCGATCCCGAGAGGGGCGAGAACGAGGTCCGGCCCGAGCCGGATTCCCGGCGCAAGACTCGCGTAATCGACCGCCCGTCAGAAGCGAACACGCCCTGGAAACGAGTGTATCCGCGTCCCGGCGGGGCTTCCGGCGATCCGGCCGCCCCTCCTCGCGTCGCGGGATGACTAAAGGGAGAAGTCCTTCGGAACGACGACGATGTGCTCGCCGCTCCCCGTGATCGGGACCGTCTTCAGACCCCGCCGGTCGTCCTCGGCGCGGTCGTAGCCGATCGACGTGTTCTCCGAGAGGTGGACGTTCTTGTCGATGATCGCGTTGCGGACGCGGCAGCGCCGCCCGATGCTCGTCTCCGTCAGGATGCCCCCTCGAAGCTCTCCGCCCAGGAGCACCGACTTCTCGATCAGCGCCCAGCTGTGAACGTAGACGCCGCAGCCGAGGACCGACTCGCGCACCGTGGCACCGCTCACGATGACGCCGTCGGCGACGATCGAGTTGACGGCGATGCCCGTTCGGCCGGGCATCTCGTGGACGAACTTGGCCGGCGGGAAGTGCCCGGGCGCCGCGAAGAGCGGAAAATGCTCGCCGTACACGTTGAACTTCGGACTCGGCTGAACCAGGTCGAGGTTTGCGAGCCAGTATTGCTCGAGCGTCCCGACATCGCGCCAGTAGTCGGAATCGCTGGACCTCGGAACGAGCTCTTTCTGGCGCACTCCTTCGTGCCGGACGAACTCCCACTCGGGAATGACGTTGCGATCCGTGAAATCGTACGCGAAGACCGGCGCTCCCTGCCGGACGAGCAGGGGGATGACGTCCTTGCCGAAGTCGAGGTGCTCGTTGTCGAGCCCCGTCCGGAGCAGGTCGGCCTCGAAGAGGTAGATCCCCATCGAGGCGAGGCAGTCGGACGTGCCGGGTATCGTCTTGGGTTTCTCCGGCTTCTCCTCGAACCCGACGATCCGCCCCTCCTCGTCCACCTCCATGACGCCGAAGTTCCCGCGAGCCTCCTCGGAAGGGAGCCTGACGCACGCCACCGTGAGGCCGGCGCCCTTCGCGTCGTGAAAGGCCCGCAGGAGCCGGTAGTCCATCTTGTAGACGTGATCGCCCGAGAGGACGAGGACGAGGCGTGGCCTCTTGTTCTCGACGAAGTTCGCGTTCTGGCGGATGGCGTCGGCCGTCCCCTGGTACCAGCTGTTACCGAGCTTCTGCTGGGCGGGGACCTCGTCGATGAACTGGTCCAGGCGCGGGCTGAACAGGTTCCAGCCGGACTTGAGATGGCTCGACAGCGAATGCGACTTGTATTGCGTGAGGACGTAGATCCGCCGGAGACCGGAGTTGACGCAGTTGGAGAGGGTGAAGTCGATGATTCGGAAGATGCCGCCAAAGGGGACCGCCGGCTTGGCCCGAACGTCGGTCAGAGGCTTCAGACGCTCGCCCTGTCCCCCGGCCAGGACGAATGTGAGGGTGTCTTCCATCGTGCTCTCCTCTCGCGGGGCTTCCCCTCCGCGAGCTCACCACTGGCGAGCTTAGCCCCAGAAAGCCCTCCCGGGCCGATTCGACTCCCGATTTCCCCGGCAGTCCCGGTCCGGCCCCGAAGCGGAGGACAATCCCCGGGTACGACGGTCCGGGCTCGGCACGAAGCCCGGGTGAGGACGAACGAAATGACGAGCCACGAAGAGCATCCGCCCGCCGAGTCCGACGACGAGACGATCGCCTTCGAACGGACCTTCGACGACGGGGGCCGGCTCGTCGTGCGAGACGAGCCGGCCGACGGCACGCCGGCCGCGATCGTCGCCATCGACTCGGCCGGCTGCACCGGCACGGAGTGCCTCTGCCACGAGGTGGAGCTGCTGGTCCAGCCCCTGACTCTCGTCGACGGGGAGCTCGTCGAGGGAGACGGCGCGCCGCTCCAGGCGCTGCTGGATGCCGAATCGGGCGGAATCTCCGTCCAGAGCGAACCGGAGCCCGGGAGCGACGAGGCCCTTCTTCTCGGCCGTCTCCGCAGGCTCGTCCAGGGCGAAACGCTCGAGCTGCTCCAGGACAGGTGGCGGCGGGGGCGCAGGCAGGACGACCCCGACGAGTGGAAGGAGACGGACTGGAGCGGCATCGACCTGGAAGCGATGGTCCCTTTTCTCGAGATCTTCCCGAGCCGGTGGGACCTGTCGGTCCTCCTCGACGGAAGGAATTTCTGGGTCCTCGACTTCTGGTGCCTGTCGCCCGACTGTCCCTGCACGGAGGTCGCTCTCGACTTTCTCTCGACCGACGACGACACCTCGGAGCACCTCGTGGTCGACCTCGACACGGGCGAGCCCGACGACCACGAGGCCGGCGAGGCCGCCCTGAAGCTGTGGGCCGCGCTCCGCGCCGACCCTTCGGCCCTCGAAGAGCTGGCGGCGAGACGCGAAGCGACGCGGCGCGTCGCGCGGGAGCTCCCCGCACGCCTCGCGGAATCCGGGACCTGACCTCGGCCGTCAGGGAGCCGTCACGAGGGGCAGAATCCGGGACCTGACCTCGACCGTCAGGGAGCCGTCACGAGGGGCAGCTCGACGAAGCTCTCCGCGCCCGGGGCCTGGTAGCCGCGTTGGACCGCCCGCCGGAAGTCCCCGGGCTCCGCCTCGAAAACGCTCGGGACGAAGGTCTGGGGGTTCCGATCGTGGAGAGGGAACCAGCTCGACTGGACCTGGACCATGATCCGGTGCCCGGGCCGAAAGACGTGGTTCGCCGTTGGGAGGGCGAACCGGTAGAGGAGCGGCGTATCCGGCGTCAAGGCCCGTGGCGCCTCGAGGCTCTCGGAATCGGTGCCGCTCGTTCCGGCGACGAAATTGGCCACGGGCTGACCGCTGATCTTCACGGCTGACGTGAGGACCTCGGTGACGAACGCCAGGACGTCCGGCCGGCCCGACGCCTCGCGCTGGTCGTCCACGAGCCATCGCGACCACGTTTCGCCCGTGCCGTCACCGACGGCCTGGTTCTTGTTGCGCGGGTGGAAGTGAAGCCCGTGCTGCGGGTAGAAGACGCAGCAGTCGGGCTTGCGCTTGCCGCATCGCACGCACGTCGCGACCTTTTCGGCCAGCTCGCCGATCTGGCCGTGACGGAGGATCCGGGCCTCGACCCCGAAGAGGTTGAACGACGGCGCGAAGACCGAGAGCGAGGCCGCCAGGCCCGACAGCTCCTTCGGGTTCATCGTCCCGGCCGGGTCGACCTCCCTGCGGTAGGCGTCGAGCGGCGCGATCCGCTCGGGCTCGACGCACTTCAGCTACGTCACGCCGATGCCGTGCTCCCCGGAACAGACGCCGCCGAGCCGCGAACGGGCCCCAGCAGCTCACCCCGTGGCCTTTCCGCGACGGCGACCGAACGGAGGACCGGCCCGTCGACGGATGCGAGGGCCTCGAGCGTCTCGGCACGAATGGCGCGGGCGCGGGCGAGCTCGGCGAGGGCCGCCAGCGGCAGGACGACGTCCTCGTTCAGCTTGAAGGCGTTGGTTCGCCTCGCCATGGCACCGAGCGTCTTGCGGTCGTTCCAGAAGAGCTTCGCCTCCGCTGCGCCGGAGGCGACGAAGACGTCCATCCCGGCGAGACGCGAGGCGATCTCACGGATCGTCGCGATCCCCCACTCCACCTGGCCAAGGCGTCTTCCCGACCTCGTCGATCAGGATGACCGTCTTCGGCGTCTCGGCCCGGGCCGCCTTTGTCCGATACCCGATCGCCCGGACGTACTGGCCATCCCGAGTCGTCACCAAGACCCTGCCGTCGGGGAGAGCCGTCCTCCAGGAGAGCAGGCTGTGGATGCACGCGCCCCAGAGGACCGCGGTCTTCCCGCCCGCGTTCTCGGCGATGTTCCCGCCGATCGTGCAGGCCCAGGCGCTCGTCGGGCCAGTGGCGAAGACGAGACCGTGCTCCTCGGCGTCCTCCATCGCCCTCTCTGTGACGACGCCCGCATCCAGCGTCAGGACGGCGCCCTCGAACCGACTCCCGTCCTCTCTCGCGTACGTCCGTCTCTCGATTCCGCGGATCTGGTTCAGCGCCTCGGTGTCGACGACGACGCATCGCCTCGCCAGCGGCACCGACCCGCCCGTGAGGCCAGTCCCGGCGCCGCGGGGGATCGCGTGAAGGCCGAGACCCGAGATCGCCGCGACGAGCGTGAAGGGGCCGAACCAGACGTTCGCGGGGCCGACGACCGCGGCGAGCGTCCGCTTCACCCGGCTCCGAAGCGCGGGTGTCTCGTGGTCCCCGGCTGCGAAACGGCCGAGAAGCGTCCGGCACGACACGAGGATCTCTTCGACGAGCGGCGGCCCGTCTGCCTTCGCCTCGATGCCGCCGAGGTCCGCCTCGAGCCCGCCGAAGAGACGGTCCTGCCGCTTCGGGCTCGTCACGAGCTCCTCGTAAAGGTAGGCGTTCCGCTCGTGAATGAACACCTCTCGGAGGAAACGCATCAGGAGCCGGGCACTCCTGCCCGTCACCCGGCGCGACCGGAGCTCCTGCAGCATCCAACACGCTCCCGCTCCCAGCAGCAGGGAGACGACTCCGGCGTCGTCCGCCGAGGTGGAGTTGAACGGACTCTCGCGATAACCCGCGGCGCCGCTGGACAGGGCGGGATTCTGTCGAGGGCAGGTGAGTGACCGGTCTCGCAGCAGCCAGGAAACCCAGGATGAAACGGGGATTCGCCACAGCTTCCCCGGGCTGCCTCCTGCCCGGGCCACGCGCTCTCGATGGACGTTGCAAATCTCATCAGACCCGGCACTCACTCGAAATCGCCCCCTGCGACTGCGCAACCCCCATGAAGAGAGGTACTTATCGAGCCGCGACGGCGCACGTTGAGTGTTGAAGAGTTCACCGGGGCTCTCGACGGAAACACGACCGCCTTCACCACTCAATCCACTGATCTGACAAACTTTACGTCTGAGCCACAGAACCTGGCAGCGGCCTTGCGATACCCCCTGGCGAACGGGGCCGAGAGAAATCGGAAACACCCCACAGGAGGTTCCAGATGGTCGCACTGCTCGTCATCCTCACCATCGTCGTCGCGCTCGCCATCGACAGCTTCGTCCTCGCCCGCCAGCGCCGGACAGCCAGCGTCGAAGCGCTTCAGCCGATCGTGGCGATGAAGCTGCCCCAGCCTCCCCAGGGCGTCTTCCTCGACACCGCTCACACCTGGCTGCGCATCACTTCCGACGGCCGCCTCCGTGTCGGCATCGACGACTTCCTCGCAGAAGCCGTCGGCCAGGTCGACAAGGTCGAGGTCCCCGCCCAGGGAGCCACCATCGAGCGCGGCAGCCCCCTCTTCACCCTCACCGTCAAGGGCCGCAAGCTCGTCATCCCCTCTCCCGCCTCCGGCACCTTCATGTCGGTCAACGCCAAGACCCAGAGCGACCCCTCCGCCGTCGTCCGCGACCCCTACGGCGCCGGCTGGATCGCATCCATCTGGACTCGCGACCACCACGCCGCCATCACTCCCCTGCGCATCGGCGCCTCCGCCACCCACTTCCTCCGCGAAGAGCTCCACCGCCTCGCCGACTTCATGGTCCCCTCCGGCACGATGGCCCGCGTCCCGGTCATGGCCGACGGCGGCCTCCCCGGCAAAGGCTCGGCCGCCAGCCTCGACGACGCGGCCTGGGAGTCCTTCTCCCGCCAGTTCGTCAACGCCAGCGAAGAGACGACCCCGAACGCCTGAGCCTCCCCCCTTCTCTCTCCACGTTCCTGCTTCCGGGCCCCGGCCGCCGCAACGCGCTCGGGGCCTTTTGACCGCCCACAACCAGACGCTGTCGGAGCAGCACGCAACGTCGGTCCAGGACTCCCTGGCGGGCAAGGGGATCGCCGCCTCGCGCCTGAGCGCCGTCGGTTTCGGCCCGTCGCAGCCGGTCGCCGACAACGTCACTGAGCTCGGAAGGGCCCGGAACCGCCGCGTCGAGCTCGTCCGGAGCCGATGCAGGCGGGTACGCGTTCCGCTCCCTACTTCGCGCCGCGCAGCGGCAGCGGCCAGTTCACGTCGAGGTCCAGGAATGCGTTCGGCTTCTGCCCCAACCTGACGTAGACCTCCCAGCGCCCCGACTCCTCCGAGCTGTACCAGAACCATCGCCCGTCGGGCGAGAGCGGGGACGCGATCTCGTTGAGCTTCGACTTCCGCAGCCGCTCCGGCTTTCGACCACCCCCGGGCTGAACGAGCTGCGTCTCGAAGCCCGTGTCCGGGAAGACCTGCGTGAAGAGGAGGGAGCTTCCACCGCCGGTCAACGTCGCGCCCTACGTTTCGCGCTCCGACACGAGAAGCGCCTCCTCCTCGGCGGAGCCGTCGAGGGACTTCCGGTAGAGGTCGTAGCGCCCCTTGCGGTTCGAGGAGAAGACGAGCGCGGCGTTGTCGGGAGACCAGACCGGGGCCAGGTCGTCCGACGGGTCGAAGGTGAGGCGGGTACGCACGCCGCGGCTGAGGTCGCAGACCCAGACGTCGTGCGTCCCCGTCGCCGCGTCCAGGATCGTCACGGCGGCCTGTTTCCCGGCGGGCGAGAGGACGACCTCGCCGTAGTCCGCGGGCTCGCCCAGGGTTCCGTCCAGATTCCCGTCACGCTTGGACCACAGGAGGGTCGAGGCCAGCTGGCCCCGCCGGAGGGCGTGTTTGACCTCCCTGCGCCACGAAGGGTAGGGTCGCCGTGACCGCACGAAGCCTGCGGAATCTCACGGGCGGAACCAGGGCCCCGAAGGAAGCCTCGCCTGCTCTCTCTCTTCTTCGCCAGCGCCCTCGCGTACCTCGCGTCGAGCGCCAACCGGAGTCGCCACGACGAAGGTCCTGTCACCTGAAAAGGTCGCCGCCTCACTCACGGAGCTCTGGTCTCCTCGCGTCGTGGCCGAAGTCGACGAGGCCTACGTCAAGGTCGCGAAGGTCCAGGGCTCCCTCGCGTGGCACAGCCACGACGACGAGCTCTTCCTGGTCCTCAAAGGGCACCTGCACATCGAGAGGGAAGGAACCTCGGTCGAGCTCGGCGAAGGCGAGCTGTTCGTCGTGCCGAAAGGCGTCCGGCACAACCCGGTGGCCGAAGAGGAGTGCCTTCTCCTTCTCATCGAGCGGAAGTCGACGCTCCATACGGGAAGCACGATGACCGAAAGGACGCGGTCCATCGCGGAACAGCTCCGTCCCGCGTGAGCGTAGGTGAACGGACCGGACTCGACCCGGTGATGCAATGGACCCGCGTGCTCGACTTGCCAGAAGGCACGCCAAGCACTTCGCCGCTCCGAATCGGACTCCCGCTCGCCGCGCGCCGGCCTGGCTTCTCCTGCTGACCCTCCTGGTCGTGACGTCCCTCGCGTTTCGACCCGCGTGGCATGGGGAGCGGCTCTGGGACGGCAGAGCACACATCAGGCGCCCCGAGTTGCAGCCGCTCGACGGACTGAGGCGGATCTGGTTCGAGATCGGAGCAACGCAGCAGTACGACCCGCTCGGGCACACCGAGTTCTGGGTCCAGCACCGGCTGTGGGGCGACGACACGCTCGGGTACCACCTCGTCAACATCTCTCTCCACCTGACCACGGCCCTAACAGAGTGGCGGCGCGACGTGGCGCCGCTCTCGCCGCTGCTCGCCCTCGGGCTCGGCGCAGGGCTCCTGACGGCGTGGGTCGAGCAGACCTTCGTCATCGGCGGGCATGCGGTCCATTTCGGTCTCGGTCCGCTGGAGCGCGTTCTGCTGGCCGGCCGAGCCTTCTGGTTCTACCTCGGAAAGCCGTTCTGGCCCGCCGGCCTCGTCTTCTTCCATCCGCGCTGGGATTTCAGCGATGTCGAGTCGTGGGCGTTCCTGTTCCCCGTCGCTGCGGTCGCCCTGGCCATCGGGGCGTGGGCGTTCCGCGGACGCGGGCGGGGACCGCTCGCTGCCCTGCTCTTCTTCCTCGCGCTCCTCCCCGCGCTCGGCTTCATCGACGTCTACCCGTTCCGCTACTTCTTCGTGGCCGACCACTTCCAGTACCTCGCCAGCCTCGACATCTTCGTCTTCGCCTCCGCCCTCGCGGCGACCTGGTGGAAAAGGCAAAAGAGCTGGCGAAGGACGGCGGGCCAGGCCGCGGGCCTCCTCGTCCTTGGGGCCCTCGCCGTCTGGCCCGACGACCCCGATGCCCACGTCAACTCGCGGACCACAATCCTCGGCCTCGCCCGCACGCGCGCGGTGAGCGGCGACGCCGGCCTACGCAACGGCGTTCGCGCGGTCGAGCTGGCGGAGCGGGCGGCTCGTCTCACCGGCGACCGAGACCCTCAGGGACTGGACGTCCCGGCGTCCGCCTACGCCGAGTCTGGACGGTTCGGGGATGCCGCCGCCACGGCGTCGGCGGCGCTGGATCTCGCGCGCGGCGCGGGGCTCGATCCGCTGGCCGTAGAGATCGAAAGCCGCCTGGACCTCTACAGGTCGGGCCGGCCGTTCCACGCGTCCGGAAGGTGAGGCCGGTCCGCGGCCCGCTCGGCGTTCGCGACCTCGCCGTGCGTCCGGACCGCCCCCTGCCGGTCACGTCCGAGGCGCGTGGATCTGGCGCAGGGCCTGGTTCGCCGTCGCCGGGACGATGTACTGGAGGCCTCCCCCCATCCGCGACATGCGGTCGGTCGGGCTGAAGCTGACGGAAGACGCCCTGGACACCAGAGCCGGCACAGTAGATGAGCACTCGAAGAGCTCGAAGACGGACTCGGGAAAGCTCGTGCCCGTGCTGAAAGGCGAGGTGCCTGGCTGAGTGAAGTAGAGAAAGGGCTTCGGACGGGCAGGACCTGTGCTGCGGTGCCGTGAGAGACGGGCGCCAGGCGAGAGCAACACCCGTTGAATCGGCGAGTGGAAGTCGATGCCCCGCAGGTAGTCTTTCCACTGCATCGGGTCCGCGTGCAGGACCTCCGAAAAGAAGAGAACGGTCGTCTCGATCCCGCGCGTTACGAGCGGAGCGGACGGCAGGCCGAGGGCGCTACGAACCTGTGTGACGACGTCTTCAGGCATGAAATCTCCAGGCTTCTCGGTTGGGGGGCGCCGCGAGCCTAACGCCACTCCGCGTCGCACGACAAGCCGGAACGACACTCGCCCGCGTCCCTGCCGGAAGCGGCGGGAACGTCTCTTCGTGCGTCCCCGCCGCGTGCGGGACGGCAAATGTCACTCCGAACGCAGGACATCGACAGGATTCAGGCGCGCCGGACGAGAGGCTGGGATGAGACACGCGACGAGGGCCACGAAGCCGAAGGTGAGGCTGGCTAGGGCCACGAAGAGGGGGGCGGTGGAGGAGACACCGTAGACCTGGCTCTCGAGGACACGCCCCACGATCACGGTCAGCAGGACGCCGGTTCCAAGCCCGAGCGTCGTGAGCAGCAGGCCTCTCCGGGCGATTTCCCAGACCACCCGCCAGTCCTGGCCCCCTAGGGCCTCGCGGATGCCGATCTCCCGCGTACGCTGGGAAGCGGAGAAGGCCATCACGCCGTAGATCCCCGCCGCCGCGAGGCTGAGGGCGATGCCCTCCAGCAGGCCCATCAGGGATGCCTGGCTTCTCGAAGTCTCCAGGTTCTTGTCCAGCGCCGCCTGGAGCGTCTCGATGCCGGTGAGGGGAAGGTTCGAATCGACCTCTTTCAGACAGGCCCGGATGGCGGGGACGAGCGCCATGGGCTTGGGGCGCCCCGGATCGCACCGCTCCCCGAACGGCGGTGAAGGGGGATCCGGCACCACGATTCCTCAGCTCCTCGATGCGGTGGCGTTGACGATCACGGGCAGCTTCCCTTTCCAGTCGTCCCACGCCTTCGGAGTCACCAGCAGCTCACACATCACGTGCGCGACGTTCTTCATGTTGGTGTCGTCCGGAGCGAAGAGACTGCACAGGGGTCGTCCCTGGCCGGCGGGAGCAGGCCCAGGAGCATCCACACGAGCGCCTGTTCGAGAATCCCACGACGGATGTCGAGACCCCCCGGGTGAGGGACCGAGACGCTGCTCATGAGGATGACCTTGACCGGCCTAGCGGGCTGCGGCGCTTCGATTCCTCGGCACAGCCTCGTCGTGTGCCCTGACACGAGGTCGCGCGGAGGGGAGAAGACGCCCTTGAAGCTCAGAACGTGACCGAGGCACGAGATCACGGCGTCGCAGCCGCGAAGGTGGAGCTGAAGGGCCTCGTCGTCCAGAGACAGCAGGTTGGCCTCGACCACTATGAGGTTTGGGCTTTCCGTGGCGTCCGCCGGGCGGATCGCCCGATTTCGCGGACGTTCATGCCGCCGCTCGAGAGTCGCTCCTGGTCGCGCCGGCCGGTGCGTCCCGCGCCGCCGACGAGAAGAACGGTCTGCCGCTCGCGCATCTCGGGCACCTTCTGGCCGAAGGGACGCCGGGTGCGAAGAGTGCCGGTGTCGCTCCCGGCGGGATTCGTCCAACGTACGCGACCGCGGCGGGTAGGTTTCCCGCGCCCTTTCCGTCCTCGAAGGTGCGGTGTCCATTGCGCCCACGCCATCGGGATGTGTCCGGTGCGGGAAAAGGCGGGGTGAACGTGGGACGGGCGGGGACGAATCCGCCCGGAGAGCCGACGTCTCGAGACCCTGAGGTCGGCTATGCGGACCGACCTACGAGGCGGAGGCTTCGGGAAGAGGCGCGGCGTCCCGGTGATACTCGAAATCCGGACGCGACATGTGAATCAGGTGTTCAGGCCACGCGATGACTTTCAAGCGCCGGCTCGGCACCCTGAGGAGATTGCTGTCGCCCGCCGTGAGATGAGCGAACTGCTCGTCGTTGCGATCGGCGATGAAGGATCCGGACCCGTCGAGAGCCCAGACGCGGACTCGGTCCGGCGCGCTTCGCACCACCTGGACGCGCACCGCTATCGGATCGTCGACGGCATCTGACTCATACATGGCTGGACCTCCTGAGGACCCGAAAGGGACACCGGTGAGCCGTTCGTCCGTCTTTCCGCTGGCGCCAGCGACGAGCGCAGCACACCGAAGCCAGTCTACTCCCCGCTTTCGCCGCCCTGCGCTATCAGGCGCCGCGGCCCACTTCCGGGTAGCGGCGCCTCGTCTCGGCGAACGAGCGGGCCACCAGCTGCTCGAGGACCGACAGCTGAACGTCGGCGAGGCTCCTGAGATAGAGGCAGGCCTTGCCGCGCCGGTGCCTGCCGAGAGCCGTGAACAGCGCCTCGGCGCTCTCGAAGTCCGGCATCAGGTAGACGACGATCTCCCTTCCTCGCGAGGAGAAGCCGGCGAGGCACATGTCCCCCGAGTGACCGCTGGCGTACTCGTAGTGGTAGCTGCCGAAGCCCACGATGCTCGGGCCCCACATCTTCGGCGCGCAGCCGGTCACGCGTTTCATGAGCGCGGTGATCGCCTTACAGTCCTTCCGGCGTGCCTCGTCCTCGATGGCGTCGAGGTAGGCCTTCACGCTCACTCCGGTCGGCTTCGTCTTCAGCTCTGCCATCTCCGTCTCCTCGGGTGCACGGATAGTGACACCGCGCCGCACGGAGGTAACCTCCTCCCGTGGTTCGCCCGCCGTCGCCCCGCGTCGTCCTCCACCTCGACATGGACGCCTTCTACGCGGCGGTCGAGGTACGTGAGGACCCGTCGCTGGTCGGACGGCCCGTCATCATCGGGCACCGGGGCCGGCGCGGGGTCGTCTCGACCTGCTCGTACGAGGCGCGGCGCTTCGGCGTCCACTCGGCGATGCCCTCGGTCACCGCGGAGCGGCTCTGCCCGGGCGCCGTCTGGCTCCCCGGCCGGATGGCCCTCTATGTCGAGGTGTCGCACGCCATCCGGGCGATCCTCGAGAGGCACTCCCCGCTCGTCGAGCCGCTCTCCATCGACGAGGCGTTCCTCGACCTGACCGGCATCGCCCGCGACCTCGCCGACGGTCGCCGGATCGCTGCGGCGGTCAAGCAGGAGATCCGGGACCGCGAGCGGCTGACCAGCTCCGCGGGCGTGGCTCCGAACAAGTTCCTTGCGAAGGTGGCCTCCGACCTCGAGAAGCCCGATGGGCTCGTCGTCTTCCCGCTCGAGGAGGTGCCGACCCGCCTCTGGCCGCTTCCCGTCCGGCGCCTCTGGGGCGTCGGCCCGAAGACGGCGGAGCGCCTCAACGCGCAGGGCCTGACGACGATCGCGGACCTCGTCCACGCGCCCGAGAGGCGCCTCGCGAGGCTCCTCGGCGAGGGGAGCGCCGAGCACCTGCTGGCGCTCGCCCACGGACGCGACGACCGTGCGGTGGAGCCGGGCCGCGAGGCGAAGTCGATCTCCGAGGAGCGGACCTATGCCGAGGACCTGACGAGCCCCGCCGACATCGACGAGGCCCTCCTTGCGCGAGCGGACGGGGTGGCCCGCGAGCTGCGCAGCCAAGGCTTCGTCGCCCGCACCGTCCACATCAAGGTCCGGACGGGCGACTTCGAGACGGTGACCCGCGCCATCACCCTGTCCGAGCCGACCGACCTCGCCGAGGTCGTCCTCTCTGCGGCCCGCGCGCTCTTTCGCGAGCGGGTCTCCCTGAAGGGCCGCGGCGTTCGCCTCCTCGGCCTCGGCGTGAGCGGCCTGGAGGCTCCCCGCGCCGGCCAGGCCGCCCTCTTCGTCGACGAGCGGCAGGAGAAGCTGCGCAAGCTCGCGCAGACCGCCGACGGGATCCGCGAGAGGTTCGGCACGGCCGCTCTCGGGAGGGCGCGCCTCCTATCGTCGCGACGCCCGTCCGGCGACGACGCCGACGGAAGGGAGGAGGACGGGGCTGGGGAGGCGTCGAGCCTTCCGAGCGTCGATTAGCTAGCGCCCGGCGATCGGCGGGTAGAACGTCTGCGCCCGGTCGAGCTCGACCCTTTCGACTTCGGCCCAGATCACGTACTCGGGGCTCTTCTGGTCGTTACCGAAGACGAGCAGCCCGGCATTCTTCTCGCCTAGATCGCCCTTGCGCTCGAGCTTCAGCTCTTCTCCACCGTGGAGGGTCAGCAGGGCGCGGGGAGCGCCGTTCTCCTCGGTCCCGGCCGGAGCGATCGAGGAGATCAGGCCGAAAGGAATGGTGTAGTCGACGCCCTGCGACGGGGCGTCGAGCGTCTCGGTAATCTCGCTCTCGTCGAGGTCGTAGACGAGCCGCCCGGCAAGGCGGCGGCCGTCACGGGTCGTCACGCCCCCTGTGAGCGGGTGGCCGGGCGGGAAATCGCCGTAAGCGGGGCCGCTGCCGCCGGGGACCAGGTCGACGCGCTCGAAGGCATCCCAGGAGACCAGCACCCGGCCGTACCGCAGGTCGTCGACGTAGATTCCGCGGTTGCCGTCGCCGGCATCGCGGGTGCCGTTGAGCGCGATCTCGCGGCCGTCGAGGAGCGTCACGAGACAGCTTTCGGACGAGCGGCGAGCGATGGAGCGGATGGCATCGAAGCGCAGGCTGTTCTCACCGGCGCCGGTGCGGCCCCTCAGCTCATCGGTACCGACGCACTTCTCCCGGTCCCACTGGACGAAGCCGGTGAAGTCGCCCTGCCGCGTGCGCACCGTGCCGTGCAGACGGGAGGGGACGGCGCCGGTCGGAACGGCAGGAAGAAGCTCGATGACGCGAATCACCGAAGAGTCGAGGTCCACCACGCCGCGACCGGCGTCCCACACGCGCACGCCGTCGTCGAAGTCGCTCGCCTCGAGGCGGTCGAGGTCGAACGCCGCCCCGCTCTTCAGCGTCACCCGTACGTCTCCTCCGCGCGCCTCAATCCGCGCGATGTCGCCGAAACGCGCCATGAAGAGCCGGACGAGGTCGACCTCGCGCTCCCAGTGGCCGATCTCGAGCCCGAAGATCGAGAACGGGCGGCGCTCCCTGGGCCGCCGCTCGGGCGGCACGAGGGCGACCCAGGGGTTCCCGTCCTTGCGGCCGTTGAAATAGTCACCCCAGAACGCCTCCTGGTCGCCTCCCCAGCGAAGCCGCCCCTCATAGGTGGCGCCGCCGAGGGTGATGACACGGCCGTAGAGGAAGCCCGGGTGGACCTCCCCCGCCGCCGTCGCCGCGGTCGGGGGGGAGACCGCGGCCGGGTTCGGTTCGGCGGGGGCGGCGCCTTGCTCGACGCCCCGGTGACGGATGGCAAAGCCGAGGGCGAGGAGGAGGAGCACGCCGGCGAATGCGACGCCGGCGCTCGTGGCTCTCGTCATGGTCGATTCTCACGCGGAACGCACCCATGACGAGCGGAAAGTCCCGCCGCCTCCAGACGAGGACGGGGATCCCGGCTCGCGCTACGGCTTCAGCTTGGCGAGCTCCCCGTGAATCCGCTTCTTCTGGACCTCGTCCTCGGTCACGGAGAGTGCCTTCTCGTAGTTCGCCACGGCCTTCTTCTTGTTGTCTCCCGCATTGGTGTTACCGCTCACTTGAAAGCGCGGAAATCTGGACAGGAGCCGAGGGGCTCCGTCGGCTTCGCGACTGGCCAGTGAGGGCCCAGAAGGGGTCGTACCAGGTGCCCGGGCGCCCACAGGCTATGCACAGGAAGCTCTCGGGTGGCTTCGCCGAGCCATGGAGGCGGGTCTGCCCGTTGCCCCGTCCCAGCTCGCACCAGCGACCGCGTGCGACGGCGTTTGAGGCCGGGTGATGCGTCACGCGGAGCCGCTCCCGGTAGGCGCGCTGCCGGACTCGATGCCGAAGGCGGCCAGCCAGACTCGTCTGATATCGCCGCCCGGCGGCGCGTTGCACGTGACGACGATGATCCTGTCGGCAGAGGTCGCCACAGAAGCCATGCCCGCGGTGACAGTCTTCGCAGATCCCGAACGGCCGCCTGCATCGTTCGTTGGCGCAGACAAGAATCCTGAGCACGCCGTGAGGCAGGGATCGATCTCGAACCATGTGTCGACCTTAGCCCGTCGCCGCTCCGCGGCGGCGGGGATGATGCTGACTACCCTTCGATCGGCTCCTGTTCAGATTCCCGCGCCTTCTGGTGATCGGGGACACGCTCCTTGCGAAGGGCGATCAGATGCTCCTGCACCTCCTCGGGGATGACGTGGCTCTCTCCGGCATCCGAGCGCACGGCGGGCTTGAGCCCGTCGAAGCTGTATCGCTCGTACAGCCCCATCCAGTCCCGGGCCGTCGAGCGCCCCACGTGGGCACGGCTCGATCCCGGAATCGTCCACTCCTTGCCGGCGATCGCCGTCAAGAGCTTCTCCTTCTCTCCCGGCGCCAGGGTCCGGGTCACCAGCTCGCTGATGACCCCGTAGCGAAGCAGCGCCACCTGCTCTCGCAGCGTGTCGTCCATCGACGTCTCTCTCCGATCTCGTCCCGAAAGTCGGTTCCGGGACTGCCGGACATGCTGCGAGAAGGAGCGATCGTCCGGGAGCTACCAATCTCTGTGGGGGGCCGCCCCGGGGCGGCCCCAGGGTCGTCCGTGACGGAACAGCCCGCACGGTCCGCCGAGGAAAACCGTGTAGCGCCCCCAGAGCCATCGGCGCAGACGCACCAGGGCGCCGCTCCCCGCGCCGACGACGGCCCGGACCCGGTCCAGCCAGGACTCCGGCCCCGCCGGCAGAAGCCCTACCAGCCGGATCACCCAGCGGCTGGCCGGCCCGAGCCCCCACCGCCGCACGCGCCGCTTGGCCTCGTCCCCCGCTTCACCGGCCGCCCGCGCTCGAACGGCCGGTCCCGGCCCCGTGTCAGCGGCCGCCTCCACCGACGTCAGCGTCGCGTCCCGGTACGCGCACAGGTCCTCCGGCAGCAACGCATTCGTCACACCGCAGGCCGGGCAGATCAGCCGCCGCAGCTCGACCAGCAGTCCACCGACGTATCGCTTGTAGAAGCCGTGACCTCGCTGGAGACGCCCCTGGCATCCCGGCGCTGGGCAGGAAACCGCCGGAACCGATCCGTTGCGCCCGATCACACCCGCGTACTCGTTGCACGACACCCCTGTCACCGATAGCATCTCGCCCGCTCCGTAGCGGGGCCCGCCGAAGCGTCACGAACCCGCCAAAGTACGAGCGCCTCGGCGGGCTCTCGCCCTCCTCAACGGGGGCGAGGGTCCCGCTCTCTTCCGCCGGCGAATCTACGCGATCACGGCGAAGACCGAGACCGGATCAGCCCACGGTCACGAAATCGCGCGGGACGCTAAAACCCCACTCGAAAGAGCGTCGGCTATTTCGGTGCCGTCCGGCTCCGCGACGGCAAGTTCGTCTATCGACGCGAGGAGGGCAGCTTCAACGGCGAGACCTTCTACGCGTTCCTCCGTCAGATTCGTCACGAGGCGGCCTCGACGTGGCGAACCCTCTGGCCCCGCGGCTTCTCGAGGGGACGGAGGGCCTTCGGGCGAAGCTCGCGAAGGGGATTGCCCGGTTGGAGGAGCGCGGGACACGCCTCAGGGCGATCTCCTGCTGCGACGGGCGTCTCCATGTCCACCTCTCGACGCTCGGCGTGGCCGAGAGCGACGCCGAGATGAGCGCCCACGAAGCGGAGACGTGGCTGGACCCGCTCCTCGCGGCGATGCGGAAGGTCCGGGTCGATCCGGAAGGAGCGGCGCTCCTTGGACGTCGCGCCCTCGAAGCGCGCCTCGCGCCGCTCATTGCGTATCCGTTGGCCGTGACGATCCTCGTCGTGGTCGGGTTGGCGGCCCCGGGGCCCTCTGCGCCTCGCGCGACCTCCTGCCGGCGGCCCTCGTCGCGGGCGGGGTGGCGCTCCTCGTCCACGTCGCGTGGGCCTGGAGACGGACCTTCCCGGCCGGGAGGCACCGCCGGGCCCTCGAGTGGCTCTTCCTCGGCGGACCCGCCTTCACCGCCCTCGCGTTCCTCATCCTCCTCGCCCTGCGCACGGGAAGAGTGCTCCCGGCGCCGCCAGGGGACGAGGCACGGAGCTTCGGCCCGCGCGGGAACGTCGTCGTCGCCGGCGGCGCTCAGGCCGGCGGCGGGCTGGCTCCAGGGCCGTCGAGCGCCGCGAATCGGGTCCCGGCCGGCAGGTCGATCCCGAACGTCGCCGCGAGGAACGGCACGAGCTCCTCGCGGGAGAGCGTCCGCTCCGTGACGGTCTCGCCGAGCCGGACGGTGTAGGCCAGGTTCCGGAGGACGTGCCCCCCTCGGGCCGGGCCCGCTGCGTCGTGAGCGTCGTCACGAAGCGGCTCCCGGGATACGTGCACGTGTACCGGTTCGCCACCTCGAAGTCGACGGGGAAACGCTCTTCCGCGAGGAAGCGGTACCGGTCGCGCCAGGCGCCGTCGGCGATTGGCTGGAGGACGCGGACCGCTCCCCTCGTCTCGACGCGGAGGCGGTCGCCGAGCTGCTCGACCTCGGCGCCGTCCATCGGGACCGGCTCCATCGGGCCGTTCCCGCCGAAGCCGACGTCGCAGAGGTACTCGCGCCCCTCGACCGGGACGAAGAGCGTCACGTGGGTCCGCGGACGGATCGCCCCCGGGTCCTCGTCGCTCGAGACGCGCACCTCGCACGGGACGGGCGCGAAGCCGAGCGCGCGGAGAGCGGCGAGAAAGAACGAGTTCTGCTCGAAGCAGTAGCCGCCCCTGCGCCGCGAGACGAGCTTGTCGACGAGGGCCGGCAGGTCGAGCGGACCGGGAGCCCCATCTGGATGTCGAGGTTCTCGCACGGGATTGCGAACGCGTGGGGAGATGAGAGCTTTCACTTTCAACGGCAGCGCGGGAGAGAGTCGGAGCGGGCCCAAACGAGCGAGAACGCCCTGGGGGAGCGGTGCCGCGGCGGCGCCGCTCCCCCAGGGCGAGGCTTCCCGGCAGGCCGGCGCGGTCTCTGAGCGATTTCCCGGGAACAGGATGCGAGTGTCACGGCGTCGAGCCGTGGCCGAGGCAGTCTCGGGCCTGGCTCTCACATGGAGGCATCGGCCCCGGCCGTCCGGGGGATCAGAGGGAAGCGGGAGCCGGGGCGGCTGAGAGAGGCGGAGCGCGACCGTGGCAAGCACCGGGACCCGAGGCGCCAGGATGGTCGAGGATGCGGCGGAGGACGCGGCCATCGGTGATGAAGGCGACCACGCGCGGGACGCCCTGGCAGCGGGGACAGACGAGCGGGTCGACTCCGTTCACCCGGCGACTGAGCTGGGCCCATCCACGGCGAAGGGCGGCCTAAGAGGGGGACCCCGAGGCAGACGGAGGATGGGGTTGAGGATGAACGCCCGGCCCCGCCGGGAGCGACGCGCCTTGCCGAGCATGGCCGCGAGCCTTCAGCCTCCCGCTCGCGACGTTGGAGTCGGCGCCGTAGTCGTGGACGAGGTGCCGTCTCGGGTCGGCAACGTGCGCGAGGAGACGGGCGACGAAGTCGAGGGCGTCGAGCGTCACGGCTTTGTCGTCGCCGTGGCCTTCCCGGGGCAAGTACGTGGCGGTCTCTGAGCCCGGTCTCCGCCGAAGGCGGGCGAGGCGGACTGGGTTTCGCAGGCCGTAACGTGCAAGAGCCTCGAGGGCGCGGCCGTCGCCGGCTGGAACGGTCACCGTGTCGTGCAGGCTGAAGCCGGAACGGTTCCGCTGATCCCCGAACGTCGGCGACCTCGCGACCATACCGGGGCGAAGGCCCTTCTCCTCGGCGGCCGCCACGGCCATCAGCTCGCCAACGGTCTGCCAGGCCGTGGTGATGGAAGTGCAGAGAGGGCCGAGGAGCTCGGGGACGGTGAAGACTCGACTGGTCATGGCCGACGCCGGCGACGACTTCGCCCTTCAGGAATGCGGCGAGCTCGGCCGCGCGCTTGGCGCCGCAGGATGGGCAGAGCCCGCGCCGATTGCACGGGAAGGCGAGCAGGTACTCGGCGGCGCAGCCGGGGCAGCGGATGCAGGCGAAGCCCCGCTCGAAGATGCCGCAGTCGAGGTACCGCGCGACCACCCCGTCGAGGAGGCCGCGCCAGAAGCCGTAGCGTGGGCCCTCCTACGCGTGGACGCCCGGGGCCTCGTGGCCCGACTTCGCGACGTACTCGTCGCAGGTGCCGGCGTAGGTGACGGGCTCGCCGGTGCCGTCCTCACCGCCGATCTGCAGGACCCGGTTGGCCAGGCCCCGAGCTTCTTCACGCGGCGCTGCACCTGCGCCGCCTTCGCCGCGTGGGTCGAGAAGCGCTCGATGACGCGGCGGCAGGCGAGAAGATCGCCACCAGGGCGAGGAAGAAGACGATGGACAGCCCGCGGTTCGACGTGCGACGTTGACTTTACCCGGACTCTCGAAGATCGTTCGCCGCCGGTCTGTCGGTGGCGAGCCGGACCGTTTCCCCGGGGCTCCCCGGATCGCTAAACTCGCCTTGCACTCTCGGCCGACGTCGTGCTTCCCGGAGGCACCGACCCCGTCCGAAGATCATTCCCGCCGCGGAGGCATTCGACTTCATGGATTCCGTTCTGGCCGTCCGATCCCCCCAGGTCATCTCCGAAATCCTGGACGGCGAGGCCGTCATCATCGACCTCGAAACAGGTACTTACTTCAGCCTCGACCCTGTGGCCTCGAGCATCTGGGACGCCATTGCGGCGGGAGGAACGACGGCGGCGGGGATCGTCCGGGGACTCGCGGCCGCCTACGGGACCGCCCCTTCCGAGGCAGAGGCGGCGCTGGCGCCGTTCCTCGCCCGCCTCGCGGCCGAGCGGCTCGTCGTCCCCGTTTCCGGCCCCGAGAGCGCTCCCGCGGCTTTCACGAAGGTCTCGGTGAGCCTCAGCGAGCCGACTCTCTCCCGCTTCGACGACATCCAGGACCTCCTCCTCCTCGACCCGATCCACGAGGTCGAGGAGGCCGGCTGGCCGGCGAGAAAACCCACCCCGACCGACGAGCCTGCATGACGGAAAGCGGGGCGACGCCGACCGCTTCCTCTCCGCGGGCGACCTTCGAGCGGATGGAGGATGCCTTCCACCACGCGGCACGCGCCGCGGGAGGCGTGGAGGATCGCGCTTTCGCCATCGGCGGTCAGAGGCTCGTCGTTCGGACCGCCGGCACCGCGAT
>CAVOJA010000043.1:0-4037 GCA_963696015.1 uncultured Holophagales bacterium
GCCGGCGGACGACTCGAAGGCGCTCGCCGAGCGGCTGAAGTCGACGTCGATCTTCGAGGTGACGGGGGAGGACGCGGACGGCAAGCCCGGCCTCCTGCTCGTCCAGGAGATCGGGATGTTCCGCAAGCCGTCGCTCGCCCCCGAGCGGACGGCCGCCGACATCCTGAAGGACTGGGCGGCGCCGTCGGACGACCGGCGGGTCGAGATGTTCGAGGGCGCGAAAGGAGTGCCGGCGGTCCCGGCCGAGCCGGACGAGCGGCGACCGGAAGAGGAGCGGGCCCCGGTCGCGAGCCTCTTCAACCGCTTCGCGGGGATCTTCCACGGCTTCACCTCGCTCGAGAAGCGCGTGGTCGAGCAGCTGAACGGGAAGAACGAAGACGGGGCGGCCTATCTCCTCTTCGGGACGACATTCAACTCGCTGGCCTCTTTTCTGAAAAAGGAGAAGGAAGAGGAGATCGAGGCCGACCCGGTCAACGTCTACGTTTCGTACCTCTGCGCGAAGCAGCTGGTCGCGACGGTGAGGAAGGAGGCCGGGGCCGTTCTCGGTGGCACGTTCCTGGACCGGCACGGGCCAGCGCTGAAGGAGCTGGAGGCCCAGGTCGAGGAGCCGCTCGGCGCACTGCGGCCGCAGATCGCCGGCGAGATCGGAAGCGTCGGCGCAAAGTTCCTCGACGGGTTCGACAGGTGGTTCCTGCGCCGGGCGACGCCGGCCGGGGAGGCGGCATGATCGACAAGGACCTCTTCCCGGGCTACGGTCCGAAGGCGAATCAGGTGCTCTTCCTCTCGGCGACGCCCGTCGAGGAGAGTTACCGGCACCTCTGGAACCAGCTCGACGTCTTCGGCAAGGGCGACGCCTTCGAGGTTCTGAAGAGCGGGGAGGCCGGCGAGTCGAAGAAGCGCGACGAGGCGCGGAAGCTCCTGATCCGTCGCGTCACCGAGATCCACGTGTGCGGAGAGCGGCGCACCAAGAACCTCTAACGGCGCGAGTGGCGGTTCGGAGGGGTGGACCGGCACGATGTCCCCATCGAGGTGAACGACCTGAAGGGCCGGCTCGTCGTGGCCCTCGTCCAGAAGAAGGTGATGGAGCTTCTCGGGAGCGAGAAGTTCGACTCGAGCTTCCAGATCGGGATGCTCGCTTCGTTCGAGAGCTTCCTCGAGACGTCGAAGCTGAAGGAGGCGGTGCCGACGGAGGGTGAGGGAGGACGAGGCGCAGGTCGTGGTCTTCGACGACGCCGGCCAGACCGACGACCCGCTCGAGAAGGAGAGCCTCGACGTCCACGCCCTGAACCGCCTCGCGAAGGACGACCGCAAGCAACTCGACGCCGAGCTGCCCCAGCCGAAGATGGACGCCCTCGTGAAGACGCTCGCCGAGCGGTGGACCTCGGGCCGGAAGGCGGTCGTCTTCGTGAGGCGCATCGGCTCGGTGAAGGAGCTGAAGGCGAAGCTGGAGGTGGAGTACGACGCGTGGCTGAAGGCACGGCTGCAGCGGCGGCTCCCCTCGGACGCGATGGCGGCCCTGGAGCGCTGGCGGGAAAAGTACCGCTTCAGCGCTCGCGGGAAAGGAGCCACTCGTGCTCGTCAGAAGCGAGCCACGCGAAGGCGCCGAGGAGCGCGTCGGGTAAGGGGCGACGAGGGCGGGACGGCACCTCGAGGGGGCAGGAGGCGGCTCCGGGGTACGGGTCCACGACGTGGGGGGATCGGATGTTCTCGTCGCGGGGAAGGCGAGAGCAGCGTCATCCGCGCCGAAGGCGCGTAGAAGCGTTCCCGGCGGCAAGAGAGCCTGGTTTAGAGCGGGACGGCCGGCGAGGGCGGAGGGTGCCTGTGGCGGCTGGGCTCAGCGGGGGTGGGCGAGCGAGCGCTCGAGAACACCGGCGAGGTAGCGCCGGTAGGCGTCGTCGATCGTCGCGGCGAGCAGCTCCTCGACAACGGGTAGGAAGTAGGCCAGGGACCCAGCCCTTTCAAGGTGGTAAAGTATTGTAAACTTGTGACTTACCGTAAGAACAGGCGCTTGCCATTGGCTTTCCGGCCTTCGTGACGGGCAGCTTCAGTTCTTTCCAGACGCGGAACGCCACTCACCATGCGGGTTGCGGCCGCCGGCCACAAAGGAAACGGTCACCTTGAAAGCGCTGGACTTCTGGACCCGGGAATCCGTCAGCCCGTCGAACCAGGTCTGGTACTCGTCGAAGATGAGGGCTGTCGGCCGCGCCTCGAAGAGCTCCTTCAGCAGCTCGTAGCCGGGGACGTTCGTCTTCTTCTCACCCTGGGCCTCCACTTCCCCTTGATGTACTCGCCCTTGGGGTGACGGTCGAAAAGGAGGTCCCAGAGGAACTTGAAGCTCTGCCGGTGGAGGTTCTCCGAGATGACGTGCATTCCGGCGCGAAGGGGGATGGTCGCGGCCTTCGGTATGCCGAGCCGGTCCGCCCAGCCGGAGAGCCACGAGCGCGTTGCGGCCTCGTCGCGGAGTGCGTGGACGAGAGCCGCGAGCAGGTGCGACTTGCCCTGGCCCCGCTCTCCGATCAGAACGACGGGGCGGCCCTGGCTGGGGCCAATCGCCTCCAGGGCAGTCAACACATCACCCGTCGGGTAGGTGATGCGCAGGAAGTCCGCGGCAGCGACTGCCACGGCGGACGGCAGCTCTATCTGAGTCCCCTTCAGTCGCTTACCGCGGAACTCTTCTCGTAATTCGAGACCCAGCATCGCGTGTCCTTTCCGTCGCGCTCCGACCCGGAGACACAGCCCGGGGGCATTCTACGGTTGGGAACCTCTGCTCAACCCGTGAGGCTCACCAAGGGAGGAGCGAGCTCCGCTTCGCGCCACAGAAAGAGGAAAGCGACCACCAGACAGGCCTCGGCGCCAGATTGCGCTGCGGCTCCGTAAGAGGCGACGGCTCTTGCGGACGACGTGGGCCCTGCGGTCTGTCAAACGCGTCGTACGGCTCCCTACCTCCGGGTCCCGACCGTCGCCCTGAGCAGCCGGAGCCGCACGTCGAGCTCCTCCGGCGTCATGTGGGCGTACTTGGCCGGGAGGAGCCGGCGGCTGGAGGCCTCGAAGACGGCGAGGAGCTCCATGTACTCGAGGAGCTCGGCGTCGCGCGAGGGGAAGTAGTCGGAGGCCGCCTTCACGAAATGCTCGGCGGTGACCGGGGCGTCGCCTCCCGCCTCGCGGGCGGCGTCGTCGTTCGCCATGAGGACGACCGCCTCGACGTCGGCGTTGCTGTAGCCGACGAGCTTCGCGGAGAAGGTGTCGCGGATCGTCGCGAAGTCGACGTCGCTCTTCACCTTGTTCTTCTTCACGAGCGCCTTCGCGACCGCCTCGACCGTCTCGGGATCCTGCGAGTAGAGGAACGGGATCTTCCGGTCGAGGCGCCCCGCGCGCTTCAGGTCGACGTCCAGCTTGTCGGGACGGTTCGTCATGACGAGGAAGAGGATCCGGCCCCGGTTCGAGGTGTCGGACATGAACTCCTTGATCCGCGCGATGACGCGGCTCGAGGTCCCTCCGTCCCCTTCCCCGTCGGTGTTGCCGAAAGCCCGGTCCCCCTCGTCGATGATGACGACGACCTGCCCGATCGCCTTGATGACGGTCAGGATCCGCTCGAGGTTCCCCTCGGTCGCCCCGACCCACTTGGAGCGGAAGTTCTTCAGCTTGATCGTCGGGAGGCCGCACTCCTTCGCGAACGCCTCGGCGACGAACGTCTTCCCCGTCCCCATCGGGCCGGTGAAGAGCATCCCCATCGGGACGCGGCTCGTCCGTCCTTCGCGGATGTTGTCCGCGAGGACGAAGAGGTCCTTCTTGACCTCCTCCATCCCGCCGACGACGGAGAAGTCGTGCTGCGGCTCGACGAACTCCACGAGACCGAAGCACTCCCGCTCGAGGATCTCGCGCTTCCGGCGCGAGATGAGGCGGTCAACCTCCTTGCGCGCCCTGTCGGCCGCGTCGGCGGCCGCGACGGCGGCCGCGTCGGCGGCTCCGGGGGCGAGGAGGGCGCGGATCTCGTCGCGCGAAAGCCCGGAGGTGAGCTGCGAGAGCTTCTTCGCGCG
>CAVOJA010000044.1:0-27610 GCA_963696015.1 uncultured Holophagales bacterium
CGCACGTATTGCTGTCCCCGCGCCGACGAGGGTCGACAGGGAGCGGGCGAACTGCGAAAGAGAGAACTCGTGGAGGACGCCGCCGATGATCGGGACCTTCAGGAGGAGGCCGTGTACGACGCGGGTTCCCTGGTCGGTCCGCCGCCAGCGGTTGAAGACGAGGACGGCCGACACCGTGCCGACGGCGACCTCGAGAAAGTGCGCCCGCATGAAGTTGGCCGTCCCGACGACGGCCAGGGTCAGCGCCGGCATGTCACTGCCGAAACCCGAGAAGAACTCGGTGAACCGGGGGATGACGTACGTCATCAGGATGATGATCAGGCCGACGGAGAGACCGATGAGGACGGCCGGATAGACGAGCGCCCCGCTGACCTTCCGCTTCACCTGGCCCAGGATCTTCTGGTAGCCGAGGAACCGGCGGAGGACCTTCTCGACCTCCCCCGAGCGCTCCCCCGCCTTGAGCGACGTGGCATAGAGACGCGGGAATGTGTCCCCGTGGGAGAGGAACGCATCGGAGAGGGCCGTCCCGGCGACGAGCTGCTCCCTCACGTCCAAGAGGATCTTTCGAAAGTGCGGGTTCTTCTGGCGCTCCAGGAGGATGTCGAGGCCCGAGACGACCGGCAGCCCCGCCTTCAGGAGCGCGACGAGCTCCTGGTTGAAGACGAGGAACTCGTGGATCTTCACGCGGCCCTTCGACCGGAAGGAGCCGGACCGCGGAACGAGGCTCCTGGGCCGGAGGTCGAGGCGCCCCCGCCGGGAGGGGTGCGCCGAGAAGAGCCGGGCCCCCTGCCTCTCCAGCTCCGCGCGGACGGCCGCCTCGCTGGCGGCCTCGATCGTGCGGGTCACCATGCGTCCCTCGGAGGTCCCGACGCGGCAGACGAACTCCGGCATCAGCGGAGCCCTCCGATGCCGGGGCTGGGACCGGCGGGCGCCGCCGACAGGACGAGGAAGAGAGCGGCCGAGCCTCCCTCCTCGCGGCCGACGCCGAGGACGAACGGCTCCCGCATCTTCAGGTTGATCGACGTCCGCGCCACGTCCCGCACCGTCTCGCGTCCCTTCTCGTCCCGCCGCACCCGGGCCAGGACCAGGCTCCGCAGCCGGACGACCTCGTCGCCGTTTCCCGCTTCGAGGAAGAAGTCGATCCGGTGGCCCCCGCCGAGGTTCCAGGAGACCAGGTCTCCCTCGAGCCGGAGGAGGACCACCTCGTCGAGCGTCGTG
The DNA here is from genome assembly GCA_963696015.1 of uncultured Holophagales bacterium. Classification (GTDB taxonomy): domain Bacteria; phylum Acidobacteriota; class Thermoanaerobaculia; order UBA5066; family UBA5066; genus UBA5066. Next base: position 1,219 of record CAVOJA010000044.1, read on the forward strand.
TAGTCGGAGTAGCTGAAGAGCTTTCTGAGCCGCGCTCCGACGCCGCGCAGCTGCTCGGCGATCGGCGTCGGCGCCGCCGCCGGCGAGGGGGAGCTCGTCGCACGCAGGAGGGCGACGGAGACGGCGAACGCCCGCGGGGGGACGTCGAACGACTCGACCGCCCGGGCGGCCTGCTCGACCGCCCGCTCCCCGTCCCGAACGGTGAGCGCGTTGAGGGCCGGCTGCAGGACGAGCGAACCCCGCGAGGTCAGGAGGGGGCGGACGACGAGGAACGCCTCCTCGGCCTTTCGGTGCCGGAGGGTGAAGACCCGGACGACGTCCGGCTCCGGAGAGGGGGTGGGAGCCGCGTGCGAGACGCCCGTGCCGAGCAGGAGGGCCACAATCGCCGCCACGCGAAGGAGCGACCTCATCCGAATCAGATGTCCGCGTTCCGGTCGACGACGAAGACGACCGTCGGTTCGCCCGGCTTCGACGCCGGAAACTGGTAGACGATCGCGCCGGCGGCGCCGAAATCCTCGACCGCCGGAAGCGTCTCGACCCGGACGCTCCGCGCCCCGGCCGCCATCGTGGCGGGGCTGGTCCCCTCCGGGGAGGGCGATACGCCCCGCCCGCGCACGTACCAGACCCCCGCGACGGAAGCGGCCAGGAGCAGGGACGCGGCGATCCGCAGGCCGAGGGTCGTCCGGGAAACCGAATGGCGCCGTCCCGTCCTTGCGGCGGCGGTTGCCGCGAGAACGTCCCCGACGAAACGCTCGCGCGCCTCGTCCGTCAGGACATCGGGTGTGCTTCGCGCCGCATCCCGAGCGAAGAGGAGAACGGGATCGCGACGGAGCGCCTCGGCCGCGCAGGCGTCGCAGGAGACGAGGTGCCCGGCGAGGAGGCGCTCTTCGGACGGGGAGAGGCGGTCGTCGTCGCGCCTTTCGAGGAGGTCGCCCAGACGGGAGCAGACGGAGGCCCTCACGCGCGGGCCTCCCCCGCTCCCGGGCGCGCCGCGGGGGTGTACTCGGGAAACCGGCGCCGGAGCTCCTCCCTGAGGAGGCGCCGCGCCTGGAAGAGGTGGTTTCTCACGGTCGACTCCCGGCAGCCCACGATCTCGGCCACTTCGCGGCTCTCCTTCTCCTCCAGCTCCCTGAGGACGAAGACGATCCGCTGCTTTTCGGAAAGGACCGTGGCGCAGGCGTCGAAGACGCGCCGGATCTCTTCCTGGGAGAGACGAAGGGGCGCCTCCGGCTCGGTCGCCATGAGCCCGCCCCGGACGACCCGGAAGCTCTCCGCCAGCGTTCGTGCCCGAGTCCCGCGGGCCCGGAGGGCGTCTATGGCGAGATTTCCGGCGATCCGGAAGACCCACGTCGAGAAGGCCCAGGTCGGGTCGTAGCGCGGGAGGTTCTCCCAGACGCGCAGGAAGGTGAGCTGGGCGACGTCCCGGGCATCCTCGGTGTCGCCCAGCATCCGGCGAAGAAACGCCACGACGGAGTCGGTCCGGCCGCGAACGAGCTCCGCGAATGCATCCTCGTCGCCCGCTTTCGCCAGCTCGGCGAGGCGCCGTTCGTCCCTGGGCTCGATCGTCGTCCCCTCCCGCGGCGCCCGCTGGACGTGAACCAGTTGTAAAGCCATGCCGAGTGGTTCTACGGCTCCCCGCCTGGCGTCGTCTATCGTCCTAGCCCGGACACTGGGTCCGCCGGCCGTGGCTGCCACGCGACTATAATGCCGCCTCTCGGATGGGAATCGTAACTTCCTCCAGGAAGGCTGGTTGAGAGAATCCTCCGGGCCAAGGGGAGGTTCCGGCCTTCCGGCGCTGATCGCCCGACGCCTCCTCCCGCCGGGTGGGCTGGCGAAGGCCGATGTCTGGGTCCAGGGGGTCTCGGTCGGCGAGATCGAGCTCGCTCACACGCTCGTCCAGGCGCTCCGGGCCGAGCGGCCCGGCCTGTCGCTTCTCGTCACATCCTCGACGCCGGCCGGGGTCGGGCTTCTCGGGCGGAGGTTCCGGGACCTTTCTCCTCCGGCGCGACTTCAACCGTTCCCCCTCGACCTGCCCCTTTCCGTCCGGCGCCTCCTCGATTCGGCCGGGCCGCGACTCCTCGTCTTGGTGGAGACGGAGCTCTGGCCGGTTCTCCTGCGTGCGGCCGGACGGCGCGGCCTGCCCGTCCTCGTCGCGAACGGACGTCTCTCCGAACGTTCGGCCCGGCGCCTGCGCGCCGCGCGACGCCTCTTCCGCGCTCCGCTCGAGGCCCTCTCCGCGGTGGCGGCTCGGACGCCGGAAGACGCCGCCCGCTTTGCCTCGGCCGGCGTCCCCCAGAGCCGGATCCACGTCGCGGGAGACATGAAGTTCGATCGCCTGCTGCCGCCCGAACCGGTGTTCGCCGCGCAGGTCCGCGCCCTCGCCGCCGGCAGGCCGGTCCTGGTCGCCGGGTCGATGGCCGAGGAGGAGCTCGATCTCGTCCTTTCTCTTCCCCGCGCCCTCGCGAACGCGGGAGTCGCCCCGTTCCTCCTCCTCGCTCCCCGCCGCCCCGAGACGTGGGACGAGGCGGCACGCCGGGCCGGCGCGAGGGGCCTGCGCGTCGTCCGGCGGTCGACGGCTGGCGGGTCCGGCCCGGCCGACGTCTTTCTCCTCGACACGATCGGAGAGCTCGCCTCGGCCTACAGGCTCGGAGACGTCGCCCTTCTCGGCGGGACGTTCGGGAGGCGGGGCGGGCACAACGTTCTCGAGCCGCTCCTGGCCGGGCTCCCCGTCGTTCTCGGTCCCTCGACCTCCAGCATTCGCCGCGCGGTGGAAGCGGCCGGCGAAGCGGCCTTCCCGGTCGGGAACGCCGGGGAGGCATCGGCGGCGCTCGCGCGCCTCCTCGCCGACCCTGCCGCTCGCTCTGCGGCCCGCTCGGCGGCAGACGCCCTGTTCGCGAGGCATCGAGGGGCCACGGAACGGACGGCCCGGCTCGCGCTGGATCTCCTCGGCGGCCGGAGAGTCGAACGGGACCCGGCGTGAGAAGGCTCCTCCTTCCGCTCTCTCACGTCTACGGCGCCGGTGTTGCCGCCCGCCTCGCGCTCTACGAGCGTGGCGTCTTCGGCGTGAGGCACGCCGCCCGCCCGGTCGTGTCCGTCGGAAACGTCGCGTCGGGCGGGACCGGAAAGACGCCGTTCGTCCGCTGGCTCGCGGGCGAGCTCCTCCGGCGCGGCCGCCACCCGTCGATCCTCTCGCGGGGCTACGGCCGCACGAGCCGCGGGACCGTCGTCGTCTCCGACGGGCGGGGAACGCTCGCGACGGTCGCCGCGTCCGGAGACGAACCGGCACTGCTGGCCCGCGCGCTTCCGTCCGTCCCGATCGTCGCCGATTCCCGACGGGCGCTCGCGGCCTCCCGCGCGGAGACGCTCGAGGCACCCGTGGACGTCCACCTCCTCGACGACGGCTTCTCCCACATCGGCCTCGCCCGGGAGGTCGATATCGTTCTTCTCGACGCCACGGCGCCCGACGCGGGGGGCGCCCTCCTTCCGGCCGGCCTCCTGCGCGAGCCGCTGACGTCCCTCGCGCGAGCCGACCTGATCGTCGTCACGAAGACCGAGCAGTCCGATCCGGCCGCCGCGCTGGAGCTCGCCCGCCGTTTCGCTCCCGGCGTCCCGGTCTTCCATGCCCGGACGGTGCTCCTCGGGATCCGCGACCGCGAAGGGAGGAGCGTCGACCCGGCGGACCTCCCCGCAGGAACGACGGTGGCCGTCGCCGGAATCGCCCGCCCCGGCTCGTTTCGTGCGACGCTCGATGTGGCCGGAGTCGTCCCGGCGGAATTCCTCGTGTTTCGCGACCACGAGCCCTACGGCCCCACAGCGGTCGGCCGGATCGAGCGGGCTCTCGAGGAGACGGGAGGGACCGCCGTCGTGACGACGGAAAAGGACGCCGTGAAGCTCGACGGCTCGCTCGGGGCACCTGTCTTCCGCGTGGCCGTCGAGGCGCGCGTCGTCGAGCCCTCGTTCCTGCCGGAAGTCCTGTCCGTCCTGGCCAGGAGGCCCTCGTAGCCGTGGCATCGACGCGAAGCCCCCTCCGAAACCGGGTCGAGCTGGCAGCCTACCTCGTCCTCAGGAGCCTGTTCCGGATCCTCCCTCTCCGCCTCGCCGACGGCCTCGGCCGGAGCGTCGGCCTCCTCTACCGGCTCCTCGACCGCCGCCGCCGCCAGATCGTCGCCCGAAACCTCGCGCTCGCCTTCCCCGAGAAGTCCCCCGCAGAGGTGGACCGGCTGGCCCGAGCGGTCTTCGCCCACTTCGGTGGCCTCGCCGCCGACCTCTTCCGATCGGAGACGGAGCCGGTCGAGAGACTCCTCTCCCGGATCGAGATCGTCGGCCTCGAGCACGCCCGCGCGGCCGCCGCCTCGGGGCGGGGGGTCTTCTTCTCCACGCCTCACCTCGGGAACTGGGAGTGGGCCGCGCTCGCGTCGGGCGCCCAGGGCTTCCCGGTGACGATCGTCGCCCGCCCGCTCGACAACCCTCTTCTCGACGCTCGCCTGACGGCGATGCGCGAGAAGACGGGATGCCACGTCCTGAGCAGGCGGGATGCCGCGCGGACGCTCCTGAAGACGCTCCGCGGCGGCGGAATCGTCGGAATCCTGGCCGATCAACGCGCGCGCCTTGCCGACGGCATCCGGGTCCCGTTCTTCGACCGGCCCGCGCTGACGACGACGTCGATCGCGCGGCTCGCCGAGAAGACAGGTGCCCTCATTCTCCCCGTCGTCTGCCTGCGCACCGGCCCGGGGCGCTATCGCCTCGTCTACTCCGAGCCGCTCGACGTGAGGGCGATCCCGCAGGAGGAGCGCGGGGTGGAACGGCTCACCGCCCTCGTCACGGCCCTCGTCGAGAGCCAGGTGCGGTCCGCGCCGGAGCAGTGGCTCTGGCTCCACGACCGCTGGCGCAGCTGATTCCCGAAGTCCCCGGAATTGAAGAACCCCGGCCTCTCGACCGGGGTTCCTGAAGCTCGGGCTGTGAGTTGTGCGTCTACTTCCTGCGCTCCTCCGGAGCCGATGGGGGGCCCTTCTGGCACGCACCGGCTGACAAACCCCATTCAACCTTCCTGCCAGTCCACACAGAGCCTCCGACGCAGTGCTCCAAAGCTCCATGCCAGAGAGATTTACATCCAACGAGACGAGTAACGGGAGAGGGACGATCCGTTGGGGGCCACCCCATTCCGTGCATCCCTGCTGCCCCGAATACCGCGACGAGAGGCGGACCGGTCGCAATCGGCTAGCCGAGCTCGATGGTCCAGTACGCCACGTCGAGGAAGTTCCGCCAGGCGGGGTGGATCCGGCTCGGGGCGAGAAGCCCGAGCGGAGAGGCTTTGGGCCTGGCCGGGGGCCGGCGAAGTGCCATGCAGGCCTCGTCGGGGAGGCGGTTCCCCTTCCTCACGTTGCACTTGAGGCAGGCGCAGACGACGTTCTCCCAGGACGAGACGCCGCCCCGGGAGAGAGGGACGACGTGGTCGAGGGAGAGCTCCGAGGTCGGGAAGCGCTTCCCGCAGTACTGGCACCGCGTGCCGTCGCGCACGTAGATGTTGTGGCGGGAGAACTTGACGTCGTACCGGGGAGGACGATCACAGGAGAGGAGCTGGATGACGCGCGGGACCTTGAGGACCGTGCGGGGAGTCCGAACGACGTCGACGTCCTCGGGCTGGATGGGGATGTCGCACCACTCCTCCCACCCGTACGTCGTGAAATCGGGCAGGACGGCCCTCACGTGCCCCTTGTAGAAAAGGGTGAACCCGCGTCGCGCGTCCGTGAGGGCGAGGGCGGCGAACGACCGGTTCAGGACGAGGACCGGCGCTTCGAGCACCATGACGAGGAGAGAATAGCGAAACGACGATGAAGTTTCTGCTCGTACGACTTTCCTCCTTCGGCGACGTCGTCTTCACGCTTCCGCTCGCGAAAGCGCTGCACGGAGCGGGAGACCGCCTCGCCTGGGCGGTGGAGGGGCCGCTCGCCGAGCTCGTCGAGGGGGCGCCGTACGTGGACGCCATCCTCGTCGCGACGACGCGCGCCTGGAGAAGGCGCCCCTTTTCCGAGGGGACACGCGCGGAGCTGCGGACCTTCTTCCGTGCGCTGCGTGCCTTCGAGCCCGATGTCGTCGTCGACGCGCAGGGGCTCCTGAAGTCCGCCTGGATCACGATCGCCGCCCGCGCCCCGCGAAAGGTCGGCTTCGGTTTCCGGACGGCGACCGAGAAGGTGAACGCGCTCGTCACCCACGAGCGCGTCGACGTCCCTGCGGGAACGCACGTCGTCGACCGGGGCCTCGCCCTGGCGGAGCACGTTCTCGGCAGGACCGGTTTCCCGAGGACTCCCGACGTCTCGCACCTCGTCGCACGGCCGGCGCCGGAAGTGGACGACTGGGTCGCCGCGCGACGCGCACGTCCCTTCGCCCTCCTCCAGCCCTTCTCCTCGCGCGAGACGAAGGAGTGGGACGCCGGAGAGACGGCGGTCTTCTGCCGCGCCCTCGCGGCAAAGGGGCTCGACCCGGTCCTTCGCTGGGGACCCGGAGAGCGGGAGCGCGCCGCCCGGATCGTGGCGGATTCGGGCGGGACGGCCTCCCTGGCGCCTCCGAGCCCGCCCGCGGCCTCGGCCCGCCTCGCTTCGCGTGCCGCACTCTTCGTCGGCGCCGACACGGGCCCCACCCACCTCGCCGCCGCTGCCGGGACACCGACGGTCGCCCTCTACGGTCCGACCGACCCCGCGCAATTCGGCCCGGTCGGGCCGCGCGTCCGTGTCCTGCGGGACGGGACCGGGGTCTACAATGCCGGAGTGCCTGGCCTTCCCGGCCTGACTGCTGATGTCGTCCTCGATGCCTCCCTCGCGCTCCTCGACGAGCGGGCGGACGTCCCGGCAGGGGCGTAGGCCGGCCTTCGCCCTCCTCGCTTTCGTCCTCGCCGGGCTGCTCGCCGCGTCCGTCACGGCGAACGTCCTGCCGAACCTCGGCCGGGAGGAGCTTCCGAAGGACAAGATCGCCCCCGTCCCGTTCAGTGCCGGGGAGACCCTCGTCTACACCATTTCCTGGCTGAAGATCGAGGGCGGCGAGATGACGCTCGCCACGACGCGGGAGGCGAGCCCGGACGGCGTTCCCGTCCACCGCATCAGCCTCTCGGCCGTCTCGAACGACTACGTCTCGCGGTTCTACCCGGTCGACACGCACTACGCGACGTGGGTCGACGCCCGGGACTTCTCCCCCGTGCGATTCGAGAAACACGCCCGGGAAGGGCGCTACGTGTCCGACGAGGTCGAGGAGTTCGACCTCTCCCGCCGTGTCGCCGTCTGGCGCGACGCGAAGGAGATCCGGGGGACCGGACCGATCCCGGAGCGCTTCCAGGACGTGATCTCCTCCTTCTACTTCATGCGGACGGTGCCCCTCGTACCGGGGCAGGAGACGCGCGTCGACCTCTACTCGCGCGGAAAGCTCTACCGGCTCGTCGTGGCCGTCCTCGGCCGCGAGAAGGTGGAGACGGAGCTCGGCGTCTTCGACGCCCTCAAGGTCCAGCCCCGGATGCACGACCCGGCATCGGCGTCGAACGTGGACCGGAACAAGGGAAAGCTGTTCCTCTGGTTCAGCGACGACACCCGGCGGCTTCCGGTGATGGCACGGACGATCCTCCCGATCGGTTCGGTCACGGCCCGCCTCAGCCGGGTCACCGGTGAGGCGTCCGCCCCGCCTCCGCCCCCTCCGGTCCCGTCTCCGGCCGCCCGCTGAAACGGGGGCCCGCCAGCGGGCGGTCGAACGACTATCATTGCGCGCATGGCGGTCAAGCTCGGAGAACTTCTCCTGAAGGCGAAGCTCATCAACGGCGAGCAGCTCACGGCGGCGCTCAAGCAGCAGAAGGAATCGGGAGTGAAGCTGGGCGAGACGCTCGTGCGGCTCGGCTTCGTCACCGAAGACGACATCACCGAGACGCTCTCGGCGCAGTTCGGCGTCCCGTCGATCAACCTGGCGCACTTCGAGATCGACACGAACGTCCTGAAGCTGGTCCCCGCGGACGTGGCGCGCAAGTACAACATCCTGCCGGTCAACAAGACGGGCGCCACGCTCACCATCGCGATGGCCGACCCGACGAACGTCTTCGCGATGGACGACCTGAAGTTCATGACCGGCTACAACGTCGAGCCGGTCGTCGCTTCGGAGATCGCCCTCCAGCACGCGATCGACAGGAACTATGGCGCCTCGCACGCCCTCGAGCTGAAGAAGGTCATGGAGGAGATGTCGGCCGTCGACGCCTCCGACACCTCGCTCGAGGTCGTGGACGAGGAAGAGCAGGACGCCATCGACCTCGAGAAGCTCGTCGAGGAGGGGGAAGAGGCCCCCGTCGTCCGGCTCGTCAACATCATCCTGACGGACGCCATCAAGCGCGGCGCGTCCGACATCCACATCGAGCCCTACGAGAAGGAGTACCGCGTCCGTTACCGGGTGGACGGCCAGCTGGCGGAGGTGATGAACCCTCCGAGCAAGCTCAAGGAAGCCATCGCCTCGCGCATCAAGATCCTCGCCAAGCTCGACATCGCCGAGAAGCGCCTCCCGCAGGACGGGCGCATCAAGATCAAGATGAAGCTCGCGGGGAAGGTGAAGGAGCTCGACTACCGCGTCAGCGTCCTGCCGACCCTCTTCGGCGAGAAGATCGTCTGCCGCCTCCTCGACAAGGACAACCTGATGCTCGACATGACGAAGCTGGGCTTCGAGCGGTCGAGCCTCCAGAAGTTCGAGAAGGCGATCCTGCGTCCCTGGGGGATGGTCCTCGTGACCGGGCCGACGGGGTCGGGGAAGACGAACACCCTCTATTCCGCCCTCTCGAGGATCAACACGCCCGACACGAACATCATTACGGCCGAGGACCCGGTCGAGTTCAACCTGCCCGGCATCAACCAGGTGCAGATGAAGGACTCGATCGGCCTCAACTTCGCGGCGGCTCTCCGCTCCTTCCTGCGGCAGGACCCGAACATCATTCTCGTCGGCGAGATCCGGGACTTCGAGACGGCCGAGATCGCCGTCAAGGCCTCCCTGACCGGCCACCTCGTCCTCTCCACCCTCCACACCAACGACGCCCCCTCGACGATCAACCGGCTCATGAACATGGGCATCGAGCCGTACCTCGTCGCCACGTCGGTCGTCCTCATCGCCGCCCAGCGGCTGATCCGCCGCGTCTGCACCAACTGCAAGGTCCCGACCGACGTCCCGCCCCAGGTCCTGATCCAGCTCGGCTTCACCCCGGAGGAGTCGAAGACGGTCCAGGTCATGAAGGGGAAGGGGTGCGAGCGCTGTAACGGGAGCGGCCTGAAGGGGCGCGTCGCCCTCGTCGAGGTCCTGGAGATCTCGGAGGAGATCAAGGAGATGATCCTCTCCGGCTCCTCGTCCCTCGAGATCAAGCGCAAGGGGGTCGAGGAAGGGATGGTCACCCTCCGCGGCTCCGGGCTGGCGAAGATCAAGGACGGCCTGACGACGATCGAGGAAGTGGTCCGCGAGACTGTGCTCTGAAATGATCCGGGGGGACCCGCGCCCGGGTCCCCCCGATCCCCCTCCGCGGCCCGCGGCTCGGATCACGAGGATTCGCCCGGACTCCCCGATCCCCCTCCGCGGCCCGCGGCTCGGATCACGAGGATTCGCCCGGACTCCCCGATCCCCCTCCGCGGCCCGCGGCTCGGATCACGAGGATTCGCCCGGACTCCCCGATCCCCCTCCGCGGCCCGCGGCTCGGATCACGAGGATTCGCCCGGACTCCCCGATCCCCTGGGAAGGCGAAGCAGGGACGCGCTGGAGTATGATTCCGGGCAGCTTCGTCACAGGGGGACCCGATGGCAGTCACGCTGCACCAGCTTCTGAAGACTCTCGTCGAGCGCGGCGGCTCCGACCTCCACATCACGACGAATTCTCCGCCGATGGTCAGGGTCCACGGCGAGATCCAGCCTCTGGACTACCCCCCGCTGACCGTCCCGGAGACGAAGCAGCTCTGCTACTCGATCCTGACCGACGTCCAGAAGCATCGTTTCGAGGAGAACCTCGAGCTCGACCTCTCCTTCGGGGTGAAGGGCCTCGCGCGGTTCCGCGGCAACGTCTTCATGCAACGCGGCGCCGTCTCGGCGGTCTTCCGGCAGATCCCCTACGAGATCCTCGGCTTCAAGGAGCTCGGCGTCCCGACCGTCGTCGAGGGGCTCTGCAACCGGCCCCGCGGCCTCGTCCTCGTGACCGGACCGACAGGCTCCGGCAAGTCGACGACCCTCGCGACGATGGTCGACAAGGTCAACCGCGAGCAGGCCAAGCACATCGTCACCATCGAGGACCCGATCGAGTTCCTCCACACCCACAAGCGCTGCATCGTCAACCAGCGCGAGCTGCACGCCGACACGCACTCGTTTCCGAACGCGCTCCGCGCGGTCCTCCGCGAAGACCCCGACGTCGTCCTCGTCGGCGAGATGCGCGACCTCGAGACGATGGAAGCCGCGCTCCGGATCGCCGAGACGGGCCACCTGACGTTCGCCACGCTCCACACGAACAGCGCCGTCCAGACGATGAACCGGATCATCGACGCCTTCCCGGCCAGCCAGCAGTCGCAGGTGAGGGCCCAGCTCTCCTTCGTCCTGGAGGGGATCCTCTGCCAGACGCTCCTGCCGAAGTCCTCGGGCAAGGGGCGGTGCCTCGCGATGGAGATCCTGATCCCGACCCCCGCCATCCGAAACCTCATCCGCGAGGACAAGCTCCACCAGATCTACTCGATGATGCAGACCGGGCAGAACAAGTACGGGATGCAGACGTTCAACCAGGCGCTCGCCACGCTCGTCCACCGCCGCGTCATCACGCAGGAGCTCGCGATATCGACGTCTTCCCTGCCGGACGAGCTCTCCGAGATGATCGCCCGCGGCGTGGGTGTCGTGGGACAGCCGCCGTCGGCGGCATCGGCAGCCGGCGCCGCCACCCGGCGTCCCTGACGCTCACCGGAAGGAAGAAAGATGGCCCAGTTCGTCTGGAAGGGGAAGACCCGTCAGGGAGTCATGACCGGAGGGGTCCTGACGGCCGATTCGAAGGACCTCGTCATCGCCGACCTGAGGAGGCGATCCATCGAGGTCGCGTCCGTCAAGGAGCGCGGCAAGGAGTTCGCCGTTCCGAAGTTCGGCGCGGGAAAGGTCTCGGCCAAGAGGCTCGCCGTCTTCACGCGGCAGTTCTCCGTCATGATCGACGCGGGCCTTCCCCTCGTGCAGTGCCTCGAGATTCTCGGGACGCAACAGGATGACAAGGCGTTCCAGAGGATCATCCTCGCCGTCCGGCAGGACGTGGAGTCGGGCTCCTCGCTGGCCGATTCGCTCCGGAAGCACCCGCGCGCCTTCGACGACCTCTTCGTCAACATGATCGCCGCCGGCGAGGCGGGCGGCATCCTGGACACCATCCTTCGCCGGCTCTCGACCTACATCGAGAAGGCGGTCAAGCTGAGGGGGCAGGTCAAGACCGCCCTCATCTACCCCATCTCGGTGCTCACCATCGCCGCCCTCGTCGTGACGATCATCCTCTGGAAGGTCATCCCGACGTTCGCCGCGCTCTTCGCGGGCCTCGGCGCCCAGCTTCCCCTGCCGACCCGGATGGTCATCGCGGCGTCGAACTTCCTCGCGAGCTACTTCCTCTTCATCCTCGTCGGAATCGCGGCGGTCGTCTTCGCCCTCAGGCGCTACTACACGACGTACAAGGGGCGCCGGGTGATCGACGGGATCCTGCTGAAGCTGCCCGTCCTCGGCGACATCCTCAAGAAAATCGCCGTCGCCCGCTTCTGCCGGACCTTCGCGACCCTCACCTCCTCCGGCGTCCCGATCCTCGACGGTCTCGAGATCACAGCGAAGACCGCGGGAAACGCCATCATCGAGGACGCGATCATGATGGTGCGCAAGTCCGTCGAGACCGGCCGGACCATCGCCGAGCCGCTCGCCGAGTCCAAGGTCTTCCCGGCGATGGTCGTCCAGATGATCGGCGTCGGCGAGCAGACCGGCGCCCTCGACGCCATGCTCTCGAAGATCGCCGAGTTCTACGAGGAAGAGGTCGACAACGCCGTCGATGGCCTGATGAAGCTGATGGAGCCGATCATGATCGCCATGCTCGGCACGATCATCGGCACCATCGTCGTCGCCATGTACATGCCGATGTTCGACCTGATCTCGAAGATCGGGTAGAAGTGGATCGGGGAGCCTCGCCACGAGCCTCCCCACGAACCACGATTGACGGGCGCCCTCCGGGGCGCCCGTCGCGCGTTCGGGGCCCGGACCCGCCCGCTACAATCGCTCCCAGGTGAGCGAAGTCGTGCGCGCCGTCCCGCGTCCGGCCCTGGAGACCCTCCGGGGCCTCCTCGGAATGCGGGTGGTCGTCGTTTCGACCCTCCTCCTCTCCGCCCTCCTCATCCAGCTCACCTTCAGCATCTGGCTCCCGCTGAACCCGATCTACTACCTCGCGGCCGCTTCCTACTCGACGTCCCTTCTCGCCCTCGTCACGCTTCGGCGGCTCGACGCCGGGGTGAACGCCGTGATCCAGATCCTCGGCGACCTCGTCGTCGTCACCGGCCTCGTCTGGATCTCCGGCGGCCCCGACTCCGGGTTCACCTTCCTCTACCTCGCCGTCGTCGTCTCCGGCACGCTCCTCTTCGGCAAAGGGGGCGGGCTCGTGACGGCCGGGCTCGCCTCGGTCTTCTACGCTGTGCTCCTCCAGCTGATGCACACGGGGGCCCTTTCGCCGCCGAGCACCGACGAGCTGCCCCCTCGCATCTGGACGAGGGGACAGCTCGCGGGCAACGTCGTGACGAACGTCGGCGCCTTCGCGGCGACGGCTCTCCTCGTCGCCGCCGCCTCGGAGAAGCTGCGGGACGCGCGGCTCCTCGCCGAGCGCCGGCGGGAGGAGGTGACGCGCCTGCAGGCCCTCCACACGTCGGTCCTCTCTTCGATGTCCTCCGGGGTCGTCACCGCGGATCCGGAAGGGAGGATCACCTTCGCCAACCCGCCCGCCTGCGAGCTCCTGAGGCGACGGCCGGAGGAGCTCATCGGGCGGCCCCTCGTCGAGACCGGGCTGATCTCGGACGAGGCCATCTGGCCGGAGGAGGACACCGGCGGCGAGGTCCTTCGCTTCGAGGGGAACCAGACGCCCCTCGGCCCCGGCGTCTACTTCGGGGTCACGGTGACGCCGCTGCGCGACGGGGACGGCCGGGTCACGGGCCGGATCCTGATCTTCCAGAACCTGACCGAGCTGAAGAAGCTCGAGGGCGAGGTGAGGCTCAAGGAGAAGCTCGCCGCGGTCGGCGAGCTGGCCGCCGCGATCGCGCACGAGATCCGGAATCCGCTCGCCTCGATCTCCGGCTCGGTCCAGGTCCTCTCCGGCACCGCCCCTCCCGGCTCCTCGGAGCGGCGCCTGATGGAGATCGTCGTCCAGGAGTCGCACCGCCTCTCGTCGATCCTCGAGGATTTTCTCAAGTACGTCCGCCCCCGCGAGCAGGCGATCGAGACGATCGACGCGGCTGCCGCGCTGCGCGACGTCGTGACGCTCCTGGCACACAGCGACGAGCTGTCGGCGCGACACCGCGTCACGCTCGACCTCGAGCCGGAGTCGGTCCTCCTCAGGGCCGACCCGGGGCAGCTGAGGCAGGTCTTCTGGAATCTCCTCAGGAACGCCGTCGCGGCCATGCCGGAGGGCGGGGCGCTCGCCCTGGCATCCCGCGTCACGGACGGCTTCTGGAGCGTGACGGTCGCCGACGAGGGCCGGGGGATGCGGCGCGAGGAGCAGGACCGCCTGTTCACGCCGTTCGCCCACACCGTCCCGGGCGGCACGGGCCTGGGGCTCGCGATCGTGTACCGTATCGTCGAAGAGCACGGAGGCAGAATCCGCGTGAAGAGCGCACCCGGAGAAGGGACGGCGATCATGCTCTCCCTTCCGCTCGCGGGCCCCTCCCGCAGCGGCGTCGCCGAACGGGAGCTGGCGGGCCACGGCCCGATCGCGCTCGGGGACGAGCTCCGCTCGTGACGGTCGAGTCGCGACGGCCCGCGGGCCCACGGATCCTCCTCATCGACGACGAGCCCGGCATCACGGAAATGCTCTCGATCGTCTTCGAGAAGGAGGGGTACTCCGTCCGGACCGCCGGGACCTGCGCCGAAGGGATGAGGCTCGTCGAGGAGACTTCTCCCGATCTCGTCCTGACGGACCTGAAGATGCCCGACGGAACGGGTTTCGACGTTCTCCGGAAGGCCCGCGAGACGAACGCCGAGACGCCCGTGGTCATGATCACGGCCTACACCTCGACGAAGACGGCGATCGAAGCGCTGAAGGCAGGCGCCTACGATTACATCTCCAAGCCCTTCGACGTGGAAGAGCTCAAGCACGTGGTCGGGAAGGCGCTCGAGAGGAAGCGGCTCTCCGACGAGAACCTCACCCTGAGGAGCCGGATCGAGGAGCGCCCCGCTCTCGGGACGCTCATCGGGGTCTCGCGCCGGATGCGCACCGTCTTCGACCTGATCGAGCGGATCGGCCGGACGACCTCCACCGTCCTGATCACGGGCGAGTCGGGCACCGGCAAGGAGCTCATCGCGAGGGCGATCCACCGGAGCTCACCCCGCGCCGCGCGCACCTTCGTCTCCATCAACTGCGGGGCGCTCCCCGAGAACCTCCTCGAATCGGAGCTCTTCGGGCACGAGAAGGGAGCCTTCACCGGCGCCGTGAAGGAGAAGAAGGGCCTGTTCCAGGAAGCCGAAGGGGGGACCCTGTTCCTGGACGAGATCGGCGAGACCTCCGTGCCGATGCAGGTGAAGCTGCTCCGGGCGCTCCAGGAGCGGGTCGTCCGCCGCGTCGGCGGAAACGTCGAGGAGCCCGTGGACGTCAGGATCATCTGCGCCACGAACAAGGACCTCGCACGGAAGGTGGCCGAGAAGACCTTCCGGGAGGACTTCTACTACCGGATCGCCGTCATCCCGCTTCCGATCCCCCCCTTGCGCGAGCGGCGCGAGGACATCCCCCTCCTGGTCCGGCACTTCCTGAAGTCGGTTTCGACGGACCAGGGAATCCCGGAGAAGAAGATCTCGACCGAAGCGATGCGCGTGCTCGAAGCCCACCCGTGGCCGGGCAACGTCCGCGAGCTCGAGAACCTCATCGAGCGGACGGTCGCCCTCGAAGCGGGAACCATCATCACGACGGCCTCCCTGCCCGAGAGCTTCCTGCGGCCCGCCGGCATCCCGGCCGAGCCGTTCCAGAGCCCGTTCGACCTTCCGCTCGAGAGCTTCAGCCTCGAGGCGTACCTCGAGTGGATCGGGAAGCGGCTGATGCAGCAGGCGCTCGAACGGGCGAACGGCGTCCGGAAGGACGCCGCCAAGCTCGTCGGGATGTCGGAACGCTCGTTCCGCTACTACGCCAAGAAGTACGCCCTCGGGCAGGACGAGGAGGAGGAGCCCTGTGACGAGCCCGGACCGCCGCTGGATGAAGCCTGAGATGGTCCGAGGAGCCGTCCTGGCGCTGCTCTTTCTGGCCGCGTGCAGCGGCGGGCGCGGCGCGACCCCGTCCGCCTCGCAGACGCCTGCCGCGAGCGGCCCTCGCGTCGTTCTCCCCTCGGGCGCGGTGTTCGCCCTGGAGGTCGCGCGCACCCCGGAGCAGGCCGCGCAGGGGCTGATGTTCCGGGAATCCCTTGCCCCGTCGGCCGGGATGATCTTTCTTTTCGACGCGCCGGAGCCTCGCTCCTTCTGGATGAAGAACTGCCACTTCGCGCTCGACATGGTCTTCGCCCTGAAGGACGGGACCGTCGTCGACGTCCTCGAGAGCGTCCCGCCTTGCGACGCCGACCCCTGCCCGAGCTACCCGTCCCGCTCCCCGGCCGACACCGTCGTCGAGCTGACCGCAGGGGAGGCGAAGCGCCACGGGGTCGTCCCCGGAGCGCGCCTCTCTTTCGTCAGCGTGCCGGGGCGCTGACGTCGCCGCCCGACGAGACTCCGCCCGGGGGTGTCGGGACGAAACGAAAGAGGCCGCGCCCGATCGTGGCGAGGTAGAGCCCCTCCGCCCGACGGGGATCGCCCGCCCAGCCCGCGACGAACAGGCCCCGCTCGGGAAGCGTGAGTGCGACGTCGGGGCCGCCGTCCGCCGCCCTGTAGAGGAGCCGTCCCTCGTCCGCCTCGACGTCGACGCCGATCGGCTCGGGCGGACGATAGGCGGAGGCGCGCGGCCGGCCGAAGCCCCCGGTCAGAGGGCGGCCGGCCCCGCGCAGGGCCTCGAGGCCGAAGTCCCGGCCGTTCCACCAGAGGATCCTCCCCGAGGAGCGTACGGCGAGCGCCTCGGCCGTGGCCCCGGGTGCGCGACTCCAGAGGACCGCGTCGACCCTCGTCTTCAGCGCGCCGACGCGAGCCCAAGAGCTGCCGCCGTCGCGCGACTCGAACGCCCCCGCGTTCGTCGCAGCGAAGAGCCGGCCGTCTCCGGCTGCGAGGCCGAGGACCGGCACGTCGAGGACCCGTCCGAACGGCTGACCCGGCGCCCGCGCGAGCCAGAGTCCGTCGGGGGTCCCGGCGAGGAGGCGCTCGCCGCTCGAGAGGAGCGCACGGACCGTGGCGGAAGGAGAGAGCGCCAGCCGCTCCGCCTTCCCCGTCGCAGGGTCGAGCGCCCAGAGACCGCCGCTCCCGCCGTCCGCGGCCCGCGCGACGACGACGGCGCCCGAAGCCGTGACGGCCACCGCGGGGACGCGCGCCTCCGAGAGGCCCGCGTTCGACTCGACGAGGGTCACGCCGCCGTCCTCGCTCCTCAGGATTCCCTCCGCCTCCGTGGCCACGAGAAGGACGGCGGGATTCGAGGGGTCGAACAGCAGCCCGTTGACGACCGTCATCTCGCGCGAGATGCGACGGAAGCTCCTGCCTTCGTCCGGGCTCTCGAAGAGCCCTCCCGTCGTTCCCGCCAGGACCCTGGTGGGATTGCGCGGGTCGCGCACCACGACGTGAGTCCGCCGGTCGGTCAGGCCGTCCTTGTAGCGCTTCCAGGTCACGGCCCCGTCGGTGGTCCGGTAGACCCAGCCGCACGTCGCCGCCCAGACGTCGTCGGGGTCCGTCGGTGAGAAGTCGAGGTGGAAGACTTGGGTGTCCTCCACCATCCCGCCGGCGATCCGCTTCCACGAGCGGCCGAGATCCGTCGACCGGAACGGATGGCGATAGGAGCCCGTGTAGAGAACGCCCGGCTTCAGCGGATGGAAGGCGAGGAAGGAGAGGCCGCTGCCCGGGTCGAGTGGCGGTTGCGACGAACGCCACTTGCTGCCTCCGTCCTCCGACACCTCGAGGCCGGTATCGCCCCCGACGGCGACGACCTTCCGGCCCCTCAGGAACGCGACGGCCACGACTCTCGCCTCCGCCCGCTCTTCCCAGCGCCTCACCACGGCCCACGAGCGCGCTCCGTCGTCGGACCGGACGAGGAGGCCGCCCTTCACGACGCCGGTCAGACCGGCCCAGAGGGTGCCGAGATGCTGGGGGTCGGTGACGAGCGAGGTGACCGAATAGCCCGGAAAGGGCGCTCCCCCCGGAGGCGAGGTCCAGCTCCGGCCGCCGTCCGTCGACTTGTAGACACCCCCGAGTGCGGTCCCCGCGAAGAAGAGCCCGGGAGCGCGCGGCTCGGCCACCAGCGACTTCACCTCGGCACCCGGCAGCGGGTAGCGGAGCCACACCCCTCCCGGCGAGGAGGCCGGCGGGCCCGCGGTGGCCCGGAGCGGAAAGGCGACGGCGACCAATGCGGCAGCCAGGAGCGCCGCGCGCGTGTCAGCCGGCCGTCTTCGCATCGCCCCCCGAACCAGCCGTGGTGCCGCCGGCCGTCCCGGATTTCTCGCCGGAGGACTTCGCCTCACCGGAGGTTCTTCCCTCGCCGGAGGACTTCCCTTCGCCCGAAGGCTTCGCATCTCCGGACGGCTTCGCCTCCGCCGCCGCGCTCGCGGCATCCCTGTCCCTGGCGCCCGAGTTCGCCGCGCTTCCTGCCCGTCCGTAGTCGGTCAGGTAGAAACCCGACCCTTTGAACTGGACCGCCGGGGCCGACAGAAGCTTCTTCAGCGGGCCCCCGCACGTCTCGCAGATCGTCGGAAGGGGGTCCGAGAAGAGGAGGATCGTCTCCGTCTCGTGTCCGCAGGACTCGCACCGGAATTCGTAGAGAGGCATTGAGGGCTCGACCTTCCTTTTACGACGGCGGGGCGTAGCCGCCGCCGCTCGTGCTCCACTGGATCTTCTTCACGGACGTCCGGCTCGTCACGTCGCGCCGGCTGATCAGCTTCAGAACGAAAAACGCGTACAGGAGCTTCGCGTTGTGGCCCGCGTCGGCCGGGCCGAGGCCGACGAGCTCCCTCAGCGTTTTCGTGCCGTCGACGTGCTGGAGGAGCCGGATCTCGGCCGCGTCGAGGGCCACGTCGCCGATCTCCGAGGCGTTGTAGCAGGGGTCGAAGACCGTCCAGGACGGACCGAGGAGGGCGATGAGGCGCCGCGCGTCGCGGACCGCCTTGACGCCCGCGACGATCGCCTGCCGCGTCGGGATCTCCAGCTGGATGATCTCGTCGGTGCGGAAGTGTCCGACGGCGAAAGTGACCGAACCCTCCTCCCAGTCGAAGACGGAGTAGAGGATGCCGCGGACCTGACGCATGACGCGCTCGGTGAGCTCTTCCTGCGTCAGGAGGCCCATGTCGACCAAAACAGCCCCGTGCCGGCGGGTCTCCTCGGCGAGGCGCGCCTCGACGAGTCGCTGCACCGACTCGTCGAACTGCTCCTGCGTGAGCGCACCGGCCCGGAGGAGAACGTTGCCGAGGGACTCCTCTCGGTCGCTCGAGGTGGCGAAGATGACGTCGCCGTTCCAGAGGTAGATCTTTTTCTCCGCCTCGCCCCGACGCACGACCAGCACCCCGGGCACACGGTAGTGATGCACCGTCTGGAGGACCTCGGGAAGCGGGGTTTTCGAGAGGTCGCCGCGGAACTCGAAGCGGCTGTCCGACACCGCCTCCATTGTACGGAAATCCGGAACCGACCCGCCTGCTACCATCGCCTCTCGTGTTCTCCCCTCGGAAACGGGCGACTCCCTCCGCATGAGACGTCGCGTCGCCATCACCGGCGTCGGCTGCGTCACGCCTCTCGGAAGCAGCTCGGATTCCTACCTCGAGGGCCTTCGCGCGGGGACTTCGGGCATTCGCCGCATCACCCTCTTCGACCCGGAAGGGCTCCCGGTGCGGATCGCCGGCGAAGCCCGGGGCTTCGACCCGGCCGACCACGTCCCGGCCAAGGACGCCCGGCACGTGGCCCGCGTCGTCCCGATGGCCATCGCCGCGGCGGGCGAGGCGCTCGCCTCCGCCGGGATCGACACGGAGCGGCTCCCGCTCGAGGAACGGCGACGGATCGCCGTCCTCCTCGGATCGGGGGGTGGGCCGGTCGAGTTTTTCGAGAAGATGTACGGCCACTACTACCGCGGCGAGCTGAAGAAGGCGTCGGTCTACGCGATCCCGACAGGGACCATCGGCACCCTCTCCTCGGAGATCTCGATGCGCTACGGCCTCAAGGGGCCGTCCCACGTCGTCTCCACCGGGTGCACCTCTTCGGCCGACGCGATCGGCTACGCCACGAAGGCGATCCGGTACGGCGAGCGGGACGTCGTCCTCGCGGGCGGCGCGGACGCGGTGATCACCCCCGGCATCATGGCCGGCTTCGGCCTGATGCAGATCCTCGCCTCCTCCCGCCAGGAGGCGCCGGAGACCGCGAGCCGCCCGTTCGATGCCGGCCGGGACGGCTTCGTCCTGGGCGAGGGCGCGTGGTTCTTCGTCCTCGAGGAGATGGAGAGAGCCCTCGCGCGCGGGGCCCGCCTCTACGGCGAGATCCTCGGATATGCCGCGACCTGCGACGCCTACCACCGCGTGAGGCTCGACGAGTCGGGCGAGGAGCCCGCTCGCGCGATGACCGAGGCGCTCGAGGACGCCGGGATCGCCGCCTCGAACGTAGGCTATGTCCAGTACCACGGAACCGGCACGGAGATGAACGACCGGATCGAGACCCGCGCCACGCGGATCGCGCTCGGCGAGCACGCGGACCGGACCCCCGGAAGCAGCGTGAAGAGCCAGATCGGGCACCCGCAGGGAGCTTCGGGCGCGGCCGGGCTCGCGGCGACCCTCCTCGCGCTGGACGCCGGGTTCCTCCCGCCGACGGCGAACCTCGAAACGCCGGACCCCGAGTGCAACCTCGATTTCGTCTCCTTCGCATCCCGGCCCGCCGAGGTGGACGTGGCCCTCGTGAACGGCATCGCCTTCGGCTCGAAGAACACGGCTCTCGTCGTGAGGACGAGCCGCGCACTGGGAAGCTGACTCTTCGTGAGCCTCCTCGTCCCGCCGCGCGTCCCCTCCGACGAGATCCTCGACGGAATCGTGACGCCGGCCCAGGCCGAGGAGAGCCTCGCCGACATCGAGTGGATCCACCGCATCCTCGGCGGCCGGGCGATCGTGAGACGCCACCTCGTCCCGCTCCTCCTCACCCTCCCCTCGCCGCGCCCGGTCCTGCTCGACCTCGGGGCCGGGAGCGGCCACGTGGGACGCGCGCTCACGGGCGAGCTTTCCCGCCACGGGCGGGACCTCGTCACGATCGACCTCGACCGGCAGCTCCTCCACGCGCGCCTCTCCGCGAGGGGCCGGAGCGTCGCCGCCGACGCCCTTCGGCTTCCCCTGGCCGACGGCTCGGTCGACGTCGTCTCCTCGACCCTCTTCCTCCACCACTTCGATGCCGCGTCCATCGCCGCGCTGCTGCGGGAATCGGCGCGGGTGGCGCGCGTCGCCGTCGTCGCGCTCGATCTCACGCGCCACCGGATCCCCCTCGCCATCAACGCGCTCCTGTCGCGGTTCGCCTACCGGAACCCGATCACGGGGCTCGACGGGCGGGCGTCCGTCCTTCAGGCCTGGACCGTTCCCGAGCTCCGCGCCATCGCCGCCCGCGCCCTTCCGGGCACGCTCGTGAGGCCGGCCGGCCCCTTCGTCCAGGGCCTGCTCTGGAAGCGGACGTGACCGGCGAACGGCTCGACGCCGTCGTCGTCGGCGCGAGCCTCGCGGGGAGCGCGGCGGCTCTCGTCCTCGCGCGCTCCGGCGCGCGCGTCGCCGTCGTCGACAAGGCGGCCTTTCCACGGCCGAAGACCTGCGGCGAGCTCCTCTCCCCCGACGGCGTCGCGGCGCTCGCGCGCCTCGGCCTCGACGGGGCCGTCCGGTCCGCCGGCGCCGCCACGATCCGGCGATTCGCCCTCGTCCGCCCCGACGGGCTCCGCGTCCGCGGCCGCCTTCCCGCGCCGGCCCTCTCCCTCAGCCGCGAGCGCCTCGACGCGCTCGTCCTCGAAAGCGCGCGGCAGGCCGGGGCCGCCCTCTACACCGGCGAGGCGGCAACGGCGGTCGAGGGACGCCTCGCCGACGGCTTCACGGTGAGGACCCCGGCGAGGTCGCTCGGGGCCCGGACGGTCCTCGGCGCCTGGGGGCGCTACTCGCCTCTCGACGGCCGCCTCGGCCGACCGTTCTTCCGAGCCCCCGCGACGCTCTTCGGGTTCAAGAAATTCCTGATCGGAGAATCGGGAGCCCGTTTGGCGGACCTCGTCGTCCTCCACGTCTTCCGCGGCGGCTACCTCGGCCTCTCGCTCGTGGAGGAGGGTCGCGTCAGCCTCGGCGCCCTCGCGACCCCCGCCGTCGCGCAGGAAGCGCACCACGACTTCGACCGGCTCCTCGTGCGCCTCTCTGCCGAAAGTCCCGCGCTCGCGGCCGACCTCACCGGCCTCGCCCCCGAGCCGGGACCGGCGCTCGTCAGCGAACCCGTCCACCTCGGCCCGCGCGGCGCGACGTGGGGCGACATCCTCCTCGCCGGCGACGCAGCGGGCGTCGTCGACCCTTACACCGGTTCGGGAATGGCGCTCGCCCTCCGGACGGGTGAAGCGGTCGGGGCGATTCTGGCGGAGCACGCCGCCGGGCGGGTCGCAGCCACCGAGCTCGCCTCGGAGTGGGCTCGCCGGTGGAGGGCCGTCACGGGGAGTGTCTTCTTCTTCTCCCGCCTCTTCCGGCCCGTCTTCCTCGGCGGCCTGGCCACGCGCCTCGTCGTCCCGGTGACGGCACCGCTGGCGGGCCTCGCGGCCCGCCTCACGCGTGGCTCGGTCTGATCCGGACGGCTACTTCGTCTTCGGGCTCTTCTTCGCCGAGGCTTTCGGCGCGGCCTTCGGAGAGGCCTTTCCCTTCGGCTTCGGGGCACTCGGAGCCTTCTTCGCGGCCCTCTTCTTCGTTCCCTTCTTCTTCGGAGGGAAGAGCCCTGTTCGGATCGTCTCGATCTGGGCGAGGTGGACCCGGTCGTGGCCGGCGTAGAGAGTCATGATCGTCCAGATCGATTCCTCTCCCCGCTCGGAGTGGATCCCCACCCGGTCGAGCGCCTCGTCGGGAAGACGCGCGAGAAGGTCGGTGTTCAGCATGCGCGCCATCTCGAAGTCGTCCAGGAGCTCATCCGTGGTCGTGTTCCCGACGCCGAGCTTCTCGACGAAGAGGTCCTGGTCGTAGCCCGCAATCGCCGGCTTGTCGTGCGCGGCGATGAAGCGGTAGCGCGAGCCGAGGATGACCTCGCCGTCGGCCAGGTGGGCGACGATCTCCTTGATCGACCACTTTCCCGGGGCCGGGCGTCGGGAGAGCTGCTTCTCGGTGAGGCCCTTCAGGAGCTTGCGGAGCTTCTGCGGCGCCTCGAACGACGCCAGGAACGGGTCGTCCTTGCCGAGCGCCTCGCGGTATCTGTCGGGGATCACGGGTCCGGCCATCTTCGATTCCTCCATCGACGGGCCATCCTATCGGAGGGACGGCGGACACGCAGCCGCCCATCCGTCTAGAATGCTCTTCTCGTGAAGATCGATCGACATCTCGTCGAAGCCCTGAACGACCTCCTGGCGCGCGCGTTCGCGGAGGACGGAGAGGACATCACCACTCTCGCCGTCTTCGGTCCCAAGGCCCGCGTCGGGGGCGACGTCATCTGCCGCGAGGCGGCCGTCGTCGCCGGCGCCGCGTTCCTGCCGCGTGTGTTCGCCTTCCCTCACCCTCCCGCGTCCGTGGAGGTCCTCGTCGAGGACGGCGTCCGGGTCGGCCCGGGAACCGTCCTCGCCCGGGTCGAAGGTCCGGCGATCTCCGTTCTGGCGGCCGAGCGGACCGCGCTGAATCTCGTCCAGCGGCTGACGGGCATCGCGACCGCCACGCGCGCCTACGTCGACGCGCTCGAGAGCACGGCCGCGCACCTTCTCGACACGCGCAAGACGACGCCCGGCCTGCGTGTCTTCGAGAAGTACGCCGTACGGTGCGGCGGCGGCACGAACCACCGGATGGGCCTTTCCGACGCCTTCCTCGTCAAGGACAACCACGCCGACGGCTGCGGCAGCCTGTGGGACGCGACGCGGCGCGCGACCGACTTCCGCGCGATGAACCGCTCCCTGAAGCGCTGCCTCCTCGAAGCCGAGGCGCGGACGCGCGACGAGGTCCACCAGGCCCTCGAAGCCGGAGCCGAGCGGATCCTCCTGGACAACATGACGGTCGCGGAGATGAAGAAGGCCGTCGCCGACGTCGCGCTCTGGAACGAGGCCACCGGCGCCTCCGTGTCGACCGAGGCTTCGGGCGGCATGACCGTGGAGAAGGCGCGGAAGTCGGCCCTCGCCGGCGTCGACTTCGTCTCGGTGGGGGCCCTCACGCATTCCGTCCGAGCCGTCGACATCGCCCTCGACGTGAAGGTCGCCGCGGCTCGGCGGAGCCGGAAGTGAGCCCCTCCGCCGGGCGGATCCGCGTCCCGGCGCTCGTCATCGGAACCGGCATCGCCGGCCTGACGGCCGCTCTCGCACTCGCCAAGAGGGGCATCCGCGTCCTCCTCCTCACGAAGGCCGACGACCCCGGCGACTGCAATACCGCCCGGGCGCAGGGCGGGATCATCTACTTCGGCCGGAAGGACTCTCCCGCCTCCCTCGTGAAGGACATCCTCGCGGCCGGCGCCGGCCTCTGCAACGCCGAGGCGGTCCGCTTCCTCGCGCAGGAGGGGCCGCGCGTCGTCGAGGAGATCCTGATCGGAGACGCCGGCGTCCCGTTCTCGAGGACCCGGGAGGGAGACCTCGACTTCACGCGCGAGGGAGCCCACTCGGTCGCGAGGATCGTCCACTCGGCCGACGCGACCGGGAAGGCCATCGAGATCGCCCTCCTCGCCCGCGTGAAGGCCGAGAAGAAGGTGAAGATCTGGACCGGGGCGACGGCGATCGACCTCGTCACGGCGCGCCACCACTCGACCGACGTCCAGCAGCGCTACGCCCTCCAGGACCCCTGTCTCGGCGCCTACGTCCTCGACGCCTCCGGCTCCGTCCACACCGTCCTCGCCGACTTCACGATCCTCGCCACGGGCGGGGTCGGCCGGCTGTTCCTCCACACCACGAACACGAGGCACGCCATCGGGGACGGCCTGACGATGGCCGCGCGCGCCGGGGCGGCCGTCCTCAACCTCGAGTACGTCCAGTTCCACCCCACGACGCTCTACCACCCGGACGGCGACCGCTTCCTCATCTCCGAGGCGCTCCGCGGCGAGGGGGCCGTCCTCGTGAACCGCTCGGGGAAGGCCTTCATGCACCGCTACGACCGGGAGCGGAAGGACCTCGCCCCGCGCGACGTCGTCACGCGCGCCATCGTGGAGGAGATGACGACGCGGGGCGAGCCGTGCGTCTACCTCGACCTCGCACACAACTACGAGGGGAAGGGGAAGGTCGCGATCCGCGACCGCTTCCCGACGATCGCGGCGACCTGCGCGAAGTTCGGGATCGACATCGTGACCGAGCCGATCCCCGTCGTCCCCGCAGCCCACTACTTTTGCGGCGGAGTCCTCGCCGACCTCGAGGGGAAGACGACGATCCGCAACCTCTACGCCGTCGGTGAGACGAGCTGCACCGGGCTCCACGGCGCGAACCGCCTCGCCTCCACGTCCCTCCTGGAAGGGCTCGTCTGGGGGGCCCACGCCGCCCGGTCGATCGCCGACCGGATCGAGAAGGGACACACGTTCGCCCCGTCGATGTTCCGGGCCATCCCCGACTGGAAGGCCCCGGGCGACGCCCACAACGAGGACCCGGCCCTCATCCAGCAGGACTGGACGACGATCCGGAACACGATGTGGAACTACGTCGGCATCGTGAGGACGGGCGAACGCCTCGGCCGCGCAGTGGCCGACATCCGCGACCTCGAGAAACGCCTCTCGCGCTTCTACCACGAGACGAAAATCTCACGGGAGATCGTCGACCTGATCCACGGAGTCCACGCGAGCCACCTGATCGCCCAGGCCGCGCTGAAGAACCCGGTCTCGAAAGGCTGCCACTACCGGAGGAACTGACCGGGGGACCGGGAAACCGAGAGCACCGGGGCACCAGAGCACCAGAGCACGAGGGCACGAGAGCACCGGAGCACCGGAGCTCGGGAGCACGCAGCTTCAGGGTCACGTCTCTTCGGCTGAGAGCCGCGCGCGGGGCGGCGCGTCTCACGGCCGCCTGCTGCGCGCGCCCGGCCCTCTTCCGAGCTCGCTGCGGCCGGGCGGGGGGGCCGCGCAGCGGGGCCGATGCGGGTCGCTCGCGCACAGGAGCCGCCGTGGGACATCCCTCCCGCCCGCGACTCGTGAGGCACGATGAAGTGGATTGGTACCGGCCTCTTCTCTCCGGTCTCTCCGGTCTCTCCGGTGCCTTCGACTTGCCCCGCCACTCGGAACGGGAATCGCCAGGAGGACCTCGACGTCCTCCGGCGGATCAGACGGCGACCGGTGCGACGTGCACCTCGCGCCCCTCGCCCTTCACCGCCTTCGAGACGATGCAGTATTTCTCGGCGAGCGCCAGCGTCTTTGCCACGTCGGCCTCTCGCTCCGCGAGGAGAGCAGCGGGCACGTGCGCGGAGAGGTGGATCCTCTCGACGCGGTAGCCGCCGGCCGGGTCGACGCCGAGCTCGAGGGTCCCGTCGACGCGCGGACTTTCGATCGGCAGGCGGAGCTTCGCCAGGAAGATCGCCCAGGTCTGGACGAAGCAGGCGAGGAGGGCCCCGAGGAGGAGCTCTTCCGGATTCGTCCGGTCGACGCGCCCTCCGAGCGACGGCGCACCGCCGAAGGTCGTGGAGAGGTGGCCCGTCCCGCTCGCGAGAGCGCCGGAGCGTTCGTTCGCGGCCCACGTGACGGACGCCGTGAAGTGGTGTTCACCGGACATCTGACCCTCCCGTTCGCAGCAACGCGGAGCAGCTACTTCTCCGTCTCGGGGAGACCGTCGGGATTCCAGCTTCTCGGCGCCGTCCAGGCGCGCGCCGAGAAGAACGTCGTGAGGCCGAGGGCGACGAGGCCCCGACAGCCGCTCCTCGAATCGAACGCGTCGAGGACGCGGGCGACCGCGGGCGGGGCCGAGGCGGGGACGACCATCC
>CAVOJA010000045.1:0-15170 GCA_963696015.1 uncultured Holophagales bacterium
GGACCGGCTCATTTCCCGGGGACGATGATCGGCTTCGTCTGGAGCTTCTCCGCCTTCTGCACCTTCGTCGCGGCGGCTTCGGCCTTCGCGCGGCTGGGATAGGGACCGACACGGACGCGGAAGGAAAGGCCCTTCTTCCAGCTCACCGGGGAGACGACCGGTTTGAATCCGTCGGCCTCGAGCTTCTTGGCGAGAGCGTCCGCCTTTTCGGCGTCGGACGTGACGACGATCTGGACCCAGAAGACCTCGTCGCCCTTCGCCGCGGTCGCGGGCTCCTTCTCCGGGACGGGAGCGGACGCCGTCCTCCGCGTCGGCACTGGCGTCGGTTCCGGCGCGAGCTCGACGATCTTCGGCTCTCCCACCGGGGAGACCCGTTCTTCAGGGACGGACGTCTTCGGCGCCCTCGTGGCGGGCGGCACCGGGGTCGCTGCCTCGAAACCGATCGGTGCTTCCGTCGGCTCCGGCGCCACCTTCTCGCCCTGCCGCCCCGGTTCGGCCTCCGGCACGGCGACGTCCGACTGTGCCGTGAGGACCGAGATTGGGTCCATCCCCCCCTTCGCCGCGGCCCCCGTCCTCATCCCGAAGAAGAACGAGAGCCCGAGCGCGGCCAGGAGGCCGAGAAAGAACGCGGCGGCCTGCCGGCCCGTCACCGAGACCTGGTAGTGAACCGGACCGTCCTTCTCCTCGGTCACTTCACGTCCTTCGCCAGCTTCTGGCCGAGGAGAGCCATCATCTCGATGGGGACCGGGAAGAGGATCGTCGAGTTCTTCTCGGCCGCGATCTCGGTGAGGGTCTGCAGGTAGCGCAGCTGCATGGAGGCGGGCTCCGTGGCGATGATGTGGGCGGCTTCGGCCAGCTGCTTGGACGCCTCGAACTCGCCGGAGGCGTGGATGATCTTGGCGCGCTTCTCGCGTTCGGCCTCCGCCTGCTTGGCCATCGCCCGCTGCATCTCGATCGGCAGGTCGACGGCCTTCACCTCGACCATCGTGATCTTGATTCCCCAAGGGTCGGTGTGCTTGTCGAGGATCTCCTGGAGGCTCTCGTTCAGCTTCTCGCGCTCGGAGAGGAGCTCGTCGAGGGCGGCCTGGCCGAGGACCGATCGGAGGGTCGTCTGCGCCAGCTGCGACGTGGCGTACATGAAGTTCGCCACCTTCACGATCGCCCGGGCGGGGTCCATGACGTTGAAGTAGATGACGGCGTTGACCTTCACCGAGACGTTGTCCCTCGTGATGACGTCCTGCGGCGGGACGTCGAGGGTGATCGTCCGCAGGTCGACGCGGACCATCGTCTCGAAGGGCCAGAAGATGAACGTCAGTCCCGGTCCCTTCGGCGCGGGCCCGAGGCGGCCGAGCCAGAACGTGACCGCGCGCTCGTACTCGTTGAGGATGTTCACCCACTTCGAGAGGAAGAAGATGACGACGAAGATCGCTGCGATGAAGAAGGGATTCGGAAGCATGTTCACGCCTTTTCGCTCCTTGCGGAGGGCTTGACGAGGACGACCAGACCGTCAATCCCCGTGATCTCGACGAGCTGCCCGTCATTGAGGGGTGCGGCGCTCCGGGCTTCCCAGAGCGCCCCATCGGCGAAGACCTTGAGGGCGCCCGAGGCGCCGACGCGAACCGGCGCCACCTGGCCGACGAGGACCGCACCACCGGTCCGGCCGGGGAGGCGCTGGACGGATAGGGCCATCAGGGAAAGGCCCGCGAGGATGACGGTCGTCACGGCGGCTCCACCGATGATGAACCAGAGCTCGGCGCGAGGAGCGAACTCGTCGCGGTGGAAGAGGAGGACGGCCCCGAGGATGATCGAAACGCCGCCCGAGATCGCGAGGACGCCGTGCATCGTGAACTTCACCTCGAGGAAGAAGAAGAGGACCCCGAGGAGGATGAGGCCGATGCCCACCCAGTTCGTCGGGAGGACCGACATCGCGAAGAACGCCAGGAGGAGGCAGATGCTCCCGAGGACGCCCGGGAGGATCGCACCGGGACTCTGGAACTCGGAGTAGAGGCCGACGACTCCGATCAGGAAGAGAATTCCCGCCACCATCGGGCTCGCGATGACCCCGAGCGCCCTCTCGAGACCCGTCTTTCTCTCCGTGCGGAAGGTGAACGTGGCGCTCTTCAGCGTGACGTCGGGCTTGCCGACGCGCTTGACGGGCCGTCCGTCGAGCTGCTGGAAGAGATCGGGGAGGTCCCGGGCGACGATCTCGACGAGCTTCTTCTCCTTCGCCTCGCTCTCGGAATAGGAAAGGGCCTCGCTGATCGTCTTGACGGCGTCTTCGACCGGACGGCCGCGGGGAACGGCCAGCGACCGGACGAGGGCCGCGGCGTCCTCGCTCACCTTCTTTCCGATCGTCTTCGGCAGCTCCTCTCCCCCGCTGCCGACGGGTGAGGCCGCGCCCGTGTTCGTCCCCGGGGCCATCGCCGCCACGTCGCAGGCCATCAGGATGATGAACCCGGCAGACGCTGCCTGGGAGCCGGGCGGATGGACGAAACCGACGATCGGCACCGCGGAGGAGAGGATCGTCTTCGTGATCTCCCGGGTCGAGTCGAGCCGTCCCCCGGGTGTGTTGATCCTCAGAACGACGACGGGCGCCCCTCCGGCCACGGCCTCCTCGACGACCCTCTTGACGAACTCGGCCGTGACGGGATTGATGTCCGTGTCGAGGTCGAAGACGACGGCCTCCGTCCCCGCTCCCAGCGCGGCTGGGGCGAGCAGAAGCAAGAAGCCCACCATCGCGATCGCTTGCATCCTTCGATTATAGGTTGCGCGTGCTACAACGCGGCGTGCGCTTCGCCTTCGCCGACCTTCTGACCAGCGGGGCCGCGGGCTTGCTGCTCTGCGTCGGCGTCGCAGCGGGCGTACCGGCCCGTGCGCCCGGGGCGACCGCACAGGTGGCGGTCGCGTTCCTCCTCCCGTTCGCCTTCGCGGCGGTGCGCGCGCGAAAGCCGCGCCGCGGCTCGCTCCTCTCGAGCGTCGCCGACTTCGGCCCGATCCTCCCGCTCCTGCTCGTCTTCGACAACCTCGGCCCCTTCATCCTGGGCACGAGCAGCGTCGACTTCGACCCTATCCTCGTGACCGCCGACCGGTTTCTCTTCCTCGGCTCGGACCCGACGCGCCTCCTCGAGCCCTTCACGAGCACGCTGCTCCTCGAGGTCCTGACCGTCTGCTACGCCCTCTACTACTTCCACCCCATCGTCCTCGGGGCGCTCCTCTGGAGGGACGACCTCCGCGACCCGGCGCGCGCGGCGAAGTTCCCGTCCTATGTCTTCGGGATGCTCCTCGTCTTCTACGTCAGCTACGCGGGCTACTTCCTCTCCCCCGCGATCGGACCGCGATTCACGGTCCCTCACGCCGGACCCCTCCCCCGCGGGACGGTGGCGCGAGCGATCGACGAAACGCTCGACCGCCTCGAGACCAGCCGCCACAATTGCTTTCCCTCGGGACACACGATGGTGACGGTCGCGGTCCTCGTCGAAGGCTACCGCCGGTCACGGAAGACCTTCTTCTGCTTTCTGCCGTTCGCCGTCGGCCTCTTCCTGGCAACGGTCGCGGGGCGATACCACTACGTCGTCGACGTCCTGGCGGGAGCCGTCCTCGCGTTCGTCGTCGGCGGCGCGGCGCGGGCGCTCGCCGGCCGTTTCCCTCATGAGCCCGACGGCACCGTCCTGAACACGAGCCGGTAGCGGCGGTAGATCCTTCCCTCGAAGACCTCGATCGGCTTCAGGAGGTCGAGGTTGTCCTCGAGGATCCAGGAGAACTCGACCGTCTGGAACCCGGCGGCGATCGCCGCCTTGTACCCCTCGAAGTAGCAGACGGCGTCGAGCCCCTTCCGGCGGTATTCCGGAAGGACCCCGAAGGCCAGGAGGCGGACGCGGTCGACCTTCTTCTTCCCGACCAGGAACTTCAGCCATCCGAAGGGGAAGAGCCGCCCGCCCATCCGGATCAGCACCTGGTTGAAGTCGGGCATCCCGAGCATGAACGCGACGGGCTCGTCCCCTTTTTCGACGAACCAGACGATCGGGGGGTAGACGAGGTCCTTCAGCTTCTTCGCCATCGCGTCGAGCTCTTCCGACGTCATCGGCACGAAGCCCCAGTTCTGCTCCCAGGCGCCGTTGTAGACGACCTTGACCTTCGCGAGCTCCTTCGGGAACTCTTCCATCCGGATCGTCCGGAAGGTCAGCTCGGGGTTGCGCCGCCGCACGCCATCGGTGATCCGGCCGAGCCGGGCGAACGAGCGGTCGTCGACCGGCGCCAGGAGAGCGACGAGGTCCTTCTCCTTGGCAAAGCCCGCGGCCGCCGCGAGGTCGAGGTAGTACGCGGGGTTGTACGTCATCATCAGGACGGGCGGGCCCGGCTCGCTTTCGGCGGCGAGCAGGAACCCGACCTCGTCGTTCATCGAGGGGTTGACCGGTCCCCGGAGCACGTCGCACCCCGGGAGGAGCGTCGACGCGGCGGTCTCCGCGGCGGCAAAGAGGGCCCGGGCGGCCTCCGGGTCGTTCTCGCACTCGAAGAAGCCGAAGAAGGCGGTCCTGTCGGCGTGAACCCTGTTGTGTTCGTCGTCGGCGATCGCGGCGATCCGGCCGACGACGCGATCACCCCTGCGTGCGAAGAAGAGCGTCCGCCTCGCGTGCATCCAGAAGGGGTTCTTCGCCGGGTCGAGCATCCACCGCACGTCGCTTCTCAGCGGCGGGACGAAGTCCGGATCGGAGGCGTAGAGCCGGTACGGGAGCTCGACGAACTCCTTCAGGTCGGCGCGGGAAGACACCTCGGAGAGGGACAGCCCTTCGGGCATATCGGACCTCCTCAGCGGAAAGCCGCGTCCTGCGGCTTTCCCCGGCTCGTGGTGCGCGGAGCGCATAAACGACTCCGCCGGCGAAAGCCCGCGTCCTAGCTGACGAGCCCCAGCTCGCGGCCAACCTTCTGGAACGCCTCGAGCGCACGGGTGAGGTGCTCCCGTCGGTGCGTCGCCATGTAGGACGTCCGGATCAGGGCCCGGCCCGGCGGGCAGGCGGGGCTGACGACCGGGTTCACGAAGACCCCCTCATCGTCTAGGCGCTTGGCCATCTTGAAGGCGAGGTAGTCCTCCCCGACGACGACGGGAATGACCGGCGTCTCGGATTCGCCACAGTCGAACCCGATGGCCCGAAGGCTCGTCATCATGAACCGGGTGTTGTCCCAGAGCTGCTGCCGGCGTTCGGGCTCCGCCTCGATGATCTCGACGGCGGCCAGGACGGCCCCGATCGACGCCGGGGGAGGGGCCGCCGTGAAGACCAGCGCTCTCGCCCGGTGCTGGATGTACTTGACGATCTCGGCGTCCGCGACGATGAAGCCGCCGATGGCCGCCAGGGACTTCGAGAAGGTCCCCATGATGATGTCGGTCCGGTCCTCGAGGCCGAAGTGCTCGGCCGTTCCGCGGCCCGTCCTGCCCAGGACACCGATACCGTGAGCGTCGTCGACCATCAGCGCCATGCCCCACTCGGCGCAGATGTCGGCGTAGGCCGGAAGGGGGGCGATGTCGCCCTCCATGGAGAAGACGCCGTCGACGGCTAGAATCCGGCCCGCCTTGTCCTGGTGGCTGCTCAGCATCCGGACGAGGTCGTCCGGGTCGTTGTGCTTGAACTTCCTCACCTCCGCCCCGACGGCGAGCCGGGCGCCGTCGTAGATGCAGGCGTGGTCCTGGCGGTCGAGGTAGATCGCGTCGCCTTTCGTCGGCAGGGTCCCGAGGACCCCCAGGTTCGAGAGGAAGCCCGTGGAGAAGGTGATACAGGCCGGCTTCCTCATGAACGCCGCCAGCCGTTCCTCGAGCTCGACGTGGATGTCCAGGGTCCCGTTCAGGAGGCGGCTCCCGGCACAGCCGGCACCGTACTTCTTCACGGCCGCGATCGCCCGCTCCTTGACCTTGGGGTGGGACGTCAGGCCGAGGTAGTTGTTCGAGCCGAGCATGACGAGCTCCCGCCCGCCGATGCGCACGACCGGGTCCTGCCCCGACTCGAGCATCCGGAAATAGTTCCAGACCCCGGCGGCCTTGATCTCGTCCGGGACGTGGTACTTCCCGCACTTGTCGAAGATCGAGACGTGCGCCCGGGGTGGGGCTGCGACCGCGGGCTTCAGCGCGGAAATCCTCATACTCCTCCGCCAGCGTCGCCGCCCACCAAGGGTACCGGGCGACTCGCAAACATCGTCCATCTTACCACCCGGAAGGCCCCGTTCCTCGAACCGGGGCCGTCACCGGTCCGGATTCCCCGGCCCTCCGAACGAGGGCCTCCCGTTTCAGCCGTCCAGTGGCCTTATCCTCATCGTCTGGAGGGAGTTGCCATGTCTTCGAGGGTCCTCGCCATTGCCTCGGCTCTCGGGTTTCTCCTGCCCGTCCTCCCGGTCCGGGCCCTCCCGGCGCCTCGGAAGATCGTCGACTACGACATCCGCGCCACGCTCGACGACTCCCGCCGCGAGCTGAAAGGGCACGAGAGGCTCCGGTGGACGAACCCCTCCGACGTTCCGGTTGCAGAGCTCAGGCTCCACCTCTACTGGAACGCCTTCCGAAACAACCGCTCGACCTTCTTCAGGGAGTCCGGAGGTCGTCTCCGCAACGACCAGGCCGACGAGAAGGAAGGCTTCGGCTCCATCGACGTGACCTCGATGACCCGGGACGGCAGGAACCTCCTCCCGGCGGCCCGATTCGAATCCCCGGACGACGGCAACCCCGACGACCGGACGGTACTCTCCGTCCCCCTCGGCTCCCCCGTCGCCCCCGGGGAGACGGTCACCCTCGAGATCGCCTGGACGTCCCGGATCCCAAAGGTCTTCGCCCGCGCAGGGTACGTCCGGGACTTCTACATGATCGGCCAGTGGTATCCGAAGGCCGCCGTCTTCGAGCCCCGGGGCCGGCGGCGCCGCGCAGAGCCCGGCTGGAACGCCCACCAGTACCACGCGAACTCCGAGTTCTACGCCGACTGGGGCGACTACCGGGTCGCACTCACCGTCCCGGAGCGGTACGTCGTCGCCTCGGCGGGAACGCGGGTAAAGGAGAGCCGAGATGGCGGAAGGAAGACGCTCGTCTTCGAGCAGGACTCGATCCACGACTTCGCCTGGTCCGCGGACCCGCGCTTCGTCGTGAAGGAGGCCCTCTTCGACCCGGGCAAGGACCTGCCAGCCGCCGAGCTTTCCCGAGCAGCCAGGCTACTCGGCCGATCCGAAGCCGAGCTGAGGGCTGGTTTCCGACCCGTGAAGCTCCTCTTCTACATGCAGCCCGACCACCTCGGGCAGTGGACGCGGTACGCCGACGCCCAGAAGTGGGCCCTCGTCTGGCTCGGCCTCTACGCGTTTCCCTATCCTTATGCTCAGTCCAGCTGCGTCGACCCCCCGGAAGACGGAAAGGGTGCGATGGGAATGGAGTACCAGACGATCTTCACGGCCGGGACCGCGCGGGCTCTCGGAAAATGGCCCCTGAACGGCGTCCGGGAAGCCGAGATGATCGTCATCCACGAGTTCGGCCACGGCTGGTGGTACGGCCTCGTCGCCTCGAACGAGTTCGAGGAGAGCTGGATGGACGAGGGGATCAACTCGTTTACCGAGTACGAAATGGTCGACCGGCGCTACGGTGGCATCGCCCGCTTTCCGCTCGGCGCCCGGATCGGGAGCTTCGACCTCGGTCGAGTCCAGACCATCCGGGCCCGCGAGGTCGATCGCCTCGCAACACCCTCCTGGGGGTTCGCACCGAACGCCTACGGCCGGAACTCCTACGCCCGGGCCGCCACGGCCGTTGACCAGATCCGGCGGATCCTCGGCGAGGAGATGTTCTGGCGGGGGTTCCGGGCCTGGGCCGAACGTTGGCGATTTGACCACCCCACGACCGAGGATTTCCTGGACGCCTTCCGCCCCGCTGCCGGAGGGAAGCTGGAGCCCCTGTTCCGGGAGACCTGGTACGGGAACGGAACGACCGACTACGCCGTCACCCGCGTCTCGAGCATCGAGGCCCGCCCGTTCGAGGGGTACGACGACGAGGGGACGCGCTTCAGCCCGCCGAAGAAGGCGTCCGGCAGAAGACTCCCGCCGGGCGGGAAGGCGAAGACGGCGACGCGATACGAGTCGGTCGCCCTCGTCAGCCGGACCGGGACGATTCCACTCCCCGTCACGATCGTGCTCTCGTTCGAGAACGGGGTGGCCTGGCGCACGACCTGGGACGGGAAGGCCCCTTGGCTCCGGCTCCGGACGACCTACGGCTCCCGCCTCGCCAAGGCCGAGGTCGACCCGGACCGGAGGATCGTCCTCGACGCGAACCCGTGGAACAACGCCCGCTTCACGGGCAGGAAGCAGGGTCCATCCGGCGCCGGGAAAGTCAGGGCCTATGCCCTCCAGGGCGTCCAGATCCTCTACTCGTCACTGAAGCCCCTCCTCTGACGGAGCGCGCCATGCTTCGAAGCACCTCACCTCTGAACGCCGGCCTTTCCGCCGCATTCGCCTATCGCCGTCTCGCGGGAGTCCTCTGGCTCGGCCTCCTCCTTTCGGCGCTCCCGGCATGGGTCGCCTTCGGTCCCCTCTTCGCCCCGGTCGATCAGGGACCGTTCCGGGAGAGCCTCCTTCGGGGCTGGGACTCCTGGGCGTTCCTCAGCTTTCTCGGGGTCTTCCCGCGCGAGGCCGGTGTCGCCCTCGCCGCGGTCGGGGCCGGCGTCCTACTCTCCGTCCTCCTCGACCTCCTACTGACGACGGGTGCGGTACGCGTCCTCCTTTCGGGCCTGCCCCGCCCGGCGCTGAGGCGAACCGTCGCCGAAGGGGCCGCCCTGTTCCGCCCGGTCGCCTGGGCGTTCGGCCGCTACCTCGTCTCCCTCTCCTTCTGGATCGGCCTCTTCGTCGTCGGCCCCGTCCTCCTGCTCGGTAGGATCGCCGGAAAGGACGCCGCGCCGAATGGGACGCTCGCGACGTTCGGCCTCGTCTGGGCCGTCGTCGCCTCCCTCGCCGTCGCCGCGAACGTGAACCTGCGCTTCTCCCTGGCGCGGATCGCCCTCGCGACGGGCCAGGCCGCGAACGCCGGCGGGGCCTACCGCGCCGCGAAGAAGGTCCTCCGAGGGTCCCGTCCGCGCGCCGCCGGGCTCTGGCTCTTCTGGCTCGTGCTCGGGCTCGCGATCCAGGCCGGGTTCACGGCGCTCGGCGTCACGATGAACCCCGCGACCTCCGCAGGCGTCGCCGCGCTCGTCGTCGTCCGCCAGCTCGGCTTCTGGTTCTTCGCGATGACGCGCATCGGCTACCAGGCCTCGCTCCTGCGGTTCGCGGACCTGAAGCGCCCCCTCCCGCCGCTCCCCCTGGTCCATCCGTTCGCCCACGCCGGGGAGGAGGCGGCTTCCACGGCAGCGTAAACGCTTCCGAAGCCGGTACAATCCCTCGTTGCCCTCGGCGCCGCGGAGCCCCGCTCCAGCGGCCCACCGGCAAAAGGGAGGTTCCTCACGACATGAGCGTCTCTCAGCTCGCGAAATCGATCGCGGAGTCGCCCACGCTCCGCCTGAACGAGCAGGCCCGTCTCCTGCGGGAGAAGGGCGAGGCCGTCGTCCATCTCGGGGCCGGCGAGCCCAAAAACAAAGCCCCGATCGCCGCCATCCTCGCGGCCGCCTCGAAGCTGAACACCGGCGACGTGAAGTACACGCCGGCCGACGGCACCCCGGGGCTGAAGAAGCAGATCATCCGGTACACCGAGGAGAGCTACGACCGCGTCGTCGCCCCCGAGAACGTCATCGTCTCGGCCGGCGCCAAGCAGTCGGTGTTCAACATCCTCTACTCGGTCCTGAACCCTCAGGACGAGGTCGTCATCCTCGCCCCGTACTGGGTCAGCTACCCCGAGATGGTGAGGATGTGCTACGGCGTCCCGGTCATCGTGAAGGCCGAGGACGGAGGCTTCGTCCCCCGGATGGAGGACATCGAGAAATCCGTCGGGTCGGCGACGCGGGTCATCATCTGCAACAGCCCGAACAACCCCTCGGGCGTCCTCTACCCCGACAGCCTGATCGCCGAGCTCGTCGAGTTCTGCGAGCGCAAGGGGATCTGGCTGATCATGGACGACATCTACCACAAGCTCGTCTTCGACGGGAAGAAGTCGCCGAGCTGCTTCAAGTTCACGAAGAAGGACACGGAGACGTCGAAGGTCATCGCCGTCAACGGCGTCTCGAAGCTCTACGGCATGACCGGGTTCCGGATCGGCTGGGCGATCGCCCCGCGGCCGCTCGTCCAGATCATGACGAACGTCCAGGGGCAGATCACGACGACCGTCTCCGTCCTCCTCCAGGCCGCGGCCGAGGGGGCGATGTCGGGCCTCCAGAGCGCGGTCGAGAGCCTCCGCCTGCAGCTCGAGAACAACCGGAACGTCATGCTCCAGGAGCTCGCCTCGTTCAATGGCGTGAAGACGATCAAGCCGGACGGCACCTACTACTGCCTCCCCGACTTCCGCGCCTACTCGAACACGTCGGTCGAGCTGTCGGATTTCCTGTTGAAAAAAGCGCTCGTCGTCGCCGTCCCGGGGCGCGAGTTCGGGATGGAGGGGTACCTCCGTCTCTCGTACGCCGGGACGATCAAGGAGATCCAGGAGGGCATCGCCCGGATCAAGTGGGCGCTCGACCCGTCGGCCCCCAACGAGATCTACGTCGGCGACAAGAAGCTCGTGAGGGACTGGCTGTGAAGAACCTGCTCGAGATCAAGACCCCGGCCGAAGGCGAGGCCTCGGCGCGGAAAGCCGACTACGGCCTCGCGAACCACGGCCTCTCGAACCTCAGGATGGTCTACTGGAACCTCCCCACCGAGGCGCTCTACGAGGAGATCGCCTTCCGCCGGGAGGCGCGCATCGTCGCGGGCGGCCCCGTCGTCGCCCACACCGGCAAGCACACCGGCCGCGCCGCGAACGACAAGGCCGTCGTGAAGGAGCCCTCGACCGAAGGGCACGTCTGGTGGGGCCCTTACAACCGCCCCTACGCCCCCGAGAAGTTCAACGACCTCTTCAACCGCCTCCAGGGCTACCTGCAGGGACACGACCTCTTCGTCCAGGACGTCTACGCCGGCGCCGACCCCGCCTACCGCGTCCCGGTCCGGATCATCACCGAGAAGGCGTGGCACTCCCTCTTCGTCAGGAACATGTTCGTCCTCCCCGGGACGCTCGAGGAATACCGCCGCCACGTCCCCGAGTTCACCGTCATCGCGGCGCCCGGCTTCCAGGGCTTCCCGCCGATCGACGGGACGAACGCCCAGACCTTCATCACCCTCAGCTTCGACCAGCGCGTCTGCCTCATCGGGAACACCGAGTACGCGGGCGAGATCAAGAAGTCGGTCTTCACGGTCCTCAACTACCTCCTCCCGCTCGACGGCGTCCTCTCGATGCACGCCTCCGCGAACGTCGGGAAGGAGGGCGACTCGGCCCTCTTCTTCGGTCTCTCCGGCACCGGCAAGACGACGCTCTCGGCCGACCCGAAGCGGAGCCTCGTCGGCGACGACGAGCACGGCTGGAGCGACGAGGGGGTCTTCAACATCGAGGGGGGCTGCTACGCGAAGGTCATCGCGCTCTCCGCGCAGGCCGAGCCGGAGATCTACTCGACGACCCACCGCTTCGGCACGATCCTCGAGAACGTCGTCTTCGACCCTGTGACGCGGAAGATCGACCTCGACGACGAGTCGATCACCGAGAACACCCGCGGCTCCTACCCGCTCGAGTTCATCGCGAACGCCGTCCCCGAGAAGAAGGCCGGCCACCCGAAGAACATCATCTTCCTCACCTGCGACGCGCAGGGGGTCCTGCCGCCGATCGCGCGCCTCACGCCCGACCAGGCGCTCTACCAGTTCATCTCCGGCTACACGTCGAAGATCGCCGGCACCGAGGCGGGCCTCGGCAAGGAGCCCGAGCTGACGTTCTCCGCCTGCTTCGGCGGGCCGTTCATGGTCCACCACCCCGCCTTCTACGCCGGCCTCCTGAAGAGGAAGATCGAGCGCTACGGCGTCAGCTGCTGGCTCCTCAACACCGGCTGGGTCGGCGGCCCGTACAACATCGGCAAGCGAATCTCCATCCGCTACACCCGCGCGCTCCTCGACGCCGCGCTCGACGGCTCGCTCCACGGCGTCGAGTACCGGAAGGACCCCATCTTCGGCTTTGAGGTCCCGAAGAGCTGCCCCGGCATCCCCGACTCGGTCATGGACCCGTCCAGCTCCTGGCCCGACAAGGCGCTCTACGCGAATCGCTACCGCTCGCTCGCCGCGCGATTCGTCGAGAACTTCAAGAAGTTCGAGGAGGGCTGCGCGCCCGAGGTGATCGCGGCGGGCCCGAAGCCCTGATCCCGGCGACACGACCCGGATCCGAGGGGAGCCCGCGCGAGCGGGCTCCCCTTCTCCTCTTCCGGGGCGGCTGGTGGACTCGCGGTGGACCGGGATCGCGGCGGACGCCCGGCTCCGCTGCCTTCGTCCTCGCCGGGAGCGGCGCCACGGGCTGCTAGTCTCGATCCATGTCGCATATCCGCGACCTCGGCTTCACGTCCCACAACATACGGCTGCCCGACGGGCGGGAGACGCTCCCGGGCCGGCCGCTCCTCGCGCAGGACCCCGCGTGCCTGTCGCTGCTGCGCACGGCCCGGAGGCTCGTGCCGCCGACCGCGGAGCGGCCGCCCCGCGTCGTCGACCTCGGCTGTCTCGAGGGGGGGCTACGCGGTCGAGTTCGCCCGCGCCGGCTACGACGTCCTCGGCATCGAGGTGAGGGAACGAAACTACGCACGATGCGCGGCCGTGGGCCTCGAGCTCGGCCTGCCGAACCTCCGCTTTACCAGGGACGACGCGCGCAACGTCGAGGCCTACGGCGAATTCGACGTCGTTCTCTGCCTCGGCCTCCTCTACCACCTGGATCGGCCGGCCGCGTTCCTGACGATCGTGGGCGCGCGGACCCGCAACCTGCTCCTCCTCAACACCCACTACGCGACGGACTCCGAATGCCGGCACGACGCGCTCTCGCCGCTCGCCACGCACGACGGCGGGCGAGGCCGGTGGTTCGAGAAATACGCCGAGGGGATCTCGGACGTGTCGCTCGAAGATCACGCCTGGGCTTCCTTCGGGAACCCGAAGTCGTTCTGGCTCGAGAAGGCGGCGCTGCTCGCGACCCTCGTCGAGTCCGGCTTCCCGACGGTGTTCGAGGAATTCGACGTCCTCTCGCCCCTGGAGGAGACCTACGCGCTCGCGCTCGAGCACCAGAGAGGCCTCTTCGTCGGCCTGAAGTGAGCCCCGCTCCGCCGCGCGGCGCGACAGGGCCCGGTCCCCCCGTTTCCCCGTACCGGCCACGCCCTGTCGGCGCTCGCGGACGTAGACCATATTGAGGAGGGAGCCTCGTGATGAAGCCTCACCGAGGGAGCCACGGGGCCACGTGGGTCGGGATGGCGGCGGCGGGCCTCCTGCTCGTCGCGGGAGAGCCGTGCCTCGCCGGCGAGCCGCAGCCCGATCCACGGACCCTTGCCAACGAGGCCGCGCAGTACGAGGCGAAGCGGCCGAAGTCCCCTCTCGAGCTTCAGAAGTTCCGCCGCTCGTCCACGATTCACGTCCAAGGGCCGGCCGGGACGGACGGCACCGCCGTCCTGATCGACCTGAACCCCCGGATCAACGAGGCGTACGTCCTCGAGCTCCGGTGGAACGACGGCGTCGAGACGGCTCTCCACCTCCAGAATGCCCGTCCCGATCGCCAGCGCCTCCAGCTCGACCCGGCGTTCCCGGTCGGCCTCGTCGTCGCGAGCGGCGGAGACCGTCGCCCGTGCGAGCTCTGGTCGGATCGCTTCCCGAAGCGCCTGCGGGACGTCGCGCAGGGACCCGGCCCCTGGACCGAGCTGTGCGGCGGCGACGTCCTCGTCCGCCACCGGACCCGGGGCTCCCGCACCGCGCGCGAATGGGCCGCCGAGTTCCTCCGCAGCAAAGTCCGTGGGGGCGAAGAGCTGACGGTCCTGGCACGCAAGACGCTCTACGCCGACGCCTTCCTCGAAAGGCCCGACGTCGAGGCCGGAAAGTCGACCGGCGAGCCGGCGACGTATCCGGGCTCGCCGCCGCCGGCGCGCGTCGACGCCGCCCACGGGGACGACCGCCTCGCGTCGCGCGACCTCGGGCTCGCCACCACCGCGGAGGGCGGGCTCGTCGCAGGGAAGTGGTATCCCGCCGTCGGGGTCCCCGGCGTGTTCGTCTCCCTGGTGACCCCCGGGAGGGTCGCGGCGGACCTCCGGGAGAAGTACCGCGTCGGTCCGCTCGATGCCGTCGAGCGCGAAGCCCTCGTTTTCCTCGTCGCCTTCGACCTCGGGGCTTACGGGCTCGGTTTCGGCCTCGGTACGGACTACCCAGGCGTCGGCTGGGCGGAGCGGCTCCTCCCCGGAGCTCGCGACGAGTCCCTCCCGGGGCCGGACGGCTTCGCGGACCTCGACCCGATCGAACCGACGGGGATGGTGCCGCCGCCGGTCGCCGACCGGGTCATCGCCACCTTCGCCGGCGGGTTCAAGCGGATCCACGGCGCCTTCCACGCCGGACCGCTCGCACGGGTCCACTCCGGAAGTCACTACGGTTTCGTCGAGGGCGGCGTCGTCCTCAGCAAGCTCCAGCCGGGTCTCGCGACCCTCTACGCGCTCGACGACGGGACCGTCGGGATGAAGACCTGGGTCCGGGAAGACAAGCTCCCACGCGATGCGCCGCAGCGCCATCCGAGCACGCGGCCGACAGTCAATCGATGCTGTGCGACCGCGGGGCTCTGCCCTCAGGCGACGACCTCCAGCACGCCCATCATCCCCTGGCTTTCGTGTTCGAGAATGTGACAGTGATACATGCGCTTGCCGAGTTGATGCTGCACCACCTTTAGTACGACCGTCTCGAACGCCGCGACGTTGACCGTGTCGCGCCAGGCAAGGAACGGTTCTGCCAGCGGGACACCGCCGCGCGTGCGGCTCACCACTTGGAACTGTGTGCCGTGCAGATGGAACGGATGGTCCATGCTGGAGCGGCTCTCGACCGTCCATTGCTCGACTTCGTTGACGCGGCTCGTGAGGTCGATCCGTGCCGGATCGAACGATTTTTCATCAATCAGGAAGCTCATCATGCCGCCGCCCATTCCGCCCATCCCCATGCCGGACGAAAAGACCAGTCGTTTGGTCGTCGTCGGTACGCCGAGATCGGCAATGGAGTTGAGCGTGCTT
>CAVOJA010000046.1:0-34328 GCA_963696015.1 uncultured Holophagales bacterium
GTTGTGTAACCTACTTGGACCGTTCGTATTGCTGAAGAGGCCATCCTCCACGGACTCGAACCAGATCGATACGAGCCGGGCCGGGATCGGCGTCGGGGGTGGCGGAATGGTCCGGGTCGGCGTCGGCCGCGCGGCCACCTGCCTCTTCTGCCTCGTCTCGTGGACGCGCCTTCCGACGAGAAGCCCCAGCAGGAGGAGGATCAGGAGCGCGAGGAGCGCGAGGGCGAAGCGGCGCGGCATCGGGAGGGCGTCAGCGCGGACCGCTCGGCGGCGGTGCGGCCGGAACCGGTGCCGCACCGCTGGCCGCGGCCCGGAAGAAGTTGTCGAGCGACCCGGCGAGCGTCTCGGCCACGGCCTTTCGGAACTCCTCGGAGGCCATCTTCTGCTCCTCCTCGGGGTTCGAGATGAAGGCGACCTCGACGAGGACGGCCGGCGCGTTGACGCCGATCAGGACGCGGAAGGGGGCCTGCTTGACGCCGCGCGTCGTGATACCGAGGAGGCGGTTGAAGTCGCCCTGGATGACCTCGGCGAGCCGGCTGGATGCGGAGAGGTGCTGGTTCTGGGCGAGGTCCCAGAGGATCAGGTCGAGGTCCCGGAGAGCCGCGTTCGTCTCGGCAGAGGGAGTCGCCGCCGGCTCGGCCTGATTCTCGGACTCGGCGAGCGCGGCGGCGGAGCGGTCGGAGGCGTCGAGCGAGAGGTAGTAGACCTCCGTCCCGTGTGCCGAGGCGGCGCGCGACGCGTTCAGGTGGAGCGACAGGAAGACGTCGGCCTTCGCCGCGTTGGAGATCGCCGTCCGGTCCTGCAGGCCGACGGAGGCGTCGCTTTCACGCGTCGTCACGACGCGGTAGCCGCGAGCCGTGAGGACCTCCCGCACCGTCCGCGCCAGCGAGAGGACGACGTCCTTCTCGAGGAGGCCGCCCGGCCCCTTCGCCCCTTCCTCCGTCCCGCCATGTCCCGGGTCGATGACGACGACGCGCGGCTCCGGGCGCGGGGTCGGGGAGGGGACGACGAGGGCGCCCGGAGCCTCTCTCGCGGACGGCGAGGGCGCGAACGAAACCGGTGGTGGCGGCGCGCCACGGGTCACGTCGACGACGAGCCGCGGCGGGTTGGCGAGAGGGTAGACGTTCGTCGAAAGGTTCTTCCCCTTCAGGACGATCGCCAGCTCCGTCGGGCGCAGGTAGAGGCGCGCGACGCGCGGGTCGTCGACCGCCATCTCCGGCACGGGCGGGACGAGCTTGACGCCGGAGAACCGCAGGACGACCTGCTCGTCCCCCTTCTCGACCCGGAACGGCGGCGACTGGGTGAAGCGGAAGACGACCTTCGTCGTCCCTTCGAAGGCGGAGACCGTCGCCTCGACACCGATCTCGGGCGTCTCCACGCGCCGCGCGGTGAGCGTGCGTCCGCCGGGCGACCAGGTGAACGTGACCCCGAACAGGGGCGTGAGGACGCGCGTGAAGAAGTCGGCGTCGGCGAAGGCGGTGGAGCCTTCGCCGCGGACGGGCGCAGCGAGCTGGACGAGACGGGTGTCGACGACGGCGATCGCCGTCTCCGTCCCGAAGACCGCCGTGTGCGCCCCGATCTTCAGCTCGTAGGAGCCCGTCGCCGCGTCGTACGACAGCGTCCCGCCGAGCACCGTCGCGATGTCGCCGACCGAGACGAAGGTCTTTCCGTCCGCGTCCGTCGCCCGGACGACGAGCGAGGAACCCGCCGGGGAGACGAACGTCGCCGGCGGCGCTGAAGCAGCGAAGCCGGACCGGGCGACGGCCAGGGCGGTCAGGAGGGCGAGGCGCGGGAGGAGGGCGGGCCGGATCACTCGCCGGGATTATGAACGCGAGGCGCCCGCCGGACGTCCCGCCCGTCGAAAACCACACCCCGGCTCCGGTCCCTCGCCGAGGGTCCTCGTGTTGAAGAAGTCGTTGCGTACAGGTCGAGTTTTTCAGGCGGCGAGACGCAGGACCGCGGTGGCTTGATCGATCCTGGCCTCGAGGTGGCGGAACGCGGCGCGGATGGCGTTGTTGCCCGGCGGTGCCTGATGGGAGAGCGCCGATAGGGTGGGACGGAGAAGGCGGCCGTAGACGCGGTTGAAGAAGACGGCGACACGCAGGCCCGCTGGCGTGAGCCGGTAGCGGTGGGTCTTCGGTATGCGCTCGAGGAGTCCGTGGAGGCTGAGGCGACGAAGGTCGTAGGTCATCCGGCCCGCGGAGAGTTGGTCCGGGCGAAGGCCCAGCAGGCGAGCCGGGGGCTCGCGCAGATCCTTGAACTGCTTGACCATCGCCGTCGAAGGCACGAGCCATGGGTAGGTCGCCCCGGTCTGCGGGTTGCGGCGCTTCTGGGTCCGGAATACCCGGGCCTTCTCCTGCGCCTTGCCGATGAACAGGACCCCTTCGGGCCCGACGAAGCGCTTCCGATACCCGGCAGCGAGGTCATCCTTCCTCTGCCCCTTCTCGAAGGAGACGATGTTCAGATTCCGGTCCCGAGCGAACGACTCGAGCGTCTCGATGAACGCCTTGCTGATCGGGTCCATCAATACCGATGAAGCGAACCGGTTGCCGCGGTGCTTGACCAGAAACGCCGCCACCCCCACGTCCGTCTGCAACCGGGGAACGAAGGCGTTGAGGTACATCCGGTCGCTCCCCGAGATCTCCAGAGTCGCGGGGCGCTCGAGGATCTCGGCAACGCTCCGGACTCCTGATACGCTTTCCCCGGACCCCGTCCGACGATGTTCTTCGGAACGACTCGCCGCGTGCCGGCTCATAACGGCCTCCCGATTTCGATCAGGAGGTTACCGCTCGGGCGGGGTCCCTTCTTCATGTCTCGTCGGTCTGAGGCGGAGCCTCGTTGGACTTCCCGTGGCATCGGGAGGACGTCATGCCCGACACGATGAATCGACGGACCACGACGCCCTGTGCGGCCACCGCACGGTTGCAGGGAGGCACCCGCCTCGACGTGACCTTCTGGCTTCTGTCCGACCCGCAGAG
Organism: uncultured Holophagales bacterium; assembly: GCA_963696015.1. GTDB lineage: Bacteria > Acidobacteriota > Thermoanaerobaculia > UBA5066 > UBA5066 > UBA5066. The sequence continues at coordinate 2,979 of CAVOJA010000046.1, forward strand.
AGAGCGGGGAGTCATGCCGCTGAGCCTGCTCCTCGAGGAGGATCGCAAGTTCTTCCCCGTGGGCCTCTCCGACGGCTCGAGCGGACTCCTCTCGCGGGACGCCCTCGTCACGGTGGAGATCGACGCCGACGGGCCTGGCGCCGAGCCGGCCCCGGCGGAGGGGATGTCTTTCGACCTCGTGACGCTCCATCTCGTCTCCGGGGAGGAGATCTCCGGGATCCTCCGGTCCACGGCGCTCGAGGGCTATGCCCGGATGTCGGACGTCTTCAACTCCTTCGGCCGTTTCGTCCCGATCGGCCTCGGTACGCGGCTCGTGCTCGTCGCGACGGGCCATATCGCGCGCGTGTCGTTCTGAAGGAGGGCGAACGGTGGCTTCTCGCATCGACCTTCTCGTGGCCAACCTCCTCCAGACCGAAGGCGAGGCGCTCTACATCATTCCCGGCGAAAGGCTCTTCATGACGCGCGGCACGAGCCGCGTCTTCGTCGGACGCGAGCCGGTCAGCCTCGATTCCTTCCGGGCCGTCGTCGCCGAGGTGGCTCCGGGCCAGGCACCCGACGAGCTCGCCCGGACCCGCTTCCGGATCCCGATGAAGCTCGGCCCCGGAAGGGAATCCGTCGAGATTCGCTTCGGCCTCCTCGGTGGAAACGCGGGCCTGATGATCTGCCGTCCGGCGCGGATGACGCCGAGTCCCGAGGCCGGGCCGACTCCGGCGAGAGAGTTCGAGCTCGAGGCGGCGCCCACCTCATCTCAGGGTCCCGCCACGGTGTTCCTTCAGGCGCCCTCTCCCCTCCCGGCCCAGATCCCGCCGCACCTTCAGACCCCGGCCTCGACACGGGTCCCCGGCGCCGCACCGGCGCCGATCCCGGCGGAGGAGATCCCCTATCCCGCGGTCGCTCCGGCTTCGGCGGAGCCGGCGCGCCTGTCGGTCCTGAGCGAACGGCCTCTCGACGTGATCCTCCTGCGGATGCTCGAGCTGGAGGCTTCGGACGTTCACCTCTCGTCGGGAACCCGCCCTCTCTTCCGCATTCACGGCGAGATGGCCGAGCAGGCGGACCAGCCCGTCCTCGACTCGGAGGAGGTCGAGAGGCTCCTCGCTCCCATCTTTCCCGAGAGGAACCGGACGGAGTTCCTGGAGCGGCACGACACCGACTTCGCGTACGAGATCGCCGGGGCGGCGCGTTTCCGGGTCAACGTCTTCCGGGACCGGCACGGCGTCGGGGCCGTCTTTCGCCAGATCCCGATCGAGATCCTCACGGCGCAGCAGCTGGGTCTGCCCGCCTCGGTCGTGAGGCTCGGGGACCTCACGAAAGGGCTCGTCCTCGTGACCGGCCCGACCGGCTCCGGCAAGTCGACCACGCTCGCCGCCCTCGTCAACTACGTCAACGAGACGCGGACCGACCACATCATCACCATCGAGGACCCGGTCGAGTTCGTCCACCGCAACAAGAGGTGCCTCGTGAACCAGCGCGAGGTCGGGAGCCACACCTCCTCCTTCAAGGATGCCCTCCGGGCCGCGCTACGCGAGGATCCCGACATCGTCATGGTCGGCGAGATGCGCGACCTCGAGACGGTCGCGATCGCCATCGAGACGGCCGAGACCGGCCACCTCGTCTTCGGGACCCTTCACACGACGACCGCGACCTCCACCATCGACCGGATCGTCGACCAGTTCCCGGCCGACCGGCAGCAGCAGATCCGGACGATGCTGGCCGACTCCCTCAAGGGTGTCGTCGCACAGACGCTCTGCAAGAGGATCGGCGGCGGGCGAGTCGCCGCTCTCGAGGTCCTCCTCACGAACAACGCCGTCGCGAACCTCATCCGCGACGGGAAGACCTTCCAGCTCCCGTCGGTCCTCCAGACGTCGAAGGCCCAGGGGATGGTCCTCCTGAACGATTCGCTCCTCGACCTCGTGAAGCAGGGCCTCGTGGAGCCCCGCGAGGCTTACCTCAAGGCGGTCGACAAGGCCGGCCTCCTCGGCTCGTTTCGTAGCAACAACATCGCCCTTCCGACCGAGGCCGCGACGCCCGAGGCCGTGGCGCCTCCGGGCGCCTCCCTGTCCGCCGCGGGACGCCGGCCTGGGGGCTGAAGGGGTCGGCGGAGTCAGACCCCGAGACGGCTCCCGAGCATGGCGCTGGCGAGCACTTTCCATCGACCTCCGCCGGGCGACAAGACGCCGGAAGCGTCGAGCCAGGCGCGGGCCTTGCGCGCGAGGAGCCGCCACGCATCCTTCGCACCGGCAGCGCCCCGCTCGAGCCAGAAGAGGGCGCGGGCCGAAGGTCCGAGCGGGCGTGCCGAGTCCAAGATCCGATCATGGGGCTCTTTGCGGGAAGGGAGGGCCGAAGCCGGGGCGGCTTCGCGGACCACGGCAGCCCCTTCGTCGAGCGCCAGGTCGAGGTCTTTGTCGGGCGCTTCGTCGAGGCTGCGCCTCATGAACGTCGGGATGTCGAACAGATCTCTCGATGCGGCGTCGCGGGAGCGGGGGGAGATGAGGTTCGCGCCGTGGTCACACGACATCATCACGTCGGGCGATGGAGGCGCAACCATGCAGGCCATCACACCCGTGCTCGTCTCCAGTCCACCCCAGCCCCGCGTCAGCGCGATCGGGATCTTCTTGAGCGTCATTTCGCCGGTTTCGGGGCTCTCGCGCTCCTCCACGGCCACGTAGGAGGTCTCGCGGGAGACGAGGCCGTCCGTCGCGCCGAGGCGGACGATCTCCTCCTTCAACCCGTCCTTTCCTATCCACCCCTGTGAGGACAACTATGTGCCGCGCGAGACCGGCGAGCTCTCCGCCCCTCTCTCGCCCGCTCGTCAGGGCGACGCCGAGAATCACCTCCCCGAGCGTCTCCCGATCCTTCGCACCGATGGGCCCCACCTCCCCGTCACTCACGATGACGGCCCGGCGCACGCCGTTCACGCGGATGTGCTGCGCCACGGGGACGATGCTCGTCCCCCCCGTCGTCTGGCAGACGCCTTTCGCCAGATCACGGATGGGGACGTCCACGACGTCGGTCGAGAAGAGGTGGACGTATCGCCAGACGAGATGGGCGACACCGCGAACCGCAGCACGGAGTGGCTCGAGAAACGAATCCACGCTTCCGGAGACGTCGAGATAGATGTGGACGGTATCCCCGGATCGGGGTCCGGCCTCTCCGACCCGCCGGACGAGCTTCTCCAGCGGCTCCGGCCGTCCCGCCTCGTCGTCCCGCCTGCTCTCGGCCCGCGTCACGAGGGGAAGCGTCGTCCTCACTCCCGGACGAATGGCGTCCGAGGGGGGCGAAGCGAACCGGATAACTCGCCCCCGGACGTCAGTCCCCCGCGCCCCCGTAGACTGCGGCGAGGGAGAGGACGTGGTCCCTCACGTCCGCGATCAGCTCCTCCGGCGCGAGGACCTCGGCGTGCTTTCCGAACGAGAGGACGAAACGCCGCGCCTCGAGGAGCGACCCGGCCGGCAGGTCCAGCTCGATCCCGCCATCCGAAAGGCGCACCAGCTTCTGCTTCTCGTGCCAGCGGACCTCGGTGATCCACTCGGCGATCTCCTTGCCGAAGCGGACGCGGAACCGGAACCGCGGCTTCCCCACGTAGAGCCCGATCGTCTCGCCGAAGTGCTCCTCGGGCTTGAACCCCTTCGGGGGCGAGAACCGCCGCGTCCCGACGCGGGCGGACTTCATCCGCGAGAGGTAGAACGTCTTCACGACCTCGTCGCCGGGGTCCTTCGCGAGGAGGAACCAGTCCATGCCGAAGAGGACGAGGTGGAGCGGCTCGACCTCGCGCTTCCGAAGCTCCCCCGTCGGCTTGCTGTAGTCGACCGTCAGCGCCACCTTTTCGCGAAGCGCCGTCGCCACCGCGTCCCAGACCTTCGGGTCGACGGGTCGCTGCGCCTGCGGGCGCATGTAGAGCTTCTCGACGAAGGACGACGGCGCGATCCGGACCTCCGGCGGCATCAGCTTCGAGAGCCGCTCGAAGATCGCCTTCAGGTCTTTCGCTGCGGGAGTCCCCTCGTAGAGCTGGAGCACCTTCATCGCCACGCCGACGGCGAAGAGGTCGGCCCCCTCCATCGCGAGCCAGGGCAGGTGCCAGCCCGGCTCGGAGTAGAGGTAGGTTCCCCGGCGGGCGTCCCATTCGAGCGGCGCCCGGAACTCGTCGCGAAAGTTGTCGATGAGCCGCTGGACGGTCTTCGTCGACGTCTCCCACCTCTCGGCGAGTGTCGTCGCCGTCACTTTCTTCCCCTGCCTGAGGATGTCGTCCAGCTCGAGGATCCGGCGGAAGTAGGGGCGGTCCTTGAAGGCCATGCCTCCTCCCGCGCACAGTATGGGCGCACTTCGGGGACTTGGACACAGTCCGTCTGACCCTCTGCATATCTTGGTGGGGAAAGGAGGACGCGATGACCGAAGTGAAGACCGAAGGCCCGAGCACGATCCCGTCGGCGTCGGCGTCGGCGCCTGGGCCCGCCGGGCCGGGCCCCGCCCCTTTCCGCGACGAGAAGGAGGGACTCGACGCCTGGTTCGCGGCGCTCGGCCCGATGAACGGCAACAAGTCGAGCGGCCACGCCTCCCTCTTCCAGCCCATCTGCGAGCGGATGCCCGTGCTCCGCCTCCTCGCGGACCGCAGCCGCGCCACGCGCCGGGCCGGCATCCCGCTGCGCTTCCTCGACGCCTTCGACGCCCTCGGCCTCGATCTGCTCGACCGGCTCCTCCTCCTCGCATTCCTGCGCGACGCGGTCGACATCCGCGCCGGCCGCGGCATCACGCTCGCCTATCTCTGCGACTTCGCCGGCGCCGCCGAGTGGAGCCACCAGGACGTCCTCCGCTCGCGCCTCGAGGTGGAGGGCACCCTCCGCCGCCTCCGGATCGTCCAGTCCGATGTCGACCCCGTCGTCCAGGAGCGCTGCTACCGACTGGACCCTCGCTGGAAGGCGTCTCTCCTGGGCGGCCTCACGGTGCCCGGCGAGGAGAGCCTTCCCGAGGCCAGCACCGCCGCTGCAAGGCTACAGGCCATCCTTTCCCGGGCGTCGCGCCTCCTCTACCTGGTCGGCCCGCCCTACACCGAGCGCGTCCAGGCGTGGTCGGACGCGCGCCCCGACGCTCCCGGCTGGGACTCCCTCTCCCGGGCCCGTTTCGTCCTCTCCTCCTCCCTCCGCTCGTACCTCTCGCCCGACGGCGCCGCCTCGTCCGATCCTCTGGCGATCGTCCTCCGCGAGGCCGGCGTCACTTCGCCCGCCGAGGCCGCCCTCCTCGCCGTCCTCCTCGCGCGGGACGCCGACGACGAGCCCGTCGCCTGGGCGCTCCTCTCCGACGCGCTCGAGGGCCTCCCCGGCTTCGGTGCGGGCCCCGCCGCCCTGGCGGGCCCGACGTCGCTGCTCGCCTGCGCCGGCCTCATCGAGGGTTCCGGGCGCAAAGGCGAACAGGGGTCCACGCTTCGCGCTTCCCGCGCCGCCCGGACGCGCGTCGTCCCATCGGGACTCGCCCTCGCCCGCCCGCGGGAGGGGGAGGCCGCCTCGAAGGCCGAGGGCGGCGAAAGCGTGGAGAAGGTCACTCCTCGCCTCACCCTTTCCGGCCTCGTCCTCGCACCTTCCGTCCGCGCCCGCCTTGCCGACGCGCTCGCCGTGCCTCGCGCTCTCGCAGCCGCCGCCGAGTGGGGCGCCTCCGAGACCCTCCTCGGCTCCACCGGCGTCGCGCTCCTCCTCTACGGCCCTCCCGGCACCGGCAAGACGCTGGCGGCCGAAGCCATCGCCGGCGAGCTGGGGCGCACCCTCTGGCGCCTCCGCACCGACCAGCTCCTCGGGAAGTACGTCGGCGAGACCGAGAAGCGGCTCTCGGCCACCTTCCGCGCCGCGCGCGAGGCGGGCGACGTCGTCCTGATCGACGAGGCCGACTCGCTCCTCTCGTCGCGCAGCGGCGACCGCCAGCGCTGGGAGATCTCCGCGACGAACCTCCTCCTCCAGGAGATCGAGCGTTTCCCGGGCGTCGTCGTCCTCACCACGAACCGCGACGAGGCCCTCGACCCCGCTCTGGAGCGGCGTCTCCTCGCCCGCCTCGAGATCGGGATGCCCGGCCCGGACGAGCGCGAGCAGCTCTGGGAGAAGCACCTCCCGCCGCGCGCGCCCCGCGCCGCCGACGTCGACCTTCCCGCCCTCGCCCGCGCCTACCCGCTCAGCGGCTCGCACATCCGCACGGCCGTTCTTCTCGCCGTCGCGACGGCCTCCTCCCGCACCGACGGAAAGCGCCTCCTGACCCGTGCCGACCTCCAGGATGCCGCCGCCGTCCAGCTCGCCCGCTCCCCCGAGGGCAAGACGGTCGTCGGCTTCACCCCGACGCGCGTGTCCGTCCCCCGCCTCGCTCTCGTCGCCGCCCACAAGGACGCATAAGGAGCCGCCATGCCCGACTTCCCCACCCTCGCCGACGTCGACAGCGTCACCCCGGGCGCGGCCCCGGACCCATCGCCGGCTCCTGCTTCACAGGCACCACTGATCCTCGAATGGCTCGAGAGCGAGGGCTTTCGCGCCCGCGTCGACGACGACGGCGACATCCACCTCCGTCACGAGGGGCGCGACATCTTCATCGTCTTCGACGCCAACGACCCCGCGTACATCCGTGTCATGGCCCCCGCGTTCTGGAGGTGCGACGACGACGCCGAACAGCGCTTCCTCGCCCTGACCGTCGCCAACCGGCTCAACGGCGCGCTCAAGGTCGCGAAGATCTCTCTGCGGTCCGACGGCGCGGCCTACGTTGCCGTCGAGCTCTTCCTGGACGGCCTGGAGGCTCTCCGCGCGGTGCTCCCCCGCTGCCTCGACCTCATCGGGGCGGCCACCTGGGAGTTCCGGGAGAGGATGAAAGAGGTACAGCGCCGCCACTGCTCCGAAACACCCGACGCGGTGGAGGAGCCGAAGGACGGCGCAGACGGCTTGGGGGATACAGATGCGAACCTGTGAGTCACCGGAATTCGTCTTCACCTCCGAGTCGGTGTCCGAGGGGCACCCGGACAAGGTCTGCGATCTCATCGCGGACTCGATCCTGGATGCGCATCTCGCGGCCGACAGGAATGCCCGAGTGGCCTGCGAGGTTCTCTGCAAGGGGGGAGACGTCGTCATTGCCGGGGAGATCGCCTCCAAGGCGACGGTCGATGAGGCGGCTATCGCGCGGGAGGTGATTCGCCGCATCGGTTACACGGATCCCGGCGAAGCCTTCAACGCCGACGGCGTTTCCATTCGGGAGTTGATCACCGGGCAGACTCCGGAAATCGGTGGGGCCGTTCGAGTCGGGGGAGCCGGCGATCAGGGGTTGATGTTCGGCTACGCCACCGACGAGACGCCGGAACGGATGCCGCTGGCGATCCTCCTTGCCCACCGGCTCGCGGCCCTCCTCGCGAAAGACCGGCACGAAAAGAGGGTCGACTGGCTTCGGCCGGATGCGAAGACGCAGGTGAGCGTGCGGTACCGCGACGGCCGACCCGTGCAGGTCGAGACCATCCTGATCAGTACGCAGCACTCCAGGGCCGTGGGCCAGCCCGAGATCGAGGCATACGTCCGGGAGGAGCTCCTGGAGAGAGCGCTCGGTGAGTGGTACCGGAAGGGGATCGACGTCATCGCAAACCCGTCGGGCTCCTTTCAAGTCGGTGGCCCGTCCGCCGACGCCGGCGTGACGGGTCGGAAGATCATCGTGGACACGTACGGGGGGTTCGCGCGGCACGGCGGCGGAGCCTTCAGCGGGAAGGACCCATCGAAGGTCGACCGGAGCGGTGCCTATTTCTGCCGGTGGATCGCGCGGCAAATCGTGGATCTCCAGCTCGCGCGGCGGGCCGAGGTGCAGGTCTCGTATGCCATCGGCCGTGCCGAGCCGGTGTCGACGATGGTCGAGACGTTCGGGACCGGGGACGACGCGGCGGCAAGGCGCTTCGTGGAGCGGCAGGACTTCTCCCCGGCCGGGATCGCCGCGCAGCTCGATCTCCTAAGGCCGATCTACGCGACGACGACGAACTACGGGCATTTCGGCCGGCCCGGCCTGCCATGGGAAGCCTGAGCCGGCTCAGAAGGTCTGGCCGATCAGGATGAGCGGCGCCCAGGTCGCGAATGCCTGAAGACCCGCCGGACTGAGCGGTCACCAAACGATGGAGGTAGAGCACCTCCGCGATGGTGAGATGCCGCATCACGAGAGCCGTTGGTACAGCTCGGCGTTCTTCTCGATAACGTGGCGTGCGGCGGACAGGAACGCCTCGCCTCGACCTTCGATCAGTTCAACGACCGCGGCTCGGAGGAGGTCCTCCGGAGCTACACCCGGCTTCTGCGCTTCGAGCGCGAGATGTTCGGCCTGGGCATCAGTGAGGCGCACGGTCAGGCTCGTCACGACTCGATTCTAGCGACCAGACCCCTACCAACGGACCCTCTGTGCTTCCGTGAGACCGGCCTCGAGGCTCTCCGCGCGGTGCTCCCCCGCTGGCTGGACCTCATCGGGGTGGCCACCTGGGAGTTCCGGGAACGGATGAAGAAGGAACAGCGAAAGGCCACCGCCGAAGAGGTCGCCGTGCACGACTCCGTCGATACCGACCCGGCAGGGCCGGAACAGGACGGAGAGAGGCCGCAGCCTGGCTGCCCCCCTCAACAGGGGAGAGTAGCCAGGCGCCGAAGGAGCTGGCCGGCCGTGACGAGCAGGCAGAAACGCAGCACGACCGGCACGGCTCCATCGAAGTGGTTGCCCTCCTCGTACCAGTCGATCAGGGAAAGGAGCCCCGCCTCGCTCTGGAAGAGAATCGTGGCGGGCTGCATCCGATGCCACTGGCCTGTCAGCGTCAGGCGCTTCCCGACCGTCCACCGGTAGATCCCGCCGGCGTTCGGGTCCGCCGAACGGACTTCGTCCTCGAAGACGGCCCGTGCGGTGAAAGGCTCCCGGCAAGCGTGGCCCGTCAGGTAGAGAGGCGGGAACGCCAGCTCATTCGGCGTCGCCACTCCCGCCAGCCTCCCCCGTGCCTCCAGGAGGCGGTCCCACTCCGGGGTTTCGAGGAACGCATCGAGGAGCGGCGCTGCTGCCTCCACCGCCTCGCGGAAGGCCGGCCGCAGCGTGTCCCGCGCGGCCAACTTTTCGCGATCTGCCTTCTCGACGGCCGCCTCGGCCTCTGCCGTGAGCCGCTCCCGATCGACCTCGGCTTGCCGAGCCCTCGCCTCCAGGCGGCTCAGGATCTCCTCGTCTTCCTCTCGCGTCATGTCGCCTCCCAGCGCATCCAAGGTTGCCACCGAGGGTCGGACGCCTGGGGTCCGACCCCGGGCCAGTCCTGCCAACCTGACCTTCCCAGGAGCGAGACCGCCCTACGCGCCGACGACCCGCACCTCGCTCCGTCCGCCCCCGCGCGCGACGACCTTCACCTGGACTCCGATCTTCTCGGCCAGCCCCTGGACGTGCGAGATGACGCCGATGCGCCGTCCGTGTGCCTGCAGGGCGTCGAGGGCCGTGACCGCCCGGTCGAGCGTGTCGGCATCGAGAGAGCCGAATCCCTCGTCGATGAAGAGCGAGCCGATCGAGCTCCGCCGCGTCGCGAGGGACGCGAGCCCGAGGGCCAGCGCGAGCGAGACGAGGAAGCTCTCCCCACCGGAGAGGCTCTCGACGCTCCGCACCTCGTCTCCCATGTCGCCGTCGACGACGAGGAGCCCCACCTCGGTCCCCGGTGCCTGCATCAGCCGGTAGCGCCGGGCGAACTCGGCCAGGTGCTGGTTCGCGCTCTTCACGAGGGCCTCCAGTGTCAGTCCCTGTGCGAACTTCCGGAACTTCCCTCCCGACGCCTCGCCGATGAGGCCGCGCAGCGCGAGCCAGACCTGGCCGTCCCGCTCCGTCCGGCCCCTCTCCTCCTCGGCCCGCAGCCTGTCTTCCCGGGTCCTGTCGTCGGCCAGGAGCGCCGCTCCGACCTGCCGGAGGACCTCTTCCGCCTGCGCCCGGTGCTTCGCCGCCTCTGCCGTGGCCGCGGCGATGGCCGGCTCCGCTCCCTCGGCGGCGGACGGAAGCTCGAGGGCCGCCAGCGCCGCGTCGCGCTCGCTCCGCGCCGCCTCCGCTCTTTCCGCCGCTCTCGCCTCGTCCTCCCGGCACGCGGCCACGGCGGCCACGGCTCTCTCGTTCTCCGCGACGGCATTGGCGAGGCGCGTCGCGGCCTTCCCCAGCTCATGCTCGGCCCCTTTCACCGCCGCTTCGAGCGCCTCGATGACGTCCCGCACCGGGCGCCCCTCGAGGAGGCCCTGGCGTGTCTCGGTGAGGCCCGCCACGGCGGCCGAGAGGTCGGCCGAGCGGGTTTCCTTCTCTGCCAGGGCCACGGCGGCGCGATCGCGGTTCGCGTTCTCGGCCGCCGCCATCGGCTCGAGCCGGCGTATCTCTGACCCGGCCGTGTCGCGGTCCTTCTCCCGTGCGACGTACGCACCCACCCGTTCCGACCAGCGGGCGGCGAGGCGGGCGGGATCGGCCGCCAGGAGCCCGACGGCCTCGGCATCGTCGCCCGTGAACCGCTCCAGGTCCTCGACGAGGACGCGCGCCTCCCGCTCCAGACCTTCGAGCTTCGTCTTCGACACCATCTGGGACTGGCGGACCGCCTCGAGGCTCTTCTCCGCCTCACGAAGCTCTCTCGCTGCCTTCTCGGCCGCCTTCACGGCTCCTTCGCGCGCCTGCCGCGCCTTCCCGAGCTGTTTCTCCAGCTCCACCGCGCGCGCCTCGCGCCGCGAACGCTCCTCCCGCCGCACCCGGGCGGCCCCGAGCCTCGCCGCGAGCCGCTCCCCCGTGGCGGGCAGCTCCGCCGGTGCCGGAGGCGCGCCGACCGGCGTCCCATCTTCAAGGAGGAGCGCAGCCTTCTCCTTCCATTCCCGTTCGAGGCCGGAGAGCTCGGCGGCGGCCTTCCCGGCCGCGGCGTCCGCCTCCTTCGCCCGCTTCCTCGCACCCAGCGCCTCGGCACGCAGCGTCGCTCCGTCGCTCGTCGCTTTTCGTACGCTCTCGGTCTCCGCCTCGAGCAGGGTGGCGAGTTCCCGCGTCCGGTCCGCCGGGGCTTCGCCGGGCCCGGCCCACGGGTGCTCCTTCGCGCCGCAGAGCTGGCACGGCTCACCTGGGACCAGCGCTGCCCGCAGCTGGGCGAGGTCCCGGACGGCCAGCGCCGAATCCCGTTCCTCCGTGAGCGCCGCGACCCTCTCCCTCGCCTCCCCGGCGGCGCGATCGGCAGCGTCGGCCGCGGCGTCGGCCGTCCCGGCGTCGTCCCTCGCAACCCGGGCGGCCGTCACGGCTTCCTCGTGACGCGACACCGACTTCGACATCGCGCCGGCAATCTGCCCGAGCGCGGCGAGCACCTCGATCTCCCCCGAGATCCGCACGGTTTCGGCCGCCATCGCCCCGCGATCGATCTCCTTCGCGGCCTCCTCGGCGGTGCCGACGGCCGCCTCTGCCGCGTCGAGGGCTGTTGCGGCCGTCGCCTTCTGGCCTTCGACCAGCATCACCCGCGCGGCGGCCTCGTCGGCGAGGCGTGCCGCCTCCTTCGCTCGTCGCTCTTCCGTCCCGATCTCGTCCCTTCGCCGCACGAGGAGGCTGAAACTCCGGTCGCAGGCGGCCCACTGCCTCACGAGCGGCTCGTCGGCGGCCCTTGCCGCGAGCCACTTCGCGGCCCCCTCCTCCGCCGCGCGGGCCACGCGAAGCGCTTCGTCGAGGCCCGCCGCCTTCGCGCGCAAGGCGGCCAGCTCTTTGCGCGCGGCCGCCGCCTCGCCCTCGGATCGCTGCGCCTCCTCGCGCTTCGCAAGGAGCTTCCCATCGAGCTCGCGGGCCTGCTCGAGCTCCGGTTTCCGCGCTTCCCGCTGCTCGCGGGCCGCGTCGAGCGCCTCGGCGGCCTTTCGCCGCCCCTCCTCTTCGCGCTCCACGGCTCCGGCCTTCTCGCCCCGGGCACGGGTCGCCGTTTCGACCCGCCTCGCGGCGTCGTTCGCCTCCCGCTCGCGCGTCGTGGCGTCGCCGGACTTCCGTGTCGCGTCTTCGAGAAGCCGCCGCCGGTCGTCCAGTGCGCCGATCTCGCTTCGTCGCGCCGCTGCCTGATCCTCGTTCCGGCTCCGCTCCTCTCCGTCCATCGGAACCAGCGCCGCGAGCCTCTCGTCCAGGGCCTTCAGCCGATCGGAAACCTCCTGGCCGCGCTCCCACGCCTTCCTCGACACGGCGGTGTAGATCTCCGCGCCGGTGATCTTCTCGAGCAGCTCGGCCCGTTCCTTCTCCTTCGCCCGGAGAAAGGCTGCGAAGTCGCCCTGCGCCAGGAGCACCGCCTTGCGGAACTGCTCGAACGTGAGCCCCAGCGCCAACCCGACCTGCTCCTCGACCTCCGTCGTTCCGTCCGCGATCGGGGTCTCTTCGCCGCCGTCGGTTCTCCAGAGGATCCACGACGCCTTCTGGAAGTTTCCCGTCGCCTTTCCCCGCGCCCGCCGCACGTCCCACCGCGCGCGGTATCGCCGCCCGTCGACCCCGACGAATTCCGCCTCGGCCGTGCCCTCCGCGGCTCCGCGCCGGAGGAGGTTGCGCGGGTCCTGGGCGGTGATCGCCTGACCGTCCGCGCCTCCGCCCGCGACGGGCACCCTCAACGCTCCGGCCTCGCTGACCCGGGGCGTCTTTCCGAAGAGGGCGAGGCAGAGGACGTCGAGGAGCGTGCTCTTTCCGGCCCCCGTCGGGCCGGTGATGGCGAAGAGGCCCGCACCGGAAAGCGGGGGCCGCTCGAAATCGACCTCGAACGCGCCGGCGAGGCTCGCGATGTTGCTCCCTCGGATCGCCAGGATCTTCATCGTTCCGCCTCCGCCTCGGCCAGCAGCTCGTGAAACGCGGCGAGCAGCTCCGGCCACGGCTCGCCGCCGTGCTCCTTGGCGAACTTCATCCGGAAGACCTCCTCCGGCGTCACCTCGGCCAGGCTCCGTTCCGTCTGCTCGTGGGCGGCGTTTCCCGTCCCCGTCGACGCCCTGTCGACCCGAAGGAGCCGTACGGACTTCTCCGCCACGGCCGATTCGATCTCGCTCCTCCACGATGGTTCGGTCGCCTCGACGAGAAGACGGACCTCCAGAAACGGTCGCCGGTCGGGACCGCGTCTTTCGGGATCCTCGTCGGCCGGAAGACCTTTGAGGATCGCAAGAATCTCGGCGAGCCCCGCCGGCCCGCTCTCCGGCAGCCGGAGGATCTCGACGCTCCTCGGCACGCGAATCGTCTCGACGCTCTTCGTGCGCTCCCCCTCGAGCTCGACGAGAACGACCTGGTGCGGGTACCCCGCCTCGTCGAGCGAGAGCGGGATCGGCGACCCGGCGTAGCGAACGTTCTCCCGATCTCCCACCCGCTGGGCCAGGTGCAGGTGCCCGAGAGCCACGTAGGCGGCGTCGCCGTCGAAGGATTCGGACGGGACCGCCTCGAGGTTCCCCTTCTGGATCTTCCGCTCGCTCTTCTCGCTCAGGCGCCCTCCCGCCGCGAACAGGTGTCCCGTCAGGACGATCGCCTCCCCGTCGCCCCGCCGGCTCCTTGCCAGGGCCGCCACCTCCGCGTAGGCGGCCGTGATGCGCGAGGCGCCCGGGTCCACGGCCGGACCGTCCTCGTCCTCTCCGTCGCCCTCCGTCCCGAACCCCGTCAGGTCCGACGGCCGCAGGTACGGGACCGCGGCGACCCACGCCCGCCGCACGCCGTCCCGGTCGCTCAACGGGACGAGGAGCCGGTCCGTGTCGAGGTGGCCGTCGATGCGGGGCAGCTCCCCCACGACCGTCACGTCGAGAGCGGCGAGGACCTCGCGCGGCGCCTCCAAGCGCGTCGCCGAATCGTGGTTGCCCGCGATCGCGACGACCTGCAGCCCCGGCCGGCGCTGCCCGGCCGCGACGAGAAAGCGGTACCAGGAGCGCTGCGCCGACGCGGGAGGGTTCGAGGAGTCGAAGACGTCGCCCGTGACGATCAGGGCGTCGACGTCGCGCTCTCCGATCGTGACGAGGAGCCACTCGAGGAACGCCGCGTGCTCTTCCTCGCGGGAGGCCTCGTGGAGCGTGTGGCCGAGGTGCCAGTCGGACGTGTGCAGGAGCTTCATCGTGTTCCTTTCGACGCCACCGCGGCGGACACCGGAGAGGATACGGGCGACAGTCGGACGACTGGCGTCCGACCTCGTGGACGCCGCCCGCCGCACCGGCGGCCTCGATCCGGGTGATCAAAACGACTTCGACGGGAAGCCCCGCTGACCGCAATCGAGTGACCGGCGCCCGCGCCGGTCTGGTAACAGTCCTGGCAGGGCGGCCCGCGGGAGCGACTCTTCTTGCTTTTCGTGTTGTCTCAGACTACTCTGTTGCGCGGCAGGCACAACATGGTCTTTCTAAACAACAGCCTCGTCTCCTCAGCCATCGAGGCGTTGCGGCGGCGGCTGCCGGGCGGCTGGAAGGTCATTTCGGCGCGCGGGCGATCGGCTCGGCCCGACGGGATCGTCGAGGTCCGCGCGACGGACGGCAGCAGCGGGCGGCTCGTCATCGAGGCCAAGGCCCGTCTCGAGCCGAGAGGAGTCGACGCCATCGCCGCCATCGCCAGGAAGGCTCGGGCAGAGAGCCCCGTCCTCGTCGTCTCGCCGTACCTCAGCCCGAGCACGACGGAGCGACTTCGGTCGCTCGACATCGCGTATCTCGACCTGACCGGGAACGCACGCGTCGTCCTCGCGAAGCCCGGCCTCTTCATCGAGTCGCTGGGCGCCACGGCGGCGCCTGACCGCAAGGCTCGGCCCGCCCGGTCTCTCAAAGGCGCCAAGGCCGGGCGGATCATCCGGACGCTCGTCGACCTCAAACGGCCTCTCGGCGTCCGCGAGATCGCCTTGAAGACGGACGTCGATGCCGGGTACGTGTCTCGCGTCCTGGCCTTCCTCGATTCCGAAGCCCTCGTTACGCGTGTCGGCCGCGGCCTGATCGAGAGCGTGGATTGGGCAGGCCTTCTGCGCCGCTGGGCACGGGAGGCGCCCCTCGATGCCAGGGGAGTTGTCCGGTCGTACCTCGAGCCCCGAGGCCTTCAGAGGTTTCTCGCCGGTCTCGAGCGCTTCCGTGCGCGCCATGCCGTCACCGGAGGCCTCGCTGCCGCACGCCTCGCTCCCATCGCTCCCCCGAGGCTTGCGATCGTCTGGATGCGGCCGGACGCCTCGAGGAGGCTTCCGCCTGGCCTGCGTCCCGCGGAATCGGGCGCGAACGTCCTCCTCGTCGAACCAGCCGACGACCTCGTCTTCGAGGGTACAACGGAGGTCGGTGGCATCAGCTACGCGGCCCCAAGCCAGGTCGCCGCCGACCTCCTCACCAGCCCGGGACGCGGTCCCTCGGAAGGGGAGGCGCTCCTCGAATGGATGAAGCAGAACGAGGACACGTGGCGTGGATGAGCTCTACGTTCTCGCTCGCCGGGTCCTCCTCGACGCACTGGAGGCCCTTGGCGCCCACCGCGAGGCGCTCGTCCTGGTCGGTGCGCAAGCGGTCTACCTGAGAGTCGGTGAAGCCGACCTCGCGGTGGCCCCGTACACGACGGATGGTGATCTCGTCGTCGACCCGGCGCTCCTCGGGCCAATACCGCCCCTCGAACGTGCCCTCCTCGGCGCCGGTTTCGCGCCAACGACCGCAGATTCCGTCGGCATCTGGATCACGAGAAGGGCGACCGCCAGCGGCAGGGACGCCAACGTCGCCATCGACCTGCTCGTGCCGTCCACCGTGAGCCCTGGAAAGGGGCGACGTTCCGCCCGACTTCCCGGCCACGACTTCCGGGCAGCCCGAGTCGTCCGCGGGCTCGAGGGAGCGCTCGTCGACGCCGACGTCCTCGGAGTTCCGTCGTTCGATCCTGCCGACGACCGCATCGTCGATACCCGGGTCGCCGGTTCCGCAGCCCTCCTGGTCGCCAAGGTGCACACGATCGCGGATCGCAGCGGTACGGACCGGGCGAGTGACAAGGACGCTCTCGACGTACTCCGCCTCCTCAGAGGAACCTCCACGAGCGACCTCGTCCGGCGATATCGGGCTCTACTCGCGGACGACCGTTCGGACGGCACGGCGAGACACGGTCTCGGACTCCTCGAATCGCAGTTCGGCGGGAAAAGAGGACCCGGCGTCGAGATGGCGATCCGCTCCGTCGGCACGCTCGCCGATCCGGACGAGATCGCTGCGTCCTGTCAGGCTCTCGCGGTCGATCTCCTCGAAGCCTTGCACGGCTGAACCCGGCGACCTGCCCGCCGACGAAATGGTGGCCTCCGCCTCGAGCGCCTGATGGGTCAGACCTCACACGTCCGACCCGTCACCCGATCTTCATCGCAGGAGCGGTCGGTTCGAACGCCCGCCCCGGTCGAAAGGAGATCGAAAATGTCAGGCAGCCCCTGGGACGAATTCCCCGACAGCGGCTTCCTTCGCGATTCCGGCGGAGAGCTCACGGGTCGGCTCGAGCGCCGGAGCGACGGAACGGAGCGGATCACGCGGTACCCCGACGGCCAGTGGGTCGGCCGCTACGACCCCCACATGAACATGACCTGGGACGTAAACAACAACTTCCTCGGCTACGGCAACCTGCTCGCGTCGCTCGTCCGGAGGTCGGGGAGCTCGGCAGGCGTCGTCGGGACCTGACGAGCTTCTTCGGTTCTCACCGGGAACGACTCCCGTCTGGCAACATTCCCCACAGGGCGGCCCGCCCGGAACGGAACGGCAACATGAAGATCGTCTTCGACACCGACTTCGACGGCGGCGCCCGGCCGGGACCGCTCGAAGGTCGCAGCGCGTCTGCCGGCGAGGCGTGGGTCGGGGAGGCCGGGCTCCTCGGCCTCCTCGAGACCTCCCTCGGCCTCGCGGGTCCGCCCGTTCCCTCTTCGCGTCGCGTCTCGGCGCTCGTTCCCGCCGTCCGCGGGACCGAGGGCTTCTGGAGCGCCTCCGCTTCCATCGACCCCCTGGCCGTCTCCCGCCGGCTCCTCGCGTGGCGGGACTTCCTCTTCATCCAGGGCTGGAGCGGGGAAGAGGTCCCCGGCGCGTCGCGTCTCGCGGCCCTCGCCGCCGTGACGCGCGACGCGCTTCCCGGCCCCGCCGACCGCCTCCTCGCCGTCGAATCGACCCTCGCGTTCCGCTCCGCAGAAGTTGCCGAGGTGCGCCTCCTCTCCGAGGCGGCCTCCTTCCCGCCGGCCTGGCGGCGGCTCTTCGACGCCCTGGCACGCCAGGGCACGCGAATCACGGCGATGCCCCTCGCTCCCGCGCCCGCTTCGGGCGACCTCGCCGCGGCCCGCGAGCCCGGCTTCGTCCCCGCGGGCGACGGCTCGCTCCAGCTCGTCCGTCCGTCCGGCCCGCTCGAGGCCGCCGACTCTCTTGCGGCCTGGCTCGCGGCGCAGGACTCGCTCGACGGCACGGTCGTCATCTCCCCCGAGCCCGTCCTCGACGTCGCCCTCAGGCGCTACGGTCTCCCCACGACCGGCGCCGCCGCGACCGTCGCCGACGACGCCCTTCTCCCCGTCGTGCCGCTCACCCTCGCGCTCGGGCTCGACCCGGCGGACCCGCAGCAGGCGCTGGACCTCCTCCTTCTCCCCGTCGGTCCCGTCCCCAGGGGCATAGCGGGTTCCCTCGCAGACGCCCTTCACGACGAGCCCGCCGTCGGCAGCCCGAAGTGGACGGCCGCCCTCGAGCGCGCCCTGGATCGCATCGAGGACGAGAGACGACGCAAGGCTCTCTCCGAGCGTCTCGAGCAGCTCTTCCGCCCTGGAGCTCTCCGAGAGTCCTACCGCGTGGAGGAGGCACGGCGACGCCTCGCCCTCCTCGAGCGCTGGCTGCGCGGTCGCATCGAGCGGGACGACGACCCTGAGCCTCTCGAACGCGCCCTCTCCTTCTGTCTCGACACCGCAGACATCCTCGACCGGAGCGGCCTCACCGTGCTGACCGAAGCCCAGCTCGGACGCGTGGTCGCAGAGGCCTCCAATGCGCTCCCGGCCTCGGTGTCCTTCCCCCGCGAGGCGGGCCTGGGCGTCGTCGGCCTGCCCGGCGGCATCGGCGGACCCGCGCGACGCGTCGTCTGGTGGAATTTCCAACGGGCGGAGTCCTCGCCCTCGGGGGACTTTCCCGCCACTCCCGCCGAGAGAGCGGCCCTTGCGGCGGTCGGCATCGAGATCGAGCCACCCGGCGTCGAGTCCGTCCGCCGCGCACTTCGGTGGAGGCGGCCGCTCCTGCTCGCCAGCGAGTCCCTCGTCTTCGTCGCCCCGCACCGCGATGCCGCCGGCGAGGAGCTGCACCCGCACTCCCTCTGGGACGAGATCACCGCCTCGCTCGCTCCCGGTGGGCGGCCGGACCTCCTCGAGCGCCCCGCCCCGTTCGGACCGCGCACGGCGAAGCCCGCCGTCCGCTCGCTTCGGCCTCTCCCCGAGCCCCGCGTCGACTGGAACGGGCCCGCCGTTTCGCCGCGCGAGGTCGAGTCCCCGTCCTCGCTCGAGAAGCTCCTCGGCTGCTCTCTCCTCCACGCGCTCACCTACGCCGGCGGGATCTGGCCCGGCCGCTCGGGAACTCTCCCCGACGGCGCGCTCCTCCTCGGAAGCGTCTGTCACTCCGTCCTCGAGCGCGTCCTCGCCCGCACGGGCTTCACGCCCGACGAGGCCGCCGAGGAAGCCGAGCGCCTCTTCGACACGACCGGCCCCTTCCTCGGCGCCTCGCTCTTCCTCCCGGGCGCCGAGCGGGACCGCGCCGTGGCCCGCCGCGCCGTGCGCGACACCGCCCGCCACCTCGTCGGCCTCGCGGCCGGCCTCGGGGTTTCGAAGGTCGAGGTGGAACGCGCTCTCGAGGCCCCCTGGCCGGGCGGCACCGTCCGCGGCCGGGCCGACCTCGTCTTCACCTCGCCGTCCGGGGTCATCGACCTCAAGTGGAGCAAGGGGATCCGCCGGGATCTCCTGCGAAGCGGGGGCGCTCTCCAGCTCGCGGCCTACTCCCGGCTCCTCGCACACGAGGACGGCCTGCGTGACCTTCCTCCCGTCGCCTACTACATCCTGCGCGACGCCGTCCTCCTCGCGCAGTCCGAGAGCGACTTCCCGGGCGCCGAGGCCGTGGGCGGCCCGCCGCCTCGGGACGTCTGGGCCGCCCTCGAATCGGCCGCCCTCGCCGCGCGGGAACGCGTCGCTCGCGGGGAGCTCGGCTCGCCCGGTCGCGAGCAGGACGAGGAGACCGCTGCCGCCCTGACGGACGACGGCCTTTTCGTCCCCGCACCCTGCCGGTACTGCGACTGCGGGGCCCTCTGTGGCCGGAGCTTCCCGGCGGAGGGAGCATGAAGCCCGTCCAGATAATCTCCGCGAGCGCCGGCAGCGGCAAGACCTCGCGACTCGCGAGGCAGCTCGCCGAGGAGATCCGCGAGGGGCGCGTCCGTCCCGAGGCCGTCGTCGCCGTCACCTTCACCGTCAAGGCCGCGGCCGAGCTGGCCCGGCGGGTGCGGGAAGAGCTCCTCGGCCACGGGAAGGTCGACGAGGCCCGGCGCCTCGGCGCCGCCCGGATCGGCACGGTCCACTCCGTCTGCGGTCGCCTCCTGTCGGACTTCGCCTTCGACCTGGGCCTCTCGCCCGAGCTGACGGTCCTCGACCAGGAGAGCGCCGCCGCCGCCCTGAAGCGGGGCCTCTCGTCCGTCGTCACGAGGGAGGACGAGGAGTCCCTGTCCGAGTTGCAGTCGCTCTTCCCTGACCTCGACCTGGAGGAGGCCGCCCGGAAGATCCAGGAAGCCGCCCGCTCCAACGGAATCGACGCGGCGACGCTGGACGTCTTTGCGGACGCGAGCGTCGCGGAGCTGACGAACCTCCTCGACGGCTGCGGGCGCGAGATCGAAGGCGCGCCGTGGGACGCCGACCTCGTCGCTGCCCTCGACGCGTTCCTCGCGGGCGTGGACCTCGACCTCGACACGACGAAGGCGACGAGAGACGCTTGCACCAGGGTCAGGACCGCCCTCGCCGCGCTCCGCGGAACGCGCCGCCCCGCGTGGCAGGTCTTCACCGGCCTCGCCAACCTCGAGACGGGCAAGACGTCCCGCGACCTCGCGGCCCCCGTCCAGGCGCTCGCCGCAGACCACGACCGGCACCCTCGTTTCCGGAGCGACCTCGGCCGCGCCACCCGCCTCGCCTTCTCGCTCGCCGCCCGCTCGCTCTCGGCCTACGCCGGCTACAAGCGCGATCGGGGCGTCGTCGACTTCGCCGACCAGGAAGCCCTCGCCCTCCGGCTCCTCGAGCGGCCCGCCATCCGCGAGCAGCTCGCGGCCGAGATCGACCTCGTCCTCGTCGACGAGTTCCAGGACACGAGCCCCCTCCAGCTCGCGCTCTTCCTGTCTCTCGCCCGGCTCGCGAAGAGCGCCTGGGTGGGCGACCAGAAGCAGGCCATCTACGGTTTCCGCGGCGCCGATCCGGGGCTCATGGACGCCGCCATCGAGTCCCTCCTCGGAGACCACGAGCCGGAGACGCTCCCGAAGTCCTGGCGCAGCCGGCCCGCGCTCGTCCACGTCGCCTCCGAGCTCTTCGTCGGCGCCTTCGGCCGGCAGGGGCTCCCCGAGGGTCGCGTCCGCCTCGTCCCGGGAGCTCCCGACGAGCCGCCGGGTCTCGGCCCCGTCGTCGAGCGCTGGGCGCTCGGCTCGAAGAACAAGGTTGGCGACGCGGCCGAGGCCGCCGCGCGCGTTCGCGCGCTCCTCGAGGATCCCGAGACCCGCGTCCGCGACCGCGCCACGGGCGAGGTCCGCCGTCCCCTCCCTGGCGACGTCGCCGTCCTCTGCCGGACGAACGACGAGTGCGCCGCGATCGCCGCCGCGATCGCCGCGGAAGGCCTGGAATCGACCCTTCCCCGCGCCGAGGCCGCCCGCTCTCTCGAGGGGCTGCTCCTCGTCGCGGGTCTTCGCCTCTGGGCCGACCCCCACGACTCGCTCGCTGCCGCGACCCTGGCCCGGCTCGTCGAGCGCGCGGACGACCCGGACGGCTGGCTCGCCGAGACGCTCGGCGCGCCCGACGCCGCGGCCTTCGGCGAGCTCCCTTCCGTGTCGCGCGTTCGGGCCGTCCGCGAGGCCTCGCCCCTTTTCGGCCCCGAGGCCGCCTTCGACGCCGTCCTCGACGCGCTCGACCTGCGCGAGCTCTGCCTCTCGTGGGGCGCGTCCGCCTCGCGCCTCGCCTCCCTCGAAGAGCTTCGTTCCGCCGCGGTCGCGTTCACGGGCCGCGCCCTCGCGGAGGGGCGGCCCGCCACCGTCCTCGGCTTCCTCGACACCCTCGACGAAGCCGTGAAGCCCGAGCAGCGCCCCGAGTCGCCCGACGCCGTCGTCGTCTCGACGCTCCACGGCGCCAAGGGTCTGGAGTGGCCCATCGTCGTCCTCGACCTCCACCCCGACTCTCGCGAGCCTGCGGTCTTCGGCGTCAACGTCCTCTCCGAGGCGCCCATCGACCTGGAGAAACCGCTCGCCGGGCGACGCATCGCCTTCTGGCCCGGACCCTACTCGGGCCGGACGTCGCGCACCCGCATCCACGGCCTCCTCGACTCGAGCGAGCGCAAGCGCCTCCTCGCCGAGCGGGCCGACCGCGAGAGCCTCCGGCTCCTCTACGTCGGCTTCACCCGCGCCCGCGACCGCGTCGTCCTCGCCGCACGCGCCGGAACTCTCACCGGCTCCCTCCTCCGCCACCTCGGCGCCGCCGTCGACGATGACGGCCCGAACGTCACCGTCGCCGGGAAGCGCGTCGAGACGTTCCATCGTCCCGCGCCGCCGCCGCTCGCGGCGCGCCCGCCCCGCGCGGCCGGCGCGGCCCCGGTCCCCGCTGGTCCGCGCGTCCACCCGCCGGCCATCGTCTCCGCCTCGAAGGTCGAGGCGCCGGGCACCGCGGGCGAGCCGATCTCCATCGGCCCGCGCCTTCCCCTGCGCTCCGGCACCGACATGCAGCTCCTCGGTGACGCCCTCCACGGCTTCCTCGCCGCGGACCGCCCGTCCCTCGCGCGACCCGACCGCCTCGCCCTCGCCGAGGGCCTCATCGCCCGCTGGGGCGTCTCCGGCGCCCTTCCTCCCGACGCCTTCCTCGACGCCTCCGACGCCCTCGCCGCCTTCGTTTCCTCGCGCTGGCCCGCGGCCACATGGCATCGCGAGCTCCCCGTCCGCCGTCGCCTCCCCGACGGCTCCGTCCTCTCCGGCACTGCCGACCTCGTCCTCGAGACGGCCGAATGCCTCGTCGTCGTCGACCACAAGAGCGACCCGGGCTCTCTCGCCCAGGCCCTCGCCCGCGCGGCGACGCACGCGGGCCAGCTCGCGGCCTATGCGGAGACGGTGGCGGAGGCATGGGGGAAGCCCGTCCTCGGGACGTTCATCCACCTGCCGGTCGGAGGGATCGTGGTGCCGGTCCGCTGAACGCGCCAGCTCCGGATCTTCGGACACGTTCGACGCCACGCCCCGACCCCACCCCTGGACACCGTACGTCCGACCCCGGATGCGATCTTGTCATCGAGGAGGACGCGATGACCGACACCCCGAGAGAGGCCCCACCCCAGGTCGCGGACGATTCCCTCCGCGATCTGGAAACGCCCGCGCTCCTGCGCCGGATCGCCGGCGTGCCTGCCCCCGCCGACGCGGCCGGGCAGGTGACCCTCGAGGCGTCCGTCCTGCACCCGGAGCTCGTTCCGAACGACTTCGTCCTCGTCGACGTCGACGTCCGCCCCGGCGTCCGGAACTACCGGCTCGTGAGGCTGCCGGCGAACGACCCGTGGCGGATCCGTATCGGAGCCTTCGAGCGGCGCGTTCACCGGGCGTTCGTCGTCCTCGCTCGTCGCATGACCCGGAGCCCCGCAGCACCAGCCGCGAGCGTGCAGGTTGCCCGCCCTCCGGGAGAACGCCTTCCCACGTGTTGTGTTCGTGTATAGTACGGAACACAACAGGAGGCCCCATGCCCTACGTCAGGCTCCGCGGCAACCAGGTCTTGATCGTCCACGGTGAGCGAGCGCCGGGGACGGGTAAAGTCGAGCAGAGGACGCTCTTCACGCTCTACTCCCAGGCCGAGGCCCGGGAAGCGGTGGGAAGCGGCGCCGGGAGCTTCGAGCACCTCATCGAGGCGGCTCACCCCGACCTGCGCTTCGACTGGAAGCGAATCCGTCGGGAGATCTCCCGGCTCGTGCCGAGCCTTCCCGAGAGCCACGACTACGACGCGGCGCGCCAGCGCGGTCGCTTCCGGCAGGCGCTCTGCGGCTTCGCCCGTGAGCTGATGCTCACCGACCCGCAGGTCCTGACCAGCTCGGCCCGGCTCGTCGAAGAGAGCCGGATCGAGCTCGAGTACCTCGGCCGGCTCCTGAAGTTCCGGCTCGACACCTGTGGGCAGGAGGAGAACGAGTGGAACCGTGACAACCCGTTCCATTGGCTTTCCAGCATTCGGGGAAGAGAGCTTCCCGTGGAGATCGAGGAGGAGCTCGCGCACTTCTTCGAGCGGGGTGAGACCGATCGGGCCGAGAAGCTCTTCCGTTTCGCGATCGAGTGCTTCCCGGGATATGCCGAGGGCCACAACTACCTCGGCCTGATCGCGCTGGACCGGGGCCGCCTCGACGAGGCGATCGCCTCTTTCGAGAAGACCGTCGAGCTCGGGCGCAAGCTCTTCCCGCGCCGGATCGCCCGAGCGCAGTACTGGACGAGCCTCGAGACGCGCCCCTACATACGAGGTCTTCGAAACCTCGCGCTCGCCCTCGAGCGGACCGCGCGATGGGACGAATCGCTCACCGTCTGCGACCGGCTCGAGAGCGAATGCGGCGATCGCGTCTCGGCGCTCGCAACCCGATCCGCCGTCTGGATCAAGACGGGCCGTTTCGCCGAGGCGGCCGGCGCCAGCCAGGCGCTCCTCGACCTCGGTGTCGGGGTCGCTTTCGACCTGGCCATCGCGCAACACGAGCTGGATCAGCCACGGGCCTCGCTGGCCTCGTTCCTCCACGGGGCTCTCAACAGGCCTCGCACGGCGCGAATGCTGGCCGGAAAGGGAACGAAGCGAATCGCCGGGCGCGCGGAGGCCGAGGATCACAATACCGGCGTGGACCTTCTCCGCTCCTTCGGCAGGTTCCTCGAAGGGCCCGGCCGCGACACCCGCCGGTTCTTCGCGCGGGCCCTGGCCGAGCCAGGCTTCGCCGCGCTCCTCGAAGAGCAGGCCGAGCTCCGTCGGCGCGACGACGACGAAAGGGTGAAGCGGATTCCGCCTCCCTCCGAGACGTTCCGGCTCCTCTCGAAGCGCCGTGAGCTCGCGTTTGCACGTGAACGGGCCGCCGCCATCGCCGACGCCATGGGGCTGCCCCCTGAACGGCCCGTCCTCGCGAACCGGCCGGCGCGAAAGAGGCGCCTCCAGTGACGGCAGAGCTCCTCTCCGTCCTCGATTCCGTCGGCCCGTCCGCCCAGTTCTGCACCGATGGCAATCGGCCGCCCGTCCTTCCGGGCCTCATCGTCAAGGGCCTTGGCGAGATCGGAGTCCCGGTGTCGGCGGCCGACGCGAGACGGCTGATCGCAAAGGCGGCGCAGGCCCCCTACGGTCGAGGTGAGGAGACCATCGTCGACACGTCCGTCCGGCGGGTGTGGCAGCTCGAGCCCCGGCAGCTCGCGATCACGAATCCCGCCTGGGAGCCGTTCGTCGCCAGCCTGGTCGAGGCCGTCCGCGAGGAGCTCGGTATCGCCCACGAGGTCCGGCACGAGCTCTACAAGCTCCTCGTCTACGAGAAGGGGAGCTTCTTCGCCCCCCATCGGGACACCGAGAAGCAGGAAGGGATGTTCGCGACGCTCGTCGTCTCCCTGCCTTCTTCCCATGAAGGCGGCGCGCTCGTCGTCACCCACGACGGAGAGAGCCGGCGCATCGAGCTCGGTGGCGGCGACGCCCGGTTCCAGGTGAGGTACGCCGCGTTCTACGCGGATTGCCGGCACGAGGTCCTGCCCGTCCGGCGCGGCTTTCGGGTCTGCGCCATCTACAACCTGTCGATCGCGCGCAAGCGGCAGCCCGTCGCCCCGCGGAGCGCCTCCGCCGTGGCCACCGCGGCGCGGCTCCTCGCCGGTCTCTTCGAGGACCCGTCGCGCGACAAGGTGGCGATCGCCCTGAAGCACCAGTACAGCGAGGCGGCGCTCGAGCCCGGCGCTCTCAAGGGGGGAGACCGGGCCCGCTATTCCGTCCTCGCGAGGGTGGCCGAGCAGCTCGACTACGAGCTCTTCCTGGCGCTGATGACCCGCCATCAGTCGGGCGCGGCCGACGACGAATCGCTCTACGACAACCGGTCTCGTTCCCGCGGGCGTTACGACTTCGACCAGGACGACGACGACAACGACGACTTCGACGACCCTGGCGACGGGGACGGGGCCGAGTTCGCCGCCCTCGACGAGGACTCGCTCACTCTGGATCACTGGCGCGACCGGAAAGGCGCGAAGGTCCCTCGCGGCACGATGCGGCTCGTCGAGAGCGAGGTCGTCAGCGACCTCCCGCCGGGGGAGTGGCCGTCCAGGACCGAGATCCACGAAGCGACCGGGAACGAGGGCGTTTCGATGGACCGCTGGTACCGCCAGGCCGTCGTCGTCCTCTGGCCGAAGGATCGCGCCTTCAGAATTCTCGCCCGCGAAGGGCCCTGGACCGCGCTGCCGGCGCTCGAGGAGCTCGTGAAGGCCGCCCCCGAGCCCGAGGAGGACCCTCGGTGCCGCGCCTTCGCCGAGGCGATTCTCGATTGCTGGCCGGCGAGCGGGTCGTCCCGCTGGTGGACGGAGTCCAAAGGGAAGACCTCGGCTGCCGGACGGATGCTGAAGCAGCTGGCCCGCATCGGATCGGTCGACCTCGCGGCCCGTTTCGTGAGCGACATCCTGCCGAACGACCTCGACGGTACGGAAGGGCCGGCGCTCGTCCAGCTCGGCGGGAAGCTCGGCTGGACCCCGCTCCTCGAGCCGCTCCGGGCCGTCTTCGCCAGGCAGGCTCCGGACCGGCAGGATCGAGCTGTCGCGGCCCCCGCCGCCCTCTTCGCGGCGCTTTGCGGCAGCGGACGAAAGACCACTTCCGAGAGAAGGACCTTCTGCGTTCAGCTCGCGGGCGACATGGAAAGCGTCGTCGATCGGTTCGATCACCCCCCGAAGGGAGTCTGGCGGCCAGCGGAAAAGGACCTGACGGGAATCGTGGTGAACCTCTTCCACGCGTTCGCCGCGATCGGCGACCTCGACCGGCTCGATCGGCTCGCATCGCGCCTGCTCGCGAATCCGGGCCGATACGACCTCCACGCCGTGCTCATCCCGGCCGTGACTGCGCTCGCGGGAGCGGTCTCGGAGCGCTCACCGGCCCGCCCCGCCTGGACTCGCCTCCACGAGAGCTGCGTCTCCCGGCTGCGGGCCCTGACGGAAGCGCGGCCCGAGCCACCGCGCGACTTCTCGCGTGAGGCCGCCGTCGCCTGCCGCTGCGCCGACTGCGGCGAGCTGAACGCGTTCCTCAGGGATCCGGAGGCCGAGGTCCACCTCTTTCCCCGCCGCAAGGACCTCCGCCAGCACCTCCACGTGCAGATCGATCGCCACCAGTGCGACCTGACCCACGAGACGATCCGGAAGGGCTCGCCCCAGACGCTCGTCTGCACGAAGACCCGCAAAAGCTTCGAGCGTCGCCTCGCTCAGTTCGAGGTGGACACGAATCACCTGCGCGAGCTGGAGCACGCACGTCGCTTCTCACCGCACCCGCCACGCGAAGAGCGCAACAGCGGCCGTTCCAGCCAGAAAGACGAAGGGAAGGGATAGCACCCCTTCCAAGAGGGACGATATTGGCGAGGATCGTCCCTGTGAGGAGGGACGGCCTGGGGTTCGTCCTCCGGGAGTTCGTGGACCGCCTGTGGCGAGAGCCTGGCCCGGGCGGCCCTCCCCGGCACCCGCGGCACCGACTCCGCGAGCGCTGGAGAGCCCCGATTCGCTGCTTACGCCGTGCCGCCGGCGAGCAGCCGCCCCTCGCTCCCGGGCAGCAGCGCCTGCCGCGCCACCGAGTCCATGAACTCCCGGACCCGGCTGCTCACTTTCAGCACGTCGTTCGGCCAGATCTCCGTGGCGAGGGTGATCCCCTCCAGCGTCGGGCAGCGGCTCAGCGCCACGTAGACCTGCCCGTGCTCGAAGGCGCCGCGGCCGAGGTCCACGACGATCCGCTCGAGCGTCTGTCCCTGGCTCTTGTGGATCGTGATGGCCCACGCCGGCCGGATCGGGTACTGCGTGAACTTCCCGACGACCTCGCTCGAGATCTTCTCGGTCTTCGGGTCGAAGGTGTACTTCCGGCTCTCCCACGTCTCCGGCTCGACGCGCCAGGTGTGGGGGTGGCCGTTCGACGTCACCTCCACCTCCACGACGTCCTTCGCGAGTGTGACCACCCGGCCGAAGGTCCCGTTCACCCAGCGGTCCTGCGCGTCGTTCTTCACGAAGAGGACCTGCGCGCCCGCCCGGAGCTTCAGCTCCGCCTCGGCCGGCAGGTTCTCGCCGCTGAAAGCGTTGCCGCTGAAGGTCGCCGCGAAGACGTGCTCCGGCCCCGGAAGCCGCGCGAGCCGCGCCACGTTGATCTGCTGCGCCCGCGCGTTCGTCGTCGTCAGCCAGGGGCGGATTTCGCCCGGGTCGGGCTCGAAACCCGCCACGCAGCGCGAGTTCAGGAGCGCCTGGTGCTCCGCCGCCAGCTCGCCGAGGCGGATGCCGTTCAGGACGTCCATGAACTCCAGCTCCTTCTGGCGGTAGTTCTTCCTCAGCTCGACGACCGTGATCGGCAGCTGCTCGAAGACCTTCCCGTCCCAGAAGAAGGGGCTCCGGTAGTGGTACCCCATGAACTTCGCCTCGTCCTCCCGGCTGAGGACGGGCGGCAGCTGGTAGGGATCCCCGAAGAGGACGACCTGGGCCCCGCCGAACGGCTTCGTCCGGTCTCGCCCGTTCAGCCGAAGGAAGGCGTCGATCGCGTCCATCAGGTTCGCGTTCACCATCGAGACCTCGTCGATGACGAACGTGTCCACCTTGCGGATGAGCTGCCTCTTGTTCGAGTCCGAGACCTCCTTCACGTCCTCCCTGTTCATGAGGCCCCAGGGGAACATGAAGAACGAGTGGATCGTCTGCCCGCCGACGTTCAGCGCCGCGAGGCCCGTCGGCGCGAGAAGCACGATCCGCTTCTTCGTCTTCCGAGCGAAGTAGCGGAGGCTTCGGCGCTCGCGGGAAAGTGGCCACTCGTGCTCGTCAGAAGTGAGCCACGCGAAAACAGCGAGGAGGCGGCGCCGGCCGACGGGTCCACGACGTCGAGGATCGGATGCTCTCGTCGCGCGGAGCGTGAGAGCAGCGTCATCCGCGCCGAAGGCGCGTAGAGGCGTTCACGGCGGCAAGAGAGCCTGGTGAGGGGCGACCGCCGCCGAGGGCGGGGTGGCCCCAAGCGCGGGTCTCAGCGGGGACGAGGGAGCGAGCGTTCGAGGACGCCGGCGAGGTAGCGGCGGTAGCCGTCGTCGAAGGGCGTGGCGAGCAGCTCCTCGACCACGGGTAGGAAGTAGGCCAGGGACCTGGCCGTGGGCGGAGGGCCTGACGGCAGGGGACGGGCGAAGCGGCGGACCGATGCCAGCAGGAGAGCGTCGTCGACGGTCTGGACGGTGACGTCTCGCGCGTGGAGCTCACGGGCGAGGCGTCGATCGGCGAGACGGATGTGACCGGTGGTCCCCGAGGTACGGCGATAAGCGTCGAGGACCCTGCGGACGAAGACGTCGGCCGCAGGGTCATCGGTAGGTGTCATCCCCCGTTGCCGCGAAGCGAGGGACCGTCGATGAGGACGGTCTGGCACTGGTGGCGCAGACGGCTGAGGAGGGCGTCGGTCATGGAGCGGTTGCCGAGGAAGTTGGCCCATTCGTCGTAGCCGAGATTCGTGGTGACGATCGTGGACTTCTTGCGGTAGCGCTCCTCGACGAGCTTGAAGAAGATGTTGGCCTGCTCGGGGCGGAGATTGAGGTACGACAGCTCGTCGATCACGAGCAGATCGAGCCGGGAGAGGTGGTTGAGCAGGCGGCGGGAGGAGCGATCAGCCAGAGAGGCGTACATCTCGTCGAAGAGGTCCTGTGCCCTGACGAAACGGCCGCGATAGCCGTTCTCGAGAGCCTTGAGGAGGATTCCGGTGGCCAGGCCCGTCTTGCCGACGCCGGGCTTGCCGATGAAGACGATGTTCTCGGCCCTGGGGATGAAGTCGAGGGAGGCGAAGGACTTGATCTGACGGCGATTGACGCCGGGCTGCGCGGCAAAGGGGAAGGTCTCGAGCGTGAAAGTCTCGGGCAGCGATGCGGTCTTGATGCGCCAGGCGAGCGACTTCTCCTGCCGGGAGTGCCACTCGGCGCGCAGGAGGGGCACCAGGAATTCCTGATAGTCCGGCTGCTCGGAGGTGGCCTTGCCGAGGGCCTCGGGCAGCAGGGTGCGCAGCTTGCTCAGGCGCAGGTTTGCCAGGAGCTGGTCGAGCTCATCGTTCATCGGGGTCCCTCAGGCGGAAGTAGTGGTGGGCGATGCGCTCGAGGGTCATCCGCTCGATGCGATCGAGGTCGTAGAGGCCGTAGAGCAGCGCCTCGGCGAGGGCGGCGCGCAGGGCATCGTGGGGGTAGTCGCGGGCCATCTTCAGGAGCCGGCGCAGGAGAAAGGCCGGGGCCTTGCGGCCGTGCTTCTTCAGGGCGGCCACGAAGGGAGCGATGTCGGGCAGGATCGCCGAGAGGGCCCGTTCCTCGTCGAGCTCACGCGCCAGCCGGACCTTCTCGCCGCGGGGCGGCCTGTGAGCGGGAAGCTGGACACGCTGGTCCAGAGGCAGAAGGACCCGTTCGTGGACGACCGTCTGGTCGCCCTCGTCGAGCTCGACCCGCTCGGCGGTAACCCGGACCTGGACCTGGCGGTGGAGCCAGGCGGGGGGGACCGAATAGCGATTGCGATCGACGTTGACGAAGCCCTCCACGTCGACGATGCGGATCTCGACCCGCTCGGGCTCGGGGATGAAGGCCGGGAGCGGATGGAGCTTTCCCCGCTCGGCGACGTACAGCTCGTCGGGTATGGCGTTTCCCAGGTTCCTCTTCGGCTTGGCGTTGACCTTCTGACACCACTGGCGGGCCTGGCTGTTGAGGTCGCGCACGTCCGTGAAGACGCGCCCCGCCAGGAAGTTGTTCTCGATGTAGTCGAAGGGGCGCTCGACGCGCCCGGAGCGGTTGGCGTCCCCTTTCTCGTGGGCCACGAAGACGAAGTTGAAGCGCTCGGCAAAGGCGGCCATCTCGGGAGCGGGCACCATCTCCTTGCCGGTCCCGCAGAGCCGGATGACGTTGGTGTTATCGACCATGGTCCGGTCCGTGGATCCCTCGAAATACCGAAACGCCTCGGTCAGGAAAACCTTCGCCTCGAATCGGGTGAAGCGGAAGTAGTGCTGGAAGAAGAGCCTGTGGCTGTAGCAGAGCACCGCGGAGGCGGTCTGCATCCGCCAGACCCGCTTGTTGATCTCGATGTCGTGCGGAGAGGTGTCGTGCTGCATCTCCCGGCCCGGCGCAAATTCGTACTGGCCCGCCGGCTGCCTGGGTGGCGGCGCCTGGCTCCGCACGAACGCCGTGAGCGCCTGGTAGGAGACCGGGGTGCCCTGCTCCGTCAGCTCCTCGTGCACCCTCACCAGGTTGCCCTTGCACGTCTTCGTCAGCTCCTCGATCTCCTCCTGGTGTCCCTCCAGCCGCGACGGGCGCAACGCCCTCGCCACCGTCTCCGTCCCGGACTCCACCACCTTCTTCACCGACGGCCGCGAGATCTTCAGCACCTTGGCGATCTGCCTCGCGCTCAGTCCCTTGGCCGACAGCTCCAGGATCGCCGCGCGCTGCCTGCGATGAAGCACTCTCTTCTCCTCCCGTGCCCAGCATTCGTTCCAGAACGCCGAGCGTCTCCTTCAAGATCCCTTGCACCCGACGACGACTCGCTTCGTCGACCCCGGTCATCTCCGTCTCCAGCCGCCGGCTCGTGGCCAGCAGCGCCCGACCCCGTCTGAGCAGCTCCTGTCGACCGGGGTGCGCCTGCCGCGCCTTCACGTACAGCACCGGGTCTGCCAGCAGCCGCTCTCGTCCTTCGGCGTCGGCTCGACGCCACGCCTCGACCACGTCGCTCACCTGCCGCCGAGTCAGCCCCTTGCCTGCGATCGCTCCCCCGAGCCGCTCGCTGGCCCGCTGGCTCGACCGCGAGCCAGCAGCGGCCCCGACGCCACGGCTCCGTCGATCTCACCCCGTCGCACCCGCTCCTGCACGGTCTCGGGCAGCTGCCGCACCACTTCTTCCCGCGACCTCACCCACCCCGGCGGCCGGCCCGTCCAATGGCCGATCTCCTCCGGGCTCCAGCCTTCCGTCTTCGCCAGGTGGGTCACCAGCCAGCCCTCTTCCACCGCGCTCGGCCTTCGTCCCCGGCGCAGGCGCTCCCTCAGCG
>CAVOJA010000047.1:0-8966 GCA_963696015.1 uncultured Holophagales bacterium
GCGGTGCGAGATGACCGAGGTGTAGCCGGCCTGGCGGGCCATCTCGATCGCCTCGAAGGTCTCCGAGAGCGTGCCGATCTGGTTGATCTTGATGAGGATCGAGTTGGCCACGCCGCGCTTGATGCCCTCGGCGAGGATGCGGGTGTTGGTCACGAAGACGTCGTCGCCGACGATCTGCACGTTCTTGCCGAGGCGCTCGGTGAGCATCTCCCAGCCCTCCCAGTCCTGCTCGGCCATGCCGTCCTCGATGGAGACGATCGGGTACTTGTCGCACCACGTCGACAGCAGGTCGGTGAACTGCTGCGCGCTGTACGCGAGCTTCTCCGCGCCCGGCGCCCGGAGCGCCGCCGCGACAGAGACCCCCGAGCCGTACCCGATGACGAGGACATCGGCCGGCGCGGGGTGAGCCGCGAGCGCTACGACGGAAAGGAGCCGTTGGGTCGACATGTCGACCCAATCGGAGGCATCGGGGTGGGCTCCGACGTAAAGGGCCCGTGCCTCGCCCGTCTGTACGACGCCAACGGTCCCGTTCCGTCCCTCGCGCAGGAAGAGGACTTCCCTGGGAGAAGCCGCCAGGTACGCCTCCATCTCGAGCCGGGATGCCTTCGGCGGCGTTGCCGCGCCCGTGTCCGACACCAGGAAGAGGCTCGCCGGCCAACGGGAGAACAGGAGGATCGGCAGCACGGCGACGAGTACCGCCGTCCCTCCGAGCCTTCGCCAACGCGGGGCTTCGAGGGAATGAAGGCCCCTGAGTGCCGCTGCGGCGCTCAACGCGAAGGCGACCCGAAGCGAACCTTCCGTGCCGAAGGCAGGGACGAAGACGAACCCGGTCAGGAGACTCCCGGCGACCGTCCCGGCCGTGTTCACGAGGTAGGCGTCTCCGACGAGACGGCCGAGCCGGGCCACGTCGTCCGCGAGCGCACCGATGAGAATCGGGACACCGAGCCCCGCGACGACGGCAAGCGGGAGAAGGAAGGCCGTGGCGAGGACGGCCTTCGCGAGGAGCACCTCGCCGAAGGAAAGGTCCGGCCACTGCCTCACCCAGGCCACCATTCGCGGAACCAGCGGCGTGGCCGCCAGAGCGAGCGCCGTCAGGACGGCGACCCCGGCCTGCACCAGGGCGAAATCGGAAGCCTTTGGTCTCCTCCCGCGCGAAAGGAGCCCGGCGACGAGGGCGCCGAGTCCCAGGCCCGCGAGAAAGACCGCGAGAACGAGAGTGAACGAGTAGCTCGAGACTCCGAAGACGAGTCCCAGAATCCTCACGAAGACGAGCTCGACGACCATCGTCGTGACACCCGAGACGACGAGTCCCGCGAGGACGAATCGCCCTCCAGCTGAGGCGCCGAGAAGCCGCAGCGAGGCGAGTAGACCTTCTTTCGACGGCACCGAAGCGGCGGCGAGGGGCGCGATGGCGCGCGCTGCCGCCAGGACGAGGGTTCCGAGCAGGACGTTCACGAGACCGGTCAGGAGCATCGAGCTCCGCTCGCCGAAGAGCTCGGGGAGGACGAATCCGGCGAGCAGCGACCCGACGACCGCGCCGAGAACATTCAGCGCATAGAGGACGCTCACGGTCCCCGGCGCGCGCTCGCGGGTCTCCGACACGGCCCGGACGAGCGCGGGAAAGGTCCCTCCCATCGCCATCGTCGGAGGAAGGAGGACCACGGCGGAGAGAAGCGCCTCGAGGAGAGTCGCCGTCGCGAGGCCCGGTTCCAGGCGACCTGCCAGTCCGGCCCAGGTCCCAGTCACCGCCTGGAGCAGGAACGGCGTCAAGAGGGCCCAGAGGCCGATCCCGATCTCGAGGAGTCCGTTAGAGCCGCACGGGAGAGCTGGAGCGGTCGATCTCTGGCCCGATGAGATGCCCACCCAGGCCGAGCCCGAGCATGAACACGCCGAGGACGACGCTGACGGCCGCCGTCGTCGAACCGAAGAAGAGCGAGAGGTGACGGGACCAGAGCACCTCGTAGGCGAGCCCGGTGCCCCCGGAAACGAAGAAGCAAGTCCCGAGAAAGGCCCTGGTCCGCGTCGACATCCGCCTATTCTGCTCTGACGAAGGCCGGATCCGTCGACGCGTCGTCGATCACGGTCACGTAGGCGTTGAAGGGGTCGAAGCCGTCCGTCCTTTCGATCGTGGCGGTGAAACCCTTCCCCGACGTACCGAGGAAGTCCGACAGCACCTTCGTCCACTGGTGGAGCTGGCCCGGTCCGAGCGTCTTCTCCAGCGGCGTCCCGACGACGCGCCCGCTTGCGTCCCGCACCGTCGCGCGCACGGTGATCTTCGCGGCCGGATCCGAGCCCGTCGCTCCGGCGTGGACCACGGCCAGGTTCGTCCGGAAGCGATCGTTCTGCACGAGCCCGACGATCTGCTTCGTCCGCTTCGCCCGCTCGACGAACGGGTCGATCGCCGTGAAGCCGAGGCCCGTCCCGTTGGTCGCCGTCGTCCTCACGGAGGCGAATCCCCCGGCGTAGTCCCGGAAGGCGATCCGGACCGGACCGTAGTCGTCCGCGGCGACCGCACCCGGCGAGATCGACCGGAAGTGGTCGACGGCGTTGGGCCAGAGGACGCCGAGCCCCGTCCCCAGGCTCAGCGTCTCGGAGACGGTGTTCCCCGATTGGGACGAAGTGAAGGTCACGTCGGCCACGGCCGGCCCCCCGGTCGTGTTCGTCAGGGCGCATTCCGAGGTGAAGCGGGTACCGATGCCGCCGGCGTCCGTGATGACGGGCAGCGTCAGATTGGAGGCCCGATCCGCCGGCAGGGCGCGGACGAAGGCCGCGTCCTGGTTGGCCTCCGAGATGATCGTGGCGTAGGCGTCGTAGGCCGTCGCCTCCACTGAGAACGGGACGAAGAGGACCGAGAACGTCTCGCCGACCGCGCCCGGAAACCCCTTCAGGGGAACGTCGAGCTGCCGCCACTGTCCGGGCGGTACCTGGAGCGCCGCCCCACCGACCCTCGAGCCGGTCGTGTCGTCGAAGAAGTCGGCCGAGATGTCGAGCGTCGCGCAGCCCCCCTCGAATCCGCAAAGGTTCGCGACCGCGACGTTGGTTCGAAATGCCGACGTGTTCTTCAGGCCGTTCAGCGCCTTGCGGAAGACCCTCACCTCCCGGGACGCGTCGAGCGAAGTGAAGCCGAGCCCCGTCGTCGACGCGTCGGGGAAGCGGGTGAAAACCCGGGCCGAGAGTCTCCCCGAGCCATTCCGGAACACGGCTTCCAGCGTCCCCGCGACCGTCTCGCCCCGGGGGAGCGCAGCGCCTCCGAGGTCGCGGAACGCCTGGACGACGTTCGAGAAGACGCGCGTCGCTCCGGCGGCGAGATCGACCGGAAGGGGGTAGGTCCCGTTCGCCGTCGTGAGGGTCAGGACGACGTTGGAGTCCGCGTCGAGATTGGCGACGGTGACCTCCGTGAAGAAGTTCCTCGTCGGGTCGTCGGGCCGGACCTCGACGGAGACCGGGAGGACCTGGCGGGTGACGAACGGGGCCGCGGGCTGGAGCGGGGACCAGAGCTCGACGCCGCCCGTTACCACGAGGAAGGACCCTTCCCCGGACCACGGGACAGCCCGGTAGGTCTCCCCGCTCGTCGTGAAGAGCGAGCGGCCGGCGTCCGCCGGGGCGTAGAGGGTCCGGGAGGTCCCCTGCACGATAGAGTCTTCGCGCTGTGGCTTCGAGGCTACGGCGACAGCCGTTACGGTGGCCGACGGCGCCGCATCGCCCGATGGGCCGGAGAACAGGGTCGTCGTCGTCCCGTCGGTCAGCCCTGCGAGTTCGTGGGAGAGGACGTGGGGACCGTAGGAGGTCGCGAGGGAGACTGACCCACCCGACGCCGCAAGCCCCGCCCAGCTCGAGACGGGGCGGACGAGGGGGAACGCGGTCCGCTCGCCCGTCGCGGGCCGAAATCGGACCAAGCGGTCGCCACCCCCGTCGACGCTCCAGAGCTCGTTGCCCGACTCGTCGAGGGTCAGGAGGGTCCCGGGGGAGAAGGACGGCTGCCAGGACGTCAACGCGCCGCCGGTCGCGAGCGAGAGGAGGAGCCCGCCTTCGGTCCGGAGCCAGAGCCTCCGAGCCGCGTCGAACCGGTCCGCCCCCTCGACGACCCCGTCGATTGTGAACGTCCTGAGCGTCCCGCCCGCGAGCCGCCCCACGAGCCCCTCGCCGACTAGCCAGGCCGAGCCGTCGAGGGGGTCGAGTCGGAGCGAGCGGGCGAAGAACGGGACCTCGCTGCGCGTCGCAGTTCCTTCAGCCGGGTCGAGGACGTAGACGAGCGCCCGCCGCTCCGTCGTGAGCGGGACGAGGATGGTCACGCGGCCCGTCGCAGCGTGCCTGCGGACCGCTACGGGGAAGAACGAACGGAGCGTCTCGTCGAGCCGCCAGCGCGACACGGCTCCGGAAGGGGTGAGCCGTTTCACGGCCGGCCTCCAGCCCCCGGTTGGGTTGTCGTATTCCGCGGCGGCAATTCAAAAGGCCCCGCTCGCGCCCTCCTCGCGATCGCCGGCCGCCCCCTCGACGCCGTCGACCTGCCAGAAGTCGACCCTGTAGGACTTCCCTGCCCCGGGAGCGTTCGCGGTAACGACGAGCAGAAGCGCCGCCACGGCGGCACGAAGGAGCGCGAGCTTCATGGATGGCCTCCGCCGTGGAAAATATCTGATTCGTTGACAGTCGGCGAGGCCGGAACGACGATTCCACCCGATGAACGTCGCCGACCGATCGCGCCGGGTTCTCGTCCCGATTCTCCTGGTCGCACTGGCCCCGTTCGCCCTCGACGGCTGCGTCTCGGTCGGCCTGGCCCGCTCCGTGCGCGATGGCGGCGAGGCCGGCAAGGGAGAAATCGGTGTCGCCGTCTATCAGACGACGGGAGATCGCGATTCGAAGAGACCGGTCGATCACCCGGTTCTGGCCGAGCTGACCCGGATCGAGAACGGGGTCCGGACGCCGGTGGCGCGCTCGATGTCCTCGTCCTGGGCGCTCCGCGACCTCCCACCCGGCCGCTACGTGCTCAGGACGTCGAAGAAGATCGACGGGAACGGCGACGTGGTGCCCTTGAAAGGTCCCGTCGAGAAGGAGTTTGCCGTCGAGGCCGGCGAGCGGGTGGAGGCGAGCGTCGTCCTCGAGAAGGTCCCGGTCTTCTGGATCGTCCTCGCAGCCATCACGGTCGTCTTCCTCGTAATCCTCGCAATCGACGCCGCGGACGACGGACGGCTCCCGCTTCCGCCTCCCCCGCCGCTGCCGCCGTTCTTCATCGGGGTCGCCCTCGAGATCCCGGTCGGGAACGCGTCCGGCCCGCACGCCGTCGAACCCGGCGTGGCAGACGTCTTCCCCGCTCCGGGCTCCGTCGTCGCCGCGCGCCGGGTCGCAGTGAGCTTCTTCGTCACGGTTCCGCTCGACGAGAGCTCGGTGGAGACCGGCGCGATCCTCGCCGTCGGATCGCTCTCCGGGGAGATACCGGGCAAGGTCGAGTGGATGGAGGAAGAACGCCTCCTCCGTTTCCTGCCGGCTCAGGACTTTCGCCAGGGAGAGGACATCACCGTGACTCTCGACCTCGGGAAGGTCGAGTCGGCGGCGGGACGAAGCGGCAATGGCCGCGCGACGACGACGTTCCGGGTTCCCTGACGGTCAGGACGCCCCGCCGGCCGATGCGCGCCGGGGTGTCTCGTCGTCGACTCGTGGCTCCACGACTGCTTGAAGGGGCCTTCGTCGCGCCGCCGTGAGGAGGAAGGTCGCGAGGAGGCCGAGCATGAGGCCGAGGAACGCCTGCGAGGCGAAGAACGCCGTGGGCTTGAGGATCGCGAAGCCGGGATGGACGAACCTCACGAGCCATCCCGAAGCCTCCGACAGGAACGTCGCCGCGAACGTCCCTCCCACGAAGGCCGCCTTCAGGCGCCTCGGGCCGGGGACGAAGACGTAGAGGTGAGTCAGGACGAGCAGGACCATCGCCATCATGGCGAAGTGCCCGTGCGAGGACTCGACCATGGAACCGAAGGTCCGCGCGGGTTGGAACGTCTCGTCGGACCCGCGGTAGTACGCGGCGACGCTCGCGGGCGAGAGCCCCATCCTCGAAAAGTACATTCCGAAGTTCGAGACCCAGAGGCCGGCGAGGAAGACGAACGTCCCCCAGAGAGTCAGCCGGGTGAGGGGGTTGTTCTGGAAGCCGCCCTGTTCCATGTACTTCATCGCCTTCTCACTTTCCCTGCGGGGCCGGATCGCCCAGAAGTGCATGAACCGCCAGGACCCGCCGGACCGCCGCAGCGATGGCGTGCGTCGTGAGTGTCGCGCCGGTGACGTGTGCCAGCGCCCGGCCGACGAAGAGACCGTCTTCCTGTCCCTTCCCTTCCACCCTCTTCAGCCACCCGCCGCGCGGCAGGTAGTCCTGCGGTTCTCCGAAGGCGAGGACGTCGACGCTCCTCACGGTCCGGTCGGGCGCGACGACGACCATCAGCACCTCGCGCGCCGTCCTGACGACATGGGCGTCGAAGTAGGCCGTGCCGAGAAGCGACCCGTCGGGACCGAAAGCCGCGTAACGCGTCACGACCGCGGAGTCGACCGGCGCCTGCGCCGTCTTCCGGGCCGTCTCGTGCTGTGCCTCCGTCAGAAAGGACGTACTCCTCACGACGCGGGCCGGTGGCGGGAAGGCCCTCGCGAGCGCCTGTTCCTGCGTCTCGAAGACGGCTGCGCCCGCCACGCTCGTGAGGAGTGCGGCGAGCAGGACGAGGGCCGGCGCCCGCCGGAATCGACGGACGCCGGAGCTCACCCCGGGGTCAGAAGAGGTACGCGAGTGCGACATTCCACTGCGAGACGCCGGTGTTCGCGGCGTCCGAGGTGTCCTGCCAGTCGACCTTCAGCGCGAGCTGGGAAATCGGCTTGAAGTCGAGGCCGACCGTCCAGACCTCCCGGTCGTTCGCACCGTCGCGAGCCCAGCCGGCCGGGACCTCCTTCTGCGTGTCCGTCCGCTCGTAACGGACGAACGGCGTCAGAGCCATCGAGGAGCCAGGAGCGGCGCGCGAGAGGACCTCGTAGCCCACGGAGAGGTAGTACCCCTCCTGCGACTCCCCGATCGACCTGTTCCCGGTGAGGCCGAGCGACTGGTTGAGGAGCGCGACGTCGTCGATCGTGACCCGTGCGAAGACTCCGCGCAGCCAGAGGCCGCCGTATCGCCAGTCGGCGTGAAGGTCCCACGTCGTCGTCCGCGCTCCGAAGGACTGGCCGGCGACGACGAGGTCCTTCCCGGATTCGCCCGTGAAGAACGAGGCTCCTGCGAGGAGACCCGGGACCGAGACGAGGTCGAGACGGCCCGAGAGCGCCAGGTTGTCCGCCGTCGCGAGGGCGCCCTTCTGCCGGCCCCCGCGAATGCCGTTCGCGGCGGTGAACGAGGAGGCGCTCAGGCTCTCGTTCAGGTAGAGCTTGTAGGCGACCGGGCCTGCCTCGCCGAATACGCCGATGCCGTTCGCCCGCCACGTCGACGGGAGGATTCGGTTCTCCGTGTCGGGACGGCGCGCGCCCAGGTACGTCGTCGGCTCGTGCATCTCGTTCACGAAGCCCACC
Organism: uncultured Holophagales bacterium; assembly: GCA_963696015.1. Taxonomy (GTDB): domain Bacteria; phylum Acidobacteriota; class Thermoanaerobaculia; order UBA5066; family UBA5066; genus UBA5066. Next base: position 7,528 of record CAVOJA010000047.1, read on the forward strand.
GGCACGAGGACGAGACCGGCGCGGAGATTGACCTCGTCGCGAAGCAGCGCGTCGAGGGTCGCGAACTCGACCGAGACCTCGCCCCCCTTCCCGGTGGAAGCGTGCTCGTACTCGAGCTCGGAGTTGAGGACGAACGTCCGGTCGAACTTCCAGCCGAGGTAGACGACGGCGCGGACGAAGTCCCACTCGTTCGTCTTGCCCGAGGCGGTGCCGTTCTCGCGGGTCGCGTCGAAGTTCTGGTAGAGCGACTCGCCATAGCCACCGATCGAGAGGCCGGAGGACTTCCCGTAGACCTTCGAGGCGGCCGGGCCGAGGCCCCACTTTCCGGTCACGCCGGCGGGAGGAGCCGGATCGGAGGCGTCGCCGAGCTTCCGGGCTTCCAGCTCGCGGGCCAGGACCTCGATCCGGCGAGCGAGCTCCTCGTTGGTCGGGGCCGACGCGGACTCGGCCGCCGGCGCCGCCTTCGGCGGATCGTCGGAGCGGGCGGGACCCGCGATGGTCGTCATTGCACACAACGGAAGCGCGAGGAGCGCCCTCCACCTCTGGTTCATCTGTCTCTCCTCGGAAGGGAATTCAGGGTCCGTGCGTGGCGGCGTCCGCGACGCGCGCCGGCGGCCGCAGCCGCTCGAAAGGACGATCGGTCAGGGTCTCGCACCCGCCGTCACGGCCAGCCAGCGCGAAGCCCACGATTCCGGCCTTGCGGAGCGGCGAGCCGGGATCTGACCTGCGGTAGGCCTCGGGTCCGTCGACAGCCCATGCCGTCGAGAGAGCGTCGGCCATTGCGCCAGTCGAGCCCGATGCCTACGTGACCTGGGATTACTGCCGCGGGTACGCCGACGCCTCGCTGAACGAGGCGGCCTCGGAACCCGACGGCTACCGCTGACCTGCTCTTATCCTCCGCTTGATGGCAGCCTGGTCGTCGTGATGACAGTCGGCACCGTCTCAGCAGACTGATCTTGCGTCTGCACCGGTTCTTCGACGACCGGCTGTTGCACAACAGGCGCCTGCTGCGCGGCCGGCTGCTGGACGCTCGGCGGCGCCGCAGGCGTGGATGCCGGAGCCACACTGGCCTGCGGTGGCACAGCCACACTGGTCGACTGCGTCACCACCGTCGTGGTCGTGGCCGTCCGCGGTGCCGCGCTGGTGGTGGTCACTGTGGTCGTCGTCACCGTCGTGGAGGGTGCCGTCGTCGTGGTCGGTGCGGTGGATGTCGTCGGTGCCGTCGTGCTGGTCGTCGGTTGCGTGGTCGACGGTTGCGTGGACGTCGCGGTCTCGGACGTCGAGGTCTCGGACGTCGCGGTCTCGGACGTCGAGGTCTCGGTGGCGGGACTGACCGAGGTGGTGGTCTCCGACGGTCCCGTCGTCGACAGCACCTCGGAACCGGTCGACGTGGTCACCGGCACCTCGGTCACTTCGGTCGTGGTGACCGTCGTCGGGGT
>CAVOJA010000048.1:0-6268 GCA_963696015.1 uncultured Holophagales bacterium
GCAGTCCGGTGGTAAGTAGCCGGACCCACAGCCTGGCGTCGTCCAGCGTCCGCAGACGGACCTCCGGATCCTTGTCCGGGCTGCCGTAGTGCGCCAGCCCCTTGGTCTCGAACAGCCGCCGCGAGGTCGTCTCGAGCATCAAGCCCATCGAGGCGCAATGGGTTTCAGCCGCGACATGTCATGCCAGCTCATCACGCCGGGATTGAGGTGCGGCAGCAGGCCCGTCTCTTCGAGACCCTAATGGACATCGCCCGCACATAGTCCAGCGTGGAGTCATATCCGCGCTCGTCGAGCCACTCGCGGGCCTCGTCCCAGAGCGCGCCTCGGGACGATCCCCGAGGTGAAAAGCGCTTCCTTACAACCCAGCGCGCTGGCGGGCCACGTCGACGATCTCGTCGGGCTCCATGAACATGCCCCTGCCCTCGGCACGCAGCGTGCCGGGTACGTGACGAACGTGCAGTCGTGGCACTTGTCCCGGCAGCGCCACTGGATGAAAACCTTGCGTGTAGTAGCTCACCGGCAGCGGCCTTGTCCCACCACGCCGTCCAGCCGATTCGAGACCCGCGTCGCGGACCCGGGCGGCGCTGGCACACAGGTCGGCCAGATCCTCGCCACGCGCGGTCATCGCGATTTCGGCCTCGTCCACATTCAGGGCGACGCCGTCGCGGGCGGCGGCGCAGCACCCGCCGCAGAGCGGATGCGTCTGGAACTTCGGCGGGACGACCGGGCTGGTCAGATCGAAGCCGTGCTGGGGGTTCAGAGCCACTTCCTGTAACCGCGGCAGCGAACGTGGATCGATCCGCGCGTTCTCATATAGGAAACATATGTGCCTGGCATAGGGGCCACATTAGCCCTCTTCGACAAATACTCTCGTTGACAGAACCCGATGCGCGCGACATCCTCGATCGGGTGGCAGAATCCCCCGCGTGCGGCCGGGCAGCCGGAGGTCTACCTCTTCGACAACAACAACCTCGATCCGCCGTCTTCGGAGCAGTGGAGCCTCGGCATCCGCCACAATTTCGGCGCCTTCAACGCCTCCGCCGCCTACACGAACGTCCACGGGAAGAACCAGCTGACCTGGACCTGTGCCGCGAAGAAGGTCGACAACCCGCTCGAGTGCGACTGGGGCATCCGTGAGGTCCCCGGCTACACACGCGCGATCCTGTCGAGGACGAAGGAGTCGTGGTTCGACTCGATCCAGGTCGTCATCGAGAAGCCGTACTCCAAAGGTTGGGGCGGCTCCCTCTCGTACGTCTACGGCGACGCCGAGCAGACGGGCAACGACTTTTTCAGCGCGAACGCGCTCGACCCGCTCTACGGGCGGCGGCAGCGCAGCAACCTCGCCCAGGAGCACCAGTTCACCCTGTCGGCCATGGTCGACCTGCCGTGGGCCTTCCGCCTCTCCACGCTCGTCACGACCGGCTCGGGCTTCCCGAACGGCGTGAACGACTGCTCGGCCGGCTGGACGACCTGCACGGAGTACGTCGGGGCGGGCGACCCGCCGAAGTGGACGCAGAGCGTCGACTTCCGGCTCGAGAAGCGCTTCGTTCTCGGCGGCCCCTTCGGCCTCAACCTCTTCGCCGAGGTCCTCAACATCTCCAACTTCACGAACGAGAAGGACTACGAGGGCTTCAAGCCGGCCCTCCCCGACGTGAACGCCAACTTCGGTAAGCCCTACAACGGCTACAACCCGCGGCGGCTGCAGTTCGGCGCGAGCTTGAGCTTCTGAGGAGGCCCGCGTGATTCCGCGGCCCGCGCTCCGAAAGGTCGCGACCCTCCTCCTCGCGACGTTTCTCGCGGGCTGCGGGGGCCCGTCCTCCGCGCGCGCCGGAAGCGTACAGACCGCTCCTGCGCGCGTCGTCCCGGCAACCGGGGGGGAGCCGCTCGCAGCTCCTCCCCGGGTTCTCGACCCGTTCGTCGATGAGCTCGAGCACCGGACGTTCCAGTGGTTCTGGGATACCGCGGACCCGACGACCGGCCTCGTCCCCGACCGCTGGCCCGCCCAGTGGGCCTCGAGCGTGGCCGCCGTCGGCTTCGGTCTCTCGGCCTACGTCGTCGGCGCCGAGCGGGGCTGGATCGCCAGGGAGCAGGCCCGCGATCGCGTCCTGCTCACGCTCCGGTTCCTCTGGAACGCACCGCAGGGGCCGTCGTCCACGGAAGCGGCGGGCTACCGCGGTTTCTTCTACCACTTCCTCGACATGAAGACGGGAAAGCGCTGGGCGAAAGACGTCGAGCTCTCGTCGATCGACACGGCGCTTTGCCTCTCCGGTGCCCTCGTCGCGGGACGCTACTTCAACCGGGACGATCTGGCCGAAGCGGAAGTGCGAGACCTGGCGACGAAGCTCTACGAGCGGGTCGACTGGCGCTGGATGCAGCCGCGACCCGCGCGCGTGGCAATGGCCTGGTATCCCGAGAAAGGATTCGGTCCGGCCGACTGGCACGGCTACGACGAGTCGATGATCCTCTACGTCCTCGCGCTCGGTTCCCCGACGCATCCGGCGACGGACGGGGCGTGGGAGGCTTTCTGCTCGTCGTACAGGTGGTCGGAGCACGAGGGGCAGACCTACGTCAACTTCGCCCCGCTCTTCGGTCACCAGTTCTCTCACGCGTGGATCGATTTCCGAGGGATCCAGGACGCCTTCATGCGGCCGAAGGGGATCGACTACTTCGAGAACTCCCGCCGCGCGGTCCTCGCGCAGCGGGCCTACGCGATACGGAATCCGGAAGGGTACCGCGGCTACTCGGCGGACGTCTGGGGCCTCTCGGCCAGCGACGGGCCGGCCGACGTGACCCGGGTCGTCGACGGGCGGACGCGGAAGTTCATCACCTATGGCGCCCGGGGCGTCTCGTCTTTCTGGTCGAACGACGACGGGACGATGACCCCGATGGCGGCCGCCGCATCGCTGCCCTTCGCCCCGGAGGTCGTCCTCCCGGCGATGAAGGAGATGAAACGGCTCCACGGCGAGCACCTCTGGGGCACCTATGGCTTCCTGGACTCCTTCAACCCGACGTTTCGACTCACCGACGTCCCGACGCCCCTCGGCAAGGTCGTGCCCGAGATGGGGTGGTACGCCACGAACTACGTCGGGATCAACCAGGGACCGATGGTCCTGATGATCGAGAACCAGCGAAGCGGCCTCCTCTGGCGCCTCATGAGGGACTCCCCGCCGATCGTGGCTGGCCTGCGGCGCGCGGGGTTCACTGGCGGCTGGCTCGAAGAGGCGCCGGCGAAGCGGGGCGTGCTCGAGGGGGCCGCGGCCCGGTGAGGCTCCTCGCCGCGGGCCTCGTCCTGGCCGCGGCGACGGCCTGCTCGGGCGGCGCAGATCGCACCGACCCGGTGCGGCTCTGGGCCTTCGGGCGCGAAGGAGAGGTCGTCCGCGAGCTCGTTCCGGAGCTGGAGCGGCGGCATCCCGGCCTGAAGGTCGAGGTCCAGCAGATTCCCTGGACGGCGGCGCACGAGAAGCTCCTGACGGGCTTCGTCGGCCGCGAGATGCCCGACGTGGCGCAGATGGGAAACACCTGGATCCCCGAGATGGCCGCCCTGGACGCGATCGAGCCGCTCGACGCGCGCGTCGCGGCGAGCGTCGCCGTCCGGCCGGACGACTACTACCAGGGCATCTGGGAGACGAACGTCCTCGACGGCGTCCTCTACGGGGTGCCCTGGTACGTCGACACGAGGCTCGTCTTCTACAGGAGCGACCTCCTCGCGGCGGCCGGCGTGCCAGAGTTTCCGAAGAGCTGGAGCGGCTGGCGGGCGGCGATGGAGGCGGTGAAGCGAACGGGGGGGAGCGGGCACTACGGCCTCCTCCTTCCGACGAACGAGTGGGCCCAGCCGGTGACCCTCGCCGTCGCCGCCGGCGCCGGGCTGCTGTCGGAGGGCGGGCGGCACGGCGCCTTCCGCGCTCCCGAGTTCCGGCGCGCGGCGGAGTTCTTCGTCGGCCTCTACCGGGATGGCCTCGCGCCGCCGCTGGCGAACTCGCAGGTCGCGAACCTCTACCAGCAGATGGCCGCGGGCGAGTTCGCGATGTACGTCACCGGGCCCTGGAACCTCGGGGAGTTCCGGCGCCGGCTTCCGGCGAGCCTCCAGGGCTCGTGGGCCACCGCGCCGCTCCCGGCACCCGACGGGATGCCGGGGCCCGGCGTCTCCCTCGCCGGGGGATCGAGCCTCGTCGTCTTCCGCTCCTCGCCGCGGAAGGACGCGGCGTGGAAGGTCGTCGAGCTCCTCTCGGAGCCGGCGACGCAGAAGCGCTTCTGGGCGCTCTGCGGAGACCTGCCGGCCCGGCGGTCGGCGTGGGACGAGCCGGCTCTCGCCGGCGACGCGAGGACCGCCTCGTTCCGCCTCCAGCTCGAGCACGTCCGCGCGACGCCGAAGGTCCCCGAGTGGGAGCAGATCGCGGCGAAGGTGTGGGAGCGGCTCGAGCCGGTCGCCAGGGGGGCGAAAGGGCTGGACGAGTCGCTCGCCGCGCTCGACGCCGACGTGGACGCCATCCTCGAGAAGCGGCGCTGGCTGCTCGACCGGAAGGCCGCGGAGACAGGGAAGTGAGGGGCCTCTCCACCTGGCGGGCGCGCGAGGCGAAGGCGGGCCTCCTCCTCGTGGCGCCCGGCCTCCTCCTCCTCTCCACCTTCCTCGCGCTTCCGGTCCTGGCCTCGGCCGTCCTGAGCCTGACCGACTTCGACCTCTACGCCGTCGGAGACCCTTCGGCCGCGCGCGTCGTCGGCCTGCGCAACTACGCCCGGCTCCTCCACGACCCGGTCTTCTGGAAGGCGCTCGGGAACACGTTCTTCTTCGTCCTCGTCGGCGGGCCGCTCACGGTGTCCGTCTCTCTCGGCGCCGCGCTCCTCCTGAACCACAAGCTCGTCCGCTTTGCGGGCCTCTTCCGGACGATCTACTTCGCTCCGGTCGTCACGACCCTCGTCGCCGTGGCGGCGGTCTGGAAGTACCTCTACCACCCGCGGTTCGGCCTCCTGAACGCCGCGCTCGGCCTCGTCGGCATCCCGGCGGTCGATTGGCTCGGCGACCCGCACTGGGCCATGCCGGCGATCGTCCTGATGGCGGCGTGGAAGAACTTCGGCGCGAACATGATCATCTTCGTCGCGGGGCTGAAGGCCATTCCCGAGAGCCTCCACGAGGCGGCCCGAATCGACGGCGCGGGCGCGGTCCAGCGCTTCCGGCTCATCACGGTGCCGCTCCTGGCGCCGACGTTCCTCTTCGTCGGCCTCACGACGACGATCGGGTACTTCCAGCTCTTCGCAGAGCCCTACGTGATGTCGGGGGGCGACGGCGGCCCGATGAACGCGACCTTGAGCGTGGCGCTCTTCATGTACAAGCAGGGCTTCCGGTGGTGGAGCATCGGGTCGGCGGCCGCGATCGCGTTCGTCCTCTTTGCCGTCATCCTCGCTGCGACGCTCCTGCAACGCCGGCTTCAGAAAGGGAGCGCGGTGTGAGGAGGAAGACGCTCGCCACGCTGGGCGTCCACGCGGCCCTCGTGGCCGGTGCGGTCGTCACGCTCGCCCCGCTCCTCTGGATGGTCTCCGCTTCGTTCATGTCCGCCGGCGAGGCGAACACCTCGCCGCCTCCGCTCCTTCCGGGCCGCGCGTCGCTCGACCAGTACCGCGAGCTCTTCGTGAGGCTCGACATGCCCGGGCCGTGCCCGGCGCGTACATTGTTGGTGAGGCAGGCGATCTTGAAATCCTGCTTGCAGCGGCGCAGCACCTCGACCATGCGCGGGCGCACGTCGCCACTCAACAGCGCTATCACGTCGCGACCGGGGATGGGATGGCCGGCGGCACGGGATTCCGCCAGAAACAACCGATCGAATTCCTCGATGCCGATGCGGCTCGACTCGAATTGCGCCCAGGCGTTGATGTCGGGATTGGTGGCGTTGATGCGACGGATGAAGTCGAGCGGCAGGCCGTGTTCCGCCTCATAGCGGTTGAAGGCTTCGAAGGGCGAGGTCGTGATGACGCCGCCGAAATCCCAGAGCACGGCCTGATACGACATGGAACTACTTCCCCACGGTGATGACAGCGCGCCATGGTAGGCAGGCGCGCGGCGCGACGCAATTCGGGCGCGGGTATCCGTGTTGCAGTTCAGCTTGCCCTGGCCGGGCTGCGGTAGCGGTCCGGCGCGTCGGACGGGTGGGTCTTGAAGCGTTTGTGCAGCCAGAAGTAATCGGCGGGATGCAGGCGAACCTGCGCTTCCAGCCAGTCGCTCCAGCGCCGCGTGTCGGCGCTGTCGTCGCCCGATGGGTAGTGGTCCAGCGCCGGC
>CAVOJA010000049.1:0-12933 GCA_963696015.1 uncultured Holophagales bacterium
CCCGGCGACGCCGAAGCCGGCCCTCCGGACGCACGCGACGATCGTGCCGGTCTCGAGCCGGGCCGGGTCGAACTCCACGTGCAGCGTTTCCGTGGCGATTCCGACTCGGGCGGAGCGGACGCCGTCGAGCCGTTGCACTTTCCACTCGATCAGCCGGGCGCAGCTGACGCACGTCATCCCGGTCACGGGCAGGACGACGTTCGTCCACGCCGGTGCCGTGCGGGGTGCGGTCGGGGTGGAGGCTCGGAGAGGCTCGTCCATCGCTCGTCCCCCTCTGGCGGCGTTCAAGTTCAAGTCGGTCCGTCGTCGGAAGAGGCCTCGGGCGACGGCCGGCCCTGGAGGAGCCGGTCCAGCTCGCGGGCGATCTCCACGGTCGAGATTCCCTTGGCGGCGAACCCGAGGATCCCGATCTCCTTCGCGGCGGATTCGTCCTCTTCGCGGACGTATCCGGACATCAGGACGATCGGTGTGCCCGGCCGGACCTCGAGGACCTGCCTCGCCAGGTCCAGGCCCGACGTTCGGGGCATCGAGAGATCGGAGACGACGGCGTCGAACGCGCCCGGCGTCGACCGGAACGCGGCGATCGCCTTCGAAGGGTCAGAGAAGGCGGTCACCCGGTAGCCGAGGTCGCCGAGGCCGAGAGTCAGGAGCTCGACGAGATCCTCGTCGTCGTCGACGAAGAGGATGGTCTCGACGGGACCGGGCGCAGCGCCGGGAGCCCGGTCCTTCACCGCCGCCTCCCCTTCGGGCGGCCCGTTCCGCGGTGGGTCTGGACGTCCCTGCACCGTCGATTCCTGTCCCCTCATTCTCTCTCAAGGTCGGCCGGGCTGTCCGGTGCGACGACGGGACAGGCTGACCCAGAGCGGCCGAACGGGAGATCCCGGGGCCTGCTCAGCCGGGCGGAAGCGAAACGACCGATAGCCAGAACGTCGGGCTGGCCTTGACGATCTTCGCGAGCTCCTCGGCGCCGACCGGTTTGACGACGTGACAATTCGCTGGAGGTCGTAGACCCGAACCAGGTCCTCTTCCGCGGCGGAACCGCTCGGCGATACTCGGGGCGTTGGCGACGAGGTGCCGAAAGAGCGTGACGAGCTGGGGAGCGCCGCCGGGGACCGTCGGGAGCGGGCCGCGGGAGACCTCTGCCCCGGTCTCGGCGATCATCTCCTCGAGCCCCTCGAGAGCCTCGGCGACCCTGCGCGCGCGGGACATGATCCGGAGAACGACTCACGTCTCGGGTCGACCGCGTCTCCGGTCGCGAGAGGACGCTCCATCAGCGCTTTCAAGGTGACCGTTTCCTTTGTGGCCGGCGGCCGCAACCCGCATAGTGAGTGGCTTTCCGCGTCTGGGAAGAGCTGAAGCTGCCCGTCACGAAGGCCGGAAAGCCAATGGCAAGCGCCTGTTCTTACGGTAAGTCACCAATTTACAACACTTTACCACCTTGAAAGGGCTGGACGCTCCATGAAAAGCAGCGACCCGATCCAGCGTCGAGGGAAATTCGCCCTCTTCGTGCTGTTCGGACTCCTCGCCTGCCTGGTCCCCCTCGCGGCAGCCGGCTACGTCCGGTGGTTCGAGAGAAACCATCGGCTCGAGGTCGAGACCCAGCTGACGGCCGTCGCCGACCTCAAGGCGTCGGAGCTGACGCGCTGGCGCGCGGAGCGTCTCGGGGACGCGGGCGTCTTCTCGGCGAATCCGGCCTTCACGCGCCTCGTCCGGGGTTTCCTCGCGGGCGACGCCGGGAGCGTGGCCGACCTCGGGGTCTGGCTCGCTCGGTACCAGGAGGCCTCCGGCTATGACGCCGTCCTGCTGCTCGACGCCGGCTTCCGCAAGGGGATCGCCGTCCCCGACCGTCCGGAACGGGCGGTTTCGCTCGTCTCTCCGCGGTCCGAGATGGAGCTGCGAGCGGGGCGGACCGTCCTCGAGGACTTCTACTTCAACGACGCGGACGGCCGGATCTACCTCATGGTCCTCGCCCCGATCCTCGACGAGCGCGCGGGGAACGCGCTTCTCGCGGTCGTGGCGCTGCGCATCGGCCCGGACAGGTTCCTTTTCCCGTTCCTCGCGCGCTGGCCCACGCCGAGCGTCACGGCCGAGACGCTCCTCGTCCGCCGGGACGGGGCCGACGCCCTCTACCTCAACGACCTGAAGTACCGTAAGGAAGCCGCCCTGAGGCTGCGGGTGCCCCTCACCCGGACGGACGTCCCCGTGGTGAAGGCGGCACTCGGGGAGAGGGGCATCGTCGACGGGGTCGACTACCGCGGGGTCCCGGTGATCGCGGCCATCCGGCCCGTCGCGGGCTCTCCCTGGCTCCTCGTCGCACGGGTGGACTCGGCCGAGGTCCTCGCCCCGGTTCACGAGCGGGGCTGGATGGCGGCGGCGTTCGCGGGGGTCCTCCTTCTGGCGGATGCCGCCGGCCTCGGGTTCGTTCTCCGGACGCTGACCGCGCGCGCGTACCGGGAAAGGGCGAAGGCGGCCGAGGCGCTTCAAGGAAGCCAGGCCCGTCTCCACGCCATCACCGAGTCGGCCCAGGATGCCATCCTGATGATGGACGGGTCCGGAAACGTCTCGTACTGGAATCCCGCCGCGGAGCGGATTCTCGGGTACACGGCGGCGGAGGTCGGCGGGAGGAACCTCCACGACCTGATCGCGCCGCAGAGGTTTCACGGGGCGCATCTTCCTGCCTACCGGGGATTCCTGGAGACCGGTGAGGGCGCCGCGGTGGGGAAGACCCTCGAGCTGACGGCCCGGCACGAGGACGGCCGGGAGATCGCCGTCGCGCTTTCCCTCTCGGCCGTCCGGATCGAGGAGGCCTGGCACGCCGTCGGGATCCTGCGGGACATCACCGAGAGAAAACGGACCGAGGAGGAGCTGCAGCAGGCGCTCGAGGAAAGGGCGGAGACGAACGAGAGGCTCGAGGCCGCGAGCGCCCTCGCCCACCACATGGCTCGCGAGGCCGAGGCCGCGAGCCTCGCCAAGAGCCAGTTTCTCGCGAACATGAGCCATGAGATCCGGACGCCGATGAACGGCGTCCTCGGCATGACCGGCCTCCTCCTCGACAGCAACCTCACGGAAGAGCAGCGCCGCTTCGCGGAGGTCGTCCGGTCGAGCGCCGAGTCGCTCCTGGCCGTGATCGACGACATCCTCGATTTCTCCAAGATCGAGGCGGGCAAGCTCGACCTCGAGGAGCTGGACTTCGACCTCAGGACGATGCTCGAGGACGTCGCGGAGATGCTCGCCGTGCGGGCGCAGGACAAGGACCTCGAGCTGATCTGCCGGATCGACCCCGAGATGCCCACCTTCCTCCGCGGCGACCCGGGGCGCCTCCGACAGGTTCTCGTCAACCTGATCGGGAACGCCATCAAGTTCACGCCGAAGGGTGAGGTCGTGGTGGAAGCTGCGGCAGGCAAGGAGACCGAGGCGACGCTCGAGGTGCGCTTCGAGGTGAGAGACACCGGGATCGGCATACCGCAGGCGAAGCTCGGGGTCCTCTTCAGCGCTTTCCAGCAGGTCGACGCCTCGACGACGAGGCAGTACGGCGGGACCGGTCTCGGTCTGGCGATCTGCAAGCGCCTGGCCCGCCTGATGGGGGGCGAGGTCGGTGTGACGAGCGTCGAGGGAGAGGGGTCGAGATTCTGGTTCTCGGCGTCTCTCCGCAAGCAGGAGCATTCCCGCGGCGAGCGGCTCGAGAGGGCCGACGTGACAGGGGTCCGCATCCTCGCCGTGGACGACAACGCCTCGAACCGGCTCGTCCTCTCGGAGCAGCTGTCGTCCTGGGGCGTGAGGCACGGGGAGGCCGATGGCGCGGAGCAGGCGCTCCGCATGCTTCGCGCGGCCGTCGCCGCGGGCGACCCGTTCCGGATCGTCATCACCGACATGCAGATGCCGATGATCGACGGCGAGACGCTCGGGCGGGAGATCAAGGCGGAACCCGCGCTCCGGGACACGCTCCTCGTCATGATGACCTCCCTCGGCCTCCGGGGAGACGCCCGACGCCTGGAGGAAATCGGCTTCTCGGCCTACCTGACGAAACCCGTGAAGCAGTCCCAGCTCCACGATTGCCTCGCCACGGTCCTCGGTCGGAGCCTGAGCTCCGGGCGGATCGAACCGGCGGCCCTCCTCACGCGGCATTCCCTCAGCGAGGCCAGGCGGCGGAGCTTCCGGATCCTGCTGGCCGAGGACAACACGACGAACCAGCAGGTGGCCCTGCGCATCCTCGAAAAGCTCGGCTATCGCGCCGAAGCGGTGGCGAACGGGCGGGAGGCGGTCCTCGCTCTGCAGGAGGCGCCCTACGACCTCGTCTTCATGGACGTCCAGATGCCCGTGATGGACGGTTTCGAGGCGACGAGGGCGATCCGCTCCGGGACGACCCGGCGACCGAAGCCGGGGATTCCCGTCATCGCCATGACGGCCCACGCCATGAAGGGCGACCGGGAACGCTGCCTGGCGGAGGGGATGGACGACTACGTTTCCAAACCGATCGCCCCGGCCGAGCTGCTCGCGGCCCTCGAGAAGTGGCTACCGAACGAAGAGGGGCCGACGCTCCTGCCCCCCGCCGCGGAGAGGGCGGCCTCCACGGCGGAGGCACTCCCCGTCTTCGACCGGGCCGGCTTCGAGAACCGCCTGATGGGAGACGCCGACCTCATCGGGGAGATCACCAGGGGGTTCCTCGAGGACGTTCCATTGAAGCTGGTGGCGCTCGGCAAAGCCGTGCAGGAGGGCGATCCGGCCGAGGCCGGACGGCTGGCCCACGCCCTCATGGGAGCGTGCGCGAACGTAGGCGCCGTGGCCATGAGCGCCGTGGCCGGCGAAGTCGAGGCGGCGGGCGCCGCGGGCCGCGCCGAGAAGGTCGCCGCGCTCGTCCCCGACCTCCAGGCGGCCTTCTCGCTGCTTCTGCCCCGCATGCAGGAGCTCCTGCGGTGAAAGCCCTCGTCGCGGACGACGACGTCACGTCGCGCCGCATGCTGGAGGCGATCCTCGGGAAGTGGGGTCTCGAGCCGACGGTCGTCGCCGACGGGCTGGCGGCAGAGGCGGTCCTCATGGAGGAGGACGCACCGCCGCTCGTCCTCCTCGACTGGAACATGCCGGGCCTCGAGGGGCCCGAAGTCTGTCGCCGCCTCCGGCGCAGGGAGACTTCGAGCCCGCCCTACGTCGTCCTCCTGACGTCCCGCGGGGAGAAGAGCGACATCGTCCGTGGCCTCGACGCGGGTGCGAACGACGACATCGCCAAGCCGAACGACCTCGGGGAGCTCCGCGCGCGCATCCGGGTGGGGATGCGGATGCTCGAGCTCCAGACCGACCTCGCGCGCGTCCGGGACGAGCTCGCCTTTCAGGCCGCGCACGACGCCCCGACCGGACTTCCGAACCGTCGGGCAGCGCTCGAGGCGCTCGAGCGGGAGGTCTCGCGAGCGGCGCGAGAGAAGGGGGCGCTGAGCCTCGGCGTCTGCGATCTCGACCACTTCGAGAACGTCAGCGACACGTGGGGCCACCCGGCGGCAGACGCCGTCCTCGTCGCCTTCGCGAAGACGGTCCGGAGCTGCCTGAGACCCTACGACGTCTTCGGCCGGTGCGGCGGCGAGGAGTTTCTCCTCGTCGCCCCGGGCCACCGGCCGACCGCGGGGGGGCGGCGTGTTCGAGCGGGTCTGCCGGGCCGTAGCGGAGACGCCCGCCGCGACCGCCGGAGGGGTCGTTTCCGTCACGGTGAGCATCGGTGTCGCCAACGTGCGGGTCCTTCGGGAATCTCCCGTCCCTCCGACCCTCGCCGAAGCGGTCCGGACCGCCCTCTGGCTCGAGACGTCGGCCGTGGAAAGCCGCTACCGCAACTCGCTGCGGAGCGCCAACCCCGAGCTGGAGCGTCTACTTTCCTGCCTCGGCAGCGAGGACCGGGGCCATCTCGAGCGCCTGGTGACCTTCGCGAAATCGCGAGGCCTTACGCCGGAGCAGCGGGCCGCCGTCCTTCCGCGCTCCGAGGCTGAGACCGTTCTCTAGGTGTTCCTCGAGCAGAGGCCGATTCACGTCCTCCTCAATGACGAGGCCGTCCGCGCCGTGAAGCTGAGCCGCAGCTCGGAGAAGCTCCTGGGCCGTCCGCTTTCCGAGCTCATCGGGAAGAGCATGAACGACCTCTTTCCTTCCGACCTCGCGAAGGCGATGGTCGCCGACGACCAGCGGGTCCTCCGGGAAGGGCGTCCAATCGAGGTTTTCGAGGAGTTCGGAGGACGTGACGACCAGACGCTGAAGCTCCCTGTGACATCGGCGGGGGCGCTGGCGTTCCAGGCCGGCGACACCATCGACGTGACCGACCGCGTTCAGGCGGAGACCCAGGTCCGGGCCCTGAACGAAGCGCTCGAGAGGCGGGTCCGTGAGAGGACCGCCGAGCTCGAGGAGGCCAACCGCGAGCTGGAGGCGTTCGCCGACACGGTCTCGCCGACCTGATGGCTCCCGTACGGCACGTCGACTGCTTCCTCGGCCTCCTCGAGGAGGATCTCGGGCCCCGGCTCGACGGGCTGGCCGCCCACGACGTCGCGACGGCCCGGGCTGCGGCGCGGCGGCCCGAAGGCGCTCCACCGGGAACCCGTCGGCGCGGGACGCGTCGCTTCAGGAACCGGGGAGAGGAAGAGCTCGGCCCGCCATCATCCCGAAGCGGCGGGCCGCCTCGTCCGGCAGCTTCTCGAAACGGATCCTCACGCCGGCGCCCCGGTCCGCCGGGCCGAGGACTTGCGCGTCGAGCTCGAGGCCGCCGGGTAGCGCCAGGCGGATCTCGTCTTTCGCCCGTCGCTCCGACCCGATGCTGCCCACGACGACTTCGCCGGTGTGGACGCCGATTCCCATTCCCATCTCCGGCAGTGAGAGCGCGCGAGCGCGCGCGTTCACGCCCTCCATCGCCTGCTGCATCTCCACCGCGCACGCGAGGGCGCGCCGGGCGTCGTCTTCCCTTGCGAGGGGCGCCCCGAAGAGAGCCAGAAGAGCGTCGCCGATGAACTCGTCGATCGTCCCGCCGTGCCTGAGGACGATCTCAGACATCGCGCCGAGGTGGAGGTTCAGCAGCGCCACCACGCTTTCCGGCGGAATCCGCTCGGCCGTCGCAGTGAAGCCCCGCAGGTCGGTCATGACGATCGTCACGACCCGTCTCTCTCCCCCGAGGCGAAGGCCGTCGGGGGTCTCGAGGAGCTGCTCGACGACCGCATCCGAAAGGTAGCGGCCGAAGACCCGGGTGATGAAGCGGTTCCGGATCTCCAGGGCTGCCTTCTGCTCCGAGAGCTCGGAGATGAGGCGCCCCTTCTCGACGGTGACGGAGAGCTGGCCCGCGGTCTTCCGATACGCGTCGACGTGTGCGTCCCGGTCGGTGTCCGGGTGCCGCGAGGAGAAGAACATGAACCCGACGGGCACGCCGTTGGCGACGAGGGGGCAGGTCAGGGACGAGCGGACTCCCTCCTCGACCACGAGCCTCGTCGACTCGGAGGAAGGGTTCGATTCGAGATAGGCGACGAGGTCGTCGATGATCCGAGGTCGGCCCGTCTCGAGAATCGACTGGAGACTGCTCCCCTCGAGGCGCGCGGCGTACCCTTTTCCGAGGCGGAGCGGGCCGAGGTCGCTTCTGGCCCATCGCGCGCGGACGACCGTGCCGCCGTTTTCGAGGAGGGAGAAGCCGATCCGGTCGTAGGGAAAGATGTCCCGCGCTTCGCGAAAGAAGTCCTCCAGGACGTCGTCGAGGTGGTGCACGGCGTTGATCCGCGCCGCAATCGCGTCGACCTCGGCGACCTCGCGCCACCGCCGTTCGAGCGCCGACGAGAGGTCGTTGAGGGCGGTCCCGAGCCGCGCGACCTGGTCGGCCGATCCGGCCTCGGGGACGCGGACGCCGAAACGTCCGTCCCGGAGCGCCTCGGTGGCCTCGATGGACCGCGGAATCCTATCGTCCGATCCTGTCGACGCCATCCGAGCCCCGCCGTTCGTCCGTTCCGAGGTCACGATTCTGGGGCAGGACCGGTGTTCCCGCCGGCGTGAGCGCGCTGGATTCGTGCGACCGAGACCTCTCCGCCGGGGTCAGCGCTTCGGTGAGGTCCTGCGGCCCGGGGCCTTTCGGGCGGGTTTCGACATCGGCGCCCCTTCTTCCTTCTCCTCGCCGGCTCCGTCGGAGTCCGCCGGACCGGCGGGAGCGTCCTGAACCCTCTCGACGACGAGAGTGAGCCTGGCGACGAGCGCGGCCAGCGCTCCGATCGCGGCCCAGACGGGGACGAATGCTGCCCCGGCGATCCCGAGCAGAAGCGGGATCTCCAGCAGCGTCAGACCCTTCGCGTTCCGGATGACGATGCGCCTCACGTTTCCCTGGTGGATGAGCTCCTTGACCGTCGCGAGGAGCTTCTCCCCCGTGACCTCGACTTCCTCGACGCGAACCTTCGGACCCTTCATGTCGTTCCTCCCGTTCCCCTTGGTACGGAAGTCTGTCGCTCGGGGTTCCGCCGGGCCGTCTGCGGGCGCGGCGGGGGGAGGGGGACCCCGGGCCGCTCGGCCGCTCGAGGGAATTGCAGTCGGCGGACGACCTTGATCTGCGCTCTCGTTTCAGAGAACAGTCGTCATCGTCGCTGCGTCGGCCACCGGGGCGAAAGCCGCGCCGGTCGGCCGAAACAGGCCCGGAACGCGGTCCCGGACGTCCGCGCCGCCTCTCCCGGGCCGACTCGTGCCTCCGCCCGGAAGGGGCGGAAAGGGAGTGTCCGAGATGTCCGTCCCGAGTCGCCGTGCCCTCGCCCGCATCGCATCGTCCTTCCTCGTCGCGGCCTTCTTCTCCGTGACCGCGTCCGATGGCATGGCCGCGACCTTTACCGTGAACGAGGACGGGTCGGCCACCGACCTCACCGGCGGCACGGGGGCCTGCGCGACGACGAACGGCGGCTGTTCCTTGCACGCGGCGATCCAGAGCGTGAATGCCCAGGGTCCCGGGCCCCATACGATCGCCTTCTCGATCGCCAAGGTGACGCTCGCGGCGAACCTCCCGACGATCCCGTTCCGGTGACGATCGACGGCGGCGGGTCGCGGACCGAGATCGTCGGCGGCCCCGGTCCCGGGCCCGGCGCCTTCGGCAGCATCATCCTCGGGAGCACGTCCGGCACGAGTACCGTGACGAACCTCGTCATCGGCTACATGTCCGGCGCCGGCATCTCGATCGTCGACGGGGGAAAGACCGTCCAGAACTGCCGCATCGGCACCGACACGAGCGGGGCGATCGCGCACCCGAACAGCGGGGCCGGAATCACCGTCACGACGACCGCGCTCGGCCCGTATCCCGTGCCGAGCCCGCCGCCCGTCCAGCCCCCCGACATCCCGACCGTCCTGCCGACCCTCGTCGGTCACGCCTCCGACGCCGCGCTGGGGAACCTCATCTCCGGAAACCAGGGCCTCGGCGTCGACATCTCCGGCGAGCGGACGGTGAAGGTGACCGTCGCAAACAACCGGATCGGGACGGACGCCGCCGGTACCGCGGCGATCCCGAACGGCCTCGACGGCGTCAAGATCGTCGTCAACGCGTTCGCGAACACGATCGGCCCCGGCAACGTCATCAGCGGGAACGCCAGCCCGGTCGCCGACGGCGTCGCCATCGGTGGCAAGGTCTGGGAACCGAACGTCGTGAAGGGGAACATCATCGGCCCCGCCAAGGACCTCTCCACGAACCTGGGCCACTGGCGGACGGCGATCGTCGTCGACTCGACGCGCTACGACCCGGCACACCCCGAGGAGGTCGCGACGGTCGGACCGGGGAACGTCATCGGTTTCGCGCTCGAGGACGGCGTCTCGATCACCGGCTCGTGCGAGAAGGTGCAGCTCTACGGGAGCTTCATCGGGCTCGCGCAGGACCCGAACGACGCGAGCTCCTGGATCCCGATGGGGAACGGACGCGACGGCGTGAGGATCGGGACGTCGGGCGTCAGCCCGATCGACCCGACGACGAGCGGCCACCTCATCGGGGGGACGGCGGCTCAGGACCGCAACGTGATCAAGTCGAACGGCACGACGACGCCCCCGGGCGGCTCCGGGATCCACCTCGCGACCTCGAGCGCCACGAACATCACGATCCCGGGGAACGTCATCGGCCGCGACGGGGTGAACCTCGCCGACCACGGCAACACCCGGGACGGCATCACGATCACGGGGGGCGGCAACAACGTCATCGGCGGCGTCTCGCCGGCCCAGTCGAACGTCATCGCCGGCAACGGCCGGAACGGAGTGAAGGTCACGTCCGGAGGCAACGGCTGGGCGAACCTCATCCGGGGGAACTCGATCTTCGGAAACAACAAGCTCGAGGACGGCCTCGGGATCGACCTCGACTACGACCAGGAAGGCGTCGACCCGGCCGACAACTCGACTCCCGGACCGGACCCGAACACCGCCTACGCGAACTACGGCCAGAACGCGCCCGTCGTCGGCTCGGGGGTGAACGCCCCACAACACGATCCCATCACGGGGAACCTCGTCGTCGACTGGACGCTCGACACCGCGCCCAGCACTCCCGTCACCCTCCAGTTCTTCACGAGCGACGCGGCCGGCTTCGCGGGCAACGGCGAGGGTCGCACGGTCATCGGGGCCCTCGCGGTCGTGACGGACGGGGCGGGGCACGCCCAGGGCGTCGCCCCGGTTACACCGCCGTCCCCGTTGGACTCGCGGGGCCTGTACCTCACGATGACCGCGACGGCGACGAACCCCGTCGCCGACCTTCCCGGCCCCTCGGCGGCGGGGCCCGCGAGCAACACCTCGGAGTTCTCGAACGCGGTGCAGGTCCCGAACCCTGGCGTCCTCCAGCTCAGCTCCGCCGTCTACGGCGTCGGCGAGGCGGGCCCGACCGCGACGATCACCGTGACCCGGACCGGTGGCTCGGACGGCGCCGTCTCGATCGACGACGCGACGAGCGACGGGACGGCGGGTCAGCCGCTCGACTACCTCCCGGCCTCCGGGACTCTCAGCTGGGCCGACGGCGACCCCGTGAGCAAGACGTTCACGGTGACGATCCAGAACGACACGGTCTTCGAGGGGAACGAGACCGTGAACCTGGCCCTGTCGAACCCGGGCGGTTACGCCGAGCTCGGCCCGGTCGACTCCGCGGTCCTGACGATCACCGACGACGACCCGCAGCCGGTGATCTCGATCGGCGACGCCTCCGGGCTCGAGGGGAACGCGGGGACGACCCCCTTCACGTTCACCGTTTCCCTCTCGAACGCGAGCACCCAGACCGTGACCGTCGACTACGCCACGGCAGCCCGCTCGGCCACGACCCCCGAGGACTTCCAGGCGTCGGCCGGGGTCGTCACCTTCACCCCCGGGGTCACGTCGCAACCGGTCATCGTCTTCGTGAACGGCGACACGACGGAGGAGCCCGACCAGAGCTTCTTCGTGAACCTCTCGGGCGCGGCGAACGCCACGGTCCTCGATGGCACGGGGCAGGGGACGATCCAGAACGACGACGCCCCGAGCCCGACCTTCTCCGTGGGCGACGTGACGCTGTCGGAAGGGAACGCGGGGACGACGACCTACGCGTTCACCGTGAACCTGACCCCCGCCTCGGCGTCGTCCGAGACGGTGACGGCCACCACGGCCGACGGGTCGGCCACGATGGCCGACGGCGACTACGACGCGAAGGTCCAGGTCCTCACATTCCCCGCCGGGGTCACGGCGCAGACCTTCTCCGTGACGGTGAACGGCGACACGAAGCGGGAGACGGACGAGACGTTCGCGGTCGGCCTGAGCCTCAACAGCGGGTCGACCATCCTGGCGCCCGGCGCGGGCACCGGGACGATCCAGAACGACGATCCGGTCCCGTCGATCACGATCGACGACGTCTCCGCGCTCGAGGGAGATGTCGGACCGACCCCCTTCACCTTCACGGTCTCCCTCTCGAACCCGAGCGCCCAGACGGTCACCGTCAGCTACGCGACGGCCGACGGGACGGCCACCGTCCTGAACTCGGATGACGTCGCCGCGTCCGGGACCCTGACGATTCCGGCCGGGACCTCGAGCGCGCCCCTCACGGTGAACGTGAACGGGGACACGACCGACGAGGGCCTCGAGTTCTTCGCGGTGAGCCTGACGAACGGGGTGAACGCGCGAATCAGCGACACCCAGGGTCAGGCGAACATCCAGAACGACGACTCGGCCACGCCCTCGTTCTCGATCGCGAGCGTCTCTCAGGCCGAGGGGAACGCCGGTGCGACGACGGTCACCTTCACGGTGAGCCTCTCGCCGGCGGCCGCGGGGCCGACGAGCGTGACGGCGACGACGTCGGACGGGTCGGCCACGACGGCCGACTCCGACTACGTCGCGAACGCGCAGCTCGTCAGCTTCCCAGCCGGGTCCACGTCGCAGTCCTTCCAGGTCACGGTGAACGGCGACACGAAGAACGAGCCGGCCGAGGCGTTCACGGTCACTCTCAGCGGCGCGAGCGCGGGGACGACGATCTCGAGCCCGGCCGCGACCGCCACCATCACGAACGACGACCCGGTCCCGTCGATCTCGGTCGGCGACGTCTCGGGCCTCGAGGGGACTGCCGGACTCACGCCGTTCGGCTTCACGGCGACGCTCTCGAATCCGAGCTCCCAGACGGTCACGGTGAGCTACGCGACGGCCGACGGGACCGCCACGACGGCGGGCGCCGACGCCGGGACTCTCACGTTCAGCCCGGGGGTCACGACCAGCGCTTTCAAGGTGACCGTTTCCTTTGTGGCCGGCGGCCGCAACCCGCATGGTAAGTGGCTTTCCGCGTCTGGGAAGAACCGAAGCTGCCCGTCACAAAGGCCGGAAAGCCAATGACAAGCGCATATCCTTACGGTAAGTCACCAGTTTACAATACTTTACCACCTTGAAAGGGCTGGGGTCACGACGCAGCCGCTGACGGTGAACGTCAACGGCGACGGGACGGACGAGCCGGACGAGACCTTCTTCGTGAACCTCAGCTCCCCC